>JAFAZF010000030.1 GCA_019239915.1 Sphingomonadaceae bacterium
GACGCCATGCGCGTGCGCACGCCGACGTCGCTGCTCGGTGTGCGCGGTACACGCTTCGTGGTCGACGTCCAGTGAAGCGCCGCCTGGCGTCGCTCATCGGCGCGGCGTTGTTAGTGGCAGGCTGCGCGACCGAGCGGGTGGTGCTGCTACCGGGCGAGCCGGGCCGCCCGGTCGGCGCGCTCGCGGTGATCAACGAGGATGGCAGCGATCGCACGGTGCTTGCGGACGCCAACAGCGGCGTGAGCCTCGCTGCCGGCAAGGGCGCGCTCCAGAGCCGCGCCGTGGCGCCGACGTCGGTCGAGACCCGCTACGGCCAGCTTATCGCCGATCTACCGCCGCCGTCCAAGCACTTCACGTTGAACTTCGATGTCGGCGAGGCGACGCCGGGTCCGGATCAGGAAGCGACGCTGCAGCAGATTTTCCAGGAAGCACATAGCCGCGCCGGCGCTGAGGTGCAGGTCGTCGGCCATACCGACACGCTCGCGTCGATGGAGTTCAACGACAAGCTCTCCGAGCAGCGCGCCGAGCAGGTGCGCGACTATCTGATTTCGCGCGGTTTGCCGCCCAACCAGGTTCGCGCGACGTGGCGCGGCGAGCGGGAGCCGCTGGTGCCGACGCCGGACAACACGTCCGAACCACGCAACCGCCGCGTCGAGGTGATTGTCAGGTAGGGATGATCAAAGAGAACACCGTTCGCGTCGAGCGACGTCGAGACATGCTGGCAATCCGCGTGCGGCACGTCCCTCGACGTCGCTTGGGACGAACGGGGAGTTAGTCGCGAGGGCTGGCTGCACGGGATCGCCCTGTGCGTTGCGGCACAGACGGCTGGCGGCGAATCCGACATTAACCCTTCCAGCAAACGAGCAAGGGAACGAGATCATGGCGCAGCACCTCACCACCACCGTCCGCTTCGTGAGCGACGCCGATCTCGTCGAGCTGCTCTGGATGGTGAGGGACGATGCCGAGGCGGTGCGCCTCGTCCGCGCCGAGATCGCCGAGCGCAGCAGCGAGGCCTGAGCGAGCCGACGACGGCATCCGAATAGAAAGCTCTCTCCCTGAAGTGGGGGTCCGGGCTGATTTGCGGGCGGGAGCGTGGCGACCGATAGCGCCCCACCCCTCGATCCCCTCCCTTCCATGAGGGGAGGCGGTCCAATCCCCGGGCTCATCACACCGCTATCGTGCTTCGGCGAACGACGGAACCCTGACGGCAGGCGGTGCGCTTGATCCTCCAGAGCTTCGGCGTGCGCCGGAGTACCGTCATGCATGAAGCGAGCGGCTTCCGGAAGCCGCCTTACCGGCTCGCCGTCCTGGCGCCTGGCGCCGGCACCCAGTCATCGAACGAAGGCGTGTCGACGACCTTCCACGGAACGCCGTGCTTGTTGAGGAAGAAGCGTTCCATCTCCGGGCGATTGAACGGCCGTGAGCCGACACGTCCGAAGATCGCGATCTGGCCGCCGGTCTCGTCCACCGCACGATCGCGGTCGAGTCCCTTGGAGAGCGCGAAGGCGGGGGAGGGCGTGTGCGCCCAGGCGATCAGTTCCGGCATCGGTGCCGGCGAGAAGCCGTAGAAATTGGGCTGGCTCGCGGGGCTGGTCAGCTGGATCACCTTGAGCCCATTCCTACCGTCGGCGACGTACGCGAACAGCGACGCGTTGGTCGATCCGACGATCACGTCCTCGGCATCGTTGAGCTGCCCATCGAACGTCACCTTCTGGTAGATCTTCGGCTGCTCGGGGTTCTTGACGTCGACGATGACGAGCCCGTCCTGCTTCGCCGCGACATAGGCGTAGGTGCGCGCGACATAGACTTTCCGCGCATTTGCCAGCGGCACCGTCGCGCTCGGGATCGGTTTTGGATCGGTGAGGTGGGTGACGTCGAACAGCTCGAGGCCGCGCGCGTCGGTCACCCAGAGGTAGCGGAACTGGAGCGCGGTCGCCCGCGCGTCCGGCAGCGCGATCTGCGCGGCCACCGCCGGGTGCAGCGGATCGGCGAGATTGACGACGACGAGACCAGCGCTGGTGATGATGTAGGCGATGTCGCCGGCAAGCGTGATGTGGCGCGCGCCGTTGAGCACGCCGCCCGGGTTCCAGGTCAGCGCGCGGTGGAGATTGTTGTTGCGCGGGTCAGCGTCGGCCAGCGTGTCGACGTTGACGAGGATCAGGCCCTCCTCGCTGTCGGTGATCGCCGCATAGCTGTAGATCGGGTGGAACGCCTGCTCCTGGTTCATCTCCCGCATCTTCTCGGTGTTGCGCAGCGGCGCGATCGCCTGGTCGGTCGGCAGCGCCATGCAGGTCGCGTTCCTCGTCGCGACGTGCGTGTTGTCGGCAAGCGGCGAGAAGGGCGCGTTGACGATCCGCTGCGAGAAGTCCTTGTTGGCAATCGAGGCCACGTCGAAGGCGCGGAAGCCGCCCTTGCCTTCGGCGGTGAACAGATATTCGCCGCGCAGCTGCAGGCAGTGCACCTCGCCGCCGGTCGGGTGGACCGTGTTCATGATGTGATCGGTCGGATGCGTCTCGCCGGAGAGATGCTTGTCGAACGGCTGTCCGCGGACCCAATCCTTGAGCTCGCGATGGTTCTGCTCGACGTGCATCCGGTAATAGTCAGGATAGGCGTATTTCTGCAGATAGGAGCCGAACACCGCCTGCGGCTCGTCCCACTCGGTCACGCGGATCGCCTCGATCGCATGCTCGAGACCGGTGTAGACGTTGAGGCCGACGAAGTTCACGAAGTTGGTGCCCTGCAGCATCAGCTGCGCCATGATCGCGTTGTTGTCGTTCGCCGCCGACAGGTGGCAGTCCGAGCAAGTCTTGGTCTCGGTCTTGCGCACGGTGTGCGGGAAGTGCGGCGCGAACGCCTGGCTCGAGAAGCCCACTGCCGAGATCGGCGGCTGCTGTACATAGATGCGGTCGCGGTTGATGTTCGTCGAACTGAGCACGAGCGCCGACGTGGATCGCACCGGCGCGATCTCGTGACCCTTCGTGGTCATGTGAATGCCGAGCTGGAACATGTCGTCGCGCGCCACCTGCGGATTGTAGGTGGCGAAGTTGCGCGTGAGCTCGCCCTCATAATGGTGCGTGGTCGTCTTCCAGTTCGCCTCGATCGGCAGGTGGCAGCCACCGCACGACGTCGTCCACGAGAGGTGGCAGGTGAAGCAGGCCATCTCGTCCATCTTGTGGGCGCGATGCTCGGGCGTGACGCCGGGACCCCAGCTGAACTTGCCGGTCTCCGGCCCCTCGTCGGACATCAGCTTCGCGCGCGCCGCGACGGGATTGAAGTGCGCGCTGCCGCGATCGACCGATTCCTTGACCAGGCTGACCTTCCACTCGAGCTTGGGATCGACGATCGAGCGCTGGATCAGCACGCGTTCGCCGGCGGCGTCGGTGGTCCACTCGAAGCGGCGCTTGCCGTCGGCGTTGCGCAGCAGCGAAAGGTCGGTGCCGCCCGGAGGCGCCGCCGGTCCCGAGGTCTTGAGCGTGGGCCAGTCGTCTGGCGTGCCGTGGCAATCCTTGCAGCCGATCTCGATCGCGTTGGCGACTTCGCCGTAGATCAAGCCCGAGCCGTGGCTGTCCTGCGCGAAGTGGCAATCCGCGCACTGCAGGCCTTTTTCGGCATGGATGTCCATCATGTGGACCGCCTTGCCCTTCTGCTCGCCGACCGGCGCGAACTCGCCCATGCCGGCCTTGCGGAACTTCTCTGGGTCGTTGGGCGAGACGATCTTGCCGTCGGCGTCGAGCAGATTGCCCTCGCGATCGCGCTTGTAGATCGCGCGGAAGTTCCAGCCATGGCCATGATAGTCGCCGAACTGGGTCGACTGCGCCTTGGGATTCACGTCGTCGTACACACGGCGCAGGAAGCCGAGATCGGCCCATTTGCCGCGCGGGCTCGCGCCCTCGGGATTGCGGTCGAGCACCTTCCGCACCTCAGCCGCGGTGGGATATTTCTGATGCTCCGGCCACATCAGCGGCGCGTCGCTCTCATAATCCCACATCGTGTAGCCATAGTAGCTGTTCAGGAAGATGTTGGGCTGGTGCATGTGGCAGGTCATGCACTGCGCGCTCGGGATCGCGCGGGTGAAGCTGTGGCGGATCGGGTGTCCGGCTTCCTTCATCGCGCCGATCGGATGCTCTGGCGTCGCGTCGCTCTCGAGGCCGTGCTCACCGTCGGCAGGCTCGGTCTTGGCGGCGATCGTGGGATCGACCGTCTGGGTCTGGCCGTCGCGGCCGAACGGCGCGTAGATCAGGCTGTGCTTGGGATCGCGGTCGTTGGAATAGACGACATGGCAGCCCGCGCAGCCCGACTGTCGATAGTCGCCGGGATTGTCGTTCGTGCCCTGGAACCACATGTACGGATCGTTGAGACGCGTCTTGTGGATGTTGAGGATCGCGATCGCCACGCGCAGACCGGTGCCGGGGCCGCGGTTGGATTGCTTGAGATCTGGACGGCCGGGCTCCTCGAGCCGCTGGATGCCGTTGAGGTTCGGGTTGCCGATCTCGGGGAACTGAGTGTTGATGTTGCGGCCGCCCCGCTCGAACACGCGGAACACGTCGGAGGGCGGGACCACTTCCCAGGTCGGCAGCGGGTAGAGCGCCGGCAGCGCCCCGCGTGCCGCCTGCTCGGGCGTCACCTTGCCGGGCGGGCTGCCCGGCGACTCGATCTTCGCCGGCTCGCCCTTAGAGGTATAGGCCTCGCCGATCACATAGTTCTTATAGGGCAGGATGCCGTTATTATAGGCGCCGCCGCCGATCAGCATCGCGCCGGTCGCCATAAGCGAGCGCTCGGCGGCCTGAATGATGTTGAGGTGGCAGGCGCCGCATGCGAGCCGCGCGACGCGATAGTCGGACGGGTTCATGAAGCGGATGAACTCGGGCGATTCCCGGTTCAGCAGCGTGTAGCTGTCGCGCGGATTGGCCGAGTTCGGCCAGTTCCAGGCTTTCGGATAGCGCGGCAACACGTGCGCCTTGCGCAGCGCCGCCATATAGGCGGGCGCGCTGTGCGGCAGACCGGCGTTGCCGCGGACGCTCGCATCGCCGCCATGGCAGTCGGTGCAGCCGAGCACCACCGCCGGCGTCTCGTGCATCGTGAACTGGTCGCTGGCGGTGTGGCAGCTGACGCAGCCGGCGCTCTTCGCTTCCGCGTCCGCTTTTGCCTGCGTCGCCGGCGCGGGCGCCGTCATCGCATAATGGACGTTCTGCGGATGCTCCTCCTCCTGCGCGAAGAGCAGGCCGGAGCCGAGCAGGCCCGCCGCGGCGGCGATGCCGAGCAGCGCCTTGAGGGCGCGCTTCAGGAGAAGGGAGGCGTCTGCTTGCATCGGCTCAATAGGCTAGAATGGCGTTGAACAGGACCGAGTAGTAGCGCTCGTGGCGGTTCTCGTTTTCGAAGAGATCGCGGAAGCCGTTACCAGGTTGCAGGATCGCGCCTGAGAGACGGAAGACGAGGTTCTGCGTCATCTTCGGGCGATAGATGATGGCGGTCGACAGATCCCAACCGATGTTCTTCGGGATGCTGCCCTCGTTGCGCATGTCCTGCAGCACGGTGGTGTTGTCGAACCAGAGATGATTGGCGTTGGCCGAGACGCGAAGCTGCGGCAGCAGGTCGAAATCGGCGCCGATGCCGAGCAGCTTCTCGCCGGGATTGATGAAGTTGGACTGGCCCTCGTCCTTGGACGTGCGCAGGTCGACGAGCAGGCCGTTACGTCCGGTCAGCGAAACCGCGGTCGGGCCGCCGATAAACGGCACCGATTGGCGGATCCAGTAGCTCGTGTCGGCGCCGGCGAAGATCGGGTTCTCACTGATCGCGTCGAAGCCGGTCTCGGTGTTGCTGAACGGGCTCTTGTCGCCCATCTGATACATCGCGGCGCCGCGGACGCGGACCCAGTCGAAGTCGATGCTCGGCTCCATCGCGGCGAAGAAGGAGCGGATCTTGGCGGGCTTGCCGCTGAACTGATTATTGCGGTCCGAACCGAACAGGCCATAGGCCTGGAACGACATGTTGAAGCGGCCGAACCGCCCCTCTGCACCGTAGCCGACGTAGATCGCATCGTAATTGCGGCCGCGCAGATCCGCGATCAGCGCCGGGCGTACCGGGAAGCCGTTGCTGTCATAGTGGATATTGTCACGCTCGCGATTGATGTTCCAGGTCGCGCTGAGCTCGCTGGTCAGGCCGGGCAGCGGGAAATCCTGGCGGAACACGTTGGCGTGCAGGATGAAATCGTCGCGCGGGCTCTGGCCGAGATCGTTCAAGCCGGAGTTGGTGTCCTTCTCGAGCCGCCAGATGCCCTCGACATTGAACTGCAGGCGATTGTCGTCACGGTCGCCGAAGAAGCGGATCGCGAGATTGTTGTCGTTGAACAGGAAGCCGCGGAAATCCAAATTGATCGGCTGGATGCCGGCACGCAGCGAGATGAAATCGTAGCGGTCCGACGTGTTCTTGATGTGATAGTCGACGAACAGCTCCTGCACGCCGAGGAAATGATCCGCGCGCGTGGTGCCCTTGGTCGGCCGGATGTTGAGGATGCCGCGCTCGGGCACGTCGGCATAGTTGACGTTCATCGCCAGCCCGATGCGATATTCTATCTCGGGCGGCTTGAACGCGGTCTGGCCCTTGATCAGCGACGCGCCGAAGATGAACGTCTGCGAGAAGAGCAGGCTGCTCGATCGACCGAACAGATCGTCCGTGCCTGGTCGCTCGGTGGTCGGCACGCCGACAGGCAGCGGGAAGCTGCGCGGCTCGACGACCGTGTCCGAATCGGCGCTGAGCTCGAGGAACCAGTCGCGCCCCTTGAGGAATCCCGGTGTGATGCACTTCGGGATATGCGCGTCCTCGCGCGCTTTCTGCTCCTCGTCATCCGCCTTGCAGAGCGGGCGATCGCCCTTGAACGTGTTCTGGTGATAGGGATCGAAGAAATGTTCCTTCACGATCCCGAGCGACTGGATCAGGCGCCAGCGGTCGGGGATCGGGAACTCGCTCGATCCGAACGCTTCCGGCGGCGGCGCATAGACCGCGCCGGGGTTCACCTGAACGACCTTCGGCGGGAGCGCGCGATCCATGCTGCCGGGGCGACGCCGATCGTCGAGCACGGCGCGATCGGCATCCTCGCCGAGCGTCGGCGGCGGAGCATTGGGTGCGTTCGGATCCTCGACCAGCGGCGGCGGCGGCAGCGGCGCGCCCGGATCGGGATCGTTCTGCGCGATCGCTTCCGGTGGCGGCGCCGCTTCGAGCTCGGCCTTGGTCGGCAGCGGCGACACCTGCTCGACAGTCGCGGGCGAAACCGGATCCTGGGCCAGAGCGGTCGGCGACGGCGCCATCGCCGCCGCGTTGCTATCCGCGAGCGCGATCTGCTCGGGCGTCGGCGGAGGCGGCAAAATCAGCGGAACGCCGGAGTCGCTCGCCACCGCGTTGTCGCTGCGGAACCCCGCGGACCGCGACATGGCGAAGTCCCGCGCGGCGAGGGCGATCTGGTCCGGCGTCGGCGACGCTGGCGCGATCGACGCCAGGTCGCCGGCACTGGTCGCCGCTCCGGTGTCCGCATCGGTGGCGGTCGGCGCCGGCGCGCCGAGTGCTCGTGCCGCGAGCACCAGGCGCAGCGCGGTGCCGTCGCTGTCGATCGCCGCCGCCGGACGCAACCGCGCGCCGTCGGCGACGCCCGGGGCGTCGGCGGTCAGCATCGCGAGCTGGAGGAGGGGCGCGGTCAGCAGCACGTCACTTGCCGTCGCAGGGATTCTGGTCGCT
>JAFAZF010000034.1 GCA_019239915.1 Sphingomonadaceae bacterium
CTGCTGCTGATGGCCAAGCAGCCGGGTCTCGATCGCGACGGCATCAGGCTGCGCGAGGTGCCGCTCGATCTCGGCATGGCGAATGCGTTCGCGGACACCCGGCGGCGGATCGCCTATGAGCGGCTGCTGCTCGATCTCGTCGAGGGCGACCCGACCTTGTTCGTGCGCCGCGACGAGGTCGAGGCGCAATGGGAGTGGATCGATGCGATCCGCGACGGCTGGGCAGCCGCCGGACTGGAACCGAAGCCCTATGCGGCGGGAACCTGGGGCCCGTCCGCCGGTATCGCCTTGACCGAACGTGACGGAGCGACATGGCATGATTGAAGCCGAGTGGTGGGACTATGACGATCCGGCCGAGCTGGCCGAGGCGGTGGCCGGCGATATCGGCTTCATCATCGAGAGCGCGCTCGACGCGCGCGGCGAGGCGCTGATCGCGCTTTCGGGTGGCAAGACGCCGGTGCCCGCATTCGAGAAGCTGGCGCAGGCCAAGCTCGCGTGGAAGCACGTCACCATCATCCCGGCGGACGAGCGGCTGGTGAAGGTTGACAGCCCGCTCTCGAACGTCGGCATGCTCGCGCGGATCTTCCTGCCCAAGGGCGCGCGGGTGATGCCGCTCGGCGCCGACAACGCCGACCATGTCGTTGCCGGCAAGGCGGCGGACGCGCGGCTCCACGATCTCAAATGGCCGCCCGACCTCGTCCAGCTCGGCATCGGCAATGATGGCCACACCGCTTCGATCTTCCCCTCCGCCGAATATGAGGAGGCGCTGACCGCGCCGAAGGCGCGCCGCGCGATCGGCGTGAAGCCCGATCCGATGCCCGACGATGCGCCGGTGGCGCGGATCACCTTGACGCGATCCGCTATCCTCAGCGCGCGCGCGATCATGCTCGTGCTCTCCGGCGACGAAAAGCGGCAGGTGCTGGAGCAGGCGATCGAGGACGGCGACGGATCGCGCTACCCGATCGGCCGCGTGCTGGCCGACGCCGAGCAGCCGATCGACATCCACTGGAGCCGGTGAAGCCGCGCCTTCCGCAGCGTCTGCCGCATTGGATAGGGGGCACGCCTCGCGCCTGACGCCCACGCGTTCATCGGCGCTGCGGAACCATAAGCGGCATCCGCGCGATGACGCTCCCGAGGAGCAGCCATGGCGATTCGCCCGGACCCGTTCAACGATCTTGCCGCGCGGTTGCCGATCGGCCGCGATCCCGCTTCGGTGCGCCAGCGGATCGAAGGAATGGAGCGATTGCTCGAGGGGCTCTTCGTCATCCCCGGTACGAAGCAGCGCTTCGGGCTTGATGTGATTCTCGACGTTATCCCGGTCGCGGGCGATCTCGTCGGCGCGCTGCTCGGCGCCTACATCGTCTGGGAAGCGCGTAATCTCGGCATGAGCAAATGGCAGCTCGCGCGCATGGCGGGCAATGTCGGCTTCGATGCGCTGCTCGGCGCGATCCCGTTGATCGGCGCCATCCCCGACTTCTTCTTCCGCTCCAACAGTCTCAATCTCGCGATGATCCGCCGCCATCTCGATCGCCACCATCCCGCCACGGCGACGATCGAGGCCGCGCCGATCCCCTCTCGATCCTGAGCGGCTTGGCCGGATCGGCGCTGCCCGCCCCCGCCGGGCAGGCGCGCGGACGCATGTCGAGCCCCAGGCAGAGATGCACCTCCTCGAGCCAGCCGGCGCGGTTCGCCATGATCGCGAACGCCTGCGGCGGCGTTCCGGGATTGGCTTCGGCGAACGCCTTCTGCAGTGCCGCGGAGGTCAGCTCGCGATCATGTGCCAGCGCACCGACATGCGGGAAGCGCAGCGCAGCGAACGCCGCCGACGCCTTGGCGAAATAGGCTTCGGGTGTCGCCGCCATGCAGCTGCCATGCTTGGCCCATTCGTGCTGGAGCAGCTGCGCCGACGGCGTCATGCACATGTTCGCCTTCAGCAGCGGTTCGGGCAGTAGCGCCGCCGCGTGGCAATATTCCGGCCAGCCTTTCGGATCGGCGGCGTCGGGCCATAACCCGTGCAGCACGAAACGATGTGCGAGCGGGCCATTGCATTCGAACGCGTCCTCGGCGCCGTGGCGACGATGACAATATTCCGGCGCCCAGCCGAGCGCGAGCGTATAGCCGACGACACGCGCCTGCCGCGCCGGCTCGGTGTCGCTCGGCCCGACGCTGTGGGGTGCGGCGACATGCGCCGGCGGCGAACAGTCCAGGGCAGCGAAAGCGGCCTGCGGGATCAGCAGGGCGAGCAGGGTGACGAGCCAGCGCATAGCGCTTCATCGAACATAACGGGAACGAGATCAAGCGTAAGTTTCAGAGAGGCTGGAAATCGAGCCCGATGTCGGCGGCCGGCGCGGACTGGGTCAGCCGTCCCACCGAGATATAGGTCACGCCGGTTTCGGCGATGGCGCGGATCAACTCGAGCGTGACGCCACCCGAAGCCTCGGTCGGTACGCGGCCACCGACGAGCGTCACCGCGCCGCGCAGCGTCGCCGGGTCCATATTGTCGAGCAGCAGGTGCGTCGCGCCCGCAGCCAGCGCCGGCTCGATTTGGTCGATGCGGTCGACCTCGACGATGATGCGCGCGATGCCGGCGGCCCTCGCGCAGCCGACCGCCTGACCGATCCCGCCGGCGACCGCGATATGATTGTCCTTGATCATCGCGGCGTCCCACAAGCCCATGCGATGATTGGTGCCACCGCCCATGCGCACCGCATATTTCTCGAGCAGACGCAGCCCCGGGATGGTCTTGCGGGTATCGAGCAAGGTCGCGCCGGTACCGGCGATCGCGTCGACGTAACGTCGCGCCAGCGTCGCGATCCCGGTGAGATGCTGTACGCTGTTAAGCGCGGAGCGCTCGGCGGTGAGGAGTGCCCGCGCCCTTCCCTCGATTCGCATCAGCGTACCGCCGCGCGCCGTTTTCGCGCCCTCTTCCGTTACGATCTCGATCGTCGCGTCGGGATCGAGCGTGCGGAAGAAGGCGGCGGCGATCGGCAGCCCGGCGACCGAGACG
>JAFAZF010000080.1 GCA_019239915.1 Sphingomonadaceae bacterium
GGAGCGCCGATCGACGCCACCATGTCCGCTTTTGGCAGATCGGCCCTGATCGATGGCTCGGCGCCGCGACGTTCGACCGCGGTGTTGGTCTCAGCCTGTTCACGCTCCAGATCACGCACCATATTGGATCGGACGTTGACGGCGAGCTGGAGGCGGTAAGGCAGCTTCTTATGGCGAGCGGCGCAAGACCTGCTGGTAGCAAGCTGTCTCGGATCTCACCTGGTCAATGGCACCGCAATGGAGGTGGCGATCGATACCGAAGCGATGGCCTCATCGCGAACTTCGTCGCTTCGCCAGCATGCCGATAAGGTCACTCGGGCCAAGCACGCGCGCAAACTTGCGCGCGTGCGCAGACGTCGCTTCTCCCGACCGCCCCCAATCGCTTCCTTGGGCTAGAATCCTGATCGTCGAAAATGAAAGGCCTTATTGCCGATTGCTGATCTATCGACCGGAAACGACCCAATGTACGCCGTTCAGAAGCTCAGCGGGCGATCTCGATTGCGGTCATTCGCGGTGTTTCGTGATCATCGGCAGCCGAGCGCAACCCGAACGGATCGCACGCTCGCGCGTTTGCGCTTCATGATAAGTATACGAACGAAGCTGCTCGAGATTAGCTATAAGGACGATGGTCCTTCCGATGCGCCGGTCGTCCTTCTCCTGCATGGGTGGCCCGATGACGCGTCCACGTGGGATGGCATTGTCCCAGCGCTGAACGAGACCGGCTTCCGCACCATCGCACCCAACGCACGCGGATTTGGTCAAACGCGATTCCTGGGGCCGGAAGTGCCGCGCACCGGGAATGCCGCGATGCTCGCGCTCGACGCGATCGATCTTCTCGACCGCCTCGCCGTCGGACGCTTCGTTGTGGCGGGACACGACTGGGGTGCCAACATAGCAGAGATGCTAGCTGTGGGCTGGCCGGACAGGGTCGAGCGGATAGCAATGTTGTCGACACCGTCTCGGCTGGGCGGATTGAAGACACCGCCGTTCTGGCATGCCCGACTGCAGTGGTATCATTGGTTCCAAACCACCGAACGTGGCGCGCGGGCAGTCCGCGATGATCCGAAGGGATTCGCGCGTATCATGTGGGAGACGTGGTCTCCCGCGGGTTGGTTCGATGACGCGCTCTTCGAGAAGGCGGCCGAATCTTTTGAAAACCCGGATTGGGTCGACGTCACCCTGCACAGCTATAGATCACGCTGGGGTGAGGCCGAGCCCGACCTGCTGAGCAAATGGCTTGATGACAAGGTCAAGTCCACCAGCGCAATCGCGGTCCCAGCGATCTATATTCAAGGCGAGCAGGACGGCGTCAATCCTCCGCCCACAAGCGAAAACGTCGCGGAGAAATATTCCGGGCCTTTCCGGAGGATAGTGATTCCCGCTGTCGGTCATTTCCCGACGCGAGAAGCACCCGATGAGGTTGCTGAACAGCTAGTGCGGCACTTTACCGACTAGGAGCCGTGGACAAAGGTTGACGGCGGACTCGGGGCTTGATTCAAGGCTGGCTTTTGGAGGGCGGCTTGGGCGAGCGGATCGGGCTTTCTGACGACGAGTGGGCGCTGATCGGGCCGCTGCTGCTGGCTGAGCGCGGGCGGGGCTGCCGACCCACGCAGGACAATCGGCGCTACTTCGAGGGCATGATGTGGGTGGCCCGAACGGACGCGCAGTGGCGGCACCTGCCGGAGGAATATGGGAAGTGGAACAGCGTGTTCCGTCGCTACCGGCGATGGGCGGTGACGGGCGTGTTCGACGCGCTGCTCGAGGGCCTGTCCGAGTTGGTCGAGCGTGATCGCACCGCCGACATGATCGACAGCACCGTTGTCTGGGCGCACCACTGCGCAGCCGGTATAAAAGGGGGACTCAGGAAAGAGAGGCCCTCGGCCGGTCGCGCGGCGGTTTCAGTACCAAGCTCCACGCCCGGTACGACGCCCAGGGCCGCCCGCTCGCCTTTGTCCTGACGCCTGGCCAGACGCACGACACGCAAGGTTTTGGGCCGCTTATGCTCATGGCCGCCGACCTGATCGCGGCCTTGCTCGCCGACAAAGGCTACGACGCCGACGCGATCCGCGACGAGCTGGCGCGCTCGGGCGTGGAGGCGGTCATCCCCGCCAAGAGCAACCGCTGTGAGCCGGTGCCCCACGACCGCGCCAAGTACCGTTGGCGCAACCAGGTCGAACGCCTGTTCAACAAGCTCAAGAACTGGCGATGGATCGCCACCCGCTACGACAAGACCGCCGACTCCTGTCTCGGCTTCGTCAATCTCGCCTCAGTCCTGATGTGGATACCCTTTGTCCACGGCTCCTATTTTTATCCGGTTCAGGTTGCTCTTCTCGAACGGTGACGCTGGGCCGGTGAAGAACGACCACTTTGCCTTCGCTGCACCCGGCAAGCAGGCTGTCGTCAACGACCGTATGTCCCAGGCTGAAGGTGGCCCGGACCAGCATAAGATCCTCGATGAAGCCGCCCTTGCCATCGGCGAGGATGTGGAAGGCGAGGCAATAGACCTCGCCCTCGGCCTCCTCGCCAGCAACGGAGATGAGGTGATTAGCGACATGGTGGCCGGTATAGCGCATCGCGGGCAGACCGATCTCGAGCCGGTCGACGAAGTCGGCGGCGCTGCCGGAGAAAACGTCGCCATGATGATCGACGCCGTCGCTCGTGTGAGCGTGCGGAGAAGCGCATAATCCCGGCGATCAACGCCGCGCGCATAGAGCAGCGCGAGCTCGCGTATCTCCTTGGCGATGAGCGTCGCCAGCCTGTCCTCTGCAAGGTCCATCAGGTCTCTCCTCTTCCGCCGCTCGATCTTGTTATCGCATCGGGCCGGATCGGGAGGGCCTCAGCTCGGCACGATCCGGGCGAGGGCATTCTCGTCGAGCGGCTTGTCGAACGCCACGCCGAAGCGCTCGCCGACGATCCAGACGACCCGCGCCGCCACGCCCATTTCGGCAAGGTCGATCGTCACATGCGCCCCCGGTTCCGGCGGGTGGGTCGCGTGGACGAGCGCACCGGTGAGGGATAGATTGATGATGTGGACGCGCGATTCGGCGGCGCCGCACGTCATGCGCGTCGCCTCGAACACCTTGTAGCGGCGCGCGATGCGCGCTTGCTGCGGATCATGCGCGCCGCCGGATGGCGTCACGCCGCTCGGTCGATCCATTCGTCCCCCCGGACGCGCGGCAGGCCGCCGCGGTTGGTCGCGCCTGTCTAGGCGCGGCGCGCGCGCGCGTCACTAAACTTTGCAGCAAAAACGCGACTTTTCGGTCGATTGCGCTCGGTGCACGCGGACCAGTGCGGGATCGGGAGCGCGACGCGCAGAGGGTGCTGGCAACCGTGCGTGCATGCGATAGGCTGGCGCATGATCGAGGCCAGCAGCCAGCCGCGCCGCGCCGGCGACGTGTTCCGCGTCGCTGCCGGCATTTTCCTCGAAATGTACGATTTCATGGTGTTCGGCTATTTCGCCGGCGCGATCGGCAATGCCTATTTCCCGGCCGGCGACGCGTTCGGGACGCTCTTGAAGTCGCTGGCCACGTTCGGCGTCGGCTTCCTGATGCGGCCGCTCGGCGCGATCGTTCTCGGCGCCTTCACCGATCGGCGCGGCCGCCGCGCCGGGCTGCTGCTCACGCTCGCCCTGATGAGCGTTGGCATCGTGACGCTGGCGGCGACGCCGGGCTATGCCGCGATCGGCGTCGCCGCGCCGCTGCTCGTCCTTGCCGGGCGGTTGCTGCAAGGCTTCTCGGCGGGGGCGGAACTCGGCAACGTTTCGGTCTATCTCGCCGAGATCGCGCCCGAGGCCCAAAAGGGCTTCTACGTCTCGTGGCAGTCGGCTTCGCAGCAGATCGCGGTGGTCGTCGCGGCGCTGATCGGCGTCGCGCTGTCGGCGACGCTCAGGCCGGAGGCGCTCGCGGCGTGGGGATGGCGGCTGCCGCTCGCCTTCGGCTGCCTCGTCGTGCCGGCGTTGTTCCTCCTGCGCCGCCACCTGCGCGAGACCGATGCCTTCGCGGCGCGCGCGGAGCATCTCGATCTTCGCGCGATCGCAGCCGGGCTGTGGCGGGGCAGGGCACGCGTCCTCGCCGGAATGGCGCTGGTGCTGATGACGACGGTGAGCTTCTACATGATCACCGCCTACACGCCGACCTTCGGCAAGCTGCTCGGCCTGCCCGCGAGCGGCACGCTCATCGTCACCGCCGCGGTCGGCGCGTCCAACCTCGTCTGGCTGCCGTTGATGGGCGCCCTGTCCGATCGCATCGGTCGCAAGCCGATCCTGATTGCCTGCACCGCGCTTGCGATCGTCACCGCCTATCCGGCGATGCTGTGGCTGACGCATGCGCCCAGCGTCGCGAGGCTGGTCGCTGTCGAGTTGTGGCTGTCGGCGATCTACGCCAGCTACAACTCGGCGATGGTGGTGTACCTCACCGAGATCGTGCCGGAAGAGGTACGTGCCTCGGGCTTCAGCTTCGCCTACAGCCTCGCGACTGCGATCGGCGGCTTCACGCCCTTCGCGGTCACCTGGCTGATCGGCGCGACCCACAATCGCGCGGTGCCGGGCCTGTGGCTGGCGGCTGCCGCAGCGATCAGCCTAGCCGCGACGCTGCTGGTGGAACGACCGTCAGCTGCCTCCTCACTCCGCTCGCCCTGAGCTTGTCGAAGGGCTGTCTTTCCTTGAGCAGCGAAGAAGCTCAGTGCTTCGACTGGCTCAGCCCGAACGGGGCAGAAAGGTCAGAAACAGTCCCGGATCGTCTCCGCGAGCTTCGCCTGCTGATCGGGATCGGCCATCTTGCCGGGCGCGCCGAGCGTGCCAAAGGCATGCGTCGTCGGCGCCGACGTCCAGCGCGGAATGACGTGGAAGTGGAGATGATAGACGGTCTGTCCGGCCGGCGCGCCGTTGGCCTGGGCGACGACCAGCCCGTCCGGGGTTAGCGCCTTGCGCAGCGCGGCGGCGACCTTCTTCGTGGTCGCGATCACCGCGCATAGCGCCTGATCCTCGATCTCGAGGATGTTCCGCGCCTTCGAATCCTTCGAGACGATCAGCGAATGGCCGAGCGACTGCGGGAAGAGGTCGAGGAAGGCGAGCGTCTTGTCGTCCTCGTAGATGCGGGTGCTCGGCAGCTCGCCGCGGAGGATCTTCGCGAAGACGTTGGCCTCGTCATAGCTGCCGTCCAGACTCATCGCCGTTCGCCTCCGCGCTTGCCTTCGCCGGGCTTGTTGCCCGAAAGCGCGCTCGCCGCAACGCGCGATAAGGGACGTATCCATGACCGCCGCCACCGAGCCAGACGATCGCCGCTTTGCCGGCATCCTCAACTTCCGCGATTATGGCGGCTACGCGACGGCCGGCGGCGGCCGGCTGCGGCGGGGCCGGCTGTTCCGATCGGCGCAGCACCGCGACGCGACGCCGGAGGATCTCGCCGCGGTCGGCACGATAGGCTTTGCCGCGGTGATCGACCTGCGCAGCCCGGAAGAGCGGCGCAAGGCGCCGTGCCCGCGTCCCGCCGGCTTCGCCGCGCGGCATCTGTTCAGCGATGCCGATACCAGCGGGCTCGCGCCGCATGTCGAGGCGGCGGGCGGCGCCGATACGCCCGAGGGCGCGCGCCGTGCGATGCTCGGCAGCTATGGCGGCATGCCGTTCCGCGCCGGGCTGGTGCCGGCGCTGCGCCACTATTTCGACGCGCTGGCGACGAGCGACGGGCCGACGCTCGTCCACTGCGTCGCCGGCAAGGACCGCACCGGGCTCGCGGTGGCGCTGTTCCATGCGATGATGGGCGTGCATCGCGACGATATCGCCGCCGACTATCTCCGCACCAACGCGGCATCGCGGCTCGAGCAACGCGTTGCGGGTGCCGCGCAGGCCAGCGCAATTGAGGGAAAGGCGATTTCCGAAGAGGCGATGGCGGTGCTGATGTCCGTCGACGCCGCCTATCTCGATGCCGCCTTCGCCGCGATTGACGCGCGCCACGGGACGCTCGACGCCTATCTGCGCGACGTGCTCGGCGTCGACGCAGGCAAGCGCGACGCGATTGCCGCGCGGGTGCTCGAATGAGATCAACCCGTTCGTGCTGAGCCTGTCGAGTCACTGTCCTTCTTCGTCCGAAAACAAGAACGGCACTTCGACAAGCTCAGTGCGAAGGGGGTCTGTTGGCTAGGGCCTCGCCATTCGCACTGGAGCCGCGCGTCCTATTTGCCTAAGGCGCCGCGCCATGGCCACCACGTCCGAATCCAACGCGCCCGATCCCAGCCTGCTCGCCAAGGCGGAGACGCTCGTCGAGGCACTGCCCTATCTCCAGCGCTATGCGGGCCAAACCTTCGTCGTGAAGTATGGCGGCCACGCCATGGGCGACGCCGAGACCGCGCGCCAGTTCGCGGCCGACATCGTGCTGCTCCGCCAGTGCGGCATCAACCCGGTCGTGGTCCACGGCGGCGGACCGCAGATCGGATCGATGCTGAAGCGGCTCGGCGTCGAATCGCGCTTCGTCGATGGCCTGCGCGTCACCGATGCCGTCACGGTGGATGTCGCCGAGATGGTGCTCGCCGGAGCGGTGGGCAAGGAGATCGTCGGCTGGATCGGCACCGCGGGCGGCCGCGCCGCCGGGATCTCGGGCAAGGACGGCTGGCTCGTCACCGCGCGCAAGGTCGAGCGGCCGGACGGCACCGATCTCGGCTATGTCGGCGAGCCGCTCCATGTCGATCGTACGATCATCGACACGCTGACCAGCGCCGGGATCATCCCGGTGGTCGCGCCGATCGCGATCGGCACCGACGGCTGGACCTACAACATCAACGCCGACACGATGGCGGGCGCGATCGCTGCCGCGCTCGGCGCCGCGCGCTTCTTCCTGCTCACCGACGTCGCCGGCGTGCTCGACAAGCAAAAGCGGCTGCTGACCGACCTCAGCCCGAACGACATCACCACCCTGATCTCGGACGGTACTATCGCGGGCGGCATGATCCCGAAGGTCGAGACCTGCGTGAAGGCGGTCGAGCAGGGCGTCGGCGCGGCGGTCATCCTCGACGGGCGTGTGCCGCACGTCATGCTGCTCGAGATGTTCACCCAGCGCGGCGCGGGCACGCTGATCGGGCGGGCCGCGTAGCTCTCCCCTCCCTTGAAGGGAGGGGGCTCAGGGGTGGGTTGCTATCGAAGCGAGCGTTTCTCCCACACACGACCCACCCGAACCCCGCCCTTCTGAGGAGGGGCTTCATGTTGCCGCACCGCTTTGCCGTCGCTACATCGGCGGCGATCGTTTCCGGGGACCTCATTGCGATGCTCGTCGCGCTCTACCAGATCATCGACCTGCTGCTGCGCGTGCTGCTCTACATCATCATCATCCAGGCGGTGCTGTCGTGGCTGGTCGCGTTCAACGTCATCAACACGCACAATGATTTCGTGCGCGGGCTGTGGACCGGGCTCGATCGGCTGACCGAGCCGCTCTACCGCCCGTTCCGCAAGATCCTGCCGGACATGGGCGGGCTCGATTTTTCGCCGATGGTGGTGATCCTGCTGATCGTGATCGTGAAGGATCATCTGCTGCCGGCGCTGATCATGCAGGCCTATTCGACATGAGCGCCGCGATCATCGACGGCAAGGCGTTCGCCGCCGGGCTGCGCGGCAAGGTCGCGAGCCAAGCGGCATCGTTCGCGCGGGCGGCGGGCCGCCCGGCGGGGCTCGCGGTGGTCATCGTCGGCGAGGATCCGGCGAGCCATGTTTATGTCCGCTCGAAGCACAAGGCGATGGCAGAGGCGGGGATGAAGAGCTTCGATCATCGCCTGCCGGCCGACGTCGGACAGGATGATCTCGTCGCGCTCGTGCAGCAGCTCAACGCCGATCCCGTGGTGGACGGCATCCTCGTCCAGCTGCCGCTGCCGCCGCAGATCGACGAGCAGGCGATCATCGCAACGATCGACCCGGACAAGGACGTCGACGGCTTCCACGTCGTCAATGCCGGGCGGCTCGCGGTCGGGCTGCACGGCTTCGTGCCCTGCACGCCGCTCGGCTGCCTGATGCTGCTCAAGGAGCGGCTCGGCGACCTCTCCGGGCTCGATGCGGTGGTGGTCGGCCGCTCGAACATCGTCGGCAAGCCGATGGCGGCGCTGCTCACCGCCGAGAACTGCACGGTCACGATCGCGCACAGCCGCACGCGCGATCTCGCCGCCGTCGTGCGCCGCGCCGACATCGTCGTCGCCGCGGTCGGCAGGCCCGAGATGATCCGCGGTGATTGGATCAAGCCGGGCGCAACCGTGATCGACGTCGGCATCAACCGCATCGATGCGGGCGAGGGCAAGACGCGCCTGGTCGGCGACGCCGCGTTCGGCGAGGCATCGCAGGTCGCGGCGGCGATCACGCCGGTTCCGGGCGGCGTCGGCCCGATGACGATCGCGGTGCTCCTGCGCAATACGCTGGTCGCGGCGCACCGGAACGCAGGTGTCGGTTACGAGAAGGGCGCGCTCTGATGCTGCTGCTGGGCGCGCTGTTGATGGCCTCGCCGCCGGTCGCGGATGCGGAGCGCTCCTTCGCGGCTGCCGCGGCGCGGGACGGCCAGTGGACCGCCTTCCGCACCTACGCCGCGCCCGACGCGATCCTGTTCGAGCCTGACCAGATGCCGGCGTTGCGCGCGCTCGGCGGCCGCGCCGATCCGCGGGCCAGCATCGCGTGGCACCCGACGCACACGATCACCTCCTGCGACGGAAGCCTTGCCTACTCGGCCGGCGCGTGGACGGGTTCGTCGGGCCGGGGAGGCGGCAGCTTCGGGACGATCTGGCGTCACGATCCCGGCGGCTGGGCGTGGATCTACGACGGCGGCCATGACGGGACGCCCGACCCCTCGACGACGCTGATCGCCGAGGATGCATCCTGCGATGGAGCGCCCGCCGCGACCGCGGCCGCGCGCACGCCGGACGACGATGCGGGACCGACACCGATCGCGCTCGAGACACTCAAGAGCAGCGCCGCGCCGGGCATGATCGAGGCCGCCGACGGCGCCACGCCGGCCTCGCTCCGCGTCGGCGCCATCCTCGCGGCGGGCGGTTCGACCGATCGCTCGCTGCTCTGGCGGATCAACGCGCTGCCCGGCGGCGACAAGGGCGCGCACCTGCTGCGACTGTGGTCGTGGGACGGACGCCACTATCAGCTCGCGGTGCTCGATCTCACCGGAGCGGCTCCGTCCAAATGACCGCATCGTCGTGACCGCGCTCTTCGTTTCGGCGCTCGTCACCTTCTTCGTCGTCATCGATCCGCCGGGCTGCGCGCCGATCTTCGCCGGCCTCACGCGCGACGTGCCGAACCCGCAGCGGCGGGCGATGGCGATCCGCTCGGTGGCCGTCGCCGCCTTCATCCTCCTCTTCTTCGGCCTGCTCGGCGAGGCTTTGCTGCGCGCGCTCGGCATCAGCCTCGCTGCCTTTCGCATCGCCGGCGGCGTCATGCTGTTCCTGATCGCGCTCGACATGGTGTTCGAGCGCCGCACCGCGCGCCGCGAGCACCGGGCGCAGGAGGTGAGCGCCGATCCGGAGCATGACGACATCTCGGTCTTCCCGATGGGCATTCCGATGATCGCGGGCCCGGGCTCGATCGCCTCGGTGATGCTGATGATGGCTCGGACCAGCGGCGCCGAAAACGTGGCGATCGTGCTCGCGGCGCTGCTCGCGAT
>JAFAZF010000060.1 GCA_019239915.1 Sphingomonadaceae bacterium
CGTCGGTGAAATAGGCTTGCCGACATATTCGATGCGCTTATCGTCGCGCTTGCCGATACGCGCATGGAGCCGGATCTCGACGACATTCTCTGGGCGCAGGTCAACCTGTTCCACCGCGCCGAAACCCGCTTCGAGCGGCTGCTCGACGACAATGAGCAGGCGCAAAAGCGTCTCCAGCGCGAGCAGGATGGCTCTGAGGTCAAGTCGGTCGAGCTCGAGCGGCTGATCGCTCAAGGCATCAGCCTGATCGAGCGCCGCAACGCGCTCGAAGCGTTCCGGGAGCTTGCCGCGACGGCATATGAAGCGCATTGCGGCAAGCCTTGGCGGCCGCATCACGGGTCGCTGGTCCACCGCCGGACCCTGACCTCAAGCCTCGTCGACAGCCGTGATTTTATCGCAGCTCGCGCGCGTGCCGACGCTGCGATGCTGCTCCCTGCTGGACCTCGCATCGCCTTCACCGGCGGGCTCGACTGCGCCGATCACATCGCGATATGGGCAGCACTCGACCGTTGTCGCGCCAAGCATCCCGACATGGTTCTACTGCATGGCGGAGCTCCCAAAGGCGCCGAGCTCCTCGCGGCACGATGGGCGGATCACCGCCAGGTGACCCAGATCGCGTTCAAGCCGGACTGGACCCGGCACGCCAAAGCAGCTCCGTTCAAGCGCAACGACACCATGCTCGAAACGCTGCCGATCGGCGTCGTCGTCTTCCCCGGGTCGGGCATCCAGGACAATCTCGCCGACAAGGCGCGTAAGCTCGGCATTCCGCTGTTCGACTTCCGGCGCAACGCTGTGTGAGCGCCGTCCGGCGTCCGGCTGACGCTGGCGGCGATGTCGCTTCCCGCGTATATTCCTGATCGCGCCGTGGCGGTGGTGGAGGCGCGATCGTCTCCACCTGTCGCTATGGAAGGTCCTTTCCCATGCTCGTCATCGGCCTGCTCGGCGCGGTCTGCGCGACCGCCGCCCTTGCCATGTTCATCGTTCGCCTCGCCGGCATCGCGCTCCCTTGCTGGGTCGGACTTGCCAGCTCTTCGCGGCCCTACACCGCGGCGTCGACCCGCTCCTCGCAATCGCCATCGCCGTTCTGCTCGGGGCGCTGACCCTCATCGCGCGACGGGCCGCGTTCGCGCAAAATCGGTCGCTTGGGCTGCGCGCCGCAGTCGCCGCCGCCTTCGTCATTCCGGCGGCCATTGCCGGTTATCACGTCGCTGTCGGCATCGTATCGCTGATGAGCGGCTCGCAGCTCGCGCGCCTGGTCGCCGGGATCGCCGGCGCAACGGCGGTTAGCTGGGCATCGCTTCAGCACCTGATCGGCGGCGCCTCTACACTCGCCAAGCCCGCACGACTGGCGGATCTGACCGGCCTAAACCGCGTCGATGGGGCGGGGCAGTGATTGTCGGCGGCCCCATACCGCACCAAGATGGGCACTCTGATCATTGGGAAATCTCGTTTCCTCGGCCATGACCACGGTCGCCGGGGGTTCTCAGTAGGCTTCCGGGGGGTCTGGATGGCGCCCCTGGAACTGTGTCCTGCCAATTACCCGCTCAAGCCGAGTTCCACCACGAATTAGTTGACGGGTCAGCAAAGTCGCGAGATAGATCGCGGCGATGACGGAGGCATGTATGGCTGTGGATTTTGCGCGCGAAGATGGCTGGCCGAACTTCGCAAAGAAGGGGTGGTCAGCCGCGGAATTCGACGGCGAGGCGCCGACCCGGACGTTGACGGCCCGCCAGATCGCGCTCTTGCTCACCCTTGCCGACCGGACGAAGGAGTTAAATCTCGCTGTCGTCGACATCACCCGCGAAGTCTTCGATCATCCGGAGCTGCACGAGGCCTTCGCCGATTGGGCGCGCGCCTTCCGGGACGGGCAGGGCCTGCTGACGCTTCGTGGGCTGCCGGTCCGCGAGCGGCCGCTCGACGACATCTGGCGGATCTACTGGGGCATCGGCGCGCATTTCGGCATCGGCGTCTCGCAGAACACCCATGGCCAGTTGCAGGGCACCGTCGCGGTGCAGCCGGGCGGAGTCGGCGCGCGCGTCTACGCGACCTCGACGATGGCGCCGCTGCATTGCGACCGGATCGACATCCTCTCCCTGCTCTGCATCAACAAGGCGCGGAGCGGCGGCGAGAACGTCTTCGCGAGCTCGCTCAAGGTGTGGGAGCTGATCGAGGCGGAGCGGCCGGATATTCTGGCCCGGCTAAAGCGCGGCTATCCGCAGCACCGCAACCACGAGGAGCCGGAGGGCTGTGCGCCGGTCACCCCTTATCGCGTGCCCGTGTTCGGCGAGGCCGATGGCCTGCGCAGCGCTTATTACGGCGGCAACGCGATGCTCGTGCATCAGGAGCAGATGTTCGCCGAGATCCTTACCGACGCGGATCGCGAGGCGCTGATCTATCTGGCCGACGTGATGAACCGGCCCGAACTCGCGCTGCGACAGACGCTGGAGCCAGGCGATGCGGTGTTCATCAACAATATGGAGCTGACCCACTCGCGCACCGCCTTCGAGGATGGCGACGATCCGGCCGAGCGCCGCCTGCTGCTGCGCCTGTGGCTGCAGGGCCGCCCGTGCCGCCCGATTCCGCAGGACATGCGCGTCATCCACAATCCTTCGGGCATGCTCGGCATCGAGCGCAAGGACGTGGCGCGGGCGGCGGCGGACTGACCTCCGCATGACCGGAAGAGACGATGATCTGTATGATCCGGCGGGCCTGCCGGGCCGCTTCTACGCCGCGATCTGCGGCCTCGCCGAGGAGCAATCGGAGGAGGAGCACCATCGGCGACAGGCGATGGGCCAGCTGCAGGACATAGCCGCGCGCCTGAAGGAGCTCGCGGCCGACACCGCCGTCACCCACGACATCCATGGCACCGACCTTACCGTGCTCGTCCTGCTCTATCGCGCCAATGTGCAGGCGATGGCGAAGGCATCGGCGATCCAGCGCAGCCTGGGCTTCACCTCGGGCGGAGTGACGCGCCGGCTCGATGCGATGGAGGGCCGGGGCCTGGTCGAACGGCTGCCCGATCCCGACGATGGCCGAGCCAAGCTCGCGCGGCTGACCGAAGCCGGCAGGGCGCTCGCCGCCCGTGCGCTCGAACGATCGGATGCGCGCAATCGCCGTCTCCACGATGCCTTCTCGTCCGGGGAATGGCGGACGCTGACACTGTTGCTGCGCCGGCTCGGGGCGGCACTGGAATAGACGATTCGACGCCGGAAAGGGCAGAATGGCCGGATATCGCACGATTGCGCTGACCGTATCGACGGCTGTCTTCATGCAGTTCCTCGACGCGACCGCGCTCAACACCGCGCTGCCGGCGATGGGGCGTGATCTGCATGTGCCGGTGGTAAACCTCAACGTCGCGATCCTCGCCTACCAGCTCTCGCTCGCGGCCTTCATCCCGGTCGGCAACATCGCCGCAGATCGCATAGGCGCGCGTCGTGCCTTCGCGGCATCGCTGGGCCTGTTCCTGGCGGGGTCCCTGCTGTGTGCGCTGTCCCACACCCTGCCGGCGCTGGTTGCGTCGCGCGCGCTGCAGGGGCTGGGCGGGGCCGTGATGATGCCGGTCAGCCGGCAGCTCGTGATCCGTTCCGCCGCGAAGCACGAGCTGGTCAGCGCGATGAACTGGCTGCTGATACCGGGCATCGTCGGGCCCCTGCTCGGGCCGGTCGTCGGCGGCTTCATCGTCACCTATGCCAATTGGCACTGGATCTTCCTGATCAACCTGCCCGTGGCGCTGATCGGCATCGCGCTGACCCTCGCACTGGTGCCGGACGACGGCACGCGCGTCACCGATCGGATCGACGGCAGGGGCGTGCTGCTCGTCGCAGCGACCGTCATCTGCCTGATCTTCGGGCTGGAGGGCCTGTCCCACCCGAGGGTCGGCGTGGAATCGGTGGCGCTGCTCTTCGCGGGCCTGATGCTCGGCTGGCTGTATGTGCGCCATGCCGCCGGCAATCCCGGCGCCGCGCTCGACCTGTCGCTGCTGGATATCGAGTCGTTCCGCCATTCGATGATGGCCGGGTCGATCCTGCGGATGGTGGTGGTGGCGAGCGGCTTCCTCTTCCCGCTCTGGTTCCAGCTCGCGATGGGCATGACGCCGGCCCAGTCGGGCATGCTGGTGGTGGCGAGCACCTGCGGGGCGCTGATGAGCCGGTTCCTCAGCGGCACGCTGATGCGCGGCGCGCATCCGCGCAGGATCGCAATGGCCGGCACGGTCTGCGTCGTCATCGCGCTCCTGCTGACCTCGAGCCTGCGGCCGGGCTTCCCGCGATCCTGGTTCGTGGCCGCCCTGTTCACGCAGGGCCTCGCGAGCTCGATACCGCTGATGATCATCAGCGCCGTGGCCTATGTCGACGTGGCCGCCGAGCGGCTGGGCGCGGCGACCGGTTTCTACACCACGATCCAGCAGCTCACCTTGTCGCTGGGCGTGACGGCCGGGGTATGGACGATCGGTGCGATGCGCTGGTTCGCGGGAAGCGGGGCCAGCGACGGCATCACCTACGAGGGGGGCCTGGCCATGCTGGCCGGCCTCGCGGCGCTGGCGATCTATGCCACCGCCAGGCTGAGCCACGACTCCCTCGGTGCGCTGCGCCCTCGGGAGGCGACGGCATAGGGGATCACCCTTCAATGAGTTTCACCCTACGCTCCAAGCCAGACATGGAGGCCCGACCATGATGCTTTTGCCTCTCTTCCAGCCTTTCCAGCTTGGCAGCATACAGCTGCCAAACAGGATCGTGATGGCGCCGATGACGCGGCAGCGCTCGCCCGATGGTGTGCCGGGAGAGGATGTAGCCGACTATTATGCGCGCCGCGCCGCCGGTGGCGTCGGGCTCATCATCACCGAGGGCACGACGATCGACGATCCCGCCGGCAGTCCAGCCGCGGCCATACCTGTCTTTGACCGCAGCTCGGCGACGGGATGGGCGCTCGTTCGCGAGAGGGCGCATGCGGCCGGCGCA
Source organism: Sphingomonadaceae bacterium (assembly GCA_019239915.1). Classification (GTDB taxonomy): domain Bacteria; phylum Pseudomonadota; class Alphaproteobacteria; order Sphingomonadales; family Sphingomonadaceae; genus Solisphingomonas. Next base: position 4,956 of record JAFAZF010000060.1, read on the forward strand.
CGGATCGTTCCCCAGCTTTGGCACTTGGGCATCCAGCGACAAGCCGACAGGTCCCCACAGCCCGATGAGCCCAGTATCAGCCCCTCGGGCCTGCTGCGGCCGGACAAGATGGTAGGTGCGCCGATGACGGAAGCCCGTATTCTGTCGGTGATCGAAGCCTTCGCACGCGGCGCGCGGCTGGCGCTAGAACTCGGCTTTGACGGCGTCGAGCTCCACGGTGCGCACGGTTATCTGATCGACCAGTTCTTCTGGGAGGGCACGAACGCGCGCGATGACGCATGGGGCGCCGATCGGACCCGCTTCGGCGCCGAGATCGTGCGCGCCGTCCGTGCCGCGACCGCACCCCATTTTCCGATCATCCTGCGCTGGTCGCAGTGGAAGAGCGGCGATTACGAGGCGAAGATCGCCCATACGCCCCAAGCGCTGGAACGGTTTCTGGTACCGCTCGCGGACGCCGGCGTGACCGCCTTTCACTGTTCGACCCGCCGATTCTGGGAAGCGGAATTTCCGCAATCGGGCTCGGCCCTCAATCTCGCCGGGTGGACCAAGGCGATCACCGGCGTTCCGTCCATCACGGTGGGTTCGGTCGGCTTGCTTCATGCCGATGTCATGGAAGCGCGCGAGCAAGCCGTGGATGTCGATATCGAGCGGTTGCAGATGCTGTCGGACGCCATCGAGCGCGGTGACTTTGATCTCGTAGCGATCGGCCGTGCATTGCTCGCCAACCCCGCCTGGCCTGCACTCGTCAGGGAGGGCCGGATCGACAAGCTCAAGGCCTACAGCGTCGAAGCGTTGGAATCGTTGCTGTAGTGATCGACCCGATCAGGTCAAACCGATCCCCGCATAGTGCGAAACAGGGCGTATCATACGGCCTTTCGCGCGCTGCTCGGCGGCGTGGCCCATCCAGCCGGCGGACCGTGCCGCCGCGAAGAAGGGGGTGAAGGCCGAGCGCGGAAGGCCGCACGCCTCCAGCAGCAGGGCGGCGCAATAGTCAACGTTCGCCTGGAGCGGCCTGCCGATCCGGGCCAGCTCCGTGACGATCGCACGCTCGATCTCGATCGCATCCGCTCGCCGTCCCGCGTCGCCGCCGATGGCAAGCCACTCGTCGCGCATGAGGGAGGGGCGCAGATCCTCGCCGGCATAGGCGCGAGAGCCGAAGCCGAAGACGCGCTGTCCCGCCGCCCGCGTCGCGGCGATCGTGGCGGGCACGGCCGCTGCATCGGGAATCCGATCGAGCTGATCGAGCACCAGTGCCGGAGCCTGCGCCGTGGAGCGGTCTCTCGAGCACGGCGGCGGCAGCCTGGGCGCAGGCCACCCACTCCGCGCCGGTCGAGACGGCGATGCGCGCAGCATAGGTCGAGGCGCTGATGCCGTGATCGATCATGAGGACCATGTAGCGTTCGAGCGCGCGTGCCTTGCGCGGATCGGCCGCCTGCCCGGTAGCGAGCGTCAGCAGATCGTCAGCGTGCGAGCGGTCCGCGTTCGGTGTGATCCACGCCGAGCCGCTTTCCGCGCGCGCCGCCAGGGCGGCGGCTAGGCCGACGGCCGCGACGACCGCGATCGGGTCTGGCGCGGGAGCCATCGCCATGATCACCCGCGTCGCCTCACGCGCCGGCCGGCCTTCCAGCATCCGCTGCAGAGGCGTGATGGCGGGGAAGATACGTTCCCGCCAATCCCCCAGTGCGTCCGGCTGCGCATCGACAACATCATGCCAGAGGATACCGGCAACGGCCTCATAGCTTTCTTCGGCGGCCAGCCGAGCGAGGTCGTGTCCGCGCAGCACGATCTTGCCAGTGCTCTCGTCGCCAAAGCTCAGCGCGGTGCGAAGCGCCTCGGCCATGTCAGATGCCTCTGGTTGCGCCGGCGTGGCGAAGAGCCTCGGCGCTGCAGATGTCGAAAAGCGTCCCACGGCGGAGCTGCGCGATTTCCGAGTCGGTCTGCGCCATGAGCCGGCCTGTCAGGTCGCGGCTCGATCCATCGATCAAAAGGCGGACGACGAGGGGCATGCCAGGCCTGGCGGCATCCGCGTCGATGGCGATCGAAAGACGCACATCGCTGTCGGGGCCGATGCCTTCCCACGGATCGCTTTCGCTCTCCACCGCGACGGGCAGGACGCCGAGCGCGATCAGGTTGCTGCGGTGGATTCGTTCAAAGCTGCGCGCAATGACGGCGCAGATGCCGAGCAGGGCGGTCCCCTTGGCGGCCCAGTCGCGCGCGCTTCCCCCGCCGTAATTGCGGCCGGCGAGTACCACCGTCGGCGTACCCGTCGATCGATACCGATCGGCGGCGACGGGGACGGGAAGGACGATCCCCTCGAGCATGATGCGTGTCACCGGACCCGCCTGCCCCGTCAGCCGATTGCGCAGACGTGGATTGGCGAAGGTTCCGCGGAGCATCACCTCGTGGTTCACCCGCCGTGCCGAATAGCTGCCGAGATCGGCCGGCGCCACGCCGAGTGCTCCGAGATAGGCGGCCGCCTCGCTGTCACGGGCGATGGCGCCGACCGGACTGATATGATCGGTAGTGACGTCGTCGCCCAGCACCAGAAGCGGCCGGGCATCTACTATCGGTCGCAGCGGTGGCTCGGCACGGCCCTCGAAAAAAGGTGGCGGCACGAAGAAGGTCGAGGTCTCCGGCCACTCGAAGCGGCTGCCGGCACCCTGCGGGAGAGCCTGCCACTGCCCGGGCAGGTGCCAGCCTTTCTGTGGCGCGACGCGATTCCGCGCCAGCAGGGCATCGACGTCGGCACCGCTCGGTGCGAGGCGGGCGAGCAAAGCGACGATGTCGGTGTCGATCCGGCCGGCCAGCGCATAGGCGACGACGAGCATCGGATTGCCGAGATAGGCCGCACGCACCGCACGATGGACGCGCCCTTCGAAATTGCGGTTGCCGGACAGCACCGCCACCGCGACGCGCCCACCGGTCAGCTCCGCCTCAACTCCGTCGGCCAAATCGCCCGTGTTGCCGACGCATGGGCCGCAGCCATAAGCCGCAACGGCGAAGCCCAGCGCCTCAAGCGGCGCCAGCAGGCCCAGCCGCTCCAGTATGGCCGTCGTCTCGCGCGAACCGGGCGCGAACACCGTCTTGACGTGCGGCGGCGGACGCAGCCCTTCCGACATCGCCGCGCGCGCAAGCAGCCCGGCGGCGACCAGTGAACGCAGGTTGGCGGTGTTGGTGCACGAGGTGACCGCCGCCAGCACGACGCGGCCG
>JAFAZF010000072.1 GCA_019239915.1 Sphingomonadaceae bacterium
CGGTGCTCGAGGTGCTCGATGCGGTGGAGCGCGTCACCAACATGCCGATCGCGCGGCGCATGGAGCCGCGCCGCGCCGGCGATCCCGCCGCACTGGTCGCCGCTAACGAAGCGATCGTCGCCGCCTTCGGCTGGCAACCGCGCCACGCCGATCTCGAAACGATCGTCACCCACGCGCTCGCATGGGAACGGGCGCTCGGCGAGCGCCGCGCCTCCTAGCGGCCGCCGCAAAGAGGCCGATGCGCGTGCATCGGGAGCACCGGCCGCGTTTGTGCGTTCGGCGCCCGTCTGCTTGATCCAAGTTGGATTGGCGGACGTGCGACGTCCTGCCAGCGGGGGAGCATGCCGGAACAACCGACACCCACTCATGACGGGCCGGACATGGCCCCGTCGATCGCGCTGGAGCGCTATCGCGCATTGTTCGATTCGATGGACGACGGCTTCTGCATCATCGAGTTCCTGGACGGCGCCCACGGCCCGCTCAGCGACTATGTCCATGTCGAGGCGAACGCCGCCTACGCGCGCCACGCCGGCATCCCGGACGTGATCGGCCAGAAGGTGCGCGAGATGGTGCCCGACGAAGCCTCGGGCTGGGTGGAGCTCTATGGGAGCGTCCTTCAGACCGGCAAGCCGCTGCGCTTCGAGCGCGAGCTGGTCGCCACCGGCCGCCAGCTCGAAGTATCGGCCTTTCGAATCGGCGCGCTCGAGGACCGCCAGGTGGCGGTGCTGTTCAAGGACGTCACCGCGCGGCTGAACGCGGAGCAGGCGCTGAAGCAGCTCAACGAGACCTTGGAAGTGCGGATCGCCGAGGCCATCGCCGAGCGCGAGGCGAGCGAGGAGGCGCTGCGCCAGGCGCTCAAGATGGAGGCGGTCGGCCAGATGACCGGTGGCCTCGCGCATGATTTCAACAATCTGCTCGCCGGAATTTCCGGCGCGTTCGAGATGATCGGCGTGCGCCTCGCGCAGGGGCGCAGCGCGGATGTGGAACGCTACCTCACCGCCGGCCAGGGCGCGGCGCGGCGTGCGGCGGCGCTGACGCAGCGGTTACTTGCCTTCTCGCGCCGGCAGACGCTCTCGCCCAAGCCGACCGACGTCAACCGCCTGATGGCGGACCTTGTCGAGCTCGTGCAGCGTACCGTTGGGCCCGGCATCCATGTCGAGACCGTCGCTGCCGCGGGCCTGTGGTCGACACTGGTCGATCCCAATCAGCTCGAAAACGCGGTCATCAACCTCTGCATCAACGCGCGCGACGCGATGCCCGACGGCGGCACGATCACGATCGAGACCTGCGACAAATGGCTCGACGAGCGCGCCGCCAAGGAGCGTGCGCTGGAGCCCGGCCAATATGTCACGCTGTGCGTGAGCGACACGGGCACCGGCATCGACAAGGCGACGCTGGAGCGCGTCTTCGATCCCTTCTTCACGACCAAGCCGCTCGGCGAGGGTACCGGGTTGGGGCTCTCGATGGTCTATGGCTTCGCGCGCCAGAGCCACGGCCATGTCCGCATCTATTCGGAGCTCGGGCAGGGGACGATGGCGTGCATCTACCTGCCGCGCCACCATGGCGACGCCGACGCGCCGTCGCTGGATCACGCCCTGCCGCACGTCGCCAGCGCCGCGCACGAGACCGTGCTCGTCGTCGATGACGAGCCGACGGTGCGGATGCTGATCGTCGATGCGCTCGCCGATCTCGGCTATGCCTGCCTCGAGGCGGGGGACGGCGCGGCCGGGCTGCGCATCCTCGATTCCGATGTCCGTGTCGATCTGCTGATCACCGACGTCGGCCTGCCCGGCGGGCTCAATGGCCGCCAGGTCGCCGAGGCGGCGCGCGCTGCGGCCCGAGCTGCGGGTCCTGTTCATCACCGGCTTTGCCGAGAACGCGGTGCTCAACCACGGCCACATCGAGCGTGGCATGGAACTGCTGACGAAGCCGTTCGCGGTCGAAGAACTCACCCGCCGGGTTGAGCGCCTCCTGCAAGGCAGGTGAACGCGGCCACAAAAAGCGGTCGATAAAGCGATCGTGCCCCAGTAGGACGCCGGGCATGATACTCACCGAAACGCAGGAAGCGATCGCCGCCGAAGTCCGCGCATTCGCGCAGGAGCGGATCAAGCCCAACTCCGTTCAATTCGAAGCGGACGGTGGCTATCCTGCCGGATTGTTCGAAGAGCTTGGGCAGCTCGGGCTGCTCGGCATGGTCGCGCCCGAACAGTTCGGCGGCGCGGGCAGCGATTATGTCTCCTATGCGCTGGCGCTGATCGAGATCGCGGCGGCCGACGGCGCGCTGTCGACGGTGCTGTCGATCCAGAACTCGATCATGGTCGCCGGGCTGCTCAAGGACGGCACCGAGGCGCAGCAAGCGCGGTTCCTGCCGGACTTCATTTCGGGCCGGACGGTCGGCGCCTTCGCTCTCACGGAAACCGATGCCGGTTCGGACGCCGCCGCGATCCGCACGCGCGCAACGAAGGTCGAGGGCGGCTGGCGGCTCAACGGATCCAAGCAGTTCATCACATCGGGCGGGATCTCGGGCGTGACGATGGTCATTGCCGTGACCGATCCCGACGCCGGACGGAAGGGGATCACTGCCTTCCTCGTGCCGACCAATCGGCCGGGGTACGTCGTCGAAAAGACCGAGCACAAGCTCGGGCAGGCCGCATCGGACACTTGTGCGCTGCGCTTCGAGGATATGTTCGTCGAGGACGATCTCGTCCTTGGTGAGCCGGGGCAGGGCTATCGCATCGCGCTCGCCAACCTCGAGACCGGGCGCATCGGGATCGCCGCGCAGTGCATCGGCATGGCGCGGGCCGCGCTCGACATCGCGGTCGGCTATGCCCGGGAGCGCAAATCGATGGGCAAGCCGATCATCGAGCATCAGGCGGTCGGCTTTCGGCTCGCCGATCTGGCGACGCGGCTGGAGGCGGCGCGGCAGATGGTGCTCTCGGCCGCCGCGCTGCGCGATGCGGGAAGGCCGGCGCTCACGCAGGCTTCGATGGCCAAGCTGTTCGCCTCGGAAACCGCCGAGGCGGTCGTCTCGGGCGCGATGCAGACGCTCGGCGGCTATGGCTATCTCGAGGAGTTCGGCGTCGCCAAGATCTATCGCGACGTCCGCGTCTGCCAGATCTACGAAGGCACGTCGGATATCCAGCGCATGCTCATCGCGCGATCGCTGTAGATCGGACATGCGGCTGATCAGCTAACGCAAATCCTCTCTTCGCAGGGAGGAGCGCGGTCGCGTGGCCAAGGCTGTTTTGCGATCACATCCGTTCGCCCTGAGCCCTTCGACTGCCTGCAGGGCAGGCGCTCAGGACAGGCTGGCCCTTCGGGCCAGTCGAAGGGCAAGCATAGTGGCTGGGCTTCGACTTCGCTCAGGCCGAACTTATGGACCGATCCAGGCAGATCGATTTACTTAATGCGCGCCTACTCGATCTCGCCGAGCACGGCGCCGACCTGGTAGGTCTCGCCGACTGCGGCGATGATCTTGAGCTTGCCGGACGCCGGCGCTTCGACCTCGTTGGTCGATTTGTCGCTTTCCAGGGCATAGAGCGGCTGCCCGGCGGTCACTTCGCTGCCATCCTCGGCGAGCCATTCTGCGAGCACGCCCTCGTTCATCGAGAAGCCGAGTTTCGGAAGGAGGATCTCGGTGGCCATGGGTGCTCCTTTGATGGCGAAGATGGGCTGGAGTCCAGCCGGGTATAGCGGGGCGGATGGAGGCTGGCGCGGCGACAAGTCAAGCCTTCTCGCACGCCGCGCCGCCGATCATGGCCGCTCCGCCAGCCGCAGCAGCCGCTCGGCGCGCGCCAGATGCGGCCGATCGAGCATGCCGCCGCGATAGCCGATCGCGCCGACGCCGGGATTGGCGGCGAACAGCGCGACGATCTCCTGCGCGTCGGCGATTTCCTCTGCGGTCGGCGAGAAGGCCGCGTTGATCGGCTCGACCTGGGCGGGGTGGATGGCGAGCATGCCGCGATAGCCGTCGCGGCGGACGCGCTCGGCGGTGCGGCGCAGGCCATCCGCATCGCGGAAGTCGCCATGGATCGTCTCGATCGCGGGCAGGCCGGCGGCGGCCGCGCCGAGCAGGCACAGGCTGCGCGCGAGCTGGAAGGTGAAGCCGAAGCTGCCGTCCGCCTCGCGGTTGGCGCTGGCGCCGACCGCGTCGGCGAGATCCTCCGCGCCCCAGGTTAGCGCAACGAGGCGAGGCGCGCCGGCATAGTCGCCGGTCTTGAACATTGCGGCGGCGGTTTCCGTGATCAGCGCGATCACCTTGGTCGCGCCGTCGGCGATGTGGTGCGCGGCCTCGAAGGCGGAGAGATGATGGTCGAGCCGTTCGATATCGGCGCGGCCTTCGGCCTTGGGCAGCATGATCCCGCCCGGCCGCCCCGGCATCACGGCGGCGAGATCGGCGAGGATGTGGCCGCTCCCGAGCGGATTGACGCGCACCCATAGCCGCGCCCGGCGATCCGGGTTGGCCGCGAGGAATTCCCGCACCAGCGTCCGCGCGCGCGGCTTTTCGGATTCGGCGACCGCGTCTTCCAGATCGAGCAGCACGATGTCGGCAGGTCCATCGGCGGCCTTCGCCATTTTGCGCTCGCTGTCTCCGGGCGCGAACAGCCAGGATCGTGCGCCGAACTGCCCCGCCTCATCCGCCATCATCGAATCCCTTCCACGCTGCAGCGCGAGCCTTCGATCGCGGTCCGCTGCCGAAAACGCAACATTGACAGCATCCTCGATATCCCACGAGATGCGTGGTTCAATGTCGGGGGCGCGTCGCCGCTCCGGAAGGAGGTTCATGCGAAGCGCCGCGCTCGCCATCATGATGCTCGCAGCGGCGCCGCCCGCCAAGCATGTGCCGACGACGATCCCCGCCAAAGCGGACATCGGCGCCGTGCCGCCGGGCCGCCTGCCCGACGACGCGCATCCCGCGGCCTATCGCATCGATCTCACCCTGCTGCCCGAGAAGGCGCGCTTCTCCGGCCATGTCGAAATCACGGTCGATCTCGCGGCGCCGCGTCCGGCGCTGTGGATCAACGGGCGCGATCTGAACGTCGCCCATGTCGAGGCACGAACGTCGAGTGGGACGATCGTGGCGCGTTACGAGCAGGTCGATCGGCTCGGCGTCGCGCGGCTCGATTTCGCGCGCCCGCTGCCGGCCGGCCATGCCACACTCGTCTTCGACTATGACGCGCCGTTCTCGAGCGCGGCCGCGGCGCTCTACCATGTGCAGGTCGGCGGCGCGTGGTATGCTTGGTCACAGTTCGAATCGATCGACGCGCGCGCCGTTTATCCGAGCTTCGATCAGCCCGGCTACAAGACGCCGTTCACGATCAGCCTCACCACCCATGCCGGCCAATCGGCGACGAGCAACGCGCCAGAAACGGGCGTCGTCCACCAGGGGGCGCTCGACAAGCACCTGTTCGCGCCGACATTGCCGCTGCCGACCTATCTCGTCGAGTTCGGTGTCGGCCCGTTCGCCATCGCGACCGGCGCGGTGCCACCGACGCCGCAGCGCGCCAATCCGCTGCCGCTCCGCATCGTCGCGACCCGGTCCAACGCCGACAAGCTGGCCTATGCGCTCAAGGAAAGCCCGCGCATCGTCACGCTGCTCGAGCAATATTTCGACCGGCCGTTTCCCTTCCCGAAGCTCGATCAGATCGCATCGCCGATCCAGGAAGGCGCGATGGAGAATGCCGGCGCCGATACCTATCAGGACAATCTCCTGCTGCTCGACGACGGCGCCTCGACCACCCAGCGCCAGGAATTCGGCGAGGTCGTCGCGCACGAGCTCTCGCATCAATGGTTCGGCGATCTCGTGACGCCGGCCTGGTGGGACGACATCTGGCTCAACGAGAGCTTCGCCAACTGGATGGGCTACCGCATCGGCAACGCCTGGCGGCCCGAACTCAACATCGGCGTCGGCGCGATCGACGAGGCGTTCGCCGCGATGACGATCGATAGCCTCGTCGCCGGCCGGCCGATCCATCAGCCGATCACGCAGTCCGGCGAGATCGACAGCGCGTTCGATCCGGTCACCTACGGCAAGGGGGGCCAGGTCGTCGCGATGATCGCCGCCTATCTTGGCGACGAGACCTTCCGGAACGGGGTGCGGCTGCACATCAAGCGCCACGCCTATGGCAACGCGACGTCGGACGATTTCTTCGCGGCGCTGGCCGATGCGGCGCACGATCCGCGCATCGTCGCGGCGATGAAGAGCTTCGTCGACCAGCAGGGCGTGCCGGTGGTGCGCGTGACGCGCGCGGCCGACGGCGGCTTCGACGTCTCGCAGAAGCGTTATGCGCTGCTCGGCAGCATGCCCGCCGCCGAGACGTGGACCATCCCGCTCTGCATGCGCATCGGCGGCACGCGCCAGTGCGATCTGCTCGATCGGGATCATGCCCGGGTCGGCTATCGCGGACCGGCCCTCGGCGCCGCGCCGATCATGCCGAACGCCGGCGGCACCGGCTATTATCGCTTCGCGCTCGACGATGCCGACTGGCAGGCGCTGATCGCCGAGGGCGCGAGGCTCGGCGCGGGCGAGGCGTTGGCGGCGAGCGACAGCCTGTGGGCAGGCTTCCGCGCCGGCGAGATCGCGCCCGCGCGGCTCATCGAGATGACGCGCGCGATGGCCGCGAATCCGGACACGACCGCGGCGATCGACGGCGGCCAAAGGCTCGGCGGGCTGCGCGCGCGCGGGCTGATCGCCGCCGCCTCGCTGCCGGCCTATCGCGCGCTGATGGCCGCGATCTACGGCCCGCGCCTCGCCGCGCTTGGCGCCGACCTCCGCGCGCAGGCCTATGCGGCCGATCCGCCCGACCGGCAGAAGCTGCGCGCCGCGCTCATCGGCCTGGTCGCGCGCGAAGCCGGCGATCGGGCCTTGCGCGCGCGGCTGGTCGCGGCGTCCAAAGCCTATCTCGGTGGCGACGCCAAGGCGCTGGACCAGTCGATCCTCGCGATCGCGCTCGTCGTCTATCTGCAGGACGGCGGCGTGTCGGCGACGGAGGCGCTCGTGGCCAAGATGGCGGCATCGCAGGACGCGCTGTTCCGCGGCGCCGCCCAGCAGGCGCTCGGCGCCAGCGACAGCGCGGTGGACGCGCAGTGGCTGCTCGGCCACTTCGGCGACGGCACGCTGCGGCCGCCCGAGGAGCAGAACATCCTCGCCGACATGATGACCGAGCCGGCGACGCGCGATCCCGCCTACGCCTATCTCGATGCGAATTTCGATCGGATCGCGAAGACCGCGAGCATATTTGATTTCGGGCGGCTGACGAGTATGCCCGATCGCTACTGCTCGGTCGCCAAGGCCGACGAGATCGAGCGTCGTTTCGCGCCGCGCGTCTCGCAGTACAAGCGCGGCGGCCTGGAGCTCGCGCGCACCGTGGAGCTCGTGCGGAGCTGCGGCGCGCTCGCGCGGGCACGGGGTGCGGAGCTTGCCGCCGCGCTCGGCAATGCTTCCTAAGCCGTCGACAGCCGCGCCGTTATTCGCCAAGGCGCGAGCGTCGCCGCCAAGAGCCGAGTCGCCATGCAGAAATCCGCCACCGACATCATGCAGGAGATCATCTTCTCCGCCGTGATCGACAGCGTGCTCGCGCTCAAGGAAGGCGCGCGCGGCGTGCAGAACGTGCTGCTGCGCGATCTCAACGCCGTGCATCCGAACACGACCTTCGCGGACCTGCCGCCGCATGCCCAGGCGGCGATCCAGCAGAGCGTGCGCGCCGCCTTCACCCGGCTGCTCAAGGAGGGCTATGCCGTCGCGCCCAGCATCGAGCGCCGGCCGCCGATGCCGCCGCGCCCGCCGCGCCCGGCCGGCGGCCGGCCGCCCGTGGTCGAGACCAAGCGCCGCCCGCGCCCGCGCCCGGACGATGGCGGGAACAAGCCGCCGCGCGGCAAGCGCTGAACTCGCTGCAGCGCGTTGGTGGAGGCTCGGAACAGGGACTCGACAAGCGAAGGCTGCGCAGACGAGCCGACGGGCTCGTGACGTAGCTCGCGCGCCGAGCCGCTAGAGCGTCGCCTCGATCGCGCGGGCGGCCTGGTCGGGATCCTTCGCCTGCGTGATCGGGCGGCCGACGACGAGGATCGAGGCACCGTGATCGAGTGCGTCGCGCGGCGTCACCACTCGCTTCTGGTCGGCGAGCGAACCATTGGCGGGGCGTACGCCGGGCACGACGAAGAAGCCGTCATGCCAATGCTTGCGCACCGCTCCGACTTCCCGGCCGGAGCAGACGATGCCGTCCAGCCCGGCGGAGCGGGCCAATTCGGCAAGCCGGAGCACCTGATCGTGCGGATCGCCTGCGACGCCGATGTCGCGCAGATCCTCCTCGTCGAGGCTGGTCAGCACCGTCACCGCGACGACCTTGCAGCCGAGCGGCGCGGCGGCCTTGGCATCCTCCATCATGGCGCGACCGCCGGCTGCGTGCACGGTGAGCACCGATGGCTCGAGCGGACGTAGCGCCTGCACGGCCTTGGCGACGGTGTTGGGGATGTCGTGCAGCTTCAGGTCGAGGAAGATCGGCAGCCCGAGCTTGGCGACTTCGTGGACGCCGTGATGGCCGTTCGCGCAGAAGAATTCGAGGCCGAGCTTGAGGCCGCCGACATGGTTCTTGACCTGCCGCGCGATGTTGCAGGCGGCGTCGAGATCAGGGGTGTCTATGGCGACGTAGATCGGCGAGCGCATGGCTTACCCTACGTCAGCCGGCCCGCGTCCGCCAAGCGCTACCGGCGCCTGCGCCGGGACAGGTTCGGGCGCGCGCAATTCGGCGGCGCTGCGCTCGGCACTCTCGAGTCTGCGCCGAAGGCTCCAGCGCGTCGCGCGATGCAACACGAAGGTCGGCAGCAGCCCGAGCAGGAAGGCAAGCAGCAACAGCACGGGCAGCTTCACGTCGAGCTCGAGCCCGCCCCACAGCGAAACCGGCACCATCGTCCAGTTGCGCATCGCGAACACCACCGCGACGACCGCGATCACCACCCAACACAGCGTCTTGAGGAATTGCATCCTGCGCGCCCCCCATTTTGCGCGCGACGATACCAAATGAAGTCACGATGGCCAGAGGGGGAGGGAGCCCCCCCCGAAAGGTCACGATTGCGGAAACGGCGCAGGCATGATGCACTGCTGAAGCCCCCTCCCTTTCAGGAGCGGGCAGGCGGGCGTTGGTTGACGAAGGTCCCGCACGCCTTCCGCAGCGCGTGCCCTTCGACTTCGCTCAGGGCGAACGGCCGCGGGTGAGCGAGACTGATCGAAAGCCTCGAGAGCCGCGGCTCAGCGATGCTTGTGGCGCGGCTTGCTCGTCGTGGCGTCGCGGTCGCGATGCGTGTGATGGTGATCCTTGTCGGCGTGCTCGGTTTTGCCGTGCTTGGCCTTGGGCCCCACCTTGTCGCGGTCTGCCTTTTGGTGATCGTGCCTGGTCGCATGATGCGAGGAGGTATCGCGCGCTTGGTCGCGATGCTTCTTATCCTTGTCCGGATGCTTGCCGGACGAGCGCTGATCGTGGTCGTGTCGGCCGTGCGTGTCGTGGTCGCGATGCGTGGCGGTGCCATGATCGTGGCGATCGTGGCGATCGTGGTTCGAGCGCTTCTCGTCGTGGCGGCTTTCGCGACGATCGCGATCGTGATGCTCGTTGGCGCGATCGTGATGCCGATGCACATGCTCGTGATGGTGCCGACTGCGACGTGCGTGGCTGCGCGAATGATGCCGGCGGCCGCGATGGCCGTGATGGCTGGAATGGGAGGTGTAGACCGGCGTCTCGGCGCTCCAGGATGAGGACGGCGGCGCGACATAGCTCTGCGCCGGCGCCTCAGGCGCGTTTTCGACATTGGGTGGGGGCGGCAGGCCCGCATCCTGCGCCGAGACCGGCGCGACAAGCCCAAGGGCGAGCATCATCCCGCCCAGAATTGCGAACAGTCTACGCGTCACTCGTACTCTTCCCCGGCGCCGCATCCTCTCCGATCGCGGCACCGCCATTTCTAGCCGAGCGATGCCGGCCGGCCCATAGCAGCGGCCCGCAGTTCGTCGGTTGCGAGGCACTCTCCAGCCCGCTATGTTCCAGTTTCGTTCACGGGAGGGCATAGGCTAGTATGGCGCGGCCGCAGAAACGCTATGTCTGCCAGGCCTGCGGCGGCGTCTCGCAGCGCTGGGCGGGGCAGTGCACCGATTGCGCGGAGTGGAACACGATCGTCGAGGAAGCGGCGGCGGTGGTGACGCCGTTCGCGGCGCGTCACGATCTCCGCGCCGGCGGCCGGCCGGTGACGCTGGTAGGCCTTTCGGACGACATCCCGCTGCCCGAGCGTATCGCGACCGGGATAGCCGAGCTCGATCGCGCGATCGGCGGCGGCTTCGTGCCCGGCTCGGCGACGCTGATCGGCGGCGATCCCGGCATCGGCAAGTCGACGCTGCTGCTCCAGGCGGCGGCGAAGCTCGCGGTCGCGGGGCGGCGCGTCGCCTATCTCTCGGGCGAGGAGGCGGCCGACCAGGTCCGGCTGCGGGCGCAGCGGCTGGGGCTCGGCGCCGCGCCGGTGCTGCTCGGTGCCGCGACCTCGGTGCGCGACATCCTCGCGGCGCTGTCGCAGGGCTCGGCGCCGGCGATGATCGTGATCGATTCGATCCAGACGATGCACAGCGACGTCATCGAGGGCGCGCCGGGCACGGTCAGCCAGGTCCGCGCCTCGGCGCAGGAGCTGATCCGCTACGCCAAGGAGGAAGGCGCCGCGCTCGTCCTCGTCGGCCACGTCACCAAGGACGGCAGCATCGCCGGTCCGCGCGTGCTGGAGCATATGGTCGATACCGTGCTGAGCTTCGAGGGCGAACGCGGCCACCAGTATCGCGTGCTGCGCGCGATCAAGAACCGCTTCGGTGGGACCGACGAGATCGGCGTCTTCGCGATGGCCGAAAAGGGCTTGGAGGAAGTCGCCAACCCGTCTTCGCTGTTCCTGACCAGCCGCGGCGAGGGCGTGGCGGGCGCGATCGTCTTTCCCGCCTTGGAAGGCACGCGGCCGCTGCTCGTCGAGATCCAAGCGCTCACCGTGCGCCTCGCCAGTGGCGCGACCCCGCGGCGCGCGGTGGTCGGCTGGGACAGCGGGCGGCTCGCGATGGTGCTCGCCGTGCTCGAGGCGCGCTGCGGGCTCAGCTTCTCGACCGCCGAGGTCTATCTCAACGTCGCCGGCGGCTATCGCATCTCGGATCCCGCCGCCGATCTTGCCGTTGCCGCCGCGCTCGTTTCGGCGCTTGCCGAGCGGCCGGTGGCGGCGGACGCGATCGCGTTTGGCGAGCTCGCGTTATCGGGCGAGCTTCGCCCCGTCGCGCACGCGAACCTTCGCCTCAAGGAAGCCGCCAAGCTCGGCTTCGGCAAGGCGCTGGTGCCGAAGCCCGTCGAGGAGAAGGGTGCGCTGAGCCTCCAGCGCTTCGCGACGCTGGGCGGCTTGGTCGATCATCTGCTGGGCCGGTGAGGGCGACGGTCGGCAATTGACCCCGCGCAGGTTGGATCGCTCGGCTAGTAGGGCGGCCCTCCCGCCGTTTGGTTGCCCTCGGCGGCATTGTCGCCTTTTGCCGCTGTAGTGTTCGCGTCCGCACCACTTGTACCCGCCGGCACGAGGCTGACCGCATTGGAAATTGGATCGGAATTGGCGATCCCGCTGGTGGGCGACCTGTTACAGCCGATCGTCAACATCGAGGCCAATCCAGCGATTGCGATCCGCATCTGCGTTTTCATGAGAAAAATGCCGTAGATAATGATCGGAGAGAACAGACTACGGAAGAGGTGGTTCCGAATATCCCTAAGGCATTGCCGATAACCTGGGTTTATAACCTACCACAAACTCGCAGCAATACTTCGGCAGGATAGTGTCTTGCGCTGTGATTGCTGGGCAGTCGCACCGGGCAGCAACCGTGATAGCTGCCGTGTTGCTTCTACCCCAGCGTTTCGCCGAAGAGCTTGAACAGCTCGCGCCAGTGGCGTTCGGCGGCTTCGGCATCGAAGATCGGGAAGTCGGTCATCGTCCAGCCGTGGAGTGCGCCCTGGTAGATCTCGCAGCGATGATCGACATGCGCCTCGCTCAGCGCCTTCTCGAGCCGTTCGGCCTGCTCGGGCGGATAGCCCTCGTCCTTGTCGGCGCCCGCGACATAGACGCGCGCCTTGATCTTCGACGCAAGCCGGTGCGGGCTGTCGGCGTCGTCGGTGGCGAGATTGCCGCCATGGAAGGAGGCGGCCGCGGCGATGCGATCGGGATAGGTGGCGGCGACGGTGAGCGCGATGCCGCCGCCCATGCAATAGCCGGTGACGCCGATCTTCGTGCCGCGCACGTCCGTGCGGGTATCGATGTAGGCGATGAAGGCGGCGCTATCTTCGGCGGCGAGTGTCTTGCTGGTCGAGGTGAAGAAGCGGGCGAGCTTCTCGCGCACGCTGCCGCCGGAGAAGATCTCCTTCGGGTCCATCGGCGCGTAGGGGCCGGCGCGGTAGAACAGGTCGGGCAGCAGCACGACATAGCCGCCGTCCGCCATGCGCTGCGCCATTTCGAACAGCGCGGGGCGGATCGCGAGCCCGTCCATGTAGAGGATGACGGCCGGCCAGGGGCCGCTGCCGCGCTCGGGCGTGAAGACGCGCGTCGTGCACTCGCCGTCGCGCGTGCGGATCGTCACCTGCTCAGCGGCCATCGTCCTGCTCCTCTTGGCTGGCCGCGCCCTGCCCGATCGCAGACCGGGCGTCCAGCTAGCCCGTCATGTGCCAGGCGAGCGCGGACACCGTGATGACGGAGATGATCGTCGAAATGAGGATGACGCGCGAGGAGACCGCGAGCTCGCGATCGTAAAGCTGGGCGACCATGAACGGGCCGGTGCCGGTCGGCAGCGCGGCGATCAGGATCGCGCCCTTCGCCCACAAGGGCGGCATCGCCGGCAAGGCCAGCAGCGCGAGCCAGGTGAGCAGCGGCTGCGCGACCAGCTTGAGCAGCAGCAGCGGCGCGAGCCCAGGCGTGCGGCCGGCGCGGCTCGGCTGCGCGAGGAACATGCCGATCGTCACCAGCGCCACCGGCGTCGCCGCGCCGCCGAGCAGCGTCGTGAAGCTGTCAAGCGCGGCGGGGAGGGGCAGGCGGCAGGCGTTCCAGAGGCCACCGGCGAGCGGCGAGAGCACCAGCGGGTTGCGGACGAGCGCGATCGCGACGCGACGTGCCGCGACGCGCGCCGGATGATCGCGGTGGACATCGAGCTCGATCAGCAGGCAGGCGATCGCGAACAGTAGGCAGACGGTGAGCAGCGTCGCGACGATCGCCGGGCCGATATTGGCGGCGCCGAACAACCCCGCCATCAGCGGGATGCCGATGAATGCGGTGTTGGCGTAGGCTGCGCACAGTCCGTCGATCGTGCGGCTGGCGAGATCGCTGCCGCGACCATGCGGCAGCAGCAGCGCTACGACGAAGGTCGCCGCCATGCCGGCGCTGAACGCGATCAGGAAGCTCGGCTGCCAGAGCTGCACGACCGGCGCCGAGGCGACCGCGCGGAACAGCAGCGCGGGCAGCGCCAGCCAGACGGTGAAGCTGTTGAGCAGCGCGACCGCGTCTGCCCCCAGCCGTCGCCAGCGCGCGAAGCCGAAGCCGCAGGCGATCAGCGCGAAGATCGGAAGCACGGTGCCGAACATGGCGGTCATGGCGGTGCTAGAGCGTGATCCGGTGGCGCAGACAAGCCGCCTTCTCGCAACGCAGAATATCGGAAGCACCCACCGTTCGTTCGGCCTGAGCGTAGTCGAAGGCCATGCACCGATGGTGGCTGCACTTCGACTGTGCTCAGTGCGAACGGACTTTATGCGCCTATTTCGCGCTCGTCACCGGTGTCGCCGCGGTCACGCGCCAGATCGTATTGCCGACATCGTCCGCGACGAGCAGCGCGCCCTTGGGATCGAGCACGACGCCGACGGGGCGGCCCTGGGCCTTGCCGTCGGCGGTGACGAAGCCGCCGAGCAGCTGCTCGGGCTTCGCGCCCTTCACGGGATTGCCGCCGGCGAAGGGCACGAACACGACTTGGTAGCCGGAGCGCGGCTTGCGGTTCCACGAGCCATGCTCGCCGATGAAGGCGCCGCTGGCATAATGCGGCCCGAGCGCCTCGCCGGTCGCGAAACTCAGGCTGAGCGCCGCGACGTGCGGGCCGAGGCCATAATCGGGCACGGTCGCGTCCTCGAGCACGTCGGGCTTGTCGAACTTCACGCGGCTGTCCGGGTGGTTGCCCCAATATTGCCAGGGCCAGCCATAGAAGCCGCCGAACTGCACGCTGGTGAGATAGTCCGGCACGAGGTCGGAGCCGATCTCGTCGCGCTCGTTGACGACGGTCCACAGCGCTTTGGTCGTCGGCTCCCAGGCCATGCCGTTGGGATTGCGCAGGCCGGCGGCGAAGATGCGGTGCTCGCCGGTCGCGGGATTGACCTCCCAGATGTCGGCGCGCCCGGTTTCGGCATCGGCGCCGTTCTCGCCGACATTGCTGTTCGATCCGATCGTCACGTAAAGCAGTTTGCCGTCGGCGGTGGCGACGACGTTCTTGGTCCAGTGGTGGTTGATCGGGCCGGCGGGTAGGTCGACAACCTTGGTTGGTTTGGCGGTGATCTGCGTCTCGCCCGTCTGGTACGGGAATTTCAGCAGCGCGTCGGTGTCGGCGACGTAGAGCGTGTCGCCGACCAGCGCCATGCCGAACGGGGAGCGCAGCCCGGAGAGGAAAGTCGTTCGGACGTCTGCCTTGCCGTCGCCGTTCGTGTCGCGGAGCAGGACGATCTTGTCCGGCGAGCCGCCGCTCGCGCCGGCGCGCTTCATCATCTGGCGCTCGACGAAGTTGCGCAGGCGTCCGAAGAAGCCGCTGACCTGATCGTGCGGCTGCGGCGTGTCGCTCTCGGCCACGAGCACGTCGCCATTGGGCAGCACGAGCAGCCAGCGCGGATGCTGGAGGCCGCTGGCGAACGCCGCCACGGCGAGGCCGGGGGCCGGCGTCGGCATCGCGCCGGGCGCCCAGCCGGCCGGCTTGGCCATGTTGATCGTGGGCAGCAGCGTGTGGTTGGGCGCGGGAAGCTCGGGATTTGGGCCGGTGCCGGCGGCGACGTCGAGCTTCGCCTTCTCGCCGCAGCCCGCCAGCAGGGCCGCGCTCATCAGCGCCGCCAGCAACCTTTCGCGCATCGGTTCTCTCCAGCAACTCGTCTTGGAAACATCACGCCTCGGCGGGTTGTTCCATCCGCGGCGGATGAAGTCTCAGCCGAAGCACGCGGCGGGCGTCGCCTTCGGTCACCTCCAGCCGCCAGCCGCTGTCGTGGGTGACGATCTCGCCGACCTGTGGAACGTGACCCGCGATGACCGAGGCGAGGCCGCCGAGCGTGTCGACATCCTCCTCGACCTCGGCGAGGCGCGGGTCGATGAGCGCCGCGGCCTCGTCGAGCTCGGCGCGGGCATCGGCGTCCCAGAGGCCATCGTCGAGCGGCATCAGCATGGCGGGTTCGGCCTCGTCATGCTCGTCCTCGATGTCGCCGACGATCTCCTCGACGATGTCCTCGATCGTGATGAGGCCGTCGGTGCCGGAATATTCGTCGACGACGATCGCGAGATGGGTGCGCGTCGCGCGCATCTCGGCAAGCAGATCGAGC
Organism: Sphingomonadaceae bacterium; assembly: GCA_019239915.1. GTDB lineage: Bacteria > Pseudomonadota > Alphaproteobacteria > Sphingomonadales > Sphingomonadaceae > Solisphingomonas. The sequence goes on from JAFAZF010000072.1 coordinate 15,588, forward strand.
ACGCCCATCGATGCCGGCACATAGCGCGGTTCGCGGATCAGGCCGGCGAGGCTCGTGGGCGGCGCTTCGCCGCGCGCGAGAATGGCGAACACGTCCTTGACGTGGATCATGCCGACGATCGCGTCCAAGGTCTCGCGATAGACGGGCAGGCGGCTGTGGCCGGCCTCGGCGAAGGCGGCGACGGTTTCGTTGAAGCTCGCGCTTTCGGGGATCGCGACGATATCGCCGCGCGGCACGGCGACGTCGCCGACGGTGAGATCGCCGAAATGGAGCAGGTTGCGCACCATCTGGCGCTCGAGCGGCGAGAGGTCGCCCGCGCTCGGCGCCTCGCCCTCATGCTCGTCGATCTGCTCCTCGATCAGGTCGCGGAGCGTCGGCTCGTTTTCGTCACCGAAGAGCAGGCCGCGCAGGCCACGCCACAATCGCCCGCCACCCTCGGCGGGCTTGCTACTGGAATCGTCCGGCATCTTTCTGGTCTGATGGCCCCTGTTGGGCGCGCATTATAGGGAAGGCGCGCCTATCGTCACTCATTCTCTTCGTCATCCCGGCGAAGGCCGGGATCCATGGATAGGGTAAGTCTGAAAGCGTGAGCGCGCCGCCGTCCATGGATCCCGGATCAAGTCCGGGATGACAGTGAAGGATGGAGCGGCTGGAGCGACCTGCTCAGCAATCCTTGATGGCGTAGGGATCGCCCAGGCCCAGCGATCGCAGTGCGCCGCGCTCCATCTCTTCCATGTGCTCGGCTTCGGCCTCGCCCTGCTCATGATCATAGCCGAGCAGATGATAGGTGCCGTGGACGATCAGATGCGTGGCATGCTCCTGCGGCGTTACGCCCTTCTCGGCGGCCTCACGCTCGCACACGCCGGCGGCGAGCACGATGTCGCCGAGCAGCGCCTCGCCGTCGTCCGAGTTGGCGAGGTCCTCGATCAGATCGCGCTGGACCATCGGGAAGGAGAGCACGTTGGTCGGCTTGTCCTTGTCGCGGTAGCTGGCGTTGAGGCTCTGCACCTCGGCGTCGTCGGTGAGCTTCACAGAGACCTCGACGGTCACGCGCTTGGCGATCAGCGGCTTGTGCGGGCTGTTCAGGATCGCCGCGCGCACCGCACGCTCGGCCAACGCCGCCCATTCGATGCTCTCGTCCCAAGCACCGATATCGGTTTCGACCTCGAGCATCAGAAATCAAGCACTTTCGGGTATCGCTTTCTCACATCTATATCTGTGTAGGAGAAGGTGACCGGCAATTTTCCTCCACCAACGAAAAATAACAATGGCGCATACCTGAAGCACCACATGGCGGTCTTTGCTTTTTTACCTTTCGGATGCAGGTCGCTGACACAAGGAGGGCCATACTTCTTGTAAAACGCCTTTAGTAGGTCTTCGGAATAAACCAAAGCTGTTGAAAGTTCAAAATCATAAGGGATACCTTTATACATCTCAAAGCCAACTACCGCGGGAACTTCATAGAAGAAGTAATTTTTGAATGTGCAGTCCTGTTCCTCAGGATTAATTCGTGAGCGATCACAAACGATTCCTTCCAGCGGGCCGTCGTAGTGGACACCAAATGTGACTCCGCGGAACACGAAGTCGCTGGTGGTTGCGAGAGGCCATGCCTTTTCATCAGCGACATCAGCGGCGCGCGCCGGCTCACACAATAAAAATGTACTAGCAGCAACACACGCCGCTAGCCACTGATGTAGCTTACCCATCCTTGCCCTCGTACGCCTCCACGATGCGGCCGACGAGCGGGTGGCGGACCACGTCCGCCGCCGAGAAGCGGATCGTCGCGATGCCGTCGACGCCTTCGAGGCGGTTGACCGCGTCGGCGAGGCCCGACTTGCCGATGTCGGGCAAATCCACCTGTCTCGGATCGCCGCAGACGACCATGCGGCTGCCCTGACCGAAGCGGGTGAGAAACATCTTCATCTGCGCGGGCGTGGTGTTCTGCGCCTCGTCGAGGATGATGAACGCTTCGGAGAGCGTGCGGCCGCGCATGAACGCGATCGGCGCGATCTCGATCTCTCCGCTGGCGAGCCGCCGCTCGACCTGTTCGGCGGGGAGCATGTCGTAGAGCGCGTCGTAGAGCGGGCGGAGATAGGGATCGACCTTCTCCTTCATGTCGCCGGGCAGGAAGCCCAGCCGCTCGCCGGCCTCGACCGCCGGCCGCGACAGGATGAGCCGGCTGACCGATCCGGTGATGAGCTGCTGCACCGCCTGGGCGACCGCGACATAGGTCTTGCCGGTGCCCGCCGGCCCCAGCGCGAAGATGATGTCGTCGCGGCCCAGCGCCTCCATGTAGCGGATCTGCGCGGCTGTGCGCGGCACGATCGTCTTCTTGCGCGTGCGGATCATCACCGAGGGCGGCTCGGCGACGTCCGAGCGGACGATGCCGTCCAGCGTCGGTTCGGCGGACATCGCGATCACGCCGTCGACGACGCCGGCATCGATCTCCTGGCCGTGCGCGATGCGGTTGTAGAGGCCGCTCAGCACGTCGCGGGCGCGCGCCGCCTGTTCCGCCTGGCCCTCGATCTGCACCTTGTTTCCGCGCGCGGAGATGTAGACGCCGAGCCGGTTCTCGATCGCGACCAGGTTCTGGTCATATTGGCCGAAGAGCGTGCCGAGCAGCTGCGGCTTTTCGAAGGCGACCTCGAGGCGGGCGCGGTCGCCAGGTTGCGCGGGAATGGGCTTTCGGCTCATCCGATCCTTTCCGGTCAGCATGGGTAACTATGCTGCGCCGCGAAGGATGCGGCGCGCAGCGTCAAATTGCCAGCGGACTTTGGTCGGGCAGCGCGGCTTTTTGGCGACAATCCACGCTTTTGTGCTTTGATTCCGAAGATCGTTCGGTCGGGCGGCCGAGCAGGTGGAAGGCGAGCAGCTCGGCAAGCCGACTGTCGGCGAGGCCGCGGCGCTGCGGGCGCTGCATGATGTCGAGATCGGGCGCGTAATTGCCTTCGACGAGACGCACGCCCTCCGGCGTGATGCCGATGTCCCAGCCGATCAGGATGCGATCCGCGAACGCGCGATGCGCCGCGATCGCCAGCTCCGCGACGTCGCGCCAGAGCGGCAGCGCGCGCCCGGCGATAGTGGCACCCGAATCGGGGTGGGCGTCGAGCCAGCCGATCCGCGCCGACGTGCCGAGATCCGTTGCCGGACCCAGTGTGCCGGTGGCGGGATCGATCGCCGAGACGATGCCGCCCGCATGGAAATTGTCGACCGTACCGTTGGCGCCGATACCCATGCGGAACACGGCACCGATCAGCTCGGGCTCGCCATGCTCGTCGAGGCAGGTCAGCGCGCGCACCGTCTGCAACGCGCCGTTGCTGAGGTCCGCGATCGCGGGATGATTGCGCAGCCGCGGCTGGACGATATGGGCTTCGCCCTCGGAAATCGCGGCGAGATGCGCGGCAAGCCCGGCGGAGTCCAGGATCAGACCGTCGGCGCGGCGGTAGCGGCCGTCACTCAGCCAGTCCCAGCGTTGGGCGCCCTTGCCGCCGTTGCCGCGGAACGGCTTCACGAACAGATCCCGTTCGGGAAGCGCCGGCGCCGCGCTGCCGCCACCGGCCATCAGCAGGGTCGGCGTGGCGGCGAGGCCATGTGCCGCGCAGTGTCGCGCGAAGGCATCCTTGTCGCTGAGCGGCGTGGTTGGCCGCAGCCGCCGCGCCAGCCGCTGATAGACGCAGCGCTTGGTTTCGAAGCGTTGCAGGAAGCCGGGGCCGGCGCTGCGCAGCTCGGCATCGTGCAGCGAGAAGATATAGTACCAGGGCGCGAGATAGCCGTGGCGGCAATAGAGGCGGAGCTGATCCCACAGCTGCAGCGGCACCGAGCGCCCGCTGCGCGCCGCGATCGCGCGGCCGTTGCGCGCGGTGAACAGCGCCATGCCGCCGAACAGCACGAGCGGCCACAGCAGCAGCGCCATGGCCATGTCGAACCACTCGTTGCCGAGATCGGGATCGAAATAGTGGCGCAGATAGAGCGCGCGCAGCTCCCCCGCCGCGGTCGCCTCGCTGCGGGAGACGAGTCCGCCGATCAGCACCGGCAGGCCGGCGACACGGTAGACGATCGCCTCGCCATGCCATTTCAGGAAGCGCTTCGCCCCGTGGCGCGCCTTAACGATCCAGCCCAACCTATATGCTCTCCCGGCGCGCCTGCGTTGTTCTTACGCGCATCGTTATGACGATGCGACTTTTCGATGTCCGCATGATGGCGCATGCGGATCGCTCGGGAGCGCGAGACATGGCTGAGCGCAGTGCCGGAATCCTGCTCCACCGCCCAGGATCGGCCGGGCGCGAGGTGCTGCTCGTCCATCCCGGCGGTCCGTTCTGGCGAAAGCGCGACGCCGGCGCGTGGCAAATCCCGAAGGGGCAGATCGAGCCGGGCGAGACTGCGTCGGCGGCGGCGATCCGCGAATGCGAGGAGGAACTGGGCGTGCGGCTCACCGGCGCGCCCGCGCCGCTCGCGACGATCCGTCAGGCCGGCGGCAAATGGGTCGAGGCATTCGCGCTCGAACAGGATCTCGATGCCGACGCGATCCGGAGCATCACGTTCACCATGGAGTGGCCGCCGCGCTCGGGCCGGATGCAATCCTTTCCCGAAGTCGACGCCGCACGCTGGTTCGGGCTCGCCGATGCCCGCGCGATGATGTTGCCAAGCCAGTTGCCGCTGCTGGACGCGCTCGAGGAGCGGTTCGCAAGCAGTTGAGATCATGGTCGCAGATGCGCGAACTCGGAAGCCGGGCTCCAGCGTGGCCAGGCATCGGAGTCCGCAAGCCGGCGGCCGACGTCGTAGAACAGCGCCACGTCCTGCGCCGCACCGCGCAGATCCCAGCCGGCGTCCCAGCGGTCACAGCTCTGGTGATAGCATTTCATGTAGGCGGCGAGCCAAGCATCGCCTGCCGGCCTGCCGCCGTTCACGAGATCGAGCCCGCCGGTCATGCCCATCAGCAGCTCGGCGGGCACGCCACGCTTGGCGAGCGAGAAATGGTCGGCCCGGTAGAACAGGCCGCGCTCGGGCTTGGGGTCAGGCGTGACCGTGCGGCCTTGGCGCGCCGCCGCCGCCGCGACCATCGCGTCCATGTCCGCCGATTGGCCGGCGCTGGCGAGCATCACGTTGCGCGCGGGCCCGGCGGTCTGCAGCACGTCCATGGTGAGGTCGGCGACGGTCTTGGCCGCGGGGACCAGCGGATGCTCGGCATAATATTCCGAGCCGAGCAGGCCGCGCTCCTCGCCGGTCCAGGCGGCGAAGACCAGCGTGCGGGCGGTGCGCGGCGCCTGTGCGAAGGTGCGCGCGAGCTCGAGCACGCCGGCGACGCCAAGCGCGTCGTCCGCCGCTCCCGGCCGGATCGCGTCCAGACCGCCGGTGCCGGGCTTGATGCCGTACGCATCCCAATGCGCGCCGAACAGGATCGCCTCGTCCGGGCGGATGCGGCCGGTGAGCTTCGCGACGACGTTGTGGCTCTCGATCCGCTCGCGCGTGGCGGGAATCGCCGCGGACAGCGTCACGCCGGCAAGCGGCACGGGGCGGAAGTTGCCGCCCCGCGCGGCGACGGCGAGCCGGTCGAGATCGAGCCCGGCGCCGCGGAACAGCGCCTGCGCCGCCTCGTGCGAGATCCAGCCTTCGAGCGCGGGATGGCTGGCGCCCTGATCGGGGCGGCGGATGTCGTAGCTCTCGCCGTGCGGCGCCGCGACGGTGCTCCAGCCATAACCCGCCGCATCGGTGTCGTGGACGATGAGGACGCTTACCGCGCCATGCCGTTCGGCTTCCTCGAACTTGTAGGTCCAGCGACCATAATAGGTCATCGCCCGGCCGCCGAAGCGACCCGCGACGGGTTCGCCGGCTGCGGCGTAGAAATCGGGGTCGTTGACCAGGAAGACGGCGACCTTGCCATGCAGATCGGCGCCCTTGTAATCGTCCCATCCGCGCTCGGGCGCGGTGACGCCATAGCCGACGAAAACGAGCGGCGCGTTCGCGATGCGGGCGACGTCGACATCCTGCCGCGTGCCCAGCGAAACGTCCCGATCCTGCGCCAGATCGACGCTGCCCGCAGGCGTGGCGAGATGGACCGGCGCGGCCGTATCGAGCTGCGTGCGGAGCAGCGGGACCGCCTGCGTCCAGCCGCCATTCTCGCCGCCGGGCTCGAGCCCCAGCGCGCGAAACCGGCCGATCAGATAGTCGACCGTCTTCGCTTCGCCCGCCGTGCCGGGCGCGCGTCCTTCGAAGGCCGGCGCGGCGAGCGTGCGCGTGATGTCGGAAAGCCGCGCGGGATCGATCGGCGCGGCGGCAGGCGGCGCGACGGCCGCCGCGAGCGCGAAAAGCGGTGCGATCATCGACGGATCACCTCGCTGGGGTATCGCAGCGGAGCGCTCGGACATCCGCGAGGTTCCGGCCGCGGCGCGCCGGGGCTGGATCACCGCCGCGAAAGCTGTCAGCGGCGGATCATGAGCCGCACCGCCTTTATCCTGACCCTCTCCTGCCCGGACCGGCCGGGCATCGTCGCGCGCGTCACCGCCGAGCTGCTCGCGCTCGGCGGCAACGTGCTCGAGGCGCACCAGTTCGACGATGTCGAAACCAACCGCTTCTTCATGCGGATCATCTTCGACGTGCCCGTCGACACGGCGCCGGAGGCACTGCGCGCCCGCTTCGCGCCGATCGCCGCCGCGTTCGCGATGGAGTGGGCGATCCGCGCACGGGGCGAGCGCCGCCGCGTGCTGCTGCTCGCCTCCAAGTTCGACCATTGCCTCGTCGATCTGCTCTATCGCCAGCGTATCGGCGAACTCGCCATGGACGTCGTCGGCATCGTCTCCAACCATCCGCGCGAGACCTACGCGGGGAGCGATTTCGGTGCGGTGCCCTTCCACCATCTGCCGATCACGAAGGATACCAAGCCCGAGCAGGAAGCGCGCATCATGGCGCTGGTCGACGCGACCGGCGCCGAGCTCGTCGTGCTCGCCCGCTACATGCAGATCCTGTCGGACGATCTCGCGCGCTTTCTCTCGGGGCGCTGCATCAACATCCACCACAGCTTCCTGCCGGGCTTCAAGGGCGCCAAGCCCTACCACCAGGCGCACGCCCGCGGCGTCAAGCTGATCGGCGCGACGGCGCACTACGTCACCGCCGATCTCGATGAGGGCCCGATCATCGAGCAGGACGTCGAGCGGATCAGCCATCAGGACAGCCCCGAGGATCTCGTCCGCAAGGGCCGTGACATCGAGCGCCGTGTGCTCGCCCGCGCCGTCGCTTTTCACCTCGAAGGGCGGGCGTTCATGAACGGCCACAAGACGGTGGTGTTCAGGGACTGAGCGTCCGTCAAGCTATCCCGTACTCCGCGGAGGCGGAGCGCCGGCGGCAGACGAGATGCTTCGCCATCCGGCGCTCCGGCCTGCGCCGGAGCACGGCGGCTTTTCACTCCACCCAGTCGAGGCCGATGTCGCGATAGAGGCCGCGATCCTCCTGCCATTCCGGCCGGACCTTCACGTGCAGGAACAGGTGAACCTTGCGGCCGAGCAGCGCGCTCAGTTCGGCGCGGGCACGCGAGCCGATCTCCTTGAGGCGGCTGCCGCGGTTGCCGAGCACGATCGCCTTCTGGCTGTCGCGCGCGACGAGGATCTGCTGGTGGATCGCGACGGAGCCGTCCTTGCGCTCCTCGTACCGCTCGGTCTCGATCGCGCTGTCATGGGGGAGCTCGGCATAGAGCTGGTGGTAGAGCTGCTCGCGTGTCACCTCTGCCGCCAGCATGCGGTCGGTCGCGTCCGAGACCTGCTCCTCGGGGAAATGCCACGGCCCCTCGGGCATATGTTCGGCCAGCCAGCGCTTGAGATCGGCGACGCCGTCGCCGGTCGCGGCCGAAACCATCAGGATCGCCTGCGGCGCCAGCATCTCCTGCAAACGCTGGGCGAGCACCAGAAGGCCTTCCTTCGGCGACACATCGACCTTGTTGAGGATGACGATGCGCGGCTCGCGCCGATCGGCCAGCGCCGCCGCCAGCGCCTCGACGCGGGGGCGGAGGCCTTCCTTGGCGTCGATCACCAGCGCGACGAGATCGGCGTCCTGCGCGCCGCTCCAGGCGGCGGCGACCATCGCCCGATCGAGCCGGCGCTTGCCCTCGAAGATGCCGGGCGTGTCGACGAGCAGCATCTGGCTCTCGCCCGCGATCGCGATGCCGATCAGCCGCGCGCGCGTGGTCTGCGCCTTGGCGCTGGTGATCGCGACCTTCTGGCCGACGATGGCATTTACCAGCGTGGACTTTCCGGCATTTGGAGCGCCGATCACCGCGACGACGCCACATTTCTCACTCATTTTCCGATCCGTTCGATAAGCGCTTGTGCCGCCGCCGTTTCCGCTTCCTGCTTTGAGCTGCCGCTGCCGTCGGCGGAGCCCTTGCCGGGGATCTCGACGACGATCTCGAAGGTCGGCGCGTGCTGCGGCCCCGAACGCCGTGCGACCGTGTAGACCGGCGGGCGCCAGCCCTTGGCGGCGGCGAGTTCCTGCAGCTGCGCCTTGGGATGCTTGGGCGCGGCGCGCTGGCCGTGGACGCGATCGCCCCACGCCCGCTCGATGAAGCCGCGCGCTGCCTCGAGCCCCGCTTCGAGATACAGCGCGCCGATCAGCGCCTCGACGACGTCGCCCAATATGTAGCTGCTGTCGGCGGCGCCGTCGTCGCGCGCCTGCTTGCCGAGGCGGAGATGGCTGGCGAGGCCGAGCTCGCGCGCGATCTCCGCGCAGGTCTCGCCGGCGACGAGCGCGTTGAGGCGGCGCGAGAGATTACCTTCGGGTTCATCGGGAAACAGAGCGTAAAGCCAAGAGGCCATTGCCAGCCCGAGAACGCGGTCGCCGAGGAATTCGAGCCGCTCGTAGCTGCCGCCGGCATGGCTCGAATGGGTGAGCGCTTGTGTGAACAGCGCGGGATCACGCGGCCGATGCCCCATATTGGCGGCGACCCACTCGTCGAGCGACTGGCTCATGCAATCGGCTTGCCGGTGCGATCGATGCGGAGGGCGGCGAGCCAACGCCAGGGTGCCGCCCAGCGTGCGGTGCCGTCGACGGAGAGCAGGACGCGCACCGCCGGCCCCTCGACCTCATCGGCCGGCACCATGCCGATGCCGCCGCCCGGCCGCGCGGGAAAGCGGCTGTCGAGGCTGACGTCGCGATTGTCGCCGAGCATGAAATAATGGCCGGGCGGCACGCGAAACGGACCCATAGTTTCCTGCGGCATCGCGTCGTGCACGATGACGTCATAGCGGCGGCCGCCGGGCAGCGTCTCGGTATAGAGGGGATTGCAACACCCGAACAGGGCAATGGCATTCGGGGCGTTCGGACGGCCGATGTCGGCGCCGCGCACGCGTGGCACGGGCGCGCCGTTGAGGATGAGCTGACCGCCCCGCAGCGCGATCGTGTCGCCGGGCAGGCCGACGAGCCTTTTGATGTAATCCGTTCGCCCGTCGGGCGGCGCGCGGAACACGACGACGTCGCCTCGCTCCGGCGCCCGCGCTAGCAGCCGGCCGCGCAGGCGCGGCCAACCGAACGGGAAGCTGGTGTGCGACCAGCCGTAGCGCCAGCGCGCGACGAGCACATAGTCGCCCGGCAGCAGCCCCGGCAGCATCGATTCGGAGGGCACGCTGCGCGGCATCGCGACGAGTCCGCGCACGAGCATCGCGGCGACCGCGAACGCCAGCAGGATCCACAGCCCGCGCTCGATCTCGCGCGCGGCACGCGGCGCGATCGGGCTGGTCTCGGTGGCGGCATCCATCCGGCGCGCTTTGGGCCGCCGGGCCGCATCCGGTCAAGAACGGCGGTTCAGGCACCGGAGACCGTTGCCCAGATCGCCGCGGCACCCTAGCTGCGCATCACAGCAACGGGAGCGCGCGATGGCGGCGTACGACTATGATCTGTTCGTGATCGGCGCGGGCTCGGGCGGGGTGCGCGCCGCGCGCGTGTCCGCGGCGCACGGCGCCAAGGTCGCGGTCGCCGAGGAGCATCGCGTCGGCGGCACCTGCGTGATCCGCGGCTGCGTGCCCAAGAAGCTGCTCGTCTACGGCGCCCATTTCGCCGAGGACCTGATGGACGCGCGCCGCTTCGGCTGGAAGGTGCCGACCTGCGATTTCGACTGGCCGACGTTGCGCGACAACGTTCTGGACGAGGTCACAAGGCTCGAGGGCATCTATCAGAATACGCTTGGGAATGCCGGGGTCGAGGTGATCAAGCAGCGCGCGACCGTGACCGGGCCGCACGACATCGCGCTCGCTGACGGCCGCACGCTGACGGCGCGCGTGATCCTCATCGCGACGGGTGCGTGGCCGGCGATCCCCAACGTCCCCGGCAGTGAGTACGGCATCACCTCGAATGAGGTCTTCCATCTCGAGAAGCTGCCCAAGCGCATCGTCATCGCCGGCGGCGGCTATATCGCCAACGAGTTCGCCGGCATCTTCCACGAGTTCGGCAGCCACGTCACGCTGGTCAACCGCGCGGACAAGATCCTGCGCGGCTATGACGAGCAGATCCGCGACCGCCTGCTCCAGATCTCGATGACCAAGGGCATCGACTTCAAGTTCCACTGCAAGCCGGAGCGCATCGAGAAGCAGGAGGACGGCTCGCTCTGCATCCGCCTCGAGAAGCAGGACCCGCTCCACTGCGACGTGCTGCTGTTCGCGACCGGCCGCGCGCCGAAGACCGCCGGGCTGGGGCTCGAGACCGCCGGCGTCGCGCTCGACGACAAGGGCGCGGTCAAGGTCGACGATGACAGCAGGTCGAGCTGCGACAGCATCTACGCGGTGGGCGACGTCACCAACCGGGTGCAGCTGACGCCGGTCGCGATCCGTGAGGGGCAGGCGTTCGCCGACACCGTGTTCGGCAACACGCCACGCCGCGTCGACTATGGCTGCATTCCGTCGGCGGTGTTCAGCCATCCGCCGATGGCCGGCATCGGCCTGACCGAAGCGCAGGCACGCGAGAAGTTCGGGACGGTAAAGACTTATACTTCGGACTTCAGGGCGATGAAGAACGTGCTTGCCGATCGCAACGAGCGCGCGCTCTACAAGATGGTCGTCCACCCGGTGACGGACGTCGTCGTCGGCCTGCACATGATCGGGCCGGATGCGCCGGAGATCCTGCAGGCGGCCGCGGTCGCGGTGAAGGCCGGCCTTACCAAGCAGGCGTTCGACGACACGGTCGCGCTCCACCCGAGCATGGCGGAGGAGCTGGTGCTGCTGCGGTGACGGCGGCAACTAATTGGGGGCGTCACGATGCGACGAGCGAGACTGGGATGCCAGCCTGCGCTGGCATGACGGTCGTTCTGGCTAGCCTAGCCGGTTCGCCACCAGATCGTCGACCACCGCCGGATCCGCCAGCGTGCTGGTGTCGCCTAGCGACGACGGCGCGACGTCGCCCTCCGCGATCTTGCGCAGGATGCGGCGCATGATCTTGCCGGAGCGGGTTTTCGGCAGCGCCGGCGAAAACTGGATCGCGTCGGGCACGGCGATCGGGCCGATCTCGGTGCGGACCCACTGGCCGAGCTCCTTGCGCAGCGCGTCGCTGGGCTCCTCGCCGGCGTTGAGCGTCACATAGGCGTAGATGCCCTGGCCCTTGATCTCGTGCGGCATGCCGACCACTGCCGCCTCGGCGACCTTGGCGTGGAGCACGAGCGCGCTCTCCACCTCGGCGGTGCCCATGCGATGGCCGGAGACATTGATGACGTCGTCGATCCGACCGGTGATCCAATAATAGCCGTCGGCGTCGCGGCGCGCGCCGTCGCCGGTGAAATATCTGCCGGGATAGGTCGTAAAGTAGGTCTGAAAGAAGCGGTCGTGATCGCCCCACACGGTGCGCATCTGCCCGGGCCAGGAGTGCGCGATCGCGAGCGGGCCCTCGGCCGCGCCGTCGAGCGGCGTGCCGTCGCCGTCGAGGATCTGCGGCTCGACGCCGAAGAAGGGCTTGGTCGCCGAACCCGGCTTGAGCGGGATCGCTCCGGGAAGCGGCGTGATCATGTGGCCTCCGGTCTCGGTCTGCCACCAGGTGTCGACGATCGGGCAGCGGCCCTCGCCGACGACGTCATGATACCAGCGCCACGCCTCCGGATTGATCGGCTCACCGACCGTTCCCAGCAATCTGATCGACTTGCGGCTGGTTCTTTTGACCCAGCTGTCGCCCTCACGCATCAGCGCGCGCAGCGCGGTGGGGGCGGTATAGACGGTCGTTGCCTGATGGCGGTCGGCGACCTGCCAGATGCGGCTCGCATCCGGCCAGTTCGGCACGCCTTCGTACATCAGCGTCGTCGCGCCGTTCGCAAGCGGGCCGTAAACAATGTAGCTGTGTCCGGTCACCCAGCCGATGTCGGCGGCGCACCAGAACACCTCGCCGTCGCGATAGTCGAACACGAGACCGTGGGTGAGCGCCGCCCAGAGCAGATAGCCGCCGGAGGTATGGAGCACGCCCTTGGGCTTGCCGGTCGATCCGCTCGTGTAGAGGATGAACAGCGGATCCTCGGCGCCCATCGGCGCGGGCTCGCACTGCGCCGGAACCTTGGCGGCCTCGTCATGATACCAGAGATCGCGGCCAGCCTGCATTGGCACGTCGCCGCCGGTCGCCTTGACGACGATGACGCGCTCCAGCCCCGCGGCATGCCTGGCGGCGGCATCGACGTTCGCCTTGAGCGGCACCTTCTTGCCGCCGCGCCGGCCTTCGTCGGCGGTGATCACGATGCGGCTGTCGCAATCGGTGATGCGCCCGGCGAGCGCTTCCGGCGAGAAGCCGCCGAACACGACCGAATGGATCGCACCGATGCGCGCGCAGGCGAGCAGCGCGAACGCCGCCTCGGGGATCATCGGCAGATAGATTGTGACGCGATCACCCTTCCGGACGCCCGCCGCCTTGAGCACATTAGCGAAGCGGCAAACGTGCGCGTGCAGCTCGGCATAGGTGAAGCGCTTCGGCTCCTCGCTGGGATCGTCGGGTTCCCAGATGATCGCGACGGCATCGCCCCGGCTGGCGAGGTGGCGATCGACGCAGTTGGCCGAGACGTTGAGCACGCCGTCCTCGAACCAGCTTATGCCGAAATCCTTCTCGTCGAAGGAGGAGCCCGAGGCGACGGTCGGCGCCGCGATCCAATCGAGCCGCTGCGCCTGATCGAGCCAGAAGCCGTCGGGGTCGCTCAGCGAACGGGCATAGTCGCGTGCGTAGCGTTCGGCATCGATCTTCGCCGTCGCCGCCCATTCGGCGGGCACCGGATAGAGTTCGGCTTCGCTCATCTGGCATCCTTCTGCTCGCCTACGTCTGCGCCAAGCCGAGGCTTGGGCGCAAGCGCGGTCATCCCCGCTTAACCCGATCCGGCGCATGATCGGCGACATGAAGCCGCACCTTTTCCTGTTCGCCCCGCTTGCCCTGGTGCTGGGCGGCTGCGTCTCCACCGCCGAGCATGTCGTGATGCTGCCCGTGCATGCCACGAGCTTCACCGTCGACAAGCTGACGACGAGCCGCGCCGAGGCCGATCGCAACTATGGCCGCAAGATGCGCAAGCAGCAGGCGCGCGAGGCGAAGGAGCAGGCGCGCGAGGCGAAGCAAGCGCAGCGCCAGGGCGGCTACGGTGGCTGAGGCCTCTGGGGCGCCTTCCTCGCAAATCTGCTTGATGTGAGATCCGTTCGTCCTGAGCGAAGTCGAAGGACGTGCCTCATGCACCAACGCGCGTCGCACGTGCTTCGACGACGCTCAGCACGAACGAGCCATTGTCGGGGTGCCGAGGTGCCTTGATCGACATTGCGGCGCTCGCGCCACGCCCACCCTGCATCGCGCCGCGCCGCAACGGCTCGTCGCAACCGCCATCGCTTTTTAACCTCGTTCGGCTACGCTCCTCCCATGGGTAGCGTGATCAGCTTCGAGGACCGCGCGGTGGCGTCGCTGCGCCGCCGCGTCGCCGAGGTGGAGGAGGCCAATCAGGACCTCATCGCCTTCGCGCGCGGCCATAGCGGTGCGGTCTCGTCGATCCACGCCGCGGTGCTCGCCGCGATCGAGGCGGAGGGCTTCGATCATCTCGTCCACATCGTCACGCAGCAGTGGCCGGACACACTCGGTCTCGATGCGGTGGCGATCGCGCTCTATGTCGGCGATCAGGGCATGCGCGCCGATCATGGCGGCATGCAGTTCGTCGATCGCAAGCTGATCGAGCGTGCGACCGAGGGCGTCGAGGGCGTGGTGCTGCGCGGCGTCGGCCGCGGCCATCCGCTGTTCGGCGAGGCCTCCGACCTGATCCGGGCTGAGGCGCTGATCCGGCTCGACAATCCCTCGCCGCTGCCCTCCGGCCTGCTCGCGCTCGGCCAGCGCGCCGGCATGGGTTTTGAGACGCGCCACGGCTCGGAACTGCTGCTCTTCCTCGGCGACGTGCTGTCGCGGATGATGGGGCGGTGGCTGCTGCCCTGAGCGCGCCTCGGGGAACCGTCACGGCTGAGCTTGTCGAATCCCTGTCCTTTCTTCCCGGTTCGAAAAAAGAACAGCCCCCTTCGACTGCCTGCCTGCGGCCGTCGCTCAGGACAGGCTTCGACAAGCTCAGGGGCGAACGGTAGTCTAAGGCGATGAGCGCGCCCCCTCTCGACGATCATCCCGCGCGCGGTCTCGCGGCCGACTGGGCCGTCCACCTCCGCCGCGATCGGCTGCGTTCCGAACACAGCATCCGCGCCTATGTCGCGACCGCGCATCGGTTGATCGGCTTTCTCGGCGAGCATCGCGGCGAGGCCGTGACGGCCGCGTTGCTGACCTCGCTCGAGCCTGCGGACCTGCGCGCTTATCTCGCGCAACGCCGAGGCGAGGGGCTGGGCAACGCCTCCGCCGCGCGCGAGCTTTCGGCGGTGCGCGGCTTCCTCCGCTTCGTCGGCGGCGAGGCGGCGAGCCCACCCGCCATCAAAGGTCCACGCGTCAAACGCGGCGTGCCGCGTCCCGTCGCGCCCGCCGACGCGCTCGCGCTCGCGCACGATGCCGCCGACGATGCCGCGCAGCCCTGGATCGCGGCGCGCGATTTGGCGGTGCTGCTGCTGCTCTACGGTGCCGGCCTGCGCGTCGGCGAGGCGACGGGACTCACCGCGGCGATCCTGCCGGTAGGCGAGACGATCGCGGTGACGGGCAAGGGCGCCAAGACGCGGATCGTGCCGATCCTTCCGCAGGTGAAGGAGGCGATCCGCGACTATGTTCGGCTCTGCCCGTGGCCGCTGGCGAAGGGCGAGCCGCTGTTTCGCGGCGCCAAGGGCGGCGCCCTGTCCGCCGATCTCGTCCGCCGCGCGGTCCGCGCCGCGCGCGTGCGCCTGGGATTGCCTGAGCGGACGACGCCGCATGCGCTCCGCCACAGCTTCGCGACGCACCTGCTCGGGCGCGGCGCGGACCTGCGCGCGCTGCAGGAATTGCTCGGCCACGCCAGCCTCTCGTCGACGCAAATCTATACCGCCGTCGACGCGGCGCACCTGATGGACGTCTATCGCAACGCGCATCCGCGGGCCTGAAGCCACTGATCCATGCTAAGCTCGCCCGCATCTCGCAGCGGGAGATTCGCGATGGGCCTATTGGACGGATTGCTCGGTCAGCTCGGCAGCAACGTCGATATCGACGATCTCGCGGTCAAGGTCGGGCTGCCGCCCGATCAGGTCGAGCAGGCCGTGCATGCGCTCGGCGTCGCGCATCCCGAGCCGGGTGTCACGGTGGAGACCGCGGCCGCGCAGACCGGGTTGCCGAGCGATACGTTGCAGGAGATCGTCGGCCATATCGGCGGTGAGGGCGCGCTCGCGCAATTCTCGAGCCTGCTCCAGAGCGACGGCGGCGGCCTCGCGGGCAAGCTCGGGGGGCTTGCGTCAGGGCTGTTCGGCAAGGAGTGAAGTCCACTCCCTCTCCCGCGTGCGGGAGAGGGCTAGAAGGATCACCGCGCGCGGCGGCGGCGTCCGCTCCTTTGCGCACCGGCACCTGCACCTGCACCGGCTCCCGCCGGACGCGCGCTGAAGCGCTTGGCCGGCGGCCGCGGCTGATGCGGCCGGCGCTGCGGTTGCTCGGACTGCGGCGAGGCGGGGGCGCGGCTGACGAGCTGGCTCGCACGCTCGAGGAAGCGCTCGGGCAACGGCTGCACCGGCACCTTCTTGCGCGTCAGCTTCTCGATCTGGCGGAGCAGCCCGCGCTCATCCTCGGAGCAGAAGGCATAGGCGACGCCGGTCGCGTCGGCGCGGCCGGTGCGCCCGATGCGGTGGACATATTGCTCGGGAACCTCGGGCAAATCGAAGTTGAAGACGTGGCTGACGCCCGAGACGTCGATGCCGCGCGCGGCGATATCGGTCGCGACCAGCACCGGCGTCTTGCCGGACTTGAACTCGGCGAGCGCGCGCTCGCGCTGCGGCTGGCTCTTGTTGCCGTGGATCGCGTTCGCCGCGACACCGTTCGCGCCGAGCAGCTTCACGACCTTGTCGGCGCCGTGCTTGGTGCGCGAGAAGACGAGCGCGCGCTCGACCTCGGGCTGCTGCAGCATGAGCGTGAGCAGCGCCTGCTTCTCGGGCTGGTTGACGAAGGTGATGTGCTGCTCGACCCGCTCGGTGGCGGACGCGACCGGCGTGACGACGACCTGCTCGGGCTGGGTGAGCAGCTTGTCGGCAAGTTCCTTGATTGCCGCCGGCATGGTCGCCGAGAAGAACAAGGTCTGGCGCTGCTTGGGCAGCAGCGAGATCGTGCGGCGCAATGCGTGGATGAAGCCGAGATCGAGCATCTGGTCGGCCTCGTCGAGCACGAAGATCTCGACGTCCTTGAGGCTCAAGAGGCGCTGGTCGACGAGATCGAGCATACGCCCCGGCGTCGCGACGAGGATGTCGATGCCACGCTCGACGGTGCGGCGGTTGGCGGCGATTGAGGTGCCGCCGAACACGGTGCCGACCGAGAGCTTGACGAACTTGCCATAGGCCTTCGCGCTCTCCGCGATCTGGCTGGCGAGCTCGCGCGTCGGCGCCAGTACGAGCATCCGGCAGGTGAATGGCGCCGGCCGCTTGTTCGCGGCGACGAGCCGGTCGATCGAGGGCAGCACGAACGCGGCGGTCTTGCCGGTGCCGGTCTGCGCGATGCCGAGCAGGTCACGGCCGGCGCGCAGCGGCGGGATCGCCTGGCGCTGGATCGGGGTGGGGGTGGCGTAGCTCTTCGCGGCGAGCGCGCGGAGCACGGGCTCGGACAGGCCGAGCTGGTCGAATGACATGAAGTGAGTAGCCTTGTTAAGCGGCAGGCGCGTGGGGCTTGGTGCGCACCACGGCTGCGGGGCCGAATGGATGCGCCCCGCGTGATGTGGGAAGCTGAAACGGTTGGCGACGCCGAGCCGAGGCCAGATGGCCCGATCACGCTGCATGAGGCGTCGCTGACGATCCTTGTACAGGAACGTCGCGAAAATTTCAATGCAGCGTGTCCGAGCGCGTCGTTCACGCTTTCGTCATCCCGTGAAGACGAGAGTGCGACGGTGGGGCGACTTCTTTTCGCAATGTGGCTCATGTCGTCGGCAGCGGCGTTCGCGCAGGCGCCCGACGATGCCGCGCATCGCGCCGATCGTGCGGCGGTACGACAGCTCAACGGCGGCGTGATGGCGCAGGTTGCGCGACGCGATGCGGCCGATCAGGCGAAGTTCGATCGCTATCGCGCGGCAAGCGCCGAGTATCAGCGTGCGCTCGATTCGTGGCGCCGGCAAGCGATCGCATGCGAGCACGGCGACTCGGCCGCGTGCGCGCCGCAATAGCATAATGCATCGAGTCGTGGTGCTTCATCGCCGAATAAGAACGCTTCGTCGCTATCGATGCAGCGCGAATCGGAAATTGCGGGTTGGCCGTGCATGCGAAACGATCTTACCCCGCTCCGCCCGGCCATGACCGCCATCGCTGCCGTCGTCGCCTTCACCGCCGCTCCCGCCTTCGCGCAGAGCGCCGACGCTGCCTCGGATGGTGCCGCCCCGGTCGCGATCGCGCCGCCGCCCGCGCCGGTGGCGAGCGATACCGCTGCTGCGCAATCGTCCGCGCAGCCGGTGCTGCTGACGCCGCCGCCGGTGACCGCTTCGACGACGAGCGCTTTGGCGGCCGACGAGGCCCGCGCCGCGCCCAACGTAGTGAAGCACACGGCCACCAAGGCGCGCGCCACCGCACCTACCCCGGCCGCCCCCGCAACGATCATCGACCACGCCGCCGCGCCGGCGGTTGCGAAGGCCGCGCCGGTGCCGGCTCCGATCGCGCCCGCTCCGATTCCCACCACGGCGGCCAAGGTGCAGCCGCCGGTGCAGACGGCGGCTGTCCAAAAGTCAACGGCGACTGCAACGCCCGGCGATCGCTCGGCGACCGACGATGAACTGATCGCCGCCGCCGGTCTCGGCATCGTCCTGCTCGCGGGTGGCGCCTATGCGTATAGCCGCCGTCGTCGCGACGACGAGGGATATGGCGAAGTGGTCGAGACAGTTCCGGTCGCCGCGCGCGTGCCGGCCGCTCGGGACGATGTCGACTATATCGCTCCGATCGCGGCCAGCCCGGCGATGTCCATTCCGGCTCCCGCGCCGCTTCCGGATGTCGCCGCGACGGCGCTGCCCCCGGAATTCGATCTTTCGCGCTACAGTCCGCGCGTGCAGGCGGCCTATCGCGGGCCGACCACGGACAATCCGTCGCACTCGCTCAAGCGTCGTCTCGCGCGGGCCCGCTTCTTCGATCAGCGCGATCGTCGCGAGGCTGGCGTGACGCGCTCGCCCGCGGAGACGGTGTCGGCAGCTCCCCTCAACAACGTGCGTGGCGAACAGCTGGTCTATCGCCCCGCGCGGCCGAACGTCCGCCCCCAGATCGGCGGCTTTCAGCCGGCCCGGCGTGGCGCGAACGGCTGAGGCTAAGGTAATGATAGCGGCCCTTCGCTCCCAGCGAGCGGAGGGTCGCTGCCCTTGAGATCCGCGATCCCGAAACGCAGACGTTGCGCTCCATTCGTCAGCGCTCGCCCGAACGTATTCGCTCGAGCACAACATAGGTAAGCACGGCCGAGGCGCAGGCGATCGTCGTCGCGATGAAGGTGCCGTGGCTCCCCGCGGTGAACGGCAGGCCGCTGGTGTTCATACCGAAAAAGCCGGTGACGAGCGTCGCCGGCATCATGATCCCCGTCACCACCGACAGGAAATAAAGGATCCGGTTGGTCTTCTGCGCGGCCTGGAGATCGAGTTCCTCGCGCAGCAGGCGCAACTGCGCCTGCGCGGCGACGATTTCGGCATCGAGGATCTGGAAGCGCTGGGTGTAGCGTTCGGTCACCTCCTGGAGATCGAGCGGCAGCGCGCCAGCACTCTCGCAGCGGTGCAGCGTCGCGCGCAGCCCGGCGGTGATGCGGTGAAGCTGGGTGGTGAGGCGGCGAACGCCGATCAGCGTGCGATTGTCGGGCGGCCGGTCGGCGAGCAGCTGATCCTCCGCGGCGAGCAGCGTATCGGTGCCTTCCGCGATCCGTGCCGAGACCGTATCGGCCAGCGCAGCGAGAATGAGATCGAGCGCCGTCTTGCCGCACGCCACGTCGCCGCCGTCGCCGAGCCGCCTGCGCATCGCGTCGGGGGTCAGCAGCGGATGATGGCGGCCGGTGACGACGAGCCCGGGCGCGATCGCGACGCGCAGCGCGCCGATTCGGCCGGTCTCCTTGCGATCGAAGTCGCGCTCGAGATCCTGCAGGACAAGACCGACGACGCCGCCCTCGATGAGCAGCCGCGGATGGGCGTCATGCTCGGCGAAGAAGTTGGCGAAGGCTGGCGGCAAGCCGCTCTCCGTCGCGATCCAGCGCTGGCTGCGCTGATCGGCGAGGTTGAGGTGCAGCCAGCGCAGGCCCTCGCATTCGGGCGGCGTCTCTCCCGCCGCCAGCCCGCCCGCTTCGGGCGCGTAGCTCCAGACGAGGCCGGGCCACCGCGCGACGGCGGGTGCGCCGACCGTCTCGGCGCCGACCGTCGTCACCACGGGCTTGTGCTCACCGCTGTTTCGCCTTCATCGAGCCCTGGCTTTCATCTCGATCGCCTCCCAGATCAGCGCCGGCGTGTCGGTGCCGTTGAAGCGATCGATAGCGACGATCCCGGTCGGCGATGTGACGTTGATCTCGGTGAGGTGGCCGGCGATGACGTCGATGCCGACGAACAGCAGCCCGCGCCGCGCGAGCTCAGGGCCGAGCTTCGCGCAGATCTCGAGTTCGCGGGCGGTCAGCTCGGTCTTGGCCCCGGAGCCGCCGACCGCGAGGTTGGAACGGATCTCGCCTTCCTTCGGCAGGCGGTTGACCGCGCCGGCAGGCTTGCCGTCGACGAGCACGATGCGCTTGTCACCGAGCCGCACGTCGGGGAGGAAGGCCTGGACCATGAACGGCTCGCGCCAGACCTGGCCGAACAGCTCGGTAAGCGCGGCGAGGTTGGCGTCGTTGCGGCCGACATGGAACACCGCCGAGCCGGCATTGCCATAGAGGGGCTTGACGACGACCTCGCCATGCTCGGCGTGGAAGGCGCGCGCATCCTCCAGCCGGCGTGTGATCAGCGTCGGCGGCATGAACTCGGCGAAATCGAGCACGAACAACTTCTCGGGCGCATTGCGCACCGCGGCGGGATCGTTGACCACCAAGGGCGCGTGCTGGATGCGCTCGAGCAGGTGCGTCGCGGTGATGTAGGCGAGATCGAACGGTGGATCCTGCCGCATCAGCACGACGTCGACATCGTCGGCGAGATCGAGCGTCGTCCAGTCCTCGAAGCGGTGATGGTCGCCGGCGATGTTCTGCACGGTGACGGCGCGGGCGGGTGCGGTGACGCGGCCGTCGCGATAGCTGAGGTTCGCGGCCTCGTAATGCCACAACCTGTGGCCGCGTGCCTGCGCGCCGAGCATCAGCGCGAAGGTGGAGTCGCCGGCGATGTTGATGCTTTCCAGCGGGTCCATCTGGACCGCGACCCTCAGGCTCATGTTTTCACCCGTTCCCCAAAACCCGTTCGTGCTGAGCGAAGTCGAAGCACGTGCCTCGAACGCGCCGCCTGCGGCACGTCTTTCGACTTCGCTCAGGACGAACGGCAGGTAGGGGGTGGCACGGACAAAGTCATCCCATCCAGACATGTTCGAGATGGCGCGGCAGGCGGCCTGGCGCCACCAGGATGGCGTCGATCCGGATGTCGTCGCCCGGGCCGGCGAAACGCGCGGCGAGGATCTCCGCCGCGGCGGCGACACGGGCGAGGCGGCGTTCGTCGAGCGCGAGATCGAGCGCGGCCTCGTCGGCGCGATGCTTCACCTCGACGAAGGCGACGAGGCTGCCGCGCCGCGCGACGATGTCGACCTCGCCCGCCGGCGTGCGCACGCGCGTCGCGAGAATCCGCCAGCCCTTGAGCCGGAGCCACCACGCCGCCGTCGCCTCACCCGCGCGGCCCTCGCGCTCGGCACGGGTGCGCTTGGGATCGGGGGAACGCGGCGGCTTCACGTCAGCGACGGCACCGTGCGTACCAGCTCTTGTCGCCGTCCTCGTCAACGATCTGCATATGGTCGGCGCCCAGGCGGCGGACGAGGCTGCGATGCGCTTCGCCGTCGTCGCCGATCTCGATGAGGCGCGTTCCGGCGAGCTGCCAGCGGCCGCCGCCGGCGGCGTCCTCGAAGCTGCCGTCGCGGTGCCAGGCCTTGCTCTCTTCGTCGCTGCAGGCGTGATCGTCGGCGCGCGCGGCGTCGGTGACATGAACCCACTGACCGGCGAGCCACGCCGGCGTCGGCGGCTGGCCGCCAGCATGGGCAGCGGCGAGCATGATCGCGGCGAGCATCATCCGTCATCCTCCTGGAGCTTGAGCGCCCGGGCATAGAGATCGCGCTTCGGCTGGCCGGTGATCTTCGACACCTCGCTCGCCGCCTGCGATGGCCCGAGCCGCGCCAGCGCCTCGCGCAGCATCGTTTCGACATCTTCGGTCGCGGGGGCGTCGGCCTCCCCCGGCGGACCGACGAGGATCACGATCTCGCCCTTCGGCGGGGTCTCGGCATAGCGCGCGGCGAGATCGGCGAGCGAACCGGTGACGCACTGCTCGAACGCCTTGCTGATCTCGCGCGCCACCGCCGCCTCGCGCGCCCCGAGCCGTCCGGCAAGCGCCGCCAGCGTCGCACCGAGGCGCGGGCCGCTCTCGTAGAGGATCAGCGTCGCCCGGATGCTCGCGAGCTCGGCGATCGCGCTGTCCCGCGCGCTGGCCTTGGCGGGCAGGAAGCCGGCGAACAGGAAGCGATCGCTCGGCAATCCGGCGAGCGTCAGCGCGGCGATCGCGGCACAGGGGCCGGGCAGGGTGGTGATCGCATGGCCGGCGGCGCGGGCATCGCGCACCAGCTTGTAGCCGGGATCGGAGACCAGCGGCGTGCCGGCGTCGGTGACGAGCGCGACCGCATGGCCCTTCATCCGCGCGATCAACTCGGGGCGGACGCGCTCGCCATTATGATCGTGGTACGGCGTCATCGGCGTCTTCGCGCCGATATGCCGGAGGAGCTTGGCGGTGACGCGGCTGTCCTCCGCGGCGATCAGGTCGGCGCGGCGCAGGACGTCGGCGGCGCGCGGGCTGAGATCGCCGAGATTGCCGATCGGGGTGGCGACGATATAGAGCCCGGGCGAGAGGGGATCGTCATCCATGCGTGCATCCATGACAGAGCGCAGCGGCGCCATGCAACAGTCGGCGGCGGCGATCCGCCGGGTCGGCTTCGCGCGGACGCTCGCCATCGCCGCCGCGTCGCTGCTCGCCGCCTGCTCGACGGTGGTGCCGAAGGGCCCCGCCGCGCCTCCTCCTCCGGTGGTGGAGGCACCGCGTAACCAGGCGCTGCCCGAGGATCGCGAGCGCCATCGCATCGCGCTGCTCGTGCCACTGTCCGGCGCCAACGGCAATGTCGGCCAATCGCTCGCCAACGCCGCCAATCTCGCGTTGCTGGATACTGGCGGCAAGGGCCTGCGGATGACGATCTACGACACCACGAACGGCGGCGCGGCCGCGGCGGCGCAGCGCGCGATCGCCGAAGGCAACGGGCTGATCCTGGGGCCGCTGCTCGGGCCGGAAGTGCGCGCGGCGGCGCCGGTCGCGGCGCGCGCGCACGTGCCGATCGTCGCCTTCTCGAACGAT
Organism: Sphingomonadaceae bacterium; assembly: GCA_019239915.1. GTDB lineage: Bacteria > Pseudomonadota > Alphaproteobacteria > Sphingomonadales > Sphingomonadaceae > Solisphingomonas. Next base: position 38,656 of record JAFAZF010000072.1, read on the forward strand.
CTCGGCGCGGCCGGCGACGACGTCTATCTGCTCGGCTACCAGCCCGCCCAATCGATCGAGCGCGTGGTGCAATATGCGGCGTCGCGCGGCATGAAGCGCTTCGGCGGGCTGGTGCCGACCGGAATCTATGGCGATCGCGCCTCGAGCGCGTTCCTGCACGCGGTCAACGCGGCCGGCGGCAGCGTTGTCGCCATGCAGAGCTACGATCGCTCGCCGGCGGGCCTGGCGGCGGCGGCGCGCAAGCTCGGCACCGGCTTCGACGCGGTGCTCGTCGCCGACAACGGGCGCATCGCGATCCAGGCCGCGCCGTCGCTCAAGCGCGGCGGCAGCAAGCTGCTCGGCACCGAGCTCTGGAACACCGAGCCGTCGCTTGCCGCCACGCCGGCGATGCAGGGCGCCTGGTTCGCCGGAGTCTCGGACACGCTCTACGGCCGCTTCGCCGCCAAATACCGCACGCGCTTCGGCAAGTCGCCCTATCGGCTGGCGAGCCTCGGCTACGACGCGGTTCTTCTCGCGTCGCGGATCGCGCCCGATTGGCGCATGGGCGATGCCTTCCCGGAGAGCCGCCTGCGCGATCACGGCGGCTTCAGCGGCGTCGACGGCGCCTTCCGCTTCGGCCACGAGGGCGTCGCCGAGCGGGGGCTCGAGGTCTACGAGATCAAGCCCGGCGGCTTCGTCACGATCTCGTCCGCGCCGGCGAGCTTCGATCGCTGACCGCCTCGGGTGACGCGAAGTTCATAGCGCCGCGTCGGCTCCGGCTACCTGTCGTTAACCATCGCGCTTCATAGCTGGGCGGATCGACCGCCGCGGGCGAGGAGTGCCGATTGCTTCATCGCGGGATCATCGCCGAGCCCGGCCTGCAGCAGCAGGGCGCGCCGCTCGCCTTGGGCGTGATCATCCCGGTGCTCAACGAGGCCGAGAACGTCCGGCCGCTGCTCGCCAAGCTCGAGCAGGCGCTGGGGGCAGTCGCTTGGGAAGCGATCTTCGTCGACGACGACTCGCGCGACGGTACGGGCGACATCGTGCGTTCGCTGGCGCGCGAGGATCCGCGCGTGCGCATCATTCAGCGCGTCGGCCGGCGCGGGCTTTCTTCCGCCGTCATCGAAGGCATGTTGGCAAGCGCGGCGCCGGTGCTCGCGGTGATCGACGGCGATCTCCAGCATGACGAGCGGCTGCTGCCGCGCCTCTACGATGCGGTGATGGCGGGCGCCGATATCGCCGTCGCCTCCCGCTACACCGGCGGGGGTGGCGTCGGCGACTGGAGCGCGGGCCGCCACAGGGCCAGCCGCCTCGCGACGCGGCTCGCCCAGACGCTCACCGCGACGCCGCTCTCCGATCCGATGAGCGGCTTCTTCGCGATCTCGCGCGCGGCGTTCGATCGCGCGCTGCCGCGGCTTTCGGGCGGCGGCTTCAAGATCCTGCTCGACCTCGTCGCATCGAGCCCGCACCCGCTCGCGATCGCCGAGCTGCCCTACCGCTTCCGCGCGCGCCAGGCAGGCGCGAGCAAGCTCGATTCGCGCGTGATGCTCGATTACGCGCTGCTGCTGATCGAAAAGACGCTCGGCCGCTTCGTTCCGATCCGGCTGATCCTGTTCCTCGCGGTCGGCGCGCTCGGCGTGCTGCCCAACCTTGCTACACTCGGCTTGCTGCTCGGCTGCGGCATGCGCTTCGCGGCGGCGCAGACGATCGCGGTGATCGTCGCGATGAGCTGCAACTTCGCGCTCAACAACGCACTCACCTACCGCGACCGGCGGCTGACCGGCTGGCGCTTCGTCACCGGCCTCGTCAGCTACGGGCTGGTCTGCTCGGTGGGCGCCGCCGCCAATGTCGGCGTCGGCACGCTGATGTCCGGCGCGCACGAGCGCTGGTGGATCGCGGGCATTGCCGGCGCGCTCGTCGGGGCGATGTGGAATTTCGGCGCTTCCTCGCTTCTGACGTGGCGCAAGTGACGCGGCTCGCGCAGCTCGATCGGCGTGCGGCGCTCGCGCTGGTCGGCGTGCTGCTGCTGCTGATCGGCTACGGCCTGGCGGGCCCGTCTGCTCCCGCGCCGCATCCGTCGCATGGACCCGCGCATGGCGATGCCGCGCTCTATCGCGCGATCGACGCGCGCATGACGGCGGGTGAGGGCTATTATCGCGCTGCCGCCGAGGAGCAGCGCTTGCGCCGCTATCCGCTGCGGCCGTTCGTGACCGTGCGGCTGCCGACGCTGAGCTGGCTCGCCGCGGCCGCCGGCCCGGCAGGAGCCCTGCTGCTGCTGCGGCTGCTCGTCGTCGCCACCATCGCTGCCACCATCGTGCGCATCCGCCAGGCGGTTGCCGCGCCGCCGTTGCGCGTCGCCGCCTGCGTGCTCGCGGCCGCCTGCGCGGTGCCGTTCGCGCAGCCGGTGCTCGCGCTGTGGCACGAGATGTGGGCGGGATTGCTCGTCGCGCTCGCGCTCGCCTGTCGCAGCCCTACACGTTGGTGGCCGAGCGTGCTGATCGGGCTCGCCGCCGCGCTGATGCGCGAGATCGCGCTGCCGTTCCTGCTCGTGATGGCGTGCGCCGCGATGGTCGAGCGGCGGCGCGGCGAGGCGTTCGGCTGGGTGGCGGCGATCGGCGCGTTCGCGCTGGCGATGGCGGCGCACGCCGTCGCGGTGCACGCGGTGTCGACGCCGCAGGATCTCGCCTCGCCGGGCTGGTCGGGCTTGGGCGGCTGGCGTTTCGTGCTCGTGGTGGCGCGCGATTGCTCGCTGCTGCGGGCGGTGCCGATGCCGGTCGCCGCGATCCTCGTGCCGCTGGCGCTGCTCGGCTGGGCGGCGTGGCCGGGCGGTTACGCGGCCCGCGCCGCGCTGGCGCTCGGCGCCTGGAGTTGCGCGTTCATGGCTGTCGGCCGGCCGGACAATTTCTACTGGGGCCTGCTGATGGCGCCGATCCTGCCGATCGGCCTCGTCCTCGCCATTCCCGCGCTTGCCGATCTCGTGCGGCAGCTCGCGCCGCGTTCGCGCGCGCCTCAGGCCTTGGCCGGCGCCGCGTAGCCCTTGAGCTCGTCGCCGGTGAGCCGGACGACGTGGAGCACGTTGGTCGAGCCCGGCGTCCCGAACGGCACGCCGGCGATCATGATGACGCGATCGCCTGCCTTGGCGAGCCCCGAGCGCAGCGCCATCCGCCGCGCCTTGGCGACCCACTCCTCGAAGCTGTGGACATCGCGCGTGCGGACGGCATGGCCGCCCCACAGCAGCCCGAGCCGCCGCGCGGTGAGCAGCCGCGGCGTCAGCACGAGCAGCGGCGCCCCTGGACGCTCGCGTGCGACGCGCCGCGCGGTCGAGCCGGTGCTGGTGAAGCAGATCACGCATTTGGCGTCGACCGTGTCGATCATCCGGCAGGCGGCCGCCGCGATCGCGTCGGCGGTGGTGCGGTCGGGCTCGGTCTCGGTAAAGTGGAGCCGCGCCGAATAGCCCGCGCTGCCTTCGACGGAGAGCGCGATGCGGTGCATCATCGCGACCGACTCCTCCGGCCACGCGCCGGCCGCGCTTTCCGCCGAGAGCATCACCGCGTCGGCGCCGTCGTAAATGGCGGTCGCGACGTCGGACACTTCCGCCCGCGTCGGCGTCGGCGCGACGATCATCGATTCGAGCATCTGCGTCGCGACGACGACGGGCTTGCCCATATGGCGCGCGGTTTCGACGATGCGCTTCTGGAGCGGCGGCACCGCCTCGGGCGGCAGTTCGACGCCGAGATCGCCGCGCGCGACCATCACGCCGTCCGACAGTTCGAGGATCTCGTCGAGCCGGTCGATCGCCGCCGGCTTCTCAATCTTCGAGAGCAACGCTGCCTTGCCGCCGATCAGCCGCCGCGCCTCGGCGACGTCGTCGGGCCGCTGTACGAACGAGAGCGCCACCCAGTCGACGCCATGATCGAGCGCGAAGGTGAGATCGGCGCGATCCTTGTCGGTGAGCGCAGCCATCGGCACGATCACGTCGGGGACGTTGAGGCCCTTGTTGTTCGAGAGCGGCCCGCCGACCTCGACGCGCGTCGCGATGCGATCGGCGTCGCATTCCTCGACGCGCAGCACGAGCTTGCCGTCGTCGAGCAGCAGCCGTGCGCCCGGCCGCAGCGCCGCGAAGATCTCCTTGTGCGGCAGGTTGACGCGGTGCTCGCCGCCCGGCGCCGGATCGCGATCGAGCACGAAAAGGTTGCCGGTGACGAGCGTCGTCCGCCCGTCCGCGAACGCGCCGACGCGCAGCTTCGGACCCTGCAGGTCCGCGAGGATCGTCGTCGGGCGGCCGAGCTCCTTCTCGAGCGCGCGGATCGCCTGGATCGTCGCGGCATGATCGGCATGGGCGCCATGGCTCATGTTGACACGGAAGGCATCCGCCCCCGCGAGCACGAGCTTGCGCACCATTTCCGGGGTGCGGCTCGCCGGCCCGAGCGTCGCCAGAATCCGGACTTTTCGCCCGCGCGGCGCTATCTGGTTCGTCATGGCGGGCTTCGCTCCTGTTGCGGCGCGCGGCGCGTTCCTTATCGGCTGGCGAAAAGCGATCAACCCCGAAGGACGAACGACATGGATATCGATGCAATCGACGACGCGGTCGCGGCCCGAGCGTTCCGCCGGCTGGTGCGCCATCTGCGCCATCGCCAGGACGCGCAGAACATCGATCTGATGGGGCTCGCCGGCTTCTGCCGCAACTGCCTCGCCGACTGGACCGCCGAGGCGAGCGCCGGCGCGCTCGACAAGGATGCCGCCCGCGACGCGATCTACGGCATGCCCTACAAGGCGTGGAAGGCGATGCAGCCCGAGGCGACGCCCGAGCAGCTCGCGCGCATGGCGGAGTCGATGAAGCGCAATCCGCCCGCTTGAGCCGGTGCGCGCTTGCCCCTAGAGGCGCACGCTTCCGAGAGTGAAGAGGGTAATATGGCCGACGAGCCGATCAACGTCGCGGCGGACCAACTCCGCCTGTTCATCGAGCGCATCGAGCGCCTCGAGGAGGAGAAGAAGGGCATCGCGGACGACATCAAGGACGTCTACGCGGAAGCCAAGGGCCAGGGCTACGAGACCAAGACGATGCGCCAGGTCGTCCGCCTCAGGAAGATGGCCAAGGACGCGCGCGACGAAGCCGACGCGCTGCTCGAGACGTATCGGGCGGCGCTGGGGTTCTAAGTTCCCAACGACAAACCCGTTCGCCCTGAGCCTGTCGAACGGCTGTTCTTCTTCGCCGGGACGATAAGGGCTGGGCTTCGACAAGCTCAGCCCGAACGGAGTGTGAACTGGCGTAGCACGCGGACAGGCGCTAGATCGTCGCTACCTGACGGACCGAAAACGAGAGACCAGCGGCGATGGCCGGCCATAGCAAGTTCAAGAACATCATGTATCGCAAGGGCGCGCAGGACAAGAAGCGTTCCGCCCTGTTCTCGAAGCTGTCCCGCGAAATCACCGTCGCGGCGCGCGCCGGCCTGCCCGATCCGAACGCGAACGCGCGGCTGCGCGCTGCGGTGATCGCGGCGCGCAAGGAGGGCATGCCCAAGGACAATATCGAGCGCTCGATCAACAAGGCGGCGGGCGGCGACGGCGAGAATTACGAGGAGGTTCGCTACGAGGGCTTCGGCCCCGGCGGCGTCGCGCTGATCATCGAGACCTTGACCGACAACCGCAACCGCACCGCCACCAACGTCCGCACGATCGTCTCGAAGAACGGCGGCAACTTGGGCGCCGGCGGGTCGGTCAGCCACGGCTTCGATCGGCTCGGGCTGATCAACTATCCGGCGTCGGCGGGCAGCGACGAGAAGGTGTTCGAGGCGGCGCTCGAGGCGGGCGCCGAGGACGTCAGCTCCTCCGAGGACGGCCACGAGATCTGGACCGCGATCGACGGGCTGCACGAGGTCGCCAAGGCGCTCGAGCCGGTGCTCGGCGAGGCCGAGGGCATCAAGCTCGCCTGGCGCCCGCAGACCAGCGTCACGCTCGACGATGAGACCCAGGCTGGCCAGCTCCTCAAGCTCATCGACCGGCTCGACGACGACGACGACGTCCAGACCGTCTGGGGGAATTACGAAGTGCCCGAGGCAATCATGGAAAGGCTCGGTTGAGGCGGACGGGGAAGCCCCACCCCAACCCCTCCCCTGAAGGGGAGGGGCTAGATGGTCGCGTGAAACGTAGCCCCTCCCCTTCAGGGGAGGGGTTGGGGGTGGGGAACCCGCTCACAGCTCGCGCGCGGTCGCTGCGCAGCAATCCGACCGAGCCGGAGCTTCGGCTGTGGCAAGCCCTGCGTGCTTCGCAGCTTGGCGGCCACAAATTCCGGCGGCAGGCGTCGATCGCCCGCTATTTCGCTGACTTCCTGTGCCCGGCGAAAGCGCTGATTGTCGAGATCGACGGCGATACGCACGTGAGTTTGGCGGATGCGATGCGCGATGTTGCTCTGGATGCACTCGGCTATCGCACGCTTCGCTTCTCGAATGCAGACGTGATCAAATATCTGGACGGCGTCTTGCAGGTCATCCTTATTCAACTCGAGCAATTGCCGGATCGCTGGCCGGGCGGACCCCACCCCAACCCCTCCCCTGAAGGGGAGGGGCCACCGAGGCGTGCCGATCGAAGCCCCTCCCCTTCAGGGGAGGGGTTGGGGGTGGGGGCGCCATGATCCTGATCGGCCTCGATCCGGGGCTCGGCACGACCGGGTGGGGGGTGATCTTCGCCGAGGGCAATCGGTTGGGCCATGTCGCCAACGGCCAGATCGGCACGCGTGCGACCGATCCGCTCGCGGCGCGGCTCGCCGCGCTGCACGCGCAGCTCTGCGCGGTGATCGCCGGGCATGATTGCGCTGCCGCCGCGGTCGAGGAGGTGTTCGTCAACGCCAATCCGCAATCGACGCTGAAGCTCGGCCAGGCGCGCGGCGTCGTGCTGCTCGCCGCAGCGCAGGCCGGTGTCCCCGTCGGCGAATATGCGCCGCGGCTGGTCAAGAAGGCGGTGGTCGGCACCGGCGCCGCCGAGAAGGCGCAGGTCCACGCGATGGTGTCGCGGCTGCTGCCGAGTGCGAAGATCGCCGGTGCGGACGCGGCCGACGCGCTCGCGGTGGCGATCTGCCACGCGCACCATCTCGCCTCCGCTCGCGCGTTGAAAGGCGCCGCGTGATCGCGCGGCTCAAGGGCGCGCTCGCCGAAGCCGGCGCGGACTTCGCGGTGATCGACGTCGGCGGTGTCGGCTATCTCGTTCAGGCGAGCGCCCGCACCTTGTCGGCGATCGGCCCGGTCGGCGGCGCGGTGATGATCTTCACGCAGATGCAGGTGCGCGAGGATGCGATCACGCTCTACGGCTTCGGCTCGGCGGCCGAGCGCGATTGGTTCGGGCTGCTGACCAGCGTCCAGGGGGTCGGCGGCCGCGTCGCGCTCGCGATCCTCTCGGTGCTGGCGCCCGATGAACTCGCGCGCGCGGTCAACGCCGGCGACAAGGCGATGGTCGCGCGCGCCAACGGCGTCGGGCCGAAGCTGGCGCTGCGCATCGTCAACGAGCTCAAGGACAAGGCGCTGCTCGAAGGCGGCGCCAGCCTCGGCACCGCGCTCGCACCGGCTGCGGGCGGCGGCGTGCTCGCGGACGCACGTTCGGCGCTTGCCAATCTCGGCTTCAAGCCCGGCGAGGCGAGCGCGGCGGTGACGGCGGCGGCGGACGAACTTGGCGAGGGCGCCGGGCTCGACGCGCTGGTCCGCCTCGCGCTCAGGAAAGCGTCGAAAGGCTAGGCGTCCTCGCGCCGGAGGACGTGCTGCATCTCGAGATCGGGCGCGGCGCGCGCATCGCAGCCGCCCGGTCGTTCCCACAGGCAGATGCCGTCCGCGCCGGTGCCGCGGCAGGCGATCGGGCGATAGCCGAGCCGGGGCGCGTCAGTCTCGTCTGCGGGTGCGATCAGGCCGTTATAGGCGGGCGTACCGCGCAGGAGATCGCGCCGCGCCGCCGCGGGCGTCGTCCGCCATGGGAGGTAGAGCGGCACGGCGCGGTGCAGATAGGCATGGCCCGCCGTCCAATAAGGCGTGCGATAGACCGCGACGCCGCACAGCCGCGCATCCTTTCCGGCAAGGCGGGCGATGCGCAGGCGATCGGCATAATGCGCCTCGTAGGACGGCATCGGCCGCACGGCGGCGAGACCCGCCGAGAGCGCCGTCCAGCCGAGGATCAGCGCGAGCCACGCCGTGCGCCGCCGCGCCGGTGCTGCGGCACGCGTCGCCAGTTCCGCCGAGCCGATCGCGGCGAGCAGCAGCAGCGTCTCCGCCGGTAACCAGATGTAGCGATATTCCTTGTGTCCGATCGCCATGTGCAGCGCGAGCGTCGCCAGCGCGGCGGCGAGCAGCGCCAGGTGACGGCGCGCGACCGGCGCGATCAGCAGCGGCGCGGCGAGTGCGAGCGGGCCCCATTGCAGCAGCAGCATGCCGAGATAGGCGAACGGCGGCAGCGTCCCGCCGATCGCTGCGGCGCGGTGCTCGATCACGTTGAGGCGCAGATTGGCGAACGCTTGGCCGAACGGGATCTGGCCCATCGCGACATCGACGCATGCCGATGCGAGCAGCACCGGCACCGCACCTGCGACCAGCGCTCCCCAGCCGCGCCAATCGCGGCGCAACTCGAGCAGCGCCAGGATAGCGGCGGCCGGCGCATATTGCGGGCGCAGCACGGCGGCAAACCCGAGCAGCGCTCCGGCGGCGACGCGACGGCGGCCCGGTCTGTCGATGAGGGCGGCGGCGGCCAGGAAGCAGTCGGTGACGATCGGCTCGATCATGACGTGATCGGCGAATATGATCGCCTCGTACCAGATCGCGAGCACGGCGGCGGCGGCGAGGCCATGCGCCGGCGAATGCCGCCTGCCGATCGCCCAAGCCGCCCAGATCGCGCCCAGCGAAAGTAGCATCACGCACAAGCGCGGCAGCAGCAGGTAGAGGTCGCCGCCGGGATCGAGCGCCTCTCCGATCCGCATCGGCACGCTGAGCAACAGCGGCACGAGCGCATTGCGCAGCCCGTAGCGGACATCCCACGGCACCACGCCGGTGCCGAAGGCGAGGCGATGCGCCTGTTCGAGATATTGGACGGTCTCGTCGGGGTGGAAGAAGCCGTAGGGGCTGAGCAGCGCGAGCCGCAGCCCGAACGCCAGCACCAGGATCGCCGCGAAGGCAAGCCGCGCGCGGCGATCGTCCGCGGCAGCGGCCATCGCTTCGACGTGCGGGATCGGCTCCATCAGCATCGCGCGACCATCCGCCAATATGGTCAAAGTCCTGTTAACCGCGTCGCACTCGACAGCCGCCCGCCGGAACGTCTAGGCAACATTCGTGACCGACACCGACCGCCTGACCACGCCGACGCGCCGGCCGGAGGATGCCGATGCGGCGCTGCGCCCGAAGGCGCTCGACGAGTTCGTCGGTCAGGCAGCGGCGCGCGACAATCTTCGCGTGTTCATTGCTGCCGCCAAGGCGCGCGGCGAAGCGCTCGATCATGTGCTGTTCTTCGGGCCGCCGGGGCTTGGCAAGACGACGCTCGCGCAGATCGTCGCGCGCGAGCTCGGCGTCGGCTTCCGCGCGACGTCGGGGCCGGTGATCGCCAAGTCGGGCGATCTCGCCGCGCTGCTCACCAATCTCGAGGACGGCGACGTGCTGTTCATCGACGAGATCCACCGGCTCAATCCGGCGGTCGAGGAGGTGCTTTATCCGGCGATGGAGGATCGCGCGCTCGATCTCATGATCGGCGAGGGGCCGTCGGCGCGCTCGGTGCGGATCGAGCTGCCGCGCTTCACGCTGGTCGGCGCGACGACGCGGCAGGGCCTGCTGACGACGCCGCTGCGCGATCGCTTCGGCATCCCGATCCGGCTCAATTTCTACACGATCGGCGAGCTGGAGCAGGTCGTCGCGCGCGCCGCCGGCCTGCTCAGGCTCTCGATCGCGCGGGACGGCGCGCACGAGATCGCCCGCCGCTCGCGCGGCACGCCGCGTATCGCCGGCCGGCTGCTGCGCCGCGTCCGCGACTTCGCGCACGCCGCCGGCCACGACGTCATCGACGCGAAGGGCGCCGACGGCGCGCTCAACCGGCTCGAGGTCGACGCTCTCGGTCTGGATGCGATGGATCGCCGCTATCTGACGATGATCGCGGACATCTATCGCGGCGGCCCGGTCGGCGTCGAGACGCTCGCGGCTGGACTTGCCGAGCCGCGCGACACCATCGAGGAGGTCGTCGAGCCCTATCTCATCCAGATCGGCCTGATCGCGCGCACCGCGCGCGGCCGCTGCCTCAACTCGCGCGGCTGGACGCATCTCGGCCTGCCGGTGCCCGAGGGCGGCCAGGGCGGCCTGTTCGACTAGTCCCGATCGCCGGGCGCATCCGTTCGGTCCGGGTGCAGCGCCCGCTTGAGTGCGGCGAGCGAATTGGCGTTGGCGTTCTTCGCCACCGGCGCATCGCTGAAGACCTCGAAGCCATGATAGGCGCCCGGATAGACGTGCAGTTCGGTGGGTACGCCGGCCCGGATCAAGCGGCGGGCATATTCGAGGTCTTCCTCGAGGAAGAGATCGAGCGCGCCGACCGCGATGAAGCTCGGCGGCAGCCCGGCGAGATCGGGCGCGCGCGCCGCCGCGGCATAGTGCGGCACGTCCGCGCCGCCGGGCTCGCGGCCTAGCAGCGAGGACCAGCCGAAACGGTTCTGCTCGGGTGTCCAGACGAACTCGCCCGTATAGGGATGACGCTCGGCCGTGCAGGTACGATCGTCGATCATCGAGTAGATGAGGTGCTGGTGGATGAGCGGGATCTCGCCGCGATCGCGCGCGATCAGCGCGAGCGCCGCGGCCAGCCCGCCGCCGGCGCTCTCACCGCCGATCGCGATCCGGGCACGATCGACGCGAAGGGCATCGGCATCGTCGTGCAGCCAGGCGAGCGCCGCATAGCAATCCTCGAGCGGCCCCGGATGCGGCGTTTCGGGCGCAAGACGATAATCGACCGAGACGACCACGCAATCGGCCGCGGCCGCGCGCCCGGCATTGGTCGCGTTCGCCATCGCCGCGCTGCCGATGACATAGCCGCCGCCATGGATGTGGAGCAGCGCCGGCCGCGTCCTCGCTTCGCCCTTCGGCGTCAGGATCACGATGCCGATCTCATGGCCCTCGCGCGTCGCGATGCGGCGCTCCTCGATCGTTGCCGGCAACGTCTCGGGATCGGGCGTCGGCAGCGCGCCCAGGCCATCTCGGATCATCGGCAGCAGCGTCGCCATGTCTCCCCTCGGCGGGAACATCTCGAGCGCGGCGAGGAGTTCGGGGTCGATGAGATGGCGTGACGACATCGCGCGCTTTCCTCTCCGGCTTAGGATTTCCGCATAGCGGGTTAGGCAATCGGCCAAAAGACCGCGCGCGTGCGTCCATCGGCCGCAAGAGTGTGGATGAACCGGGCGTGCGGGGTTTACCCACCGCATGGTCTGACTCTAAAGCCCGGAATGAACATGGTTAGCGGCCAGGATCACCCCCAGCGTGGACGCATCGCCGAGGATGGCGAGCATCGCTTCCCCGTGCGCGTCTATTTCGAGGATACCGATGCGGGCGGCGTCGTCTACCACGCCAATTATCTTCGCTTCATGGAGCGCGCGCGCAGCGACATGCTCGCCTGCGCGGGCATCGATCAGCGCAGCGCGCTGGAGGCGGGCGAGGGCCTCTACGCGATCACCGAGCTCGCGGTGCGCTATCGCCGCGCCGCCAAGCTCGACGACGCGCTGGTGATCGCGAGCAAGGTCCGGAAACTCGGCGCTGCCCGGTGCGTCATTCAGCAGACAGTCAGCCGCGGCGCGGAGATCATGGCCGAGGCGGAAGTGACCGCGGCCTTCGTCACGCCGGAAGGCCGTCCGCGTCGCCAGCCGCTGCCGTTCGTCGAGGCGCTGAAGAGCTTCAACGGCTCGCATATCAAGGGGTAATGCCAGCCTATGCAGGCCAGTAGTCAGATCGCCGCCGGAACGGCCACCATCTCGCCGATCCACCTGTTCCTGAACGCGGACATCATCGTGAAGTTCGTGATGCTCGGGCTGCTGGCGGCGAGCATCTGGACGTGGTCGATCATCATCGCCCACGCGCTCCGGATGCAGCGCACGCGCGAGGCCAATGACCGCTTCGAACGCGACTTCTGGAAGGCCGAGGACATCGACAATTTCTACACGTCGCGGCGCGGCAGCGATCTGCCGAGCGCGCGCGTGCTCGGCGCCGGCATCACCGAATGGCGGCGCTCGACGAGCGGCGAGAACATCGATCGTGACGGCACCCGCTCGCGGCTCGCGACCGCGCTCGGCGCCGCGATCGCCGTCGAGATCGACAAGCTGTCGGATCGGCTCAACATCCTTGCGACGGTCGGCTCGGTGGCGCCATTCGTCGGGCTGTTCGGCACGGTGTGGGGCATCATGCGCTCGTTCACCGACATCGCCGCGCAGCAGAACACCAACCTCGCGGTGGTCGCCCCCGGCATCGCCGAGGCGCTGTTCGCGACCGCGCTCGGCCTGTTTGCCGCGATCCCGGCGGTGATCGCGTACAACCGCCTCAGCCATGGCATCAACCGGCTCGAGGCGCGGCTCAACCGCTTCGCCGACGGCTTCCACGCGACGCTCAGCCGCGAGCTCGAAAATGAGGCGTGAGGCTGTTCTCAAACTAAAGCCCCTCCCTTTCAAGGGAGGGGTTGAGGTGGGTGCGCGCGTCTGCGCGCCAAACGGCCACTATACGCCAAGCCGGAGCGCCGTCGGGGCATCGAGCCCCGTCGTCGTTTACCCCACCCCAACCCCTCCCCTGAAGGGGAGGGGCGACTTTCGTTCGGGGGTCTGCTGATGGCGATGACCGGGCCTCCATCCGGCGGCCGCGGCCATCGCCGCGCGCCGATGGCGGAGATCAACGTGACGCCGCTCGTCGACGTCATGCTGGTGCTGCTGATCATCTTCATGATCACCGCGCCGCTGCTCGTCACCGGCGTCAAGATCGACCTGCCGGACAGCCGCGCCGCCGCGCTCGACCAGAAGGAGAAGCCGATCGTCGTCTCGATCGACGGCTCCGGCGCGGTGTTCATCGACGAGGCGCCGGTGCCGCAGGGCGAGCTCGCCGGACGGCTGGCGGGCATCGCCGCGACGCGCGGGCGCGAGGACCAAGCGCCGCAGCTCTTCCTGCGCGCCGACAAGAGCCTCGATTATGGCCGCGTGATGGCGGTGATGGGCGAGCTCAACCATGCCGGCCTCAACAAGGTCGCGCTGGTCAGCCAGGCCGGCGACGCGCGCGGGGATCGCGCCGGCGGTCGGGATGATCAGGGCGAATAGGCGGGGCGGCTAGGGTGGATCGCGCCGAACGCGAGGGCATCGGCGCATCGGTCGCCGCGCATGTGCTGCTGTTCGCGGCGCTGTCGCTGGGGCTGCTCGCGCCGAAGCCGAAGCCGCCGCTCGCCTCGACCTCGATGAACGTCTCGATGATTTCCGAGGCGGCACTGCGCGCGGAGCTGCAGGGACCGCCCAAGGCGGCGCCGAAGGCCCGCCAGGCGCCGGAGGTCGGCAAGCCGGAGGAAGCCGCGCCGCCCAAGCCCGCGCCCGCGCCCGCGCCGAAACCCGCGCCGGCCGCCAAGCCGGCCGCCGCGCCTGCGCCCGAACCGAAGCCACAACCCAAGCCGACGCCGCCGAAGCCGGAGCCCAAGCCCGCGCCGAAGCCGGAACCGAAACCCGCTCCGAAGCCGGAGCCCAAGCCGGTCCCGAAGCCCGAGCCCAAGCCGGTGCCGAAACCGAAGCCGGAACCTAAGCCGGTTCCAAAACCCGAGCCGAAGCCCAAGCCCGAGCCCAAGCCGAAACCGGCGCCGGAAAAGGTGAAGCCGACACCGCCGAAGCCGGCACCCCAGAAGCCGGCGCCGGAGAAGGCGGAGAAACCAGCCAAGACGAAGCCCGAGAAGGCGGCGCCGGAGAAGTCCGCGCCCGCCAAGCCGGCGGAGAAGCCGAGCGCGAAGGCGTCCGCGGCATCCGAGAAGGCGCCGCCGGGCAAGGCCGCGCCGGCGGGATCGAAGCTCGCCAAGGGCGACAAGGCGTTCACGCTACCGACCGATCTCTCCGCCAAGGAGGGCAACGGCGCCAGCGGCAAGGCCGAGAAGCGCGCCGGCTCGCGGCTCGGCGCCGATTTCTCGAAGGACATCGCCGCCGCAGCGGCTTCGGGCAAGAGCGCGGGCTCCAGCGCCGCCAAGTCCGCGCCGGTGAGCGCGCGCCAGATGGCGGGGCTCGTCGGCCTGATCCGATCGAAGGTGGAGCCCTGCTACAACCCGCCCGCCGGCGGTGCCGACGCCGCCCAGATCGTCACGACGCTCAGCATCCGCATGAACAAGGATGGGTCGGTGGTGTCGGTCGCGGCGGGCAGGCAATCGGGCGTCACGGACTCGAACCAGGCCTACGCCAAGCAGATGGCTGACGCCGCCAAGCGCGCGGTGCTACGCTGCTCGCCGATCAAGGACCTGCCGGCCGATCTCTATGCGGGAGGCTGGGACGACTTCGATTTCGTGTTCCATCCGTAAAGATGCAGTGAGGCGTAAGATGAAGGTCTGGAAGCTGATGGCTGCTCTGCTGCAGCTCACCGCGCCGATCGCGCTTTCGGCGCAGGCACCTTCCGGCAACGGCGGCAGGCTGGTCGTCGACATCAACGGCGGCATCTCGCAGCCCATGCCGATCGCGATCCCGGTGATGCCGACGCCGGCGCCCAAGGGCACGCCCGCCGGCGATACCGCCTCGCTCGGCGACCGCGTCGCACAGATCGTCACCGACGATCTCAAGGGCTCGGGCCTGTTCCAGCCGGTGCCGAAGGGCCGGCTCGCCGCCGTCGCTTATCCGCAGGTGACTGCGCCCGATTTCCCGACCTGGGCCAACACTGGCGCGCAGGCGCTCGTCCAGGGCTTCGTCCAGGCCAACAACGACGGCACGCTGACCGTCGGCTGCTACCTCTACGACGTCTTCGCCAAGACCGAGCTCGCCCGCCAGGGCTTCGTGGTGACGCCCGCCTACTGGCGCCGCGCCGCGCACAAGTGCGCCGACACGGTCTACACCCGGCTGACCGGCGAAGGTCCCTATTTCGACAGCCGCGTCGTCTATGTCTCGGAGACCGGCCCCAAGAACCACCGCATCAAGCGGCTGGCGATCATGGACCAGGACGGCGCCAACCACCGCTTCCTGACCAACGGCCAGGCGATCGTGCTGACGCCGCGCTTCGCGCCCAACCAGCAAACGATCACATACATGAGCTTCTCGGGCAACCGGCCTCGCGTCTATGTCTACGACATCGGCTCGGGTCATCAGCGGCTGCTCGTCGATCAGCCGAACATGACCTTCGCGCCCAGGTTCTCGCCCGACGGCCGCTATATCGTCTTCTCGATGTCGAACGGCGCCGGCACCGACATCTACCGCGTGGCCGCCGGCGGCGGCGCGCCGCAGCGGTTGACCAACGGCCCCGGCATCAACACCGGCCCCTGCTATTCGCCCGATGGCGCCAGGATCGTGTTCGAGAGCGATCGCTCGGGCACCCAGCAGCTCTATGTGATGAACGCCGATGGCTCGCACCAGCAGCGCATCAGCTTCGGTGGCGGCCGCTATGCGACGCCGGCGTGGAGCCCGCGCGGCGACCTCATCGCCTTCACCAAGATCGGCGGCGGCTTCAACGTCGGCGTGATGAGCCCGTCGGGCGGCGGCGAGAAGACGCTGACGCATGGCTGGCAGGACGAGGGGCCGAGCTGGTCGCCCAACGGCCGCGTGATCATGTATTTCCGCACCGCGCAGGGATCGGGTCATGCCGATCTTTGGTCCGTGGATCTCACCGGCGTTAACGAGCGGCGGATTCCGACTCCGCTGGACGGATCGGATCCGTCCTGGTCGCCGTTGCTGCCTTGAAACGGTTGACGCTGCGGGAGTGGCGGCGAAATATGACAAGAACGTTGTGAAGGAGTCCCCGACCATGAGCCGAGCCAAGCTTTCGATCCTGGCCGTCGCCACGCTCGTCGCGCTCGCCGGTTGCGCCAAGAAGCCGCCGAAGCAGCTTCCGCCGCCGCCGCCGTCGAGCAGCAACCCGAGCGACAACAACGGCATGGGCAACGGCTCCGGCAACGGCGTCGGCAGCGGCGTTATCCCGGGCTCGCGCGCGGACTTCATCGCGCAGGCCGGATCGGACACGATCCACTTCGCGACCGATAGCTACGATGTCGATAGCGAGTCGCGCGGTATCCTCTCGGCGCAGGCCAAGTGGCTCGTCGCGCATCCCGGCGTGCAGGCGACGATCGAGGGCCATTGCGACGAGCGCGGCACGCGCGAATACAACCTCGCGCTCGGCGAGCGCCGCGCCAACTCGGCGAAGAACTTCCTCGTCTCGGCGGGCGTGCCGGCGTCGCGGCTGAGCGTCATCAGCTACGGCAAGGAGCGCCCGGTCGCCGAGGGTTCGGACGAGAGCGCCTGGGCGCAGAACCGCCGTGCCGTGACGGTGGTGCCGCAATAATCGAACTTTCCCTCTCCTCCGCCGGGGAGAGGGCTGGGTGA
This sequence comes from Sphingomonadaceae bacterium, assembly GCA_019239915.1. Classification (GTDB taxonomy): domain Bacteria; phylum Pseudomonadota; class Alphaproteobacteria; order Sphingomonadales; family Sphingomonadaceae; genus Solisphingomonas. The sequence continues at coordinate 55,148 of JAFAZF010000072.1, forward strand.
GGGGGATTCCGGCGCAGCCGGGCGTCTGCGCAACCTATGGCGGACACCCTCACCCAACCCTCTCCGTGAGGGGGCGTGCTGATGACGCAAGCCGCTCCGCGTGCTGGCGCAGGTGGTCGGCCATGAAGGTCATGATGCCGGGAACGAAGCGGCGATCAGCGCCGACAGCCTCTCGGTGACGTAGCGCCACATCCGATAGTTGTCGGTTCTCCCGATTTTAGCGCCTGCCAGCGCGGCGAAAGGGATCCGTTCAGGACGCCATCCGATGGAGCGCGCAGAGCTTGTTGCCGTCGGGGTCGCGGAGATAGGCGAGATAGAGCCGCCCGCTCTCGCTATCCCGCGGTCCGGGCGCTCCCTCGATCGCCGTGCCGCCATGCTCGACGCCGGCCTTGTGCCAGGCGGCGGCCTGTTCGGGGCTATCGGTAGCGAAGCCGATCGTGCCTCCATTGGCATAGGTCGCAGGCTCGCCGTCGATCGGCTTGGTCACGAGCAGCCGGCCGCCGTCATGGGCATAGATGAGGCGGCCCTTGCGGTCGGTGCGGCCGGGCTGCGCGCCGATCGCGCCGAGCGTTGCGTCATAGAAGCGCTTGGAGCGCTCCAGATCGTTGCTGCCGATCACGAGATGGCTGAACATCCTCTTTCTCCTCCTTAGACTTGGTAGACGACCACGCTGCGGATGCTTTCGCCGGCGTGCACGAAGCCTCTGTCGATGTCGTCGAGCATGAGCACGTGCGTGATCATCGGATCCAGTGCGATCTTGCCGGCGGCGCGGGCTTTCATGGGACGGGCCCCTTACAGTGCGTCGGTTTCAACTTGAGCTCATCATCTCCGGGGCGGGGAAGGATCATCCTTGTTCCGGGTCATCGCGAAGATGCCGGTGGCGTTGGCGGGGTCGAAGCGCAAGTCGAGCCGTTCCGTCTCCGGATCGATGGCGCGGGTGATGAACTCGTAGAAGGAGCCGGGCACGCGCTGCACGCTCTCGCCGCCGTTGGGCAGGAGGAACAGCCGCTCGACCATGTCCGCGCGGAAGGCGGTCTGGCGGACGCGGCCGCTCGCCGAGACCTCGACCGCGTCCTTGATCGGCCGGCCGAGCGCCTTCTGCTCGCCGGCGAGCGCCTCGACGTCGGGAACGCGATCGGTGGCGTGGTTGAAGGCGTTGCCCTCGGTCGCAATCCACGCCGCCTCCGCGGACTGCGCCCGCAGCGCGTCGTAATCGCCGAGCGCCGGCGTGTCGTGTTGCCGCCCGAAGGCCGCGAGCAGCTCGCCGAGGCCGGCCGCGGCGATGGCGGGCGGCGCCGAGCCGTCGCGTGCGAGCGCCGCCAACAGCGCTTCGCCGTCCGCGCCGATCGGATCGCGCGAGCTGTCGAACACATTGTGCGCCGCCTCGGCGAAGGTGTCGTCGAACCGGTCAACATAGAGTTCGCTCACGAAGAATTGCGGCACCGTTTCGGGAAAATCGGCGTGGCAGTAGACATGGCCGGTCATCTTGAGCCGCGGCAGCGGATAGCGATCGGCGAGGCGATAGCCGAGCGGCTCGAGCAGCCGCTGGAAGGCGTCCTGGCCCGGCGGCAGCGCACCGGTCGGCCCATTGCCGAAGCGGATCGTGCGCAGCGCGCCATGATCGAACACCACCCGCTGGCCGCGTTCGCGCACGTCGGCGACATAGGCGGCGGCGCTCGGCACGCGCCCGAGGAGGTCGTCGAACAGGCAGATGTTGAGCGCCATGGCGATCGCCGCGCGGGAGGCGCTCGCCCCGTCTTCGGCCGCGATCGCCGGATCGATCGCCAGCGTGGCGATCGCGCGCGCCGCCGCCGCCTCGCCGAGCCGGGCCGCCACCAGCGTCTCGATCATCGTCATCGCGCCTCTCCGCGCCGCGTCGTCGCACAGCCGTCTAGAAGTGCCGCTGTCCCGCAACAAGCGCCGAGCCGTTTCTTTACCACGCCCATGCGGTTGACGCTGACGCTGCAGCGCGACAAAGCAGCCCGCGAAGCCGGCGCAAGGGGGTGCGCGCGGTATGTCCTCGCACGCATGGCGGCGTCCCTGCCGCGGCGCGCCGCTCGTCACGGGACGGGCGCAGGTAAAGGAGTCACACGGAATGGCGGTCAAAGTTGCGATAAACGGGTTCGGGCGAATCGGTCGGCTCGTCGCGCGCGCGATCCTCGCCAAGCCGGAGAGCGGGCTGGAGCTGGTTGCGATCAACGATCTCGCCGATGCGAAGTCGAACGCGCTCCTCTTCAAGCGTGATTCGGTGCACGGCCCCTATCCGGGCACTGTCGAGGTCGACGGCAACGACCTGATCATCGACGGCAAGCGCGTCCACGTCTCGGCCGAGCGCGATCCCGCCAACCTGCCGCACGCCAAGAACGGCATCGACATCGCGCTCGAATGCACCGGCTTCTTCACCGATCGCGAGAGCGCGCAGAAGCATCTCTCGGCGGGCGCCAAGAAGGTGCTGATCTCGGCGCCGGCCAAGGGCGTCGACCTGACCGTCGTCTACGGCGTCAACCACGACAAGCTCACCGCCGAGCATACGATCGTCTCGAACGCGAGCTGCACGACCAACTGCTTGGCACCCGTCGCCAAGGTGCTCAACGACGCGATCGGCATCGAGCGCGGCCTGATGACGACCATCCACGCCTACACCAACGACCAGAAGATCCTCGACCAGATCCACAGCGACCTCCGCCGTGCGCGCGCCGCCGCGATGTCGATGATCCCGACGACGACCGGCGCCGCGCGCGCCGTCGGCGAGGTGCTGCCGGAGCTCAAGGGCAAGCTCGACGGCTCGGCGATCCGTGTGCCGACGCCGGACGTCTCGATCGTCGACCTGACCTTCACGCCGAAGCGCGACACCACGCGCGACGAGGTCAACGCGATCCTCAAGGCGGCGGCCGAAAGCGGTCCGCTGAAGGGCGTGCTCGACTATTCCGACGAGCCTCTGGTCTCGATCGACTATCAGCACACTCCGGCGAGCTCGACCGTCGACAGTCTCGAGACGGCGGTGCTCGAAGGCAAGCTCGTCCGCGTGCTAAGCTGGTACGACAACGAATGGGGCTTCTCGAACCGCATGGTCGACACCGCCTCGGCGATGGCGAAGCTGCTGTAACGGCGCGCTAAACCATAACCCGTTCGCACTGAGCGCAGTCGAAGTGCGTGCCGCAAGAGATGCCGCCTGGGGCACGCACTTCGACTTCGCTCAGTGCGAACGGTCATTGAAACGGGAGTTCATGTGAGCCGCTTCAAGACGCTCGACGACATCGGCGACGTGACCGGCAAGCGCGTGCTCGTGCGCGAGGATCTGAACGTGCCGATGGATGGCGCGCGGGTGACCGACGACACCCGGCTGCGCGCCGCCGCGCCGACACTGGCCGAGCTTTCCGACAAGGGCGCCAAGGTGCTCGTGCTCGCCCATTTCGGCCGGCCCAAGGGCGAGCGCACGCCCGACATGAGCCTCGCGCTGGTGACGCAGCCGCTCAGCGCCGTGCTCGGCCGCGAGGTGATCTTCATCGACGATTGCGTCGGCGCCGATGCGGCGCGGGCGATCGACATGCTGCCGGAGGGCGGCATCGCGATCCTCGAGAACACGCGTTTCCACAAAGGCGAGGAGAAGAACGACGACGCGCTGTGCGACGGCATGGCCGCGCTTGGCGATCTCTACGTCAACGACGCCTTCTCGGCGGCGCACCGTGCGCATGCTTCGACCGAGGGTCTCGCCCGCAAGCTCCCGGCCTATGCCGGCCGATCGATGCAGACCGAGCTCGAGGCGCTGGAGAAGGCGCTGGGCACGCCGGAGCATCCGGTCGCGGCGGTGGTCGGCGGCGCGAAGGTCTCGACCAAGCTCGACGTGCTCAAGCATCTCGTCGCGCTCGTCGATCACCTGATCATCGGCGGCGGCATGGCCAACACCTTCCTCGCCGCGCGCGGGATCGACGTCGGCAAGTCGCTCTGCGAGCATGATCTGAAGGACACCGCGCTCGCGATCCTCGACGCCGCCGACAAAGCTGGCTGCACGGTGCACCTGCCCTATGACGTCGTCGTCGCGAAAGAATTCAGGGCGAACCCGCCGACGCGCACCGTCAACGTCCACGAGGTCGCGGCGGACGAGATGATCCTCGACGTCGGCCCGGCGGCGGTCGAGGCGCTGGCGGACGCGCTCAAGACCTGCCGGACGCTGGTCTGGAACGGGCCGATGGGCGCGTTCGAAACGCCACCGTTCGACGCCGCCACTGTTGCGCTGGCGCGCACCGCCGCCGCACTCACCAAGGAGGGCAGCCTGGTCTCGGTAGCCGGCGGCGGCGACACGGTCGCGGCGCTCAACCAGGCCGGCGTCGCCGACGACTTCACCTTCGTCTCCACCGCCGGCGGCGCCTTCCTCGAATGGATGGAAGGCAAGGAGCTGCCCGGCGTCGCCGCGCTTTCCAAGAGCGTGGGCAACGGCTGAGGCGATGATCACCATCCGCTCCATCGATCATGTCGTGCTGCGCGTGGTCGATCTCGATCGGATGGCGCGCTTCTACGAGGACGTGCTCGGCGCGCGGCTCGAGAAGCATCAGCAGGAGCTCGGCCTCTACCAGATGCGGATCGGCGATGCGCTGATCGACCTGATCCCGGTCTCGGGCGTGCTCGGCAAGGTCGGCGGCGCGGCGCCCGGCAAGGAAGGCCGCAACGTCGACCATGTCTGCTTCCGCGTGCTGCCGTGGGACGGCGACGCGATCGTCATGGAATTGCAGCGCCACGGCATCAAGGCGCAGATCGTCTCGCGCTACGGCGCGGACGGCGACGGGCCATCCATCTATATCGACGATCCCGAAGGCAACACGATCGAGCTCAAGGGGCCGCCCTGGGCGCCGGCGCCGGGGCGCAAACGCTAGACCTTTCAACCGCAATCACGAAGCTGGGGACATGCAGGCGATGACCGATCCGACGATGACGGCCAAGATGACTGGGCAGATGGCGAGCGGGAAGGGCTTCATCGCCGCGCTCGACCAGTCCGGCGGCTCCACGCCCAAGGCGCTCAAGGGCTACGGCATCGAGGCCGACGCTTTCTCGAACGACGACGAGATGTTCGCGTTGATCCACGAGATGCGGGTGCGCATCATCACCTCGCCCGCCTTCACCGGCGACAAGGTGATCGGCGCGATCCTGTTCGAGCGGACGATGGACGGCCAGGCCGATGGCAAGCCGGTGCCGCAGGTGCTCAGGGATCGCGGCGTCGTGCCCTTCATCAAGATCGACAAGGGGCTCGAGGACGAGAAGGACGGCGTGCAGCTGATGAAGCCGCTGACCGGCGTCGATGCGCTGCTCTCCCGCGCCGCTGGCCTCGGCGTGTTCGGCACCAAGGAGCGCTCGGTGATCAACCTCGCGAACCCCGCGGGCATCGCGGCGGTGGTGAAGCAGCAGTTCGAGGTCGGCCAGCAGGTCCTCGCGGCCGGGCTCGTCCCGATCATCGAGCCCGAGGTCAACATCAAGAGCCCCGAGCGGGCGCAGGCCGACCGGATCCTGCTCGACGAGCTCGTCAAGGCGCTCGACGCGATGCCGGGCGACGACAAGGTGATGCTCAAGCTCTCGTTGCCCGCCAAGGAAGGCTTGTTCCAGCCGCTCGTCGATCACCCCCGCGTGCTGCGCGTCGTGGCGCTGTCGGGCGGCTTCAAGCGCCCCGAGGCGTGCGTCGAGCTCGCCCGCAACCCCGGCATCATCGCGAGCTTCAGCCGCGCGCTGCTCGAGGACCTGCGCTTCCAGATGAGCGACGCCGAGTTCGACAGGGCGCTGGGCGAGGCGATCGACGAGATCTACGACGCGTCGGTGAACAAGAAGGGGTGAGCATGGCGACCGAGCGTGAAGCCGCTGTCGACGACTATATCGTCGAGCGGCTGATCGGCGAGGACGAAGCGGTGGCGGCGGCGCTGGCGGCGAACGTCGCCGCCGGCCTGCCGCCGATCGAAGTCTCGATCGCCCAAGGGCGGATGCTCCAGCTCTACGCGCGAATGATCGGCGCGCGGCGCATCCTCGAGGTCGGCACGCTCGGCGGCGTCTCGACGATCTTCCTCGCCCGCGCGCTGCCCGAGGGTGGGCGGCTGATCAGCTGCGAGATCAACCCGAAGCATGCCGAGGTCGCGCGCGGCAACGTCGCCAATGCCGGTCTTGCCGACAAGGTCGACATTCGCGTCGGGCCGGCGATCGACACGCTGGGCGCGATGCTGACCACGCAGGAGGCGGCGTTCGACCTCGTCTTCATCGACGCCGACAAGCAGAGCAATCCCGATTACGTCCGCGCCGCGCTGCACCTCGCGCATCCCGGCACGATCATCATCGTCGACAACGTCATCCGCCAGGGCGGCGTGATCGAGGAGGCCAGCAGCGATCCGATGATCCTCGGCACCCGCGCGCTGTTCGATCTCGTCCACGCCGAGAAGAAGCTCACCGCCACCGCGATCCAGACCGTCGGCGCCAAGCATTGGGATGGATTCCTGATCGCGATCGTCGAGGGCTGACCGGTGCCGTGCTCCGGCGAAGGCCGGAGCGCCGGAGAATGGAGTGCGACGCTCGCCGCCAACGCTCCGCCCTTCGCCGGAGCACAAGGGCCTTTCGCAGCCCGACCGTTCTCCTGCGAAAGCAGGAGCCCTGGCGCTTCGGATGCAATGCTCGCCGCTGGAAGCTCCTGCTTTCGCAGGAGCACCGCGTTCGTGCGGATCCGTCGGGCAGTAACTGGACGCGGCGAAGCGTGTTGGATTTGCGCGCGCACCGATCCCGTAGCTCAGCTCCGGGCGGGAGAAACGGCCGGCGCCCCTCGCGTGCCTCGCGGCCTTCGGGGCTTTGCCGGTGTCTCAGTTTACCGGCGAGAGCACCTCGCCCATTTCCGCGGGCGCGTCGGGCCGGCGGGGGGAACTGGCTCGTTGTGGCGGACGCCGCGGGCCATGCCGTTTTGGGCACGAGCATGGAAGCCTGGCGCTGGCATGGTTGAACTTACGTTGCGTCAGGGTTCGAACCCCGAAGGCCCTGGCGCGCCGGCCGTCCGGACGATCGCGACGCGAGTGCACCGCGTCGTCCCATCCCGCCGCGTGTCGGCCTCTCGTCAGGAGCCTCGCGCGACGGCGGGGCTTGTAGCGGAACGAGGGCGAAATGTCAAGGATGTTCTTGGTATGTTCGGACGCGTCGGGTGTCATCTTATGGTGGATTGCTGCCGTTGCGCCGGGCCGACGCATTGCGCATCCTCCCCATCGCAGATGGGGAGGGGGACCATCCGCGCAGCGGATGGTGGAGGGGAATGGCGGAGCGCTCGACCGTCCTGAAAGCGCGTGGCCTACGGCGCGCGATGACGAAACCGGAACTGGCGCTCTGGGATAGGCTGCGGAAACGCCCGGCAGGCATCAAGTTTAGACGCCAGCATCCTGTCGGACCGTTCGTGCTGGATTTCTATTGCCCCGCAACGCGGGTCGCGATCGAAGTCGATGGTGTGACCCATGAGATGGGCGGCAATCCGGCACGGGACGCGCGGCGCGACCAATGGCTTGCGAGCCGAGGGATCGCCGTGCTTCGGCTCAGCGCGCGCGATGTGCTTGGCGATCTCGAGGCCATCCTCGGCGCGATCATCCGGCGCTGCGCGCCGCCCCTGCACCAGCCTGCGGCTGGTCCCCCTCCCCATGCTGCGCATGGGGGAGGACTGAACGACCGCTCTTGAGCGAAAGCTGTCATGGCCCGGCGGGTTCCGGCGCCTCAAGGCAGCGCCCGGCGCACCATGGCCTTCAGCGTCAGCGCGTCCTCCACCGCGTGGCCTTCGGCATCGTTGTTGAAATAGGCCCAGACGTCGCGGCCGCCCCGCGCCTGATCAACCATCCAGTCGGTCCACTCCAGCAGCCGTTCGTCGGAATAGCGGCCCCAATATTTGCCCTCGCCGCCGTGGAACCGGACATAGGCGATCGGGCCGACCGCGATCCGTTCGGTGGCCGAACCCGGCATGTCGTGCGCGCAAAAGGAGGCGCCGTATCGTTCGAGCAGCGCCAGCGTCTCGGGCGTGAGCCAGCTCGTGTCGCGGAACTCGAAGACGTGCGTCAGGTCGTTCGGCAGCAGCAGGAGGAAGCTTTCCAGCCGCTCGAGATTGATGCGGAAGCGCGGCGGCAGCTGGTAGAGGATCGGCCCGAGCCGATCGCCGAGATGCCGCACCGGCGCCATCATCCGCGCCACCGGCTCGGCGCAATCCTTGAGCTTCTTCGCTTGCGTCAGGAAGCGGTTGGCCTTGACCGCGAAGCGGAAGCCCGCCGGCGCCTGCGCGGCCCACGCGTCGAACGTCTCGGCCTTCGGTAGCCGGTAGAAGCTGTTGTTGAGCTCGACCGTGTCGAAGGTCTCGGCATAATGCGCGAACCAGCGCTTGACGGGCAGGCGCGCGGGGTAGAAGCGGCCGCGCCAATGGCGGTAGATCCAGCCGGAGCAGCCGATGCGGATCGTGCCGGCGCGCTCCGGCCGGCTGATGGAAGACGGCATGCAAGGCCCTGACGAATTGCCCGAACTCGACGACGAGAACGCGCTCGATCCCGATTTCGCCCAGCGCTTCGAGCGCCAGCCGCGGCCGCCCTGCCAGCTCTATTTGATCTCGCCGCCGGCGATCGACGCGGGCTTCGCGAGCCGCCTCGCCGCGGCGCTTGATGCCGGGCCGGTGGCGGCGTTCCAGCTGCGGCTCAAGGGCATGAACGAGCATGACGTTGCCAAGCGCGCCGAGCCGCTGCTGCGCGTTTGCCGCGACCGCGAGATCGCGTTCATCGTCAACGACAGCATGAGCCTCGCCAAGCGGCTCGGCGCCGACGGCGTCCATCTCGGGCAGGAGGATGGCGACCCGCGCGAGGCGCGCGCGCTGCTCGGCCCGGCCGCGCAGATCGGCGTCACCTGCCATGACAGCCGCCATCTCGCGATGGACGCAGGCGAGGCGGGGGCCGACTATGTCGCGTTCGGCAGCTTCTACCCGACGACGACCAAGGAGGTGCGGCATCGCCCCGAGCCGTCGATCCTCGGCTGGTGGTCGACGCTGTTCGAGATCCCCTGCGTCGCGATCGGCGGGATCACGCCTGCGAATGCGCGGCCGCTCGTCGATGCCGGAGCGGATTTCCTCGCGGTCTGCGGCGCGGTATGGAGCGCTCCACAGGGGGAAGCGGCGGCCGTGCAAGCCTTTGCGGGCGTGCTCGGGAAAGCTTGAGGCGCGCGGCGCGTTTCCTTCGGGCGTGCAACGAAGGAGCGTTTGTGAAGCGGGCCATTCTCCTTGCGATCCTGATGATGTCCACCGCAGCCGCGGCGCAGGCGCCCGTGCCCGCGAAGAAGGCAGAGAAGCCCGCCAAGCCGGCCGGGACGCCCGCCGCGCGGCCTGCCGAAGCCGCGGCCAAGCCCGCCACCGAGGCGACGGCGAAGCCGGCGGCGCCTAAGCCTGCGGTGCCGTCCGCGCCGAAGCCTGCCGCCGCCGAACCGCTGCCCATCGAGGCGACGTCGCCGATCGCTGCGGCCGCGCCGCCACCGACGATGCCGCGCGCCATCGTCACGCTGCCGCCGGCGCCCTACACGCCCGATCTTGGCGTGCTGCAGCTCCAGGTGGTGCTCGATCGTCTCGGCTTCGCGCCGGGGGTGATCGACGGTCGCGGCGGGAAAAGCCTGGTTCTTGCAATCAAGGGCTATCAGGCCGCCAACGGACTCGAAGCCACCGGCACGCTCGGCCCCGAGACCAAGGCGATGCTCGCGCAATTTAAGGACGTGCCGGCGATCGAGACGCTGACGCTGGGCGCCGCCGATCTGCTCGGCACCTTCGTCGGCCCGCTGCCGCACGGCTACGACCTCCAGGCGCAGCTGCCCTGCCTCTGCTACGCCGATCCCGCCGAGATGCTCGGCGAGCGCTATCATTCCACCGCCGCCGCGCTCGCCGCGCTCAATCCCGGCGTGCGGCTCGTCGTCGGCGCGAAGCTCAAGGTGCCGGCGGTGGGCACGCTCGCGCACGGCTACCCCGCCTATCTGCCGAGCTACTGGCAGGGTACGCTGATCGGCCTCAACGTCGCCGCCGAACAGCCCAAGGCCGATCATGTCGTCGTCAGCAAGGGAGCGGGCTCGCTGCAGGTGCTCGATGCCGCCGGCAAGCTCGTCGCTCAGTTCCCGGTGACGACGGGCAGCGAGCATGATCCGCTGCCGATCGGCACCTGGACGATCAAGGGCGCGGCCTATGATCCGGTGTTCCACTACAATCCGGCGCTGTTCTGGGACGCCAAGAAGGGCGACAAGCGCCAGACGCTGCCGCCGGGGCCGAACGGGCCGGTCGGCGTCGTTTGGCTCGATCTCTCCAAGCAGCATTACGGCATCCACGGCACGCCGCGCCCCGAGACGATCGGGCGGGCCGAGAGCCACGGCTGCATCCGCATGGCGAACTGGGACGTCGCTAGGCTGGCGCTGATGGTCCACGCCGGCACGCCCGCGATCTTCGAGCCTTGAGCCGATCGAACGGCCTCTCTGCCTTTCCGTTCGTGTCGAGCGTAGTCGAGACACGCTGGCGGTGCGCTTGAGGCACGTCCCTCGACCGCGCTCGGGACGAACGGAGATGGGATCGATCATGGTTCAACTTGGATGAACCGGCTCGGCTGGACGATCCTCGCGCTGCTGGTGCTGGGCGGGATTGCGCTTGCGACGATGGTGCATCTCGGCAGCGGGCAGCTCTCGTCGCCGCAGCGCTCCCCGACGCCGACGCCGGCGTCGGGCTCGCGCGTGCTGCGGCCGGCACCGTCGACTGCGACGGGAGCAAGCGGCCTCGTCATCCCCGTCGCCGGCGTCGCCGCCGCGGCGCTGCACGACGATTGGGGCGAACCGCGCGGCGGCGGCACCCGCGCTCACCACGCGATCGACATCATGGCGCCCAAGGGCACTCCGGTGCTCGCCGCCGCCTCCGGCAGGATCGAGAAGCTTTTCGAGAGCGTGCCGGGCGGCCACACCGTGTACGTCCGCTCGGAGGACGGCGGCACGGTCTATTATTATGCGCATCTCGATGGCTATTGGCTGGGCCTCCACGAAGGGCAGCCGGTGCTGCCCGGCGAGCGCATCGCCTTCGTCGGCGCGACCGGCGACGCCGATCCCGGCGCGCCGCACCTCCACTTCGAAGTCAAGCGCATGGCCGCCGGCGAGCGCTGGTGGCAGGGCACCAACGTCGACCCCTATCCGCTGCTGGTACCGGGTCGATAGCCAAACCGGCTTCCGTTCGTCCTGAGCGAAGTCGAAGGACGTTTCGCGAGCGGTGCCCTGCTGGAGCACGCACTTCGACTTCGCTCAGTGCGAACGGATCGTTCGAGGAAGGGCGTGGTCTCTTGCCCGAACCGCCCCCCCTCGCTAAGTCGCCGCCCGGCTCTTTCCCATACGAGAAGACGAAATGAAGATCAGCGGCGTGGACATCCGTCCCGGCAACATCATCGAATATGAGGGCGGGATCTGGAAGGCGACCAAGATCCAGCACACCCAGCCCGGCAAGGGCGGCGCCTACATGCAAGTGGAGATGAAGAACCTGGTCGCTGGCCGCAAGACGAACGTCCGGTTCCGTTCCGCCGAGACCGTCGAGCGGGTTCGTCTCGACACCAAGGATTTTCAGTTCCTGTTCGCCGACGGCGACATGCTAACCTTCATGGACAAAGAGAGCTACGAGCAGATCAGCCTGCCGCGCGACCTCCTGGGCGACGCCGCCGCCTTCCTGCAGGACGGCATGGACGTGGTGATGGAGCTCTATGAGGAGCGGCCGATCTCGGTGCAGCTCCCCGACCAGATCGAGGCGACGATCGTCGAGGCCGATGCAGTGGTGAAGGGCCAGACCGCGAGCTCCTCCTACAAGCCCGCCATTCTCGACAATGGCGTCCGCGTCATGGTCCCGCCGCACATCTCGGCGGGAACCCGGATCGTCGTCGACGTATATGAAGGCACCTACGTGCGTCGGGCGGATTGAATTCAGCCCTCTCCCCTCGCGGGAGAGGGACAGCCGCGAAGCGGCAGGGTGA
>JAFAZF010000033.1 GCA_019239915.1 Sphingomonadaceae bacterium
CCGCGCATTGGCAGCGTCACGATCATTGCACCCGGACCGACGGTGACGGTGCCGCCGTTCTCGGACCAGAGTTCGATCTCGACCGTGCCCGCACCATTCTCGATTGTCTTCGAGCGCACCCGCCCTTTCACCGTCACGGTTGTCCCAGCGGTGTTGAAGCTCTTCATGCGGAAGCCGCGAAGCTGTCGGATCGTGCCGGCGAGGCCAATGAATTCGCGCACCACGCGTTCCCACATGCCCTGCAGGAACAGCGTGTTAGCGTACATGTCAGGGGCACCGGTGCCGCGCGCAAACTCGCTGTTGTGGTGGATCGCGTTGAAATCGCGATTGGCGCCCGCCACCATGATCAGCCGATAGATGGTGAGCGGGAAGTCGATCGGTGCGAGCTCCTGTCCGACCTCGACGTCCTCCCAATGACGCTGATGCATTCAGGCGCCCTCCCCATGCGGCGTGTAAAGGAACATGCCTGTGCGCATCTTCGAGATGAGCTCACCGCCATCGGTCACGATCTCGGTTTCAAACTTCAGAAAGGCGCCACGCCCAACCCGCGTTTCCTTCGGCTCGCATGACAGCAGCGTGTTGCCGCGCCGAACGACCCGCTCCCCGGCGTGGATCGGCCGGACGAAGTCAACGTCGATGTCGGTCGCGAAATAGCCGGTGAAGGGCGGGAAGAAATCCGGAAAAGCAGGTTTCACCGCGCTTTTAATTGGTTGCGCATCGCGATCGGCGGTGGGGAACAATGTCTCCTGTCCCGGCTGCCACATCGGCGGGATGGTGAAGGTGGATGACGCCGTGTAGGGCGCAATCACATCCGCATAGCCATAGGCGCAGGCGACGGCGCGATCATAATGCAGCGCGCAATCGAGCTCGATCGGCTCGACATATCGCCGTATCGCGCCGACCTCGACGGCGTCGGCTGGCGCGGAGCTGCGGCTATCGAAATCCATGCCGACCGCATCGACAACCGACTGCCAAGCCCGCTTCCAATCCTCCACCGCGATGCTCCTCTATTTCAGCACGTCGGTCGCGCGCAGCGACGCGATCCTCTCCTCAGAATAGCCGAGGATATCACCCAGAACATGATCGATATCGCGGCCGAACGACGGGGCGGCAAGCGTGGGCTCCACGCGCGTATCGCTCAGCTGGAAGCGCGATGCCTCGATGATGCTGTCGCCGCCGAGCGGATGCGGCAGCCGGACGAAATGGCCGAGATGCGCGAGTTGCGGATCGTTCATCATATCATGGGTGTCCGCCACGACATGCGCGGGGATCCGCTCCGCCTGCAGCCGATCCTCGATCGGCTGCGCCTCCTGATCGAGGGTCCAGCGCGATACCAATGCTTCGAGTGCATCCTCATCGGCTTTGCGCCCCTGGAGCGTCCTGTAGCGCTCATCGAGCGCTTCGCCTTGGATCATCGCAGCGAGCCGACTCCACTCCGCGTCCGATCGCACCGCGATCGCGACCCAGCGATCCTCCCCCGCGGCTGGAAAGACGCCGTGCGGCGCCATGTCGTCGACCCGATTTCCGGTCGCAACGGCCACGCGCCCGCTCGCGAAATAGTCCGCGAACTCGGCACCGAGGAACTGTATGCCAGCCTCGACCTGGGAAATATCGAGCCAGGCACCGTCGCCGGTCCGGTCGCGTTCGGCGAGCGCCGCGAGCAGCGCGGCAGTCGCGTAGCGAGGACCTACATAGTCGGTGTAAGGCCCGAACGGGCCGATCAGCTCGCCATCCGGAAATCCGACGAGCGACTTGTATCCCGACAGCGCGGCTCCGACGTTGCCGAATCCTGCGAGCTTGGACAGTGGGCCGCTCTGGCCCATCAGCGAGGTGCTGACCATGATCAGCCTCGGATTGCTTTCGCTGAGCACGTCATAGCCCAAGCCCCATTTGGCCATCTGTCCCGGCGCGAAGCTTTCAACCAGCACGTCCGCCCAGCGCGCGAGATCGAGAGCAACGTCACGCCCTTCCGACGAGGAGAGGTCGAGGGTCATGCCAAGTTTGCCGGCGTTGCAATTTTCGTACGATGCGGATCGCTGCGGATCGAAGTCGCCGTTTGGGAACGGCCCCATGATCCGCGCAGTTTCGATACGCTGCGACGACTCGATCCGGATTACCGTCGCACCCGCGTCCGCCAGCACGCGGCCGATCATCGGACCCGCCACCACCCACGCGAGATCGAGCACTTTCAATCCGGCCAAGGGACGGACGCTGCTCATATCACGTCCTCGCTAACGAGCGCGGCAAGGTCGTCGGGTCCGAGCCCGAGTTCACCATAAACAGCGGCGTTATGCTCGCCCAAAGCGGGCGCGCCCGCGGCGGGCGACTCAGGCAGGCGACCAGTGAGCGCGAACGGCACCCGGCGCCGATCGCTTCCCTCCGCCACATCAACGAAAACGCCCCGCGCCTCCAGGTGATCGCTCTCCGCCAAATCGGCGACGGTCATGATCGGGGCAAGCAGCAGCTTGTGCCGGATCGAGACCTCGAGCAGCTCGCACTTGGTGAAGCCGGCTAAGGCCGCGGCAACATCCGCACGCGCTTCCTCCATGTCATCATCGCTGATCTCCCCGGATTCGATCTGCGCCGGCACCGTCTCGGCCCAGTTCCAGGCGAGGAAACGATCCTGACACGCCCCGATGCTGTGCAGCCACGCGAACAGGTTGTTCGTGAAACGTCCGCCCGCCGGTCCCATGGCGAGATGAAGTTCCACGAAGCCGTCTTTGACCGTCCATTTCGATCGCCGCGTGCGCACGCCGCTGCCGCTGAGATCGAGGACCCGTTTCTCGCCCGGCTTCGCCTTCTGCGTCGGCGCCATGATCGTGTAGCCTTCATGACCGACCGGTGCCGCGAGCACAATCGAGAGCGTCGCCTGCGCGGCGCTCTGCTGCGCCGAGACGGTGACCTTTTGGCCGCGGCCAGTCCGTTCACGCGCCGCCAACGCGATCAGCGCCCCAAGCGCGGCATCGGATCCGGCGTGGAGCAGTGCCTGGTCGGAGCTGATCCTGAGCGGCGGTCGCTCACCGTCGCGGCTCGGGTGCAGCGGCCCTCCCGCGGCCCAGATGATAAGGTCCGTGGCTGCATAGCCGCTCTTGGGCCCATCTTCCCCGAACGGGGTTACCGACACCAGGATCAGCCGCGGGTTGTCCGCCAACAGCCTGTCCCAATCGAGCAGCGGAAGAGCATCGCCCGACAGATCGTCGCCGGTGATGACGATGTCGGCTGTGCTCGCCAATCGCGCGAACAGCGTACGACCTCCCTCGCTTTGCAAGTCGCAGGTCACGCCGCGCTTGCCCGATGCGAACGCCGACCATGTCGCAGGCGCGGTGCGCCGCGCCGCCACCCGCGCCGGCGGCTCGACGGCGATCACGTCGGCACCTAGCTTCGCGAGCATGTTGCCGGCGACGAGCAGAGGCCCCTGCGTGAGATCAAGGACGCGAAGCGAGGCGAACGCCATCGTCACGCGCGCGGCTCCGCAGCCGCAACCAGGCGGTCGATACTTCTTAGATATGGCATGCCTTCGCCTGCTCCACCCCGCTCCCGCACAAGTATCCGGGACCGTGCGCTTGTCAAGCGATGAGACAGGTCAGATATGCGGTGAGATTAGGTTCGGTCGCGAATAGGGCAACGCCAACAACATGACGGATCAGGAGTCGCGGCCCTGGCGCTTGACGGGCCGACCTTCGCCCGAAGAAGCGGTGGCGCTCGGCCAGCGCGTGATCGAGACGGCCTACGCCATCTTCATCACGAGAGGCTTCGTGGCGACCTCGTTCGAGGCCGTCGCCGCGGCCGCCGATGTCAACAAGCGGACGATCTATCGGCGCTACGAGACCAAGGCCAACCTGTTCTACGCAGTCATCCGATGGAAATTTGGGCAGTTCGTCCAACGCCACGCATCGGAGCCGCCGAAGGGCGACGAGCTTACTTTCCTGCGGACGCTGTTTCGCAACCTGCTCGACTTCACTCTGGAGGCGGACGTTCTGAGACTGCTGAAAGTCATCATCAGCGAAAGTGACCGTTTTCCCGAGATCATCGAGCAGGTGTTTCTAGGGCGCACGACCCGGCTCGCCCTCATCATCGAGGATGCGCTCTGCGCGCTTGCCGATCGCGGCATGCTACATATTCCAGACGTCGTTGCTGCGCGGAAGCGGCTCGTCTCCGGCGTCTGCGCCGACGCTTGGCTGATGCCCATGCTCGGCCTCAGCACGTTGCAGACGCGTGAAGAGCGTGACCTGTTCTTCGAGGAGCGGTGGGCATCCGTCCTCACTCAATATTCCGCAAAGAGCGCGAACCTCTGAGCGTCTACGGCCGAGCATAGGCGGGGGGGATTGGCCGCTGGCCTCCGCGCCCGCCTCCGCTCCAGTGTGTCGTTACAATCGGTTGAATGCTGCACGCACGGGAGCCTACTGCGAGTCAGTCGCTCGAGGGCCGCCGATGCCGGAAAACAGAATAGACAAGCTAACCCAACGACAGCGTGAATGCCTGCGGCTCGTGCTGACCGGACGCGGTGCAAAGGAAATCGGCGGCGCGCTGGGCATCCCCTCTCAGACCGAGTTGAAGCTCTTTGATCGGCGTTTCTTATTTATTCCCTTCCAAAAGGGAATCAGAGACGAGTTCGCGGCAGACTGCCCGGCGCACCACCCAGTCGCTCGCGCCGCGCCCTCCCGAGGCTGCGCGGCAAAGCGATGCGCGACGCCGCTGCCCCCGGCGATCGGTCGACCGTCGTCCGCGACCAAATCCCTCGTGACGCGTTCACCCGTACGGAGGTGTGCAATGGACGAGCATCGCAAGCCCGACGCAAGCGACGACGGCAGCCAAGCCGCGGACAGGCCGGTGTTGACGGAGACCGTGCGCGATCCGGAATCGGGCAAGCGTGCGGCCGAGCAGATCGAGGAGAAGGGCGAACCCGCCGGCGGCGGCAACTTCGCGTGAGGAGAGGATGATGGCGACGCGCCCGACCGACTTGCCGCCCGAGATGCCGGAGAACCCGCCCCCAGGTGCCGATACGCCGGACGGCCCGCCGCCGGAGCCTTTCCAGGAGCCGCTGCCGCCCGCCGACTGACGCCGCGCCCTTCGCCTATTCGGTGCTGCCGGCGAGCGACGCCATGATCGATGGCAGCAGCGGCAAGAGTTCGCGCGCCAGGAACCCGATATCGCCAATGTCGCTCGCGGCCCGCCTCCCCGCCTTGCCGTGAAGCCAGACGCCCCAACATGTCGCGGTGAGCGGATCGGCACCCCGCGCCAGCAGACCGGCGATCGCGCCCGCGAGCACGTCGCCCGATCCTCCGGTGGCCAGCCCTACGCCGCCGCCGGCATAGCGCAGGAGCGATCTCTCCGGCGCGGCGATCACCGTCTGCGAGCCTTTGAGCGCAACCACCGCGTTGAATCGCACGGCGGCGGCGCGCGCATGATGCTCCGGCCGCTCGGCGATCGCCCGCTCCTCGACACCCATCAGCACCGCCATCTCGCCATAGTGCGGCGTGAGCACGAGCGCGCGTCCGCACGCCGGCAGCGCTGCGGCGCAGATCTGTGCGCCCGCAACTGCGGCGCCGTCGAGGATGCAGGCGAACGCGGCCTTGTCACCGAGCAGTCGTTCGGCAAGAGCACCGGCGCGATCGCGATCGCTGATCGCGGGCCCGAGCAGCAGCACGTCGGAGCGGTCGAGCGTCCGCTGGAGCAATGCCTCCGCGCCGAGCGCGATTTCGCCGTCCTCGCCCGGCAGCGCGATCACCCCCGCTTCGGGCATCGCGACGCCGATCGTGATCGCCGTTTCGGCGATCGTTCCGATGCGGACCTTCCCGGCACCGACGCGCAGCGCCGCCTCCGCCGGCAGCAGGATCCCGCCGGGAACGGTCAGCGAGCCGCCGACGACCACGACGCAGCCTCGACTGTTCTTGGTGGTGTTGTCGCCATGGATCGGGAGCGGATGCGACGCGAGCCACCGCCGATCGAGCGGAATGACGCCGTCGCTCAATGCCGCGCCCTCATGCCGCATGCGCCTTGGCGTCGGGCTCGGCCGTCACCGCAGCGCCTTCGGCCTCCATCGGCGCGGTAACATTGTAGCGATCGAGCACCAGCTTGCCGTCGCTGCCCTGGCTGCGATCGATGCGATATTCGGTGATCGCGCAATTGGCGACGTCGCCCGCGCTATCGACCGCCAGGATATCCGCTTCGGTCATGCTCTCCAGGATGTATCGGAAGCAGAGCACCACGACCTGATGCGCCACGATCATCACGCGCTTCTCGGCATAGTGCAACGAGATCATGTCGAGCACCGAACGCAGGCGGAAGATCACGTCGCACCAGCTCTCCCCTCCCGGCGGCCGGTGGTAGAACTTGCCCAGCAGGCGGCGGAATTCGGCCTGATCGGGCTGCCGGACGGCGATGCCGCTGTGGGTCAAGCCGTCGAGCACGCCGAACTCCTTCTCGCGCAGCCGTTCGTCCAGGCAGATGGGCACGTCCCGGTCCATGCCGCCCTGCGCGCGGAACCGTTCGGCGGTCTGCTGCGCGCGGACATAGGGTGAGGACAGCAGCACTTGGGGCCGGCTCTCGGCAGGCCCTTTCGCGAACCAGCGGCCAAGTGCGTCCGCCTGCTCCTCGCCCCGCGCGCTCAGCGGCACGTCGACATCGCGTCCGGCGAGCGCGATCTGCTCTTCGCCGGCGGCATTGGCCGCCTTGCGGGCGACGTTGCCCGCGCTTTCGCCGTGGCGGACGATCAGCAAGTGGGACGGCCAGCGCGCTGCCATCAGGTCGTCGGCCCGGTGAAGCGCGGTGTGTCTCGCATGCCTCAGGTGAGACGCCGCGCCCTGGGCTTGGTTCCCGATGCTAGGGCGTCGCGAACGGACAGCCGCCGGGCGGCGGCGCGGCCGCCTCGACGGGTGCCGCGCCCGGCCAATGCGCCGCACCCGCGCGCGCATGGAGCGTCATCGGCAAGCCGTCGCCGCCCGGACGCAGCGTCAGCCGGCAGACCGGCTCGACCAGCGCGCCGGGCCGCAGCCGCAGCGAGAAACGCTGCGCCAGCGCCGCGAGGCAGAGGATCGCCTCGGTAAGCCCGAACGCCAGCCCCGCGCACACCCGCGGCCCGGTGCTGAACGGGACATAGGCATATTTGTCCGGCTGCCGCGGCGCATCGGGCAGGAAGCGATCGGGATCAAAGCAGTCGGGATCGTCCCACAGCAGGCGGTGGCGATGCAGCAACCAGGGCACAACGATGATCAGCGATCCGCGCTTGACCTCGCGGCGGCGAAGCGTCTCGTCCTTCACCGCTTCGCGCGCAAGCAGCGGCACCGGTGGATAGAGCCGCAGCGTCTCCTCGATTACGGCGCGCGTATAGACGAGGCGCGGCACGTCCTCGAGCGTCGGCGCCCGGCCGCCGAGCGTCGCGTCGAGTTCCGCGTGCAGCCGTTGTTCGACGTCCGGCGCCTGCGACAACAGATACCAGGCCCAGGCGAGCGTGTTGGCGGTCGTCTCGTGCCCCGCCATGAAGATCACCGCCGCCTCGTTGCGCAGCGCCTCGGCATCGAGCGGTTCGCCCGTCACCTGGTCACGCGCCTCGATTAGGCGCCGGATGACCGCGATCTCGCGATTGGCGGGATCCTGCGCGCGATAGCTCGCGATGATCTCGTCGAGCACCGTGACGATACGCTTCACCGAACGGCGAATGCCCGGCAAATGGACGCGCGGCATCCAGTCGGGCAGGCCGATCAGCGAGGTGATGTCGATCTGGCCGATCTGGCGCTGATAGTCCGAAAAACCTTCGACGATCTCGTCGGCATGCTCGCTGCCCAGCTGTCTGCCGAAGATCGTCCGGCAGATGATCTCGGCGGTGAGCTTCGCCATCTCCTTAAGCGCATCGATCTCCATGCCCTCGGGCAACGCCGACCATCGCGCTGCGGCCTCCGCCGCCGTCTCGACCATGATCGGCGCGAACTCGCCGATGCGCGAGGCGTGGATCACCGGGCTGACGATCCGGCGCCGCCGCTGCCAGGTTTCGCCGTCGCTGATGAAGAGGCCGTCGCCAAGCAGCGGCTTCAGCGCGTGCCGCATCTGCGGGCTCTTCCGCTCGAACGCGTCGTTATGCGTGACGAAGGCGTGGCGGACGGTGTCCGGGCTGTTGCAGATGAAGATCCGGCGCGAGAGCAGCCGCATGCTCATCAGCTGCTGCTCAAATGCCTTGTCCTCCCAGATCGCCAGGAAGTTCCGCGCGCCGAGCTGCAGCAGCTTGGCCGGCGACAGCGGACGCGCATGTCGCGGCGGATAGGGCGGAACGAACTGGCTCACCGGCCCGGCGCTACCATAGGTCGAGCGCGGTTGCGTAGCGGGAAGCGGAGCCCCCGGCTCTGGCGCGCCTTGCCACGTCGCCCGATCGCCTGCACGACGGGCGCATGAGCGGATGGAACAGGCGCAAGCCGATCGACGCGTCGCGCGGCGGCCCCCGCCTCGCGCCGACCCTTTCCTGGCCGCACCTGATGGCGATGGGCGTCGGCGCGATCGTCGGCACCGGCATCCTCACGCTGATCGGCGTCGGCGTCGATCGTGCCGGGCCCGCGGTGCTGCTCTCGTTCGGGATCGCCGGTGCGATCTGCGCCTGCGCGGCGCTCGCCTATGCCGAGATGGCGACGATGATGCCCGCCGCCGGCAGCGCCTACACCTACAGTTACGCGGTGCTCGGCGAGACGATCGCGTGGGTGGTCGGCTGGAGCCTGATCCTCGAATATAGCTTGGTCGTCTCGACTGTCGCGGTCGGCTGGTCAGGCTATGCCGCACCGCTGCTCACCAGCTTCGGCTTTCCGCAGATGCTGACGCGGGGACCCGCGCTCGGCGGGATTGCCAATCTGCCGGCCGTCTTCGTCATCGCGGCGGTGGCCGGGCTGCT
The DNA here is from genome assembly GCA_019239915.1 of Sphingomonadaceae bacterium. Classification (GTDB taxonomy): domain Bacteria; phylum Pseudomonadota; class Alphaproteobacteria; order Sphingomonadales; family Sphingomonadaceae; genus Solisphingomonas. Next base: position 8,873 of record JAFAZF010000033.1, read on the forward strand.
CTGCGTCGGCACGCGCGAGAGCGCGCGGCTCAACACGATCCTGGTGCTGGTCAAGATCGCGACGCTGGCCCTGTTCGTCGCGGTCGCGCTGCCCGCCTTCGACGCGCACCATCTCCACCCGTTCATGCCGCATGGCTTCGCCAAGACGGTAGAAGCCGACGGTGTTCCGCGCGGGGTGATGGCGGCGGCGGCGATCATCTTCTTCGCCTTCTACGGCTTCGACGCGATCGCGACTGCGGCCGAGGAAGCGAAGCGACCCGAACGCGACCTCGCGATCGGCATCGTCGGCTCGATGCTGGCCTGCACGTTGATCTACGTGGCGGTAGCAGCGGCGGCGGTCGGCGCGCTGCCCTACACCGCATTCGCGAACAGTCCCGAGCCGCTGGCGCTGATCCTGCGTGGAATCGGGCGTGGCGGCTTCGCGCAGATCATCGCGGTCGCCGCGGTGATCGCGTTGCCGACGGTGATCCTCGGCTTCCTCTATGGCCAGAGCCGCATCTTCCTGGTGATGGCGCGCGACGGTTTCCTGCCGCGCGGTCTCGCCGCCATCTCCACGCGAGGAACGCCGGTTCGGATCACGGTCCTGACCGCCGTGCTCGTCTCCTTCCTGGCGGGCCTGTTGCCGATCGACCAAATCGCCGCGCTCGCCAACGCCGGCACGCTGATCGCCTTCATCGCGGTCGCGACCTGCATGCTGGTGATGCGCCGCCGCGCCCCCGCCCTCGCCCGTCCGTTCCGCACGCCGGCGGCATGGCTGCTCGGGCCGGTCGCGATCGTCGGCTGCCTCTATCTGTTCGCCAGCCTGCCAGCGAAGACGGTGAGATGGTGTCTGCTCTGGAACGCGATCGGGCTGTTGGTCTATCTGGTCTATGGCCGGCGCCGCAGTCTGCTGCGGAACGCCTGACGATTTCGGGAGAGCGACAATGGCGGATTTCCGGCTGATCGTCCGGCAAACCGGCGGCCCCGAGGTCATCGAGCAGGAGCCGATCGACGCCGCCGCGCTGCGCCCCGGCAAGGGCGAGGTCCGGCTGCGCCAGAGCGCGATCGGCCTCAACTTCATCGACACCTATCAGCGCTCGGGCCTCTACAAGATCAGGCTGCCGAGCGGCCTGGGTGCGGAGGGCGCTGGCACGATCGAGGCGGCCGGCGAGGACGTCGAGGGTTTCGCGGTCGGCGACCGGGTCGCCTACGGTACCGGCCCGCTGGGTGCCTATGCGACGGTGCGGCTCATGCCCGCCGATCATCTCGTCGCGCTTCCCGACGATATCGCGACGAGACCGCCGCGGCGGCGATGCTGAAGGGCATGACCGCCTGCTATCTGATCGAGCGCTGCGCCAAGGTCGCGGCGGGGCAGACGGTGCTCGTCCACGCCGCGGCGGGCGGCATGGGCTCGATACTGGTGCCGTGGCTCAAGGCGATCGGCGCGATCGTGATCGGCCATGCGGGCTCGGCCGAAAAGGCCGAGCAGGCACGCGCGGCCGGTGCCGATCACGCGCTCTCCTGCCCGATGGACGCGCTTGCCGCGCGGGTGCGCGAGATCACCGATGGCCACGGCGTCGCGGTGGTGCTGGACGGCGTCGGCAAGGCGAGCTGGCAGGCCTCGCTCGGATCGCTCGCGCGGATGGGGCTGCTCGTCACCTACGGCAATGCGAGCGGACCGGTGCCCCCGTTCGGCGCGCTCGATCTCATGACCGCGGGCTCGATCTTCGTGACGCGGCCGACGCTGGCGCATTACGGCGCCACGGCCGAGCAGCGCCGGCAGCTTGCAGCGCGCCTCTTCGCGATGATCGAACAGGGCCTCGACATCCCGATCGGCCAGCGTTTCGCGCTCGCTGACGCCGCCGCCGCCCACCGCGCTCTCGAAAATCGCCAGACAAGCGGTGCGACGGTGATGACGGCATGATCGTCGCCGCACTGCCGGCAGCCTGCTCGCCGCCCCCGATCGCGGGACGACTCGACCGCCTCCGCCATTGCCGCGAAGCAGCGCCTGACGGCTGCCTCGCGATAAACATCGCCGAATGTTAGGCGGCTGGGCGACTCGTTAGAGCAGCGACGGGAGCTAGACTATGCGGATCGACAGACTGGCGGTCTGGCTCAACACGATCGGATGGCGTTCCGCCGATCTCGTCGCGCTGGCTAAGCGGGTTGAGGACTGGGGCTACGGCACGCTCTGGATCAACGACGGCATGGGCAGCGATCCGATGGTACTCGCCGCCCGCCTCCTCGCCGGCACCGATCGCCTGCAGGTCGCGGTTGGCGTCGCCAACATCTATTCCCGCGACCCGACCACGATGATCGGCGCGCAATATGGCCTCAACGAGCAATGGAGCGGCCGCTTCCTGCTCGGCATGGGCGTTTCGCACGCGCCCATCGTCGAAGGCTTGCGCGGCCATGTCTACGCCAAGCCGCTGGCGACGATGCGCGCCTATCTCGAGGCGATGGCCGCGATCGACTATCCGGAGCCACGCCCGGCGGAGAAGCCGCTCACCGTGATCGCCGCGCTCGGGCCGAAGATGCTGGAGCTGGCGCGGACGGCAGCGGACGGCGTTCACCCCTATGCGACCACGCCCGATCACACCGCGATGGCACGCGAGATCGTCGGACCCGGCAAGCTCCTCCTCGTCGAGCAGAAGGTCATGCTCGAAACAGATGCGGAGAAAGCGCGCGCGGCGGGGCGAGCGCTGGTAGCGGGGCTCACCCGCCTGCCCAATTACCGCAACAGCTTCCTGCGCATGGGCTTCACCGAAGCCGATCTCGCCGAGGGCGTCTCGGACCGCGCGGCCGACGCCATGCTCGCCTGGGGTGACGAGCAGGCGATCCGGGCACGCATCCAGCAGCATTGGGACGCGGGCGCCGATCAGGTCGCCATCCAGGTCATTCCCAAGGAAGGCGGATTGCTCGCTCGCGACGACGAGGCGCTGATCGAGCTGCTCGCGCCGTCCGCCTAGAAGGTCGGGCAGCCCTATTCGAGACGGGCAAGCCGATCGCGTTCGAACGGCGCGAACGCTTCGCCCGCGACGGCGCGGCGCGTCCACTCGGGATCGTTGATCAGCGCCCGGCCGACCGCGACGAGATCGAATTCGCCGGCATCGAACAGCTGCTCGACCTCATCGAGATTGTCGACCGACAGCGTCTCGCCACGACCCGTAGCCATGTCGCGCAGCCAGTTGTTCATGCCGACGCCGCCCACCGCCATCGACGCCTTGCCGGTCAGCCGCCGCGCCCAGCCGGCGAGCGTATGCTCCTCGCCAAACACGCGGCGGTTGAAACGGCGGATGCTGGCATCGAACACGTCCACGCCGGCTTCGGCGAGCGGCACGAGGATCGCGGCGAGCTCGTCGGGCGTTGTGGCGATCTCCGCGTCGTAATCCTGCTGCTTGTGCTGCGAGAAGCGGAAGAAGATCGGGTAGTCCTCACCGATCTCACGCCGGATCGCCGCGACGATCTCGACGCCGAAGCGCGCGCGGGCGGCGGCATCGCCGCCATAGCGGTCCTCCCGGCGATTGGTGTCCGCCCAGAAGAACGTGTCGATCAGGTAACCATGCGCGCCGTGGATGGCGATGCCGTCGAACCCGACATCGATTGCGCGCCGCGCGCTGCGGCCGAAGGCGGCGATGCTGTCGGCGATCTCCTCGTCGGTCATCGGCGCATGCGGCGCTTCCATCCGCGCGACATAGTCCGCCGGCGACGAGGTGTTGCCGACCGTCCCCCACAAGCCCGACGGGCGATGGCCGCGCCATTGCGGATTGTCCGAGATATCGGGATCGCGCATCGCGCCCTGGTGCCAGAGCTGCGGGACGATCTTGCCGCCGGCGGCGTGCACGGCGTCGACGACCGCTTTCCACCCCGCCATCGCCTCATCGCCATGCATGACCGGGATGCGCGGGCTATCAATCGCCTGCTGCTCGTCGACACCGACGCCTTCGGTGACGATCAACCCGACTTCGCCCGCCGCGCGACGGGCATAGTAGCGTGCGACATCCGGGCCAGGCACGCCGCCGGGCGAGAAGTTCCGCGTCATCGGCGACATGACGAAGCGGTTGCGCAATTCCAGGTTCCGTACCGACCAGGGCTGGTAGAGAGCGTGCGTTCGGACAGTCATCATCGTCTCCCGGAGGTTCGTCGTTAGTGGATGGCACCAGAGCTCAATCAGCGATGCCGGAGGTTGGAATAGTCGGCCGCCGGTACCCGCTCGGTGCGCCCGAAGAAGCAGTCGCCGTCAGCACGTTCGCGCTGCTCGATCCGCGGAGACCCAAGCTCTCGCTTCGCATCGATCTCTCCCGCTGCCACCCGCGCGGTTAAACTCGCCGGCCGCTACAAGGCGATCTTTGCCATCGCCTCGATCGCTTCGGGCGCGCTGCGCTGGACGCGGAGCTCGGTGAAGCCGGCGTCGCGCCATGCGGCGTAGCGTTCCTTGAGGCGGGCGGCCGGGCCGATCAGCCACTCCTCGTCGACATATTCGTCAGGCACAGCGTCCGCCGCCTCGTCCTTGCGGCCGGCGAGGTACAGTTCCTGGATCCGCAGCGCCGCGTCCCTGTAGCCACGGTTGATCATGCCTTCGACGTGGAAGTTCTTCTCCTTCGCGCCCATTCCACCGACGAACAGGGCGATGTGCGGCTTGCGCGCGGCGAGCCCGGCCTTGACGTCGTCCGTCACCATCACGCCGAGGCCGCAGACGATCTCGAAATCCTTGAGCGTCTTGCCATCGGTGCGCTTGGCGAGCCCCTCCTCGATGATCCGCAAATAGTCCTTCATCATCGAGGGCACGACGTGGAAGCAGAGCCAGCCGTCGGCCACCTCGGCGGTCATGCGGATGTTGAGATCGGTGCCAGTGCCGAGCAGGATCGGGATGTCGGGGGCGGCGTGAAGGATGCTCTTGAGCGGCTTGCCGAGGCCGATCGATCCCTCGCCGGTGTAGGGCAGGCTGAACGCCTTGCCGTCGTGGCTGACCGGCCCTTGGCGCCGGAAGATCTTCTTCATGATCGCGACCGTATCGCGCAATTTCGGATTGGGTTTGCCCCAGGGGCGGCCATACCAACCCTCGACGATCTGCGGCCCCGAGACGCCGATGCCGATCATGACGCGGCCGCCCCCGGCCATCGCATCGATCGTCTGCGCGGTCATCGCGAGGTTGGCGGGGGTGCGCGCGTCGAGCTGGACAATGCCGGTGGCGAGCTTGATGCGTTCCGTATGCGCCGCGATGAAGGCGAGCGGGGAGAGAGCGTCGGCGCCGTAGGTCTCGGCCGTCCAAACAGTATGATAGCCGAGCGCCTCCGCATGCAGGATGCTCTCGATCGGAACCTGGTATTGGGGCTCCCCGTAGCCGATGCCGATGCCCAGCTTCATCTTCGCTCCCCTGTTCTGCCGACTGCGCGATCACCGACCTAAGACATGAATCAGCACACTAAAAGCGCGATCATTGCCTTGGCCGATGGAACCGCGGCAGATTCACGTCAGCGCAACGGCGCCGCAGTCTCTTCGAGAATCCGCGCGATGCGGTGTTCGACGACGGTGAACGAACCCGGATTCGTCGCCAGATAGAGGTGATTGCGCTCGATCGCCGCCACGATCTGCTCGGCGACATTCTCCACCGACAGAGCCGCGGAAGGTGCGTTGCTGGCCGGCTTCGGCATCTGCTTTGCATTCGTCGCCTCGTGCTCGGTGGCGCCGCCGGGACGGTTTCGCGCCGCCTCGTGGATCTTCGTGGGCACGATGCCGGGGCACACCACCGTCGCGCCGACGCCGGTGCCGCAATCGTCGAGCTCGCCGCGCAGCGTCTCGGTGATCGACACCACCGCGTGCTTGGTCGCATTGTAGACGCCGTTGTACGGAATGACCGCGAGGCCGGCCATCGACGCGGTGTTCACGACATGACCCGAGCCCTGCGCGACGAGCAGCGGCACGAACGCACGGATGCCGTTGATCACGCCCCAGAGGTTCACGTTCGTCACCCAGCGCCAGTCGTCGAGCGTCGCCTCCCACAACGGCCCGTAGGCGCTGACGACGCCGGCATTGTTGACGACGATGTCGACGCGGCCGAACGCGGCGAGCGCGCGATCGCGCAGCCGCTCGAAATCCTCCGAGCGGCTCACGTCCGTGACGACTCCGATCGCCTCGGCGCCGGTACCGGACAGGCGGCTGACCGCGGCATTGAGCGCACCCTCCTCGATATCCGCCAGGACGAGCCGGACACCCGCCCGCGCCAGCCGTTCGGCGAGTCCGAGGCCGATGCCGCTTGCACCGCCGGTGATTACCGCCACCTGCCCTGCTTCGATCTTCACGATCCTTCTCCCGCTTGTGCCTGCGCTCGCACCGCGCCCTCGGAGGTTCGGAGCGCGCTTTGGATATCCGCATGTGCCGCCTCATCGAGCGGAAAGCCCTTGAGCAGCGCCGCCGAGAACAGATGCGCGATCGCCGGGCCGAGCGCGAACACCAGGAGCAGGCCGCGCAGCGCCTGCGGACTGTTGTGGTGACCGCTCGGATCGAAGCCGAGCCACGCCACCAGCGGCAAGGCGATGCCGACCGCGCCCGCCATCGCCGCCTTCATCGAGACGCTGAACACCGAGAAGAACAGCGCCGTGCGATCGTGCCCGGTTTCCAGGCGGTGCTTGTCGGCGACGTCGGCTACCATCGCGCGCAGCATCTGGTTGCCCGAGCCTTGCGCGAGCCCCTGCGCAACGGTGAGCGCGACGAGCAGCCACATCTGCCCGGGCACCACCAGCAGAAGACCGAGGTTGATCGCGACCTGCGCGAGCTCGCCGGCGATCGCGGTGCGGTGCTTGCCGAGCGATCGCGCGATCCGGTTCCAGATCGGCCCCGCCGCGACCCCGAAGACGAACTGGAGCAGGAAGAGCGCGCTCGCCGATCGCGGCAGCCCGACATAATCGGTCACGAAGAAAAGGAAGAGCGCGGCGCGGATCGCCTGCGCCAGCGCGACGCCGAAATCGGACAGCAGCACCCGCATCAGCAGACGATCCCACCCGATCACCCGCACCACCTCGAGAAGCGGCTGCTTCGGCGGCAGGCGCGCCGGCGGCGGCAGCTCGGCCACCGAACGCAGCGTCAGCACCAGCGACGGCAGCAGGAAGACCAGCAGCATTGCCCCCATCGCACCGAGCTTGAGCGGCGCATCGTTCGGCTGCACGCGATCGATCAGCGCCGGCAGCATCAATGTGAGGAACGGCGCCAGCGCGCCCGCCACGGTTTGATAGGTGACGATCCGCGTGCGCTCGCGATAGTCGCCCGAGAGCTCGCCCGACCAGGCGAAATAGGGGATTTGGAGCATCGAGAGCCCCAAGTAGAAGGTGAACAGCGCACCTCCGAGCAGCAGCGGCGGGAATGGATCCGGCGGGAAGAACAGGACGAGCGCCGAGGCCGCATACACCGCCGCGCCGGCGACAATCCACGGCCGCCGCCGGCCGAAGCGACCGCGGGTCCGATCCGTCAGCGAGCCGACGAGCGGATCGGCAAGCGCACCCCACAGCTTCTCGATCAGCAGGATGGTGCCGAGCAGCGCCAGCGGCACGCCATAGCTCTGCGCGTAGAGCGCCGGCATATAGACGCCGAGCGGCAGCTGACAGCCGAAGATCGGCAGCATCAGCGTCGAGAAGGCCGCCAGCCGCGCCGGCCTATGATCGCGACGTGCCTGATTCATGCCGCCGCGCGCACCGCGGCGATATGGCGATCGACATTGGCCTCCAGCACCGCGAGCGGCATCGATCCGCCGAGCAGCACCGCATCGTGAAAGCGCCGGATGTCGAAGCGGGTGCCGAGCGCGGTTCGCGCCTTGTCGCGCAGCCGCAACATCGTGCGCTTGCCGATCATGTAGCTGCACGCCTGACCCGGCCAACAGGCGTAGCGCTCGATTTCCTGCCCGCTCAACGACACCGGATCGCCATCGATGCCGCTCAGCGTCGCCACCGCCTGCTCGCGCGTCCAGCGCTTGGCATGGATGCCGGTATCGACCACCAGCCGGCCGGCGCGCAGCAGCGCATCATGGACATAGCCGAGCTCCCAGGCCGGCTTGTCGGCGTAGAAGCCCATTTCGTCGGCGAGCTGCTCGGCATAGAGCGCCCAGCCTTCGACATAGGCGTTGAAGCCCTGCATCTTGCGGATCAGCGGCAGGCTGGATTCGCGCTCCAGCGTCAGCTGGAGATGGTGGCCGGGAATGCCTTCGTGGAAGGTCGTCGTCGGCATGTCCCAGAAGGGCGTCTCTGCGGTATCCCGCAGGTTGAGCCAGTAGATGCCGGGGCGGCTCCCGTCGAGGCTGCCGGCGCTATAGTGGTCGGACGCGCCCGCCTCGGTCTCGCGCGGTATCCGCCGGATTTCGAGCGGCGTCTTCGGTAGCGTCGCGAAATATTGCGGCAGGCGCTTCTGCATCGCCTGCACCAGCGCATTGAGGTCGGCGATCTCCTTCGCCTTTCCGGCTTCGTCGTTCGGATAGAGGTAGCGCGGATCACGGAAGAGCGCCCGATAGCGCTCGGCGACGCTGCCTTGGCTCATGCCGATCCGGCGGAACAGTTGATCGGCGCGCGCGCCCAGCTCGCGCGTAATTTCGAGGCCGGTGCGATGCACCTCGTCCGGCGCGAGATCGGTGGTGATCGAGCCCTCGAGAGCCGCAGCATAATAGGCTTCGCCATCCGGCAGGCGCCAGACGCCGGCATCGTGCGTCGCCTTGGATCGCAAGGACTCCATCAACGCGATTTGCCGTTCGAGCGCCGGCAGCACCTGAGCGCGATAGATCGCGCCGGCCCGCGCCGCCCACTCGCCCGCGATCTTCGCTTGTGCCGCGCGGGAGGCGAGCGACGAGACCAGCGTCGACTGTTCGGCGGGCACCTGCAGCGCCTTCATCTGCCGGATGGCACCGTCGATCGCGAAATCGGGAGGCACGATGCCGAGCCCGGCATCGTGCCGCACCCGCTCGATCTCCTCGTCCATGAGGCGGCCGAATGCCGTAAGTCGCGAGAGATAGGCTTCGCAGTCGCCGCGGCTCAAGACTACATGTTCGGTCGCGAGGAAATCGGGGACCGACTGATAGGCGCCGTCAACCTGGCTGACGACATAGGGGTTGCCGGCACCGTCTCCGCCGTAGGCGAAGCGGCGATTGTCGCGGTCGGTCAACGCCAGACCGTAGAGGATCGTGTCGTAGTTCACCGCGGCCATGCCGGTAAGCTCGCGACGATCGATCGCGCGCAGCGCCGCGAGCTGATCGGATACATGCCGCACCCGCCGATCACGCGCCGCAAGCGAGTCATGATCCAGCTCGGCCTTCGCCGCGGCGCGCGCGCCGGTGTCGAGCCCCATCGACGTCACCGTCATCGGGCTCTCGGCAAAGCTATCCGACACGATGCGATCGAACACGTCGTCGAGCCGCGCCTCGGCAGGCAGCAGCGCCTGCGCGCCGCGGGTGGCCAGTCCACCGGAAGCGATGATCGACAGGCAGAAGTGGCGGCGGCTCAGCATCGTGACACCGGTTCGCCCGGATGCGCGGCAAAGGCAATGGTGCGCGCGAGCATACGGCGGCTGGCGAGGCGGCCGCCGGCGCAGTATCGGCCGCAGCCATGACCCATCACGTCCACATCATCGGCGGCGGCCTCGCGGGATCGGAAGCGGCATGGCAGCTCGCGCAGGCTGGCCTGCGCGTTCGCCTCTCGGAAATGCGCGGCATCAAGGCGACGCCCGCCCATCACACCGATCGGTTCGCCGAGCTCGTCTGCTCGAACAGCTTCCGCTCCGACGACGCGACAAGCAACGCGGTCGGCCTGCTCCACGCGGAGATGCGGACGCTGGGCTCGCTCATCCTTGCGCAGGCGGACAGGCATCGGGTTCCCGCCGGATCGGCGCTCGCGGTCGATCGTGACGGTTTCGCCGTCGGCGTCACCGCGGCGATCGAGACCCATCCGCTGATCGAGATCGTGCGCGAGCGGATCGACGCGCTTCCCGCTTCCGGCGCGACGATCGTCGCGACCGGACCGCTGACCGCCGGCGCGCTGGCCGCTTCGATCGCCGAGGCGACCGGCAGCGACGCGCTCGCCTTCTTCGACGCGATCGCGCCGATCGTGCATCGCGACAGCATCGACATGGACGTCTGCTGGTTCGCCTCGCGCTGGGACAAGGGCGACGGCAAGGACTATATCAACTGCCCGCTCACGAAGGAGCAATATCTCGCCTTCCGGCAGGGTCTGCTGGACGGCGACAAGACCGAATTCAAGGATTGGGAGCGCGACACGCCCTATTTCGAGGGTTGCATGCCGATCGAGGTAATGGCCGAACGCGGGGTCGACACGCTACGCTACGGACCGATGAAGCCGGTCGGTCTCGACGACCCGCGCACCGGGCGCTGGCCCTACGCTGTCGTCCAGCTGCGGCAGGACAATGCGCTCGGGACGCTGTGGAACATCGTCGGCTTCCAGACCAAGCTGAAGCATGCCGAGCAGGTCCGGCTGTTCCGCACGATCCCTGGGCTGGAGAGAGCCGAGTTCGCGCGGCTTGGCGGGCTGCACCGCAACAGCTTCATCCGCTCGCCCGTGTTGCTCGACGAGACGCTGCGGCTGAAGCGCGCGCCGCATATCCGCTTCGCGGGTCAGATCACCGGCTGCGAGGGCTATATTGAGAGCGCCGCGATCGGGCTGATCGCGGCACGCTTTATGGCCGCCGAGATCGCCGGCACGGAGTTGGCGCCGCCGCCGCCGACCAGCGCTCTAGGCGCCCTGCTCTGCCACATCACCGGCGGCGCCGAAGCCGAGACCTATCAGCCGATGAACGTCAATTTCGGTCTGTTCCCGCCGCTGGAGATCACCGGCCGCAGCAAGAAAGCCGATCGCAAGGCGATGATGAGCGCGCGGGCGAAGGCGGACCTGGCGGCGTGGATCGCTGGCCATCCGCAACCAGTCGCGCACCGAGCTCCTGCGGAAGCAGGAGCTTAGCGCAACGCCGGTCCGGCACCGGGCTCCTGCCTTCGCAGGAGCACGTCGTTCAGGGCTTGGTCGTCTTCGCCTCGTCACCCTTGGGCGGAACGACGGTGTTCGCCTGCGCGGTCTGCACGGCAGGCGGCGGCCCCTTCTGTATCGCGGCGGCGAGCGTCGTCGCGGGTGCGCACTCGGCCTTGCAGAGGGTGCGGATGCGCGCGAGGTTGGCTCTGGCGCGATCCACAGCGCCGCGCTGGACGAGCGCATCACCCTCCGCCGAAAGTGCCGTAACGTCGTTCGGCTCGAGATCGAGCGCGTCCTTATAGTAGCGGATCGCCTTGCCCGGCAGGCCCTGCTGCTGCGAGGCGCGGCCGAGCGTCACATAGGCGGCACGGTTTCGCGGATCGACCGCGAGCGCGGTTTCGATCAGATCCTCTGCCTGGTCAGGATGGCCGGCGGCGAGCGCCGCCTGCCCCTGCTTGAGCAGCGCCATCGAGCGCGGATTGATCTGATCGTCGGGCTTCTGGCTTTCGCCGACGCTGGAGACGGTAGCGAGCGCGAGTGCGAGAACGACGGCGATCGGCGAAAAACGCATGAAGAGCTCCGATAAGGAGAGATGCGGCTCCTCTACCATGGCGCGACGAGCCTCGCGACGAAAAAGCCGTCGGTGCCATCGTGGCCCGGCGCGAGCCGGCGGCCGGGACCATGAGAACGCCCCGCGCCGAACGGGGTTTCCGTCGTCCAGCCAGGCGTGCGGGCGAGGAAGGCGGCGGCCTGATCGCCGCCCTCGGCATCGAGCAGCGAACAGACCGCGTAGACGAGCGTACCGCCGGGCTTAACCAGCGTCGCGGCGAGATCGAGCAGCCGCGCCTGCAAGGTGGTGAGCCGCTCGATCCGTGCCGGCGTGAGCCGCCAGCGCGCCTCGGGATTGCGGCGCCATGTCCCGGTGCCCGAGCAGGGCGCATCGACGAGGACGACATCGGCGGCGGCGACGAGATCGCCAAGCGCTTCCGCTTCCCGATCGGGATTGAGCAACCGCATCTCGAGCGCGTCGACACCGGCGCGATCGGCGCGCGGCGCGAGGCGCGCGAGCCGATTGCGGTCGACGTCGCAGGCGACAAGTCGCCCCTGCCCCGCCATTGCGGCGGCAAGCGCAAGCGTCTTGCCGCCGGCGCCGGCACAGAGATCGAGGACCGTCATACCGGACGTGGGCCGGCAGGCGACGGCGACGAGCTGGCTGCCTTCGTCCTGAACCTCGAACAGGCCCTGCGCGAAACCCGGCGAAGCCTCGACCGCGGTGCCTTCCGCCAATCGCAATCCGCCAGGCGTGGCCGGCAACGGCATGGCATCGGGAAACAGCGCGGCGACTTCGTCGCGGTCCGCCCTCAGCCGATTGACGCGGATATCCAGCGGGGCGCGCTGCGAGAGCGCGGCGAGTTCTTCGGCATCGAGCGTCTCGGCGAGCTGCCGCGCGAGCCAGGCCGGCGCGACACCCGCCGCCGCACCCGCTTCGCCGGCCGCGATCGGCGCCGGCGCACGGGGACTGCCATCGAACGACGCCGCGAGACCCTCGTCCTCGCGCGCCAGCCCGACCAGCGCCGCGCGGCCAACGTCGGGCCGCTCCCCGGCGCGGCGTATCGCGCGATAGACGAGATCGCGTACCGCGCGCCGATCCTTGGCACCGGCATAGCGCCGCGTCCTGAAATAGCGCGCGACGATCGTGTCCGCCGCCGCGCCGGCATCGCGCGCCGCGACGATCACTTCGTCCAATATCTCGATCGCCGCCTGCGCACGCGCCTGGGGGGTCATGGACGCGCCACCAGGGAAACCCGTTCAGCCATACCCAGCCCCGCTCGCACTGAGCGCAGTCGAAGTGCGTCCCAAGCAGGACCCAAGCTTGCGACACGTCCTTCGACTGCGCTCAGGACGAACGGGGTATTGGTGACGTCCGTCGTCACCGCGTCGGATAGTTCGGCGCCTCGCGCGTGATCGAGACGTCATGGACGTGGCTTTCGCGCAGGCCCGCGTTGGTGATGCGGATGAAGCGACCACGCTTCTGGAGCTCGGCGATCGTCTTGGCGCCGGTATAGCCCATCGCCGCTTTCACGCCGCCGACGAGCTGGTGGATCACGTCCTTGGCCGGCCCCTTGTACGGCACCTGCCCCTCGATCCCTTCGGGCACGAGCTTGAGCTGATCCTTGATGTCCTGCTGGAAATAGCGGTCGGCCGAGCCCCGCGCCATCGCGCCCACCGAACCCATGCCGCGATAGGATTTGTAGGCGCGGCCCTGGTACAGAAAGGTCTCGCCCGGCGCTTCCTCGGTGCCGGCAAGCAGCGAGCCGACCATGACCGTCGACGCGCCCGCCGCCAGCGCTTTGGCGAGATCGCCCGAGGTGCGCAGGCCGCCGTCGGCGATTACCGGCACGCCGTGCTTGGCGGCTTCCTCGGCCGCATCCATCACCGCCGAGAGCTGCGGCACGCCGACGCCGGCGACGACGCGCGTCGTGCAGATCGAGCCCGGGCCGATGCCGACCTTGATGCCGTCCGCCCCGGCATCGATCAGCGCGCGCGCCGCCTCGGCCGTGGCGACATTGCCGGCGACGATCTGCACCGAATTGGAAAGCTTCTTCACGCGCTCAACCGCGCGCGCGACATCCTTGTTGTGGCCATGTGCGGTGTCGATCACGACGAGATCGCATTCGGCGTCGATCAGTGCCTCGGAGCGTTCGAATCCCTTGTCGCCGACGGTCGTCGCACCCGCGACGCGCAAGCGGCCGGCGGCGTCCTTGGTCGCGCTCGGATAGTTGACCGCCTTCTCGATGTCCTTGACCGTGATGAGGCCGACGCAGCGATAGTCCTCGTCGACGACCAGCAGCTTCTCGATGCGGCGCTGGTGGAGCAGGCGGCGCGCTTCCTCCTGACTGGTGCCGACGTTCACCGTGGCGAGATTCTGGTGCGTCATCAGCTCGGCGACTGGCTGGCGCGGGTTCTCCGCAAAGCGGACGTCGCGGTTGGTGAGGATGCCGACGAGCCTGCCCGAGGCCTCGACCACAGGGATGCCCGAGATCTTGTGGCGGACCATCAGCTCCTGCGCCTCGGCGAGCGTCGCGTCGGGCTGGATCGTGATCGGATTGACGACCATGCCGCTCTCGTAGCGCTTGACCGCACGCACCGCGGCCGCCTGCTCCTCGACCGATAGATTGCGGTGGAGCACACCGAGGCCGCCGAGCTGCGCCATCACGATTGCCATGTCCGCCTCGGTGACAGTGTCCATCGCCGCCGAGAGCACCGGTATGGTCAGAGTAATCTCGCGGCTCACGCGCGTGCGCGTATCGGCCATGCTCGGCAGCACCTCGGATTCGGCCGGAACCAGCAGCACGTCGTCGAAAGTGAGGCCGAGAGGAATATCCATGGGAAGCGCAATCCTGAATGGAACGAGACTATAGGGAGCGGGCGTCGCGGTTTCGAGGCTTGGGCCGGAAGCGTGACGGATCAGCGAAGGCGCGGACGAGCGCGACGTGGAGATTGGCATCCTCGGTCGCGCCGCCGAGTTCGATTGGATGGGCGAGATCGTCGGCGGGCGTGTGATAGCGGCCTTGCAGAAAGGCCTCGAGCAGCGGGATGTTGCTGAACGCGCTGCCGACCATCACCGCCGGCACATGGTGCCGAAGCAGCGGCCAACCATCCTGCCGATCGAGATAGCGGTTGGCGGCATTGTCCTTGTCCACTGCGCGATGCTGCGCGCGCGCGACCGCGAAGATGAGCGGATCAAGATCGGTCAGCCCCCTGCCGATGATCGCGACCGGCGTGCCGGCAGGCGCGATCGCCATCGTATCGAGGTTGAAGGCGGCGACGATGGTGGCGAGTGGCACCGGCGGTTGCGCAACGAACGCCTTGGCGCCGAGCTCGCCCTCCTCCTCGCCCGTCGTCGCGACGAAGTAGACGTCGCGCACCGGCCGCGGTCCGGCGGCAACGGCGCGCGCGATCTCGATCAGCAGCGCGACGCCGCTGGCATTGTCGATCGCGCCGTTGCAGATGCGATCGGCGGCAAGCGTGCGGCAATAGCCCAGATGATCCCAGTGGGCGGTGATCAGCACCGCGCCTTTGGATGGATCGCTTCCGGCGACCTTGCCGATGATGTTGTCGGCATGATCGGCGTCTGCCGTGCCCGAAACCGCGGCGGCGACGCGATCGACGATCCCCGGGCCACCGGTCTCCACCCGCTGGAACCAGTTTCCGGCCGGCGCTCCAGGCTGGAGGCCGGCGGCGCCGAACTGCGCTACGATATAGTGTTCGGTCTTGCGGCCGCCCTCGCTGCCCGGTGCGCGGCCGCCATAATCGTCGCTGGCGAGCACCGCGATGTGGCGCATCAGCATCGGCGCACGGATCGTGTCGGAGCTTCCGGGCGCGGCTGCGGTCAGCAGGAGAAGAAGCGGCAGCAGCAGGCGGCGGCGGACCATGACGGCCCTTGCCATCGCGAGCCGCGGTGCGCAAGCGGGGCTTGCTCCCCTCCCTGAAAGGGAGGGGCCCGGGGGCGGGTCGATTGGCGAAGTGGCCTCTTTTATCTCCACCCACCAAAACCCCTCCCTTCGAGGGAGGGGCTCTCCGCCTGGGAGCTCAGCCCTCCGCCAGCGCCAGCAACCGACGCGCGGTCTCGACGTGCATCGCCTCGATCATCCTCCCGCGGAAGCGCTCGGCGCCGCCGGTGGCGGCAGCGACCAGGGCGCGGGCATCCTCAAGCTCGCCATCGCTCGGCCCGAACGCACGATTGGCGATCTCGACCTGGCCCGGATGGATCAGCGTCTTGCCGTCGAAGCCGAGCGCACGGCCTTCGGCGCATTGCGCCGCCAGCCCCTCTGGATCCTCAAGCGCATTCCAGACGCCATCAAGCGCGATGCGGCCGGCAGCGCGCGCCGCAAGCACGATCATCTGGAGCGCGAGCACGAGACCGCCCCGTCCCGAACCCGGCGGCAGCCGCAGCTCGGTGGCGAGATCATTGGTGCCGGCGATCAGCCCGGCAACGCCAGGCGCCGCCGCGATCGCCGGTGCCGCGAGCACGCCGGCGGGCGTTTCGATCATCGCCAACAACGGCTTGCCGCTCGCGCTGGCGATCCGCGCCGCAAGCGCCGCGTCTTCGACCTTGGGCAGCACCGCCATGTCGGCCGCGCTCGCCGCAACCGCGGCGACATCGGCCGCGTGCCACGGCGTGCCGGTGCCGTTGATCCGGATCGCGATCGGCTTGCCCAACCCCTCGGCAGCCGCGGCCACTGCCGCGCTCCGCGCTTCCTCCTTGGTATCGTCGCGCACCGCATCCTCGAGATCGAGGATGACGAGGTCGCAGGCCAATGTCCGCGCCTTGGCGATGGCGCGCGGATTGGAGGCGGGCATGAAAAGCGCGGAGCGCAGGCGCAGAGGAGGCGGCATCGCATCCGTTCACGACGCCGCCTCGCCCGTGTCAAGCACGGTGCGACTTCGGGATTGGACCCGCTGCCCTTAGTGCTGTTGCTGGGTGGGCGTGTTGCCCATTGCCGAGCTGTTGGTTGCAGGCGGCATTCCCGCGCCGGTCTGCGAGTTGCCCGAGCGGCTGGAGGCATGATGCCGCTTCGTCGTCTTGTGGCTGGAGGTGTGCCGCGAGCCGCTGCCGCTGGTCGCGGTGCTGCCCATCTGCCCCGTCGACCCGCTATCTCCCGACATGCCGCCGGACGCGCCGCTGCCGGTCGTGCCGCTGCCCATGTCGCTACCGCCCATGCCGCCGCTTTGCGCAGGCGCCATCGACGCGAGGCCGGCAGCGGCTACGACGGCGACACCGGTCGCCACCACATTCCTGAGGTTCATGGCTCTTCCTTCCGATCGATTGTCGCCCCGCCACCGCGAGACCCAATGCTCCGCTCGGAAGAAAGTGCCTAAAGAAACAGTATCTTAATCTAGGTCAGGACGATTAGGCCGCCGTTGGTGCCGCCTCTCGCACGCCGGCATCGACATGATTCTCGAACTGCGCGAAATTCTCGATGAACTCGCCGACCAGCTTCTTGGCGGTGAGGTCATAGGCCGCCTGATCGCCCCACGCGGCACGCGGATCGAGCAGCTTCGAGTCGACGCCCGCCACCGCGACCGGCACCATGAAGCCGAAATTCGGATCCTTGTGGAACTCGGCATTGTTGAGGCTGCCGTCGAGCGCGGCGTTGAGCAGTGCGCGCGTCGCCTTGATCGGCATGCGCTTGATGCCGGGCGTCGTCGCCTTGCCGCCCGACCAGCCGGTATTGACGAGCCAGCAATCGACTCCGCCCTTGGCGATCCGCTCCTTGAGCAGGTTGCCGTAAACCGACGGGTGACGCGGCATGAACGGCGCGCCGAAACAGGTCGAGAAGGTCGCGGAGGGCTCGGTCACGCCGATCTCGGTGCCGGCGACGCGCGCGGTATAGCCCGAAAGGAAGTGATACATCGCCTGATCGGGCGTCAGCTTCGCGATCGGCGGCAGCACGCCGTAGGCGTCGGCGGTCAGGAAGATGATGTTCTTCGGGACGGGGCCGAGATTCTTCTCGCTCGTGTTCGGGATGAAATCGAGCGGATAGGAGCCGCGGCTATTCTCGGCGAGGCTGTCGTCGTCGAGGTCGAGTTCGCGGGTCTCCTCGTCCATCACGACATTCTCGAGCACGGTGCCGAAGCGCTTCGTCGTCGCGTAGATCTCGGGTTCGGCTTCGGCCGAGAGGCGGATCATCTTGGCGTAGCAGCCGCCCTCGAAATTGAAGACCGCCTCGTCGGACCAACCATGCTCGTCATCGCCGATCAGCGTTCGCGAGGCATCGGCCGAGAGCGTCGTCTTGCCGGTGCCGGAAAGGCCGAAGAACACTGCCGTGTCGCCCTGCGGGCCGATGTTCGCCGAGCAGTGCATCGGCATGATACCGTCGGCAGGCAGCAGATAGTTCAGCAGGCCGAAGACAGATTTCTTCATCTCGCCGGCATAGCGCGTGCCGCCGATCAGGATCAGCTTCTCGGTGAAGTTGACCGCGATCACCGTCTCGGAGCGGGTGCCGTGGCGGGCGGGGTCGGCCTGGAAGGTCGGCAGGTCGATGATCGTGTAATCGGGAACGAAGCCGGCGAGCGCCTCCGCCTCCGGCCGCACCAGCATCGTCCGGATGAACATGTTGTGCCACGCCAGCTCGTTGATCACGCGTACCTGGACGCGATGCGCGGACTGCGAGCCACCGTAGAGATCCTGGACGAACAGCGTGTCCTTCGTGCCGAGATGCTTCAGGAAATCGGCCTTGAGCACGGCGAACTGATCGGGGGTGATCGACTTATTGGTCTTGCCCCACCAGATCGTGTTCTCGGTCTCGACATCGCGAACGATGAACTTGTCGTTGGCGGAGCGGCCGGTGTGCTTGCCGGTAGAGACGACCAGCGGACCGTCCTTGGCGAGGCGGCCCTCGCCGCGCTTCACCGCCTCTTCGACCAGCGGCGCGGTGATGAGGTTCCAATGCACCGTCGCAGTCACGTCGAAGCCCTGCTTGGCGAGGTCATGGGCGGGGGTGCGCGTCGGCGTCGACAAGTCGATTCTCCTTCGGGTGCGGCTCCTCGGGAAGAGCGGCAGGACGCCACTGAGCCGCTCGGTCTCGCTGCGGCGATACCGCAGAAGAGGTTGCCCGTCAAAAGCTCAGGCGGCGTTCCGGCGCCAGATTGCTGCACCTGCTTCATTGCGATACGGAGACGGCCAGCCAAGGAGTGCCAGCCCGCCCATGTCGGCCTCGATCGCGCTCGTCGACGACGACCGCAACATCCTGACTTCGGTGTCGATCGCGCTCCAGGCGGAGGGGTTCGGGGTGCGCGTCTATCCCGATGGCGAGGCGGCGCTGAAGGCGTTGACCGAGCAACCCGCCGATCTCGCCGTGCTCGACGTCAAGATGCCGCGCATGGACGGCATGGAGCTGCTCCGCCGGCTGCGCGAGAAGAACGCGATGCCGGTGATCTTCCTCACCTCCAAGGACGACGAGCTCGACGAGGCGCTCGGCCTCGCCATGGGCGCCGACGACTATATCGCCAAGCCGTTCTCGCAGCGTCTGCTGATCGCGCGCATTCGCGCGATCCTCCGCCGCACCGCCAACCGCGACGGCGTCGCGCCACCCGACGGAGAGTCCGAAACGCCGCCCGCCGAGCGGATCGTGCGCGGCCGGCTCGAAATGGATCCCGCCCGCCACCGCGTGCAATGGCGCGGCCGCGACGTGACGCTGACCGTTACCGAATTCCTGATCCTGGAAGCGCTCGCGCAGCGGCCCGGCTTCGTCAAATCGCGCGATCAGCTCATGGACGCCGCCTATCAGGACGACGTCTATGTCGACGACCGTACGATCGACAGCCACATCAAGCGCCTGCGCCGCAAGTTCCGCGCCGTCGACCCCGAATTCAAGGCGATCGAGACTCTCTATGGCGTCGGCTACCGTTTCGGCGAGGAGTGAGCCCGACGCGGATCTCGCGCTGATCCGCGCGCGCCGTTGGTCGCTCACCGGCCGCATTCTCGCGGTCAATATCTTCGCGATCGCGATGCTCGCCGGCAGCTTCTTCTACCTCGACAGCTATCGCACGCAGCTCGCCGATCAGCGGCTGACCGACTTTGCTTCCGACGCGACGCTGATCGGCGACGCGCTCGCGGCGGCGCCGGCCGACGCGCGGCCGGCACTCGCCACGCAACTCGGCGTCGACGATCAGGTCCGCGTCCGCATCTATGGTACCGATGGCGCCAAGCTGGTCGACGGCTGGGATCGCGGGCAGCCGACCTATCAGCTGCGCGACCCCCGGCTCGAGCCCTGGCGTAAACATGCCGCGCGCTTCATGGATCGGGCGTTCGACGCGGTGGTCGGCGCGGAACGGCTCGAGAAGTTCGTCGAGCCGCAGCCGGATCGCGTGCAGAGTTGGCCGGAGCTGCGCGACGTCGCCGCCGCCGCGCAGACCGACAGCCGCATCCGCCGCGCGCCCGATCGCACACCGGTGGTCAGTTCGGCGCAGCGGCTTCCGGACCGCAGCGGCTTCCTGCTCGTCACCGGCAGCGCGCGCGACATCACCCGCACGGTGCGCGCGCAGCGCTTCGCGCTGGCCGTCGTGGTGCTGGTGGTGGTGATCGTCTCGGTCGCCTTGTCGCTGTTTCTCGCGCGCACGATCGTGCGGCCGCTGCGGCGCCTGGCGCTGGCTGCGCACCGCGTGCGGCTGGGCCGGGCCCGCGAGGTGGTGGTGCCGCGCCTGCCGCGCCGCCGCGACGAGATCGGAATGCTCGCCCGCGCGCTCTCCGACATGAGCCAGGCGCTGCGCACCCGCATCGACGCGGTCGAAACGTTCGCCGCCGACGTGTCTCACGAGCTCAAGAACCCGCTGGCCTCGCTCCGCTCGGCGCTCGACAGCCTCGATCGGGTCAGCGATCCTGCACTGCGCGCGCAGCTCCTCGCGCTGATGCACGATGACGTGCGGCGGCTCGATCGTCTCGTCACCGATGTCGCCGAGGTATCGCGGCTCGATGCGGAGCTTACCCGCACGCGGTTCGAACGCGTCGACCTCGGCGCGCTGATCGAGGCGCTGCTCGCCGCGCGCGAGGAACGCGGCCGCAACCGGGACGTCCGCGTCGCCTTCGCGCGCCCGTTCGCCGCGACGACGGTGGTGATGGGCGACGGCGAGCGGCTGGCGCGCGCATTCGAGAACCTCGTCGACAATGCCGTTTCCTTCTCCCCGTCCGGCGGGCTGGTGGAAGTCGGCGTGGTACGCATCGGCGACGATGTCCGCATCACGGTCGACGATGAAGGCCGCGGCGTGCCGGCGAATACCCGCGAGATGATCTTTCGCCGCTTCTATTCCGAACGGCCCGACGGCGAGGCGTTCGGCCGCCACAGCGGGCTCGGCCTCGCCATCGTCAAAACGATCGTCGAAGGGCATGGTGGCCGCATCGGCGTCGACGACCGCGCCGACGGCGCGAGCGGGGCGCGCTTCGTCATCCACCTGGCCGCCGCCGACCCTGACGAGCCCGATGGCGATCCCGGCGTTGCCGCGGGTTTTACGCGCTGAGCATGACCGCCGACACGGATAGCGCGACGGTGCACGCGAGCTGCGTGGCGATCCGCGGCCGTGGCGTGCTTCTCTTCGGGCCGTCGGGAAGCGGCAAGTCCGACCTTGCGCTGCGCCTGATCGATCGCGGCGCCGTGCTCGTCAGCGACGACTATACGGTCGTGACGCGACGCGGGGACGCGCTGTACGGCCGGCCACCGGCGCGGATCGCCGGCGCGATCGAGGTGCGCGGCATCGGCATCCTTCCCGTCGCACATCGCGGCGAGGCCCCGCTGGCGCTCGCCGCCAGGCTCGACCTCGCGCCGGACCGTATGCCGGAACCAATCGGACATGAGATCGTCGGCTTGCGATTGCCGCTGATCGCGATCGCGCCGCTTGAGCCATCCGCTCCGATCAAGGTAGAGTTGGCGCTGGAACGTTTTGGACTGGCGACGGAATGAGCAGCCCGGCACGGCCAAGTCGCATCCTCATCGTCACCGGCATGTCCGGCGCGGGCAAGTCGACCGCGCTCAAGACGCTGGAGGATCTCGGCTGGGAAGTGGTCGACAACCTGCCGCTGCCGCTGCTCGAGCGGCTGCTGGGGACGCCCCTGCCCGCCGGCGCGCCCGATGCCGAGCGGCCGCTCGCGATCGGCATCGACAGCCGCACGCGCGGCTTCGACGCGCAGCGCATTCTCGAGCGCATCCGCGCGTTGCGCGAAGAGCAGGACATCGAGCTCCTCTTCCTCGATTGCGCCGGCGCGGAGCTCGAGCGCCGCTATTCCGAAACCCGCCGGCGCCACCCACTCGCGCTCGACCGCACCGCCCGCGACGGCATCGCGCGCGAACGCGAGATGCTGAGCCCGCTCAGGCAATGGGCGGATCATGTCGTCGACACCACCGACGCCAGCGCCAACGCGCTGCAGCAGCAGCTTCGCCAACGCTTCGCCGACAGCAGCGGCGGCGCGACGCTGCAGGTAATGTCCTTCGGCTATGCGCGCGGCGTGCCGCGCAACGCCGATCTGGTGTTCGATCTGCGTTACCTGCGCAATCCGCATTGGGACCCCGCGCTGCGGCCGCACGACGGGCGCAACCCCGCCGTCGCCGCCTACATCGCCGCCGACCCGGCCTACGAAGAGTCGATCGGCCGCATCGAGGAGCTGCTCGCGCTGTTGCTGCCGCGCTACGAAAGGGAGGGGAAACCCTACGTGACCGTCGCCTTCGGCTGTACCGGCGGGAAACACCGCTCGGTTCACGTCGCGGAACGGGTGGCGGCAAGGTTGCGCCGCAGCAATTTTTCGCCCACCATCCTTCACCGGGATCTGTCGGCGGACCGGGCGAGCGGTGGGGGCGCCGCGCCTGTTCCGTCGCCAGGTGGGCCGCTCGCGCCTGAGGCAGGTGAGTAGATGATCGGACTGGTATTGGTGACGCACGGGCGGCTCGCTCAGGAATTCGTCATCGCGATGGAACATGTGGTCGGGCCGCAAGGCGCGATCGAGCCGATCTGCATCGGGCCCGAAGACGATATGGAAGCGCGGCGCGAGGACATCGCCACCGCGGTCGCCAAGGTCGACGACGGCACCGGCGTCATCATCCTCACCGACCTTTTCGGCGGCACGCCCTCCAACCTCGCCATCTCGCTCATGAAGTCGGACAAGGTCGAGGTGATTGCCGGGATCAACCTGCCGATGCTCATCAGGCTGGACGGCGCGCGCAAGACGATGCACATCAAGGCGGCCGCCGCCGCGGCACGCGAAGCCGGCAGAAAATATATATCGGTGGCGTCGGAAATCCTCGGGGAGGCTGCGTGACGGGAGAGCCTGGGTGACGGCTGGCGTGCAGCGTACGGTCCGGATCACCAACCGGCGCGGCCTCCATGCCCGCGCATCCGCGAAATTCGTTACGTTGGCGAGCAGCCAGGCCGCGATCGTCGCGGTCGAGAAGGACGGTTCGTCGGTCGCCGGCACCTCGATCATGGGACTGATGATGCTGGGCGCGGCGATGGGCGACCATGTCACCATCTCGGCCGAGGGCGACGGCGCCGAAGCCGCGCTGGTCGCGCTCTGCGAGCTCGTCGAATCCAAGTTCGGCGAGGATTGAGGGATAGCGCAAAGCGCGCCTTGACGATCCGGTGTCCGATTGCGGTGGCTAACTGCCGTTAGCTCCCCTCCCTAACAGGGAGGGGGCTGGGGGTGGGTTGCGGCGCGGGCGACCGCCTCGTCGATCGCCGCGACCACAGCTGCAAGCGCGTTCCGCACCTCGCTGTTCCAGAAGCGCAGGACGGTCCATCCGCGTCGCTCGAGTTCAGCGGTGCGGGTCGCGTCCTCATCGGCGCGAATGCCGTGCTGGCCGCCATCGACCTCGATGGCGATCTTCAGGCTCCGGCAGGCGAAATCGAGAATGAAGCGATCAACAACGAGCTGCCGGGTGAAGCGCGGCCGCTGCTGACAAAGCACGCTCCACAGCAGACGCTCCTCGAACGTCGATCCGGCGCCAAGCGACGCGCGTTGCTCGTCAGCTCCGGCGGAACCCGCTCCATCGGCGCAGCCTAGCGACCGCTCCGTGTGCCGCAACCCACCCCCGGCCCCTCCCTTGCAGGGAGGGGAGAAGAACGGCCGTAACTGGGGCGGAAGCAGACGTGTCGCAATAGTCCCGCGCTTGCCGGGTTCCGCGTTATGCGCCTACGGCCTTTCGATGCCCCGCGAGATCACCGCCTTCTCCAATCCGCTCGTGAAGCGCGTGCGCTCGTTGCGCGACAAGAGGCATCGTCGTGAGGAAGGCAAGTTCATCGCCGAGGGGCTGCGCATCCTGACCGAGGCGCAGGAGAGCGGGCGGCTGCCGCGCCATCTGTTCTACGCGGCCGAGGGCGCGGGCCATGCCAGGCTGCAGGCGCTCGCCGCCGCGACCGAAGCGGCCGGCGGCGAGGCGATCCTCACCACCGAGGACATTCTTCACAAGCTCTCGGGCAAGGACAATCCGCAGGCGGTGCTCGGCGTCTTCGAGGCATTCGACACGGCGCTCGAGCGGATCGACCGCAGCGCGGCGTCGATCTGGATCGTCGCGCAATCGCTGCGCGATCCCGGCAATCTCGGCACGATCCTGCGCACCGGCGACGCGGTCGGCGCCGGCGGACTGATCCTCGTCGACGAGTGCGTCGATCCGTTTTCCGTCGAGGCGGTCCGCGCGAGCATGGGGGCGCTGTTCACGCAGGCGATCGCGCAGGCGACATGGACCGATTTCCTGCGTTGGCTGCGATCCGGCCCGGGCCAGCTCGTCGGGCTCAGCCTTCGCGCGGACGCCGACTATCGCGCCGCAGACTATCGCACGCCGGCCTTCCTGCTCGTCGGCAACGAGGCGCGCGGGCTTCCGCCGGAGTATGAGACGGCCTGCGATCTGCGCGTCAAGCTGCCGATGCGCGGGCGGGCCGACAGCCTCAATGCCGCGGTCGCGACCGCCGTGCTTGCCTATGAGGTGCTGGCGCGGCAGGCGTGACGATGCCGGCGATTGATCCACCATCCAAATCGCAGAGAACATCAGAAAAAATTAACCGTTCAGTGACGCTGGTTGCTGGCGGCGCGCAACCATCGCTTCGCGCCGCGGGTTGGACCCCTCGCCCCAATGACAAGAGAGATAGGTCATGCGCTTTAAGATGCTCGCGCTGCTCGCAGCGCTTCCCCTCGCCGCCTGCGCCGCCGATTACTATGGCGGCCCCGCCGGCCCCGGCCCGATCGCCTATGACGGCTTCTACGACGATTATTACGGCCCGATCTATGACGGCTACTGGGGCGACGGCGACGTCTTCTACTATCGCACCGGCGAGCACGGCCACTTTCGCGCCGATCGCAGCGGCCATTTCCGGCATGACATGCCCGGCGGCGGCTTTGCCGGCACGGCAGGCGGTCCCGGAGCCGGCGGTCCTGGAGCCGGCGGCCACGCCTTCCACCATTTCGGCGGTTCGATGACCCCGCCCCATGGCGGCGGCCGTCACCGCTAAGCCCGGATCGATCCTCCTATCGCGGTTGAGCCTGTCGCGCTCGACAGGATCAATCCACGAAAACCGTCGCTCGCGCCGCTACTCCGCCGCTTCCGCCTCGGGCGCTTCGAGCAGTTCCGGCGCGGACACGGTGCGCGCCAGCGCCTCCACCGGCGCCACCGTCTCGATCTCCCGATCGCCAGTATCGATGTTGAGATCGCGGAACTTGCGGCCCGTCACCAGCGCGCGCGATTCGAGCGAGGTCGCGAACGCGTTGTAGCTACCCACCACGTTGTTGAGATCTCGGCCCATCTTGCGGACGTCGCCAGCGATCTTGGCGAGCCGCTCGTACATCTCCTTGCCGAGCGCGCCGATCTGCCGCGCCTCACGCGCCAGCGTCTCCTGGCGCCAGACACCTGCGACCGTCCGCGCCAGCGCGACGAGGTTGGTCGGCGCGGCAAGCAGGACGCGCCGCTCAAAGGCGTAGTCCCACAGCTTCGAATCGGCATCGGTCGCCGCCGAGAGGAAATGCTCGCCGGGCACGAACATGATCACGAATTCGGGCGCGTCCTCGAACTGGCTCCAATAGCTCTTCGCGGAGAGCGCGGTCACGTGCGCCTTCATCGCCGCCGCGTGCGTCTGCAGATGGCGCCCGCGTTCGCTCTCGTCGATCGCGGCATAGGCGTCCTGATAGGCGTTGAGCGACACCTTGGCGTCGATCACCAGGCTCTTGCCGCCGGGCACGCGGATCACCGCATCGGGCCGCAGCCGGGCGCCCTCGTCGGTCGCGACCGAGACCTCCATCGCGAAATCGGTGTGTTCGGAGAGTCCGCAGGTCTCGAGCACGTTGCGGAGCTGCTGCTCGCCCCAGCGCCCGCGCGCCTTGGGCGCGGCGCGCAGCGCATTGACCAGCCGCGCCGCCTCGCCGCGCACCGCCTCCTGCCCATCGCGCATCGCGCCGATCAGACCGGTAAGATTGCCATAGGCCTCGGTGCGCTCCTTCTCGACCTTGGCGACGCTGTCCTCATAGCGCTTGAGCGTCGTTTCGACGGGCTGGAGCAACGCCTTCAGCCGCTCGCCCGACTTCTCGTCGGCTTGCGCGAAACGCTGGTCGGCACGCTCGAGGAACGCCTTCTGCGCTTCGCCGAGCAGCTTGGCACCGACTTCGCTGAACTGCGCCGACAGCGCGTCCTTGGCCTCCTTCAGCTCGGCAAGCCGCCCCTCGAACGCCTTCTCGCGCTCGGCAGCGCCGCTTTGCGCCGCATCGAGCGCGCGCAACGCCGCGTCACGTTCCTTCGTCACCGCGTCGAGCGTCGTGCGCAGCAGCTCGGCGTTGGCGGCGCGTTCGTTCGCCGCCGCCGCCGCATTCTCCGCCGCCGACGCCCGCTCGGCGAGCCGCGCCCGTTCGGCGTCGCCGCCATCGGCGCGCGTGCGATGAAGATCGCGCTCGGCCTTGAGCGCAGCGCCGGTGCGGCCCGCGATCAACCAGCCGACCGCGAATCCCGCCGCGAGCGCGACTATCGCGAACACCAGTGCCAGCCCTGCCGCCACGCGACTCTCCCTCTTGAGAACGAAACGCGAACCTATCGCCGCGCTAGCTTGCGCTCAAGCCGAAAGCGGCGGAACGTCGCCTCTCCGAGCCCGTTCATCGGAAAAATCGTGGAGCGGTGGGGCCCATGTCCATTCGCAAGATGATCGCCGAGCATCCGTCAGTCGCCGGCCATGTCAACGAGCCGCTCGCCGCCGCTGCGCGGCATGCGATGTATTGCGCGGTGATCTGCACCTCCTGCGCCGACGCCTGCTCGGCCGAAGAGATGGACATGCGCCGCTGCATCCGGCTGTGCATGGATTGCGCGGACGTCTGCACCGCTACGATGAAGCTCGCCACCCGCCAGACCGACGACAACCACGCGCTCGTCACCGCGATGCTGCAGCTCTGCATCCAGGCCTGCGAGACCTGCGCAGTCGAGTGCGAGAAGCACGACCATGCCCATTGCCGGCGCTGCGGCGAGATGTGCCGCGAACTCGCCGGCGATTGCGCCGAAGCGCTCGCCAGCCTGGGCTGAACCTGAATCCCGCCGGAAAGGTCACAGGCGGAAGGTTCACGTCTCCGACCGCGAAATAGACAGTGTATCGTGACCTTCCGCGCAGCGCGCTCGGTCGGCCTAGCTTAGGGAGCGCTCCGAGCGCCGCAACCCACCCCCGGCCCCTCCCTTGCAGGGAGGGGGGATGAACGTCCGCTACTGGGGCGAAAGCGGCCAAGAGCTCGCGGCCTATTCCGGGCCTTGCGATTGCCGGATCGTCGCCGCGCGCAGCATTTCGGGGCTCATCAGGCGCACGTTCACGCCCATGCGATCATGCGCCGGGTCGACGCTGCTCCAGTGAGTCATGCAGCCGCAGGTGCGGCAGCGGTGGAAGGCGAGCTGGCGATCGCCCCAGACATAGGTGTCGCTGCCGCCCTCGCCGCCGAAGCGGACCTCGCCGGGCCGGTAATAGGCCCACAGCGCACCATAGCGGCGACAGATCGAGCAGAGGCACTCGTTGACGTCGGTGGGTGCGTGCGCGACTTCGAAGACCACCGCGCCGCAATGGCAGGAGGCGCGCACGCCCATCCGCCAGCCGCTTCAGGCCGCCCGCTTCTGCCGCCGCGCCTTCTCGAGCTTCTTGAGCGCCATCTCGCGCTTCAGCCGCGAGAGGTGATCGATGAACAGCACGCCCTCGAGATGATCCATCTCGTGCTGGAGGCAGGTCGCGAGCATGCCCTCTATCGGCTCGTCATGCGCCTGCCCATGCTCGTCGAGCCAGCGAGCGTGGATGCGTGCGGGGCGCTCGACCTCGGCATAATAGTCGGGAACCGACAGGCAGCCCTCGTTGTAGACCGAGTAATCCTCGCTCGGCTCGTAGAGCTCGGGATTGATAAAGACGCGCGGGTTGCGCACGGGCGCCTCGTTCGCGTCGTCCTCGGGCGCATCGGCGCCGTCCTCGCGCTCCTGCAGGTCGATCACCAGCACGCGCTTGGGCACGCCGATCTGGATCGCCGCGAGCCCGATGCCGGGCGCGTCGTACATAGTCTGGAACATGTCGTCGACAAGCTGCCGGATCTCCGGCGTCACCTTCTCGACAGGTTTGGACACCAGCCGCAACTGGGTATCCGGCAGGATGATGATATCTCTGAGGGCCATGGCCGGCGATTTAAGCGTGGGAACAGATGCGGTCAATGTTGAGGTTGCGCGCTTAAGACTTCGCTAACCAAGTTTCTTAAGGGCTCGTTAACCATCAATCTTTACCCGCTGTTAACCATAAATGTTCCCTCTTCGTTCGCGATATCAGGCGAATCGGCTAGAGATGGGGCATGAGCCCTGTCAATCAGCCCATGTATCAGCTCACGAACCAGATCGTCTTCACGATCGGCAGCCTGCCGATTCGGACGATCGATGTCCTGATCGGCTTCGGCGTGCTGGTGCTGCTGCTCCTGCTAGCCATCGCGATCGCCGTGGCTCGCTCCAGCCGGCGCGGCGCCGAGCTCGCAATGACGCAGGCGATGCGCGCTGACGAGCTGGAGCAGCGCCTACGTGAGATCATGCGCCTGCAGAGCGAGACCTCCGGCCGCGCCGACGCGATGGCGCA
>JAFAZF010000047.1 GCA_019239915.1 Sphingomonadaceae bacterium
TTCAAGGGCATGGCCTTTCCTGCACCGGTCATGCCCGCTAGGGCAACCGCCGATGCGTACGCCACCCGATCGACCTTGGCGCCTCGGCACGCGCGGTTCGCCGCTGGCGCTCGTCCAGGCGCATATGGTCGCGGACGCGCTGCGCGCGGCGCACGGGCTCGGCGAGACGGCTGTCGAGATCGTCACGATCAAGACGACCGGCGATCGCGTCCAGGATCGCCCGCTCGCCGAGATCGGCGGCAAGGCGCTGTGGACGAAGGAGCTCGATCGCGCGCTGCTCGACGGCGAGATCGACTTCGCGGTCCACTCGATGAAGGACGTCGAGACGATCCGGCCGGATGCGATCGCGATCGCCGCGATGCTGCCGCGTGCGGACGTACGCGACCGTCTGGTCGGCGCGGCAAGCATCGCGGCGCTGCCGGCCGGCGCGCGGATCGGCACCTCGTCGCCCCGGCGTGCGGCCCAGCTCCGCCATCTCCGGCCCGACGTCGGGATCGTGCCGTTCCGCGGCAATGTCGACACCCGCCTCGCCAAGCTGGCGGGCGGTGAGGCGGACGCGACGCTGCTCGCCGCCGCCGGGTTGGCCCGGCTCGGGCGGTATGACGTCGGGACGGCGGTGCCGGTCGAGACGCTGCTGCCCGCGCCCGCGCAAGGGGCGGTCGGCATCGAGGCGCGCGCCGAAGATGCCGGAACGCGAGACCTGCTCGGCGCGATCGGCGATGCGGCGACGTTCGCCTGCGTAATGGCGGAGCGTGCGCTGCTCGCCGCGCTCGGCGGCACCTGCCATTCGCCGATCGCCGCGCTCGCCGAGCGCCGCGGCGGAACGATCCGCCTCCGCGCGGAAATCTACGGAGAGGATGGCGCGGAGCGCGTCGCCGGCGAGGAGGTCGACGATCCCGCGGCGCTCGCCGCGCGTCTGCTCGGCGGGGCCAGCTCGGCGCTGCGCCACCTGTTCGGAGGCGGATGACGCGGCCGCTGCTCGTCCTCCGCCCGCAGCCGGGCGCCGATGCCACGGCGCGCAAGGCGGCGTCTCTGGGGATGCAACCGGTCGTGGCGCCGCTGTTCGCGGTGCGCGCCGTCGCGTGGGAAGCGCCCGAGGCCGCGTCCTGTGACGCGCTGATGCTGACCAGCGCCAACGCCGCGCGGCATGCCGGTGCCCAGCTCGCGCGCTTCGCGGCGCTGCGCTGCTATTGCGTCGGTGCGGCGACGGCGGCGGCGGCGCGGGCGGCGGGGATCAACGACGTCATCGTGAGCGAGGGCGATGCATCGGCGCTGCTCTCCCGCGTCGCGGCCGACGGCGTCGCTGCCGTTCTGCACCTTGCCGGGCGCGAGCACCGCGCGGTGGCGGCGCCCGGCATCGCGATCGAGCGGCGCGTCGTCTATGCCGCCGAACCGGTCGCGGCGTTTCCGGCCCCTGCGCTCGCGGCGCTCGGGCAAGGTGCCGTCGCGCTCCTCCACTCGCCGCGCGCCGCAACGCTGTTCACGACGCTGTGCCACGCGGCCGGAGTCGACCGGCGCGACGTCGCGATCGCGGCGCTCTCCGCGCAGGTGCGCGACGCTGCCGGCGGGGATTGGCGCGCCCTCGCGGTCGCGCCGCGGCCAGACGACGACGCCCTGCTGGCGGCGGCCGCGCCCTTGTGCGATCAGTAAGCCGGGGCGGGCGGCCGGAGGCGGCATGGCGGGCGAATTCGACGGTTTCGAGGAGGCGCCGCGCCGCCGCCGCTGGCCTTGGATCCTGCTTCTGGTCGTCCTGATCTTCCTCTCGGGCGGCGCGACGACGGCATGGGCACTGCTGCGCTGGCAGGGGTTCGACGACTTCCTCCACGATCGGTTCGGCCGGCCCATCGCCGCGCAATATGTGCCGAGCCCACCGATCCGGATCATCCAGCAGGCACCCGCGCCCGTGGCGAGCGTCGGTGCGCTCGCCGGGCAGGTCGGCGAGCTCTCGCGCCGCATCGCGACGATCGACCAGCGCGCGCGCGCCGCCAGCGGCAACGCCGATCGCGCCGAGGCGCTGCTCGTCGCCTTCGCCGGACGGCGCGCGCTCGATCGCGGCGTCGGCCTCGGCTACATCGAGGCGCTGCTACGCGATCGGTTCGGCGCGAGCCAGCCGCAGGCGGTGGCGACGATCATCGCCGCCTCGCGTCAGCCGGTCACGCTGAGCTGGCTCGAAGCCGAACTCGATCGCGTCGCGCCAACGCTGCAGAGCGGCGGCGCGATCGGCAGCGACTGGTGGACGGGGCTCAAGCAGCAGCTCGGGGATCTCATCGTCGTCCGCCGCGCCGGCATGCCCCCTACCGATACCGCCGATCGCATCGATCGCGCGCGCCGCGCGCTCGAGAGCGGGCAGGTCGACGTCGCGCTCGCCGAAGTCGCACGCATTCCGGGCAACGCCGCCGCGGAGAACTGGATCGCGGCTGCGCGTCGCTACATCGCGTCGCGCGATGCGCTCGATCGCATCGAGACCGCGGCGCTGCTCGGCCCCGCGCTCGCGATCGCGGCGCCGCAGCCCGAACCTCCCGTTGCCGCCGCCGCAGAGCCGAAGACGCCACAGACGGCGCCAGAGCTGCCCAAAAAATAAGCAGGTAGTGGATTCTGCCTAAAGAGACGGCGGGCGAGCGGTCCGCCGGCCCCTCTCACGCGTCCATTCCTGCTGCAGCGCGCCGGTTGGCACAGCGCTTGCGAATGTGCCTCGGGGCGGCCTGCGGGCCGGCAGAGCAGGGAGGCGGAATGAAACTCGTCATTGCCATCATCAAGCCGTTCAAGCTCGACGAGGTGCGCGAAGCCCTCTCGGGCGTGGGCGTGCAGGGAATGACCGTGACCGAGGTCAAGGGATTCGGCCGGCAGAAAGGCCAGACCGAGATCTACCGCGGCGCGGAATACAGCACGAACATGGTGCCCAAGATCAAGATCGAGGTCGCCGCGCCCGACGACCTCACCAACCGCGTCGTCGAGGTGATCCAACAATCGGCGAACACCGGCGCGATCGGCGACGGCAAGATCTTCGTGCTCGATCTCGGCCAGGTGGTGCGCATCCGCACCGGCGAGACCGACGACATGGCGCTCTGAGCGACAAGGGGGAACCGAATGAAGCCAATCATCAAGAAACTGGGGCTGGCGGCGGGCGGCCTCGCGCTCGGCGCGCTGCTCTCGCACCCGGCGCTCGCGCAGACCGCGACCGGCGCCGCCACCGGTGCCAACAACCCGATCCCGCCGGCGACGATCAACAAGGGCGACAACACGTGGATGCTCGTCTCCACGCTGCTCGTGCTGATGATGTCGATCCCCGGCCTCGCGCTGTTCTATGGCGGCCTCGTCCGCACCAAGAACATGCTCTCGATCCTCACCCAGGTGCTGATGATCGTCTGCATGGTCGGCGTGATCTGGGTGTGCTGGGGCTATTCCGAGACGTTCACCGTCGGCAACGCCTTCGTCGGCAATCCCTTCACCAAGCTCTTCCTGAAGGGCGTCGACGCCAATGCGCAGGCGGCGACGTTCTCGAACGGCGTCTATATTCCGGAGCTCACCTACGTCCTCTTCCAGATGACGTTCGCGATGATCACGCCGGCGCTGTTCATCGGCTCGATCGCGGAGCGCATCAAATTCTCGCCACTGATGCTGTTCGTGGCGCTGTGGGTGACGCTGATCTACTTCCCGATCGCGCACATGGTGTGGTGCTGGGACGGGCCTGACGCGGTCGCCCAGGCCGCGCTCAAGGGCGCCGACGCGCTGAACGCCGCCAATGCCGACGCGGGCTTCCTCTTCCAGAAGGGCGCGCTCGATTTCGCCGGCGGCACCGTCGTCCACATCAACGCCGGCATCGCCGGCCTCGTCATGTGCCTGCTGCTCGGCAAGCGCATCGGCTACGGTACCGAGCCGATGCCGCCGCACTCGCTGACGATGACGATGATCGGCGCCTCGCTGCTGTGGGTGGGCTGGTTCGGCTTCAACGCCGGCTCCAACCTCGAAGCCAGCTCGATCGCCTCGGTCGCGTTCATGAACACGATGATCGCCACCGCCGCGGCGGGCCTCTCCTGGCTGCTCACCGAGCAGATCGTGAAGGGCAAGCCGTCGCTGCTCGGCGCCGCCTCGGGCGTCGTCGCCGGCCTCGTCGCCGTCACCCCGGCGTCGGGTTACGCCGGCACGATGGGCTCGGTGATCCTCGGCCTGATGGTCTCGCCGATCTGCTTCTTCTTCGTGACCACGGTGAAGTCGAAGTTCGGTTACGACGACTCGCTCGACGTGTTCGGCGTGCACTGCATCGGCGGCATCACCGGCGCGCTGATGACCGGCATCCTCGACAACCCGGCCTTCGGAGGCCAGGGCATCGCGGATTATTCGAGCAAGCCGGGCACGATGGTCGCCGGCACCTACGACATGGTCGGCCAGCTCATCATCCAGGGCGAGGGCGTGCTGCTCACGCTGCTCTGGTCGGGCATCGGCTCGGCCATCCTCTTCTTCGTCATCGACAAGCTGTGGGGCATGCGCGTCTCCGCCGAGGTCGAGCATGAGGGTCTCGACATCGCCGAGCATGGCGAGCGGGCCTACCACTACTAAGGGCTTCCTCCTGCGAAGGACCTGGGCCGGCGAGGCAACTCGCCGGCCTTTTTTTGTCTGGCGTCATGCCCCCCCTTCAGGGGAGGAACTGGAGGTGGGGGCGAACGTAGCGAGCTCGCCCCGGCGGCCACCCTACCCTACCCCTCCCCTGAAGGAGAGTGGCTCAGATCGCCGCCTTAACCTCTCGCCAACCATATGTTCCGATCCGGAACGCCCCGTTTTCGCGCGCTCTCGACGCATGACGCTGGCGACGAAAGAGCATAGCTGGATCGCTCGCGCCCTTATTGGACGAGCATCATGCGGCCCTCCCTCGCGTTCAAATTGCTGCTGTTCTGGCTGAGCTTCGTCTGCGTCTGCCTCGCGCGGCCGGCCCTCGCCGAGCCGCCGGCGGTGACGACGACGCTCGGCCTCGACACGCCGCTCGCCACCGGCGAATATGTCTGGGACGAGGACGGCGCGCCGCCGGGAGCGATCCGCATCGTCGTCGATCTCCAGGCCGAGCGGCTCTACGTCTATCGGGGCGGCGCGGAGATCGGCCGTTCGTCGATCATCTCAGGCTGGGGCGACAAGCCGACGCCACTCGGCGAATATCCGATCCTGATGAAGGATCGCTATCACGTCTCGGGCACCTACTGGGGCGCGCCGATGCCTTATACGCTGCGCCTGACGAGGGACGGCGTCTCGATCCACGGCACAGAGCAGGTCGCCGACGATCTCGCCACGCATGGCTGCATCGGCCTGCCCAAGGGTTTCGCGGCGATCCTGTTCGATGTCGCGAAGGTCGGCGACTGCGTGCTGATCACCAACGGCTGGATGACCGACCAGTACGCGCAGCAATAGCGGAGAGGGACCCTTCGCAGAATTACCGTTCGTGCTGAGCGAAGTCGAAGCACGTGAACAGGCGACACGCTCGAAGCACGTCCTTCGACTTCGCTCAAGACGAAC
>JAFAZF010000019.1 GCA_019239915.1 Sphingomonadaceae bacterium
CGCGCGAGCCGGTCGCGCCGCTCCTCCGCGAGATGCACGGCGCCGTAGCGGATCACGCCTTGCCAGCATTGGAACTGGACGAGGTTGGCGATGCCCTGCGCGTAGGAGAGGATGAGCGCGAACACGCCGAAGCGCTCCGGCCCCATGCCGCGTGCGGCGAACGCAAGATAGAAGAAGCTGGCGGCGCCGGAGAAACCGCGTCCGCCGACCAGCCAGCCGATGTTCCTGCCGATCCGCGAGAACACCTCACGATGGGCGCTTTCCGGCTCGGCGATAGCGGCGGCAAGATCGGCCGCGAGCGCGGCATCGTCGTCGACGATCGGCTCCTGCGGCGGCGCGGGCGCGGCTGGGCGGTCGGGGGTCACGCGCGCGGGATTAGCGGACTTGATCCGTCATCTCCATCTCCCACACCGCCCGCTCGCACGGAGTGAAGTCGCAGTGCGTGCCAAGCCGGACAGCGCTCGCGGCGCGTCCTGCGACTTTGCTCAGGACGAACGGGCAAGGGGTCCGAGCCGCGTCCGATCTCTCCCGCTCAACGCCGCCCGCAGCTTGTCCTCGTCGAGCGCGCCCTCCCAGCGCGCGACGACCAGCGCCGCGACGGCGTTCCCGGCGAAGTTGGTGAGGCTGCGGCATTCGCTCATGAAGCGGTCGACGCCGAGGATGAGCGCCATGCCCGCAACCGGAACCGCCGGCACGATCTGAAGCGTCGCGGCGAGCGTGATGAAGCCCGCGCCGGTAACGCCGGCCGCGCCCTTCGAACTCAGCATCGCGACGCCGAGCAGGAGCAGCTGCTGGCCGAGGCTGAGCTCGACTCCGATCGCCTGCGCGATGAACAGCGAGGCGAGCGTCATGTAGATGTTGGTGCCGTCAAGGTTGAACGAGTAGCCTGCCGGCACGACCAGGCCGACCACCGGTGCGGCGGCGCCGGCACGCTCGAGCTTGGCGATCAGGCTCGGCAGCGCCGCTTCCGACGACGAGGTGCCGAGCACGAGCAGCAGTTCGGGGCCGATGAAGCGAAGCAGCCGCAGGATCGAGAAGCCGCAGCCCCACGCGACCGCGCCGAGCACGACAATCACGAACAGGAGCGAGGTCAAGTAGAAGGTCGCGACGAGGCCGGCGAGGCCGATCACCGCGCCGACGCCGTATTTGCCAATTGTGAACGCCATCGCCCCGAACGCGCCGATCGGCGCCGCCCTCATCAGCATGCCGACGATCCGGAACACGATCGCGTTCGCCGCGACGAGCACGTCGAGCAGCGGCTGCGCACGCTGGCCGACGAGCGCGATCGCGATGCCGGAGAGAATCGCGACGAGCAGCACCTGGAGGATGTCGCCGCCGGCGAGCGGGCTCGCCAGCGTGTCCGGGATGATGTTGGTGAGAAAGCCGGTGACGCTCTGCTCGTGCGCCTTGGCCGCATAATCGGCGACGGCGTGGGCATCGAGTGTTCGCGGATCGATGTGGAGCAGCGCACCGGGCCGCACGACGTTGGCGACGATCAGCCCGACGACCAGCGCCAGCGTCGAGAGCGTCAGGAAATAGGCAAAGGCCTTGGCGGCGACGCGGCCGAACGCACCGGGCTGGCCGAGCCCGGCGATGCCGGTCGTGACGGTAAGGAAGATCAGCGGCGCGATCGTCATCCGGACGAGCTTCACGAAGCCGTCGCCGAGCGGCTTGAGGCTGGCGCCGACATGCGGCCACAGCGCGCCGATCGCGATGCCCAGCGCGATCGCGGCGATCACCTGCAGGTACAGCCGCCCGGCCGAGTGCGCTGCGTGCGCGCCCGCATCGTCGACGGCGCCGTCCTTGTCGATCATCATTGCCTCCCCCAGATCAGAAGGATGGCGGCTGAACCTGCAAATATCCAGCGTCTCGACGCCCGTCCGCCGGCACGGCAAGAAGGCAGCATGCGCCGCCTCTTTCGCGCGACATTGCCGTTGCTGCTGCTCGCCGCCTGCGTGCGCGAGCCGGCGGCGCCGCACGGGTCTTATCGCGCGATCATCGCCGCGCAGGCCGGCAGCGTGCCGTTCGGCATCGATGTCGAGGAGCAAGACGGCAAGCCTGTCGCGAGCATCGTGGACGGCGGCCATCGCTTCATCGCGGAGGCCACGCGCTTTTCCGGCGGCATGCTGACGCTCGACTTCCCCTCCTACGAATCGAGCCTCGAGGCGAAGATCGGCAAGGACGGCTCGCTTGCCGGCGCCGCGCATCTCTATCGCCGCAGCGGACGGCTCGATTTGCCGCTGATCCTGGTGCCGGGCGCCGGGCCGGTGTTCTTCCCCAATCCCGCGCCGCCGGCCGTTGAGCTCGCCGGCAGCTGGCCGATCGCAGAGGACGGTGCCGACGGTGAGAAGGGCGTGCTGCTCTTGAGCCGCCGGGGCAACGCGCTCAGCGGCAGCATCCAGTTTCCGAGCGGCGACGAGCGCTATCTCGCCGGCGAGGTCTCCGGTGATCGCTTTGCGCTCTCGACCTTCGACGGCAATCAGGGTTCGGTGTGGCGCGGCCAGATCCGGCCGGACGGCACGCTCGCCGGCGACAGCTTCGGCCTCGCCAGCGCCAAGCCCGGTGGGTGGACGAGCGGCAAGCGCGGCGCGGCGCCGGCGCCGGGCTTCGTGCCGGTCGCCGAGGAGAAGCCGCCGACCGATCACATCGCGTTCAGCTTTCCCGATGCCGACGGGCACATGGTCAGCATCGCCGATCCGCGCTTCCGCGGGAAGGTGGTGGTCGTTGCGATTGGCGGAACCTGGTGCCCCAACTGCCATGACGAGGCGGCTTTCCTCGCGCCTTACTACAAGGCGCACGCGGCGCGGGGTCTGGAGATGATCGGGCTCCAGTTCGAATATGATGGGGATCACGCGCGCTCCGCTCGCCAGATCAGGAGCTTCGCGGCGCGTTATGCCATCGCCTACCCGCTGCTCATTGCCGGAAAGGCGACGGCCGAGGACAGCAAGCGCGCGCTGCCCGCGATCGGCGGCGTGAAGGTCTATCCGACGACCTTGTTCATCGACCGCAAGGGCAAGCTACGCGCGATCCATGTCGGCTGGTCGGGTCCGGCCACCGGCGCGCTCAACAAGCAGGCCGAGGCGCAGTTCGACACGACGGTGACGAAGCTACTCGCGGAGAAGGGTTAGGGTGCGGGTTCTCTCCGTGTAGAACTGAAATCCCGTTCGTCCTGAGCGAAGTCGAAGGACGTGCGGCGGACGCGCCACTTGCGACACGTGCTTCGACTTCGCTCAGCACGAACGCTGTTTCTGTGGCGGGCGCTATCCTCTAGAGGCGGCCGCATGACGCCTGCCGCCATCGTGCTCACCTCGCTCGCCGTCGTCGCGCTGGCCGAGATCGGCGATCGCACGATGCTGCTCGCGATTCTGCTGTCGCTGCGTTTCCGGCGGCCGCTACCGGTGATCCTCGGTATCTTGGTCGCGACGATCGCCAACCATCTCGTCGCGGCCTGGGCGGGCGCCTCGATCGCGGGGCTGCTCGACGGTTTCTGGTTCCGATTGGCGGTCGCGATCGGCTTCCTCGCGATGGCGGCGTGGACGCTGATCCCCGACAAGATGGACGATCCCGACAAGGCCGAGCCGGCGCGACGCGGCGCGTTCGTGACCACGCTGGTTGCCTTCTTCCTCGTCGAGATCGGCGACAAGACGCAGATCGCGACGATCGCGCTCGGCGCGCGCTACGAGGCGGTGCCGCACGCGATAGAGCTCGTCGCGACGGGTACGACGCTCGGCATGATGATCGTCAATGCCCCGGCCGTGCTGTTCGGCGAACGGATCACGCGGATCGTGCCGCTCGCCTGGGTCCGCGTCGGCGCGGCTCTGGTGCTTGCGGGGCTGGGCGTTGCGGGGCTGGTCGCGCTGTTCGGCGGCCGCTGATCGGAACGCCATACCGCGACCGGTCGTTCTGTCCCCGGAATCACATTCGGAGACCCGAGATGCTCAGATGGGCTGTCATCTTCCTGATACTCGGACTGGTTTGCGGCCTTCTCGGCTTCTACGGCGCGGAAGGGACGTTCATGGAGATCGCCAGGATCCTGCTGATCCTGTTCCTCATCGTGTTCGTCGTGCTTCTCGTGCTCGGGATCATGGCAGGCCGGAAGGTGGTCGATTAGCCGCTCGCCGCATCCTTTCCCGTTCGTGCCGAGCGCAGTCGAGGCACGTCAGGTTGGGTTTGAGGCACGTCCTTCGACGTCGCTCAGGACGAGCGCAGGGCTGCTGGGCTAGGTTGAGCGCATGCGTGAATTCTCGAAGCTGCTCGATGGCCTCGTCTACACGCGCTCGCGCAACGCCAAGCTCAAGCTGATAGCGGACTATCTGCATGCGACCCCCGATCCGGACCGGGGCTGGGCAATGGCGGCGCTGACCGGTGCGCTCGATCTGAAGGCGGTGAAGCCTGCCGCCATTCGAGGCATCGTCGACGAGCGCGTCGACCCGACGCTGTTCCGGATGAGCTGGGACTTCGTCGGTGATATGGCCGAGACGGTGGCGCTGATCTGGCCCAAGCCCGAAGGCGAGCCGCCGGAGCTAGACGACGGCTCGTTGCGGCTCGCGACGGTGGTCGAGCGGCTCGGTTCGTTGGGGCGCGCCGAAGGACCGCGTGCGCTCGCGACGATGCTCGACCACCTCGACGCCTCCGGCCGCTACGCGCTCATCAAGCTCGCGACCGGCGAGCTTCGCGTCGGCGTCTCGGCGCGGCTCGCCAAGACCGCGCTGGCGCAGGCGTTCGCGCTGGATGTCGATGCGGTCGAGGAGGTGTGGCACGGCCTGACGCCGCCCTATGCGCCGCTGTTCGCCTGGGCGGAAGGCGGCGCACAGCCGACGCCCGCCGACACGCCCGTGTTCCGCGCCTTCATGCTCGCGCATGGCCTGGAGGAGACTGTCGTCGATCTCGCCGACTATGCCGCCGAGTGGAAGTGGGACGGCATCCGCGTCCAGCTCGTCCGCACCGGCGGTCAGGTGCGGCTCTACAGCCGCGGCGGCGACGACGTCACCGGCAGCTTCCCCGACGTGGCAGCCGCCTTCGATCGCGACGGCGTGCTCGACGGCGAGCTGCTGGTGAAGGGCGAAGCGCAGGGTGCGGCCGATCTCCACGGCGGCGCCGCGGCGAGCTTCAATGCGCTCCAGCAGCGCCTCGGCCGCAAGGCGGTGACCGCCAAGATGCAGGCGGATTATCCCGCTTTCGTCAGGCTTTACGACATCTTGTTCGATGGCCCCGAGGACCTGCGCGCGCTGCCCTGGATCGAACGCCGCGCGCGGCTTGAGGCATTCGCGGCGAAGCTCGATCGCGAACGCTTCGACGTCTCGGCGCTGATCGAAGCCAAGGATTTCGCGGAGCTGTCCGAGATCAGGGCGGGCTCGCGCGATGCCGCGATCGAGGGCGTCATGCTCAAGCGCCGCGACAGCGCCTATGTGGCCGGCCGTCGGGTCGGCCTCTGGTACAAGTGGAAGCGCGATCCGCTCACCGCCGATTGCGTCGTGATGTACGCGCAGCGCGGCCACGGCAAACGCTCGAGCTACTATTCGGACTATACCTTCGGCTGCTGGACCGCGCCGCCGGAGGAAGGCGGCGAGCTGCTGCCGGTCGGCAAGGCCTATTCCGGCATTACCGACGAGGAGGTGCGCGAGACGGACCGCTTCGTGCGCAACCACACGCTCCAGCGCTTCGGCCCGGTTCGCGAGGTCGAGAAGAGCCTGGTGCTGGAGGTCGCGTTCGATTCGATCCATGCCAGCAAGCGCCACAAGTCCGGGGTCGCGATGCGCTTCCCGAGGATCGCCCGCATCCGCCACGACAAGCCGGCGGCGGAGGCCGATCTGATCGCGACGCTGCAGCGGATGATCGTCGCGGACTAGGGATGGTTACACCCACGCGCTCGGTTCGTGTCGAGCGAAGTCGAGACACGCTGGCGTCACGTTGCTTCACGTCCCTCGACTTCGCTCGGGACGAACGGTGAGCGCGTTCTCATTCCGTCGCGAAAAGCTTGGCGGCGTCGCGGAAGGCCTTGAACTCGAGCGCGTTGCCCGAAGGATCGCGGAAGAACATCGTCGCCTGCTCGCCGGGTTGGCCGGCAAAACGGACATGCGGCGCGATGCCGAATATGATCCCGGCCGCATCTAACCGCGCCGCGAGCGCGTGCCACTCGTCCCATGGCAGCACGAGGCCGAAATGCGGTACCGGCACGTCATGCCCGTCGACCGGGTTGGCCGTGCGATCGCCGGCGCCGGCGGCGAGATGCGCGACGATCTGGTGACCGTGGAGATCGAAGTCGATCCATGTCGCGCTGCTGCGCCCTTCGGGACAGCCGAGCACGCCGCCATAGAAGGCGCGTGCCGCGGCGAGGTCATGGACCGGGAAGGCGAGGTGGAAGGGCGGCAGCGACATCGGGCCTCAGTAGCGCCTTCCGCCGCCGTCGCCATCCCGCTAGGGGCGCGGGCGTGCCGCTGCTGCTTGCCTTCCTCGCCGGGCTGGTCTCCGCGACCGGGTTCCGGCCGCTCGACCTGTGGCCGCTGCTGCTGCTCGCGTTGGCGGCCTTGATCCACCTGCTGGGGGGCGCGACGAAATTGCGCGGCGCGCTGGCGCTGGGCTGGTGCTTCGGCTTCGGGCAGTTCGTGCTCGGGCTGAACTGGATCGCGACCGCCTTCACCTACCAGGCGAAGATGCCCGGCTGGCTCGGCTGGATCGCGGTGGTGCTGCTCTCGCTCTACCTCGCGGTCTTCCCGATGCTGGCGACTGGCGCGGCGTGGTGGAGCGCGCGGCGGCTGGGCGGCGGGACGATCCTGTTGACACTGATGACGGGAGGAGCGTGGATCGTCAACGAGCTGCTGCGGGCGACGGTCTTCACCGGATTCGCGTGGAATCCCAATGGGGTGGTGTGGCTGGATCTGCCGACGGCGCAGCTCGCGCGATGGATCGGCACTTATGGGCTCTCCGGGCTGGCCGTGCTGACCGGCGGCGGACTGCTGCTGCTCGTCGAGCGCAACTGGCGTGCTGGGATCGCGCTCACCGCGCCCCTGTGGCTCGGCGCAATCGCGCTGGCGCTGCCGACGAGCCGCGGCCCGTTCGATCCGGCGCGGCGCATCCGCGTCGTCCAGCCCGATACGCCCCAGGACGTCAAGAACGATCCCGCCCGTGAGGTCGCCAACGTCCGGCGACTGTTCCGTCTGTCCGGCGCGCCCGGCCCGATCCCGCGCCTGTTGCTCTGGCCGGAAGGGGCGGTGCAGGCCTTTCTCGAGATCGACCCGGACGCCCGCGCCGCGCTCGCCCGCTTGCTCGGGCCGCGCGACCGGCTGCTGATCGATGCGAGTTCGCTCATCTTCGATACGAATGGCGAGATCACCGCCGCGCGGAACAGCCTGTTCCTGCTCGATCCCGCCGGCCACCTCGCCGGCCGCTACGACAAGGCGCATCTGGTGCCCTATGGCGAATACCTGCCGATGCGGCCGTTGCTCTCGCGGGTCGGCCTCTCCCGCCTCGTGCCCGGCGAGATCGACTTTGTCCCCGGACCTGGCCCGCGCACGCTCGCCGTGCCCGGCTTCGGCGCGGTCGGCGCGCAGATCTGCTACGAGATCGTCTTCTCTGGGCAAGTGATCGACGAGGCGCATCGTCCGAACTTCTTGTTCAACCCCTCGGACGACGCCTGGTTCGGGCGCTGGGGGCCGCCGCAGCATCTTGCGCAGGCGCAGCTGCGTGCGATCGAGGAAGCGGTGCCGATCGTCCGCTCCACGCCGACCGGGATTTCCGCGGTGGTCGATGCGCATGGCCGCGTCGTCGCCTCCCTCCCGTGGCGGAGCGGCGGCGCGATCGAGACGGCATTGCCGATGGCCGAGAGCCCGACCCTGTTCGCGCGCTTCGGCAACCTCCTGCCCGTTCTGTTCGCGATCGCGCTTGCGGCGGCGGCGATTGCGCTGCGCCGTCGCGCGCGCTACGGCGCTTAATCACATAAGCATATCTTTATATCGTCGATCGCAGTTCCACCGCGACGCCATAGCCGAAGGATCGATCTCCGCGATGCGCAGCAACTATCTCTTTACGTCCGAGTCCGTCTCCGAAGGCCATCCCGACAAGGTCGCGGACCAGATCTCGGATGCAGTGGTGGATCTGTTTCTCTCGCGCGATCCGGTCGCGCGCGTCGCCTGCGAGACGATGGTGACGACCCAACGTATCGTGCTGGCGGGCGAAGTCCGCTGCAACCAGGATAGCTTTCCCTCCCTCGACGAGATCGAGCAGGCTGCGCGCGCGACGGTGAAGCGCATCGGCTACGAGCAGCATGGCTTCCACTGGCAGACCGCCGACTTCGCCTGCCACCTGCACGGCCAGAGCGCGCACATTGCGCAGG
>JAFAZF010000009.1 GCA_019239915.1 Sphingomonadaceae bacterium
TGCCGCACAGGCACTCGTAATCCTTGATCGGACCGAAGATGCGCGCGCAGAACAGGCCGTCACGCTCGGGCTTGAACGTGCGGTAGTTGATCGTCTCGGGCTTCTTGATCTCGCCGAACGACCAGGAGCGGATCTTGTCGGGCGACGCGATGCCGATCTGGATCTGGTCGAAGGTCTCCGGCTTGGCCACCGGGTTCGCGAAATTGGTCAGTTCGTTCATGGGTTTAGACCCTCTCTGAATTCTTTCTCCTCTCCCATTGGGAGAGGAAGGGGCCCGCTCGGCGAAGCCGAGTGGGAAGGTGAGGGCGACCGTCAGGCCATTCACCCTCACCCTTCCGCCGCATTCCGCGGCTCCCTCCCTCTCCCGATGGGAAAGGGAGAGTGTTGCTTACTCCGCCGCCTCGGCCAGCTCGTCGCCTTCGTCGATGTTCTTCAACTCGACGTTGAGGCCCAGCGAGCGCTTTTCCTTGACGAGCACGTTGAAGCTCTCCGGAATGCCGGCCTCGAAGGTGTCGTCGCCCTTGACGATCGCTTCGTAGACCTTGGT
This sequence comes from Sphingomonadaceae bacterium, assembly GCA_019239915.1. Taxonomy (GTDB): domain Bacteria; phylum Pseudomonadota; class Alphaproteobacteria; order Sphingomonadales; family Sphingomonadaceae; genus Solisphingomonas. Next base: position 548 of record JAFAZF010000009.1, read on the forward strand.
GCGGCCGACCACGTCGTCGGACTTCACCGTCAGCATTTCCTGGAGGGTATAGGCGGCGCCATAAGCCTGGAGCGCCCACACTTCCATCTCGCCGAAGCGCTGGCCGCCGAACTGGGCCTTGCCGCCCAGCGGCTGCTGGGTGACGAGGCTGTACGGCCCGATCGAGCGCGCGTGGATCTTGTCGTCGACGAGGTGGTGGAGCTTCAGCATGTAGATGTAGCCCACCGTCACCTTGCGATCGAAGGCCTCGCCGGTGCGCCCGTCGAACAGCTCCGACTGGCCTGAGGTGTGCAGGCCCGCCAGCGTGAGCATGTCGGACACGTCCGCCTCACGCGCGCCGTCGAACACCGGCGTCGCCATCGGCACGCCATTCTTCAGCAGGCCGGCCATCTCGACGACGTGCTCGGCGGTCATCCCGTCGATCTCGGCGTGATATTGCGCGCCATAGACGCGCTTCAGCTCCTCTACGACCGCAGTCGGCACGCTGCCGGCTTTGGGATCGGGATTGGCCTCGCGCCATGCCTCGAGCGCTTCGGTGACCTGCCGGCCGAGGCCGCGCGCGGCCCAGCCGAGATGGGTTTCGAAGATCTGGCCGACGTTCATGCGGCTCGGCACGCCGAGCGGGTTGAGCACGATGTCGACCGGCGTCCCGTCGGCGAGGAACGGCATGTCCTCGGCCGGCAGGATGCGGCTGATCACGCCCTTATTGCCATGGCGGCCTGCCATCTTGTCGCCCGGCTGCAGCTTGCGCTTCACCGCGACGAACACCTTGACCATCTTGAGCACGCCCGGCGGCAGCTCGTCGCCGCGCTGGAGCTTCTCGACGCGGTCCTCGAAGCGCTTCTGGAGCGCGTTCGCGGCCTCGTCATATTGGCCCTTCACCGCTTCCAGATCCGCCTGGCGGGCGTCGTCCTGCACGGCGAACTTCCACCATTCGCGGCGCTCGGTTTCCTCGAGCATCGCCTCGTCGATCGTCGCGCCCTTCCGGCCGCCCTTGGGAACGGCCGTGGCGACCTGACCGACGAGCATCTCCTTCAGCCGCGCGAAGCTCGAGCGGTTGAGGATGGCGCGCTCGTCCTCACGGTCCTTGGCGAGACGGTCGATCTCCTCGCGCTCGATCGCCATCGCGCGCTCGTCCTTGTCGATGCCGTGGCGGTTGAACACGCGCACGTCGACGATCGTACCCGAGACGCCCGGCGGCAGCCGCAGCGAGGTGTCGCGCACGTCGCTGGCCTTCTCACCGAAGATGGCGCGGAGCAGCTTCTCCTCCGGCGTCATCGGGCTCTCGCCCTTCGGCGTGATCTTGCCAACGAGGATGTCGCCCGGCTCGACCTCGGCGCCGATGTAGACAATGCCGGCCTCGTCGAGGTTGCGCAGCGCTTCCTCGCCGACGTTCGGGATGTCGCGGGTGATGTCCTCCGGCCCGAGCTTGGTGTCGCGGGCCATAACCTCGAACTCGTCGATGTGGATCGACGTGAACACGTCGTCCTTCACGATCCGCTCGGAGATGAGGATCGAATCCTCATAGTTGTAGCCGTTCCACGGCATGAACGCGACGAGCGCGTTGCGGCCAAGCGCGAGCTCGCCAAACTCGGTCGAAGGACCATCGGCGATGATGTCGCCCTTGTGCACGCGGTCGCCGACCTTCACCAGCGGGCGCTGGTTGATGCAGGTCGACTGGTTCGAGCGCTGGAACTTCATCAGCGTGTAGATGTCGACGCCCGACTTGCCGGCGACGACATCCTCGGTGGCGCGGACGACGATGCGGGCAGCGTCGACCTGATCGACGATGCCGGTGCGCTTCGCCGCGATCGCGGCGCCGCTATCTCGGGCCACCGTCTCTTCCATGCCGGTGCCGACGAACGGCGCCTCTGCCCGGACGAGCGGCACTGCCTGGCGCTGCATGTTCGAGCCCATCAACGCGCGGTTGGCGTCGTCATTCTCGAGAAACGGAATGAGCGAGGCGGCGACCGAGACGAGCTGCTTCGGTGACACGTCCATCAGCGTGATGTGATCGCGCGGTGCCATCAGGAACTCGCCCGCTTCACGCGCCGAGATCAGGTCCTCGACGAAGGCACCGTCGGACGTCAGCTCGGCGTTGGCCTGCGCGATCGTGTGCTTGGCCTCTTCCATCGCGGAGAGATAGACGACGTCGTGGCTGACCTTGCCGTCGATGACGCGACGATAGGGCGTCTCGATGAAGCCGTACTTGTTGACGCGCGAGAAGCTCGCCAGCGAGTTGATCAGGCCGATGTTCGGCCCTTCGGGCGTCTCGATCGGGCAGATGCGGCCATAGTGCGTCGGGTGGACGTCGCGGACCTCGAAGCCCGCGCGCTCACGGGTGAGGCCGCCCGGCCCGAGCGCCGAGACGCGACGCTTGTGCGTCACTTCGGAGAGCGGGTTGGTCTGGTCCATGAACTGCGAGAGCTGCGACGAGCCGAAGAACTCGCGCACCGCGGCGACCGCGGGCTTCGCGTTGATGAGATCGTTCGGCATGACCGTCGACACGTCGACGGAGCTCATGCGCTCCTTCACGGCGCGCTCCATGCGGAGCAGGCCGACGCGATACTGGTTCTCGAGCAGCTCGCCGACCGAACGCACGCGGCGATTGCCGAGATTGTCGATGTCGTCGATCTCGCCCTTGCCGTCCTTGAGGCCGACGAGCGTCTTGACCACCGAAAGAATGTCCTCGGTGCGCAGCGTCGTGACGGTGTCCTCGGCGTCGAGCTCGAGCCGCATGTTGAGCTTCACGCGGCCGACCGCCGAGAGGTCGTAGCGCTCGGGATCGAAAAACAGGCCGGCGAACAGCGCCTCGGCGGTCTCCTTCGTCGGCGGCTCGCCGGGGCGCATGACGCGATAGATTTCGCTGAGCGCATGATCACGCTCCTCGACCTTGTCGGCCTTGAGCGTGTTGCGGATCCACGGACCGGTCGAGACATGATCGATGTCGAGCAGGTCGAGATGGTCGATGCCCGCCGCGTCGAGCTTGGCGAGATTCTCCTCGCTGACCTCGTCGCCGGCCTCGATGTAGATCTCGCCGGTAGCCTCGTTGATCAGATCATAGGCCGAATAGCGCCCGAAAATCTCCTCAGTCGGGATCAGCAGCGTGCCAAGCCCGTCCTTCTGCGCCTTGTTGGCCGCACGAGGGGAAATCTTCTGCCCGGCCGGGAACACCACCTCGCCGGTGTCGCCGTTGACGACATCGAACGCCGGCTTCGCGCCGCGCCAGTTCTGCGGCAGGAAGGGCACCTTCCAGCCACCCTCACCGCGGACATAGGTCTGCGTCTCGTAGAAATAGTTGAGGATCTGCTCGCCATCGAGGCCGAGCGCGTAGAGCAAAGTCGTCACCGGCAGCTTGCGCTTGCGATCGATGCGGACGTTGACGATGTCCTTGGCGTCGAACTCGAAATCGAGCCACGAGCCGCGATAGGGGATCACGCGCGCCGCGAACAGGAACTTGCCGCTGGCATGCGTCTTGCCGCGATCGTGATCGAACAGCACGCCCGGCGAGCGGTGCATCTGCGAGACGATGACGCGCTCGGTGCCGTTGACGATGAAGGTGCCGTTCTCGGTCATGAGCGGCATGTCGCCCATGTAGACGTCCTGCTCCTTGATATCGAGCACGGAGCGGGTTTCCGTATCAGGATCCACCTCGAACACGATCAGGCGCAGCGTCACGCGCATCGGCGCGGCGTAGGTCATGCCGCGCTGGCGGCACTCGTCGGTGTCGTACTTGGCGTCCTCGAGCTCGTAGTTGACGAAGTCGAGCTCGGCGGTGCCGGCGAAATCGCGGATCGGGAAGACGCTCCGCAGCGTCTTCTCCAGCCCCGACACATAGCCGATCGAGGGATCGGAGCGCAGGAGCTGCTCGTAGCTCTCGCGCTGGACCTCGATGAGGTTCGGCATCTGCACCACTTCGTGGATGTTGCCGAAGACCTTGCGGATGCGCTTCTTCGCCGCCGCCGAAGCTGGTGCCGGAACTGCCTGGGTCGCCATGGATTATCCTCGTATCGCTTCGCCTGTTGACACGCCTGGGAAGGCGCGCCGCGGTTCGGGGCAGGGGAGGCGGATGCCGCCCCAACGCAAAAAGGTGCGGGCCCCCGGACCATGGGACCGCACTGCAGCACGTCTTATTCCCGACCTGTCGTCTCCCATTCGTCGCGGCCCGTCGCGCAAAGCGAGCCGTGTCCCGGAGGCGGGTCGGGCGGCCGGCGCACGCGCGGAAACCGCGCGCAGGCAGGCCAATGATGTTGGATGTGAGGCGCTATATAGGTGCGATGTTGGAAATGCAAAGAGCTTTGGTTGCTCTTTCCTTCAGCAGCCGTGAGCCGTGGCTAAGGCGCGGTGGCTTCTTTGGGCAGACAGCCGGAGGAACCGTCATTCCCGCGAAGGCGGGAATCTATAAGCGCAGAGCCCGCGCTCTCTTCGCATCCGTTGCGACTATAGATCCCCGCCTTAGCCGGAATGACGGTTGGATGCCGTCCTTGGCACCGACCGCCTGTTCAGGGCACCAGCTTCGCGAAGCGCCAGGTGGCGTAGACCGCGGCGACCGCGACGAGGCCGAGCACGCTGACCGCGACAGTGGCGGCGGCATCCCGAGCGGGCTTCGCGGGGAGGCGGGACAGATGCAGGTTCATGCGGTATGCCTTTAGCCGAGATTGGTTGCCAAAGCGCTAACCAGCGCCGGCGATCGCGCGCAGCCCGGCGCGCAAGCCGTCCGGATCGTCGAGACCCGCTTCGATCGCGGCATGCTCGTGCCGCCAGATCGGTAGGGCCGCTAGCAGCAGCGCATGGCCGGCACCGGTGAGCCTGAGCAGTCGCTGGCGCTTGTCGGCTTCCGCGCCGACGATCTCGACGAGACCGCGCCGTTCGAGCGGCTTCAGCGCGGCGGTGAGGCTGGTACGGTCCATGCCGAGCAGCGTCGCGACCGGCGCCATCGGCGGCGGCGCCGGGCGGTTGAGCGCCATCAGCAGCGAGAATTGCTGGTTCGTGAGGCCGGCCGGCTTGAGCGCCTGATCGAACCGGCGGGCCAGCATCCGCGCCGCGCGCTGGGCGTGAAGGCACAGGCACGCGTCACGGACATGGATCGTCGTCTCGAACGGAACGGCGTTTGACACGGCCTATCTACGTTGATACCAACTCAAATGTCAAGATGAGGAGGAGGCGCGTAGTGATCGACCATCTCGTCGTGAGCCGAGAGCAATGGCTGCAGGCGCGCCGCAAGCTGCTGGCGCGCGAGAAGGAGGAGACGCGGCTGCGCGACGCGGTCAACGCCGAGCGCCTCGCGTTGCCTTGGGTGCGGGTAGACAAGCACTATCGCTTCCACACGCCGGCGGGCGAGAAGTCTCTTGCTGAGCTGTTCGCCGGCCGCAGCCAGCTCATCGTCTATCATTTCATGCTCGCGCCGGACTGGGAGGCGGGCTGTCCTGGCTGCTCCTTCCTGTGCGACCATGTCGACGGCGCGCTGCCGCATCTCGAACATCATGACGTGTCATGGACGGCGGTGAGCCGTGCGCCGCTCGACAAGATCGAGAGCTATCGTCGCCGGATGGGCTGGCGCTTTCCCTGGGCATCGTCCCACGGCTCCGACTTCAACTATGACTATCATGTGTCGTGGACGCGCGAGCAGCTTGCCAGCGGCCGGATCGCCTATAATTTCGCGGAGGAAGGCATCGAGGTGCGCGACGACGGCACCGAGAGCCCCGGCATGAGCGCCTTCTTCAAGGACGCCGACGGCACCATCTTCCACACCTATTCTGCCTATGCCCGCGGCATCGAGGACTGGATCGGCACGCTGATGATCCTCGATCGCGCGCCGAAAGGCCGCAACGAGGATCACACGATGAGCTTCGTCCGCCGTCACGACGAATATGACGACGCGCCCGGATCATCATGCTGTCACGCCGAGGCGGCAGCCTAAGGCGCGACGCTAGCGGAGAGGAGCCGAACATGCCCAACCATCACGTCTGGTACGAGCTGATCACTAGCGATCACGATGCCGCCGAGGCTTTCTACACGAAGGTCGTGGGATGGCGGTTCACCGACTCCGGCGTGCCCGGCATGCGCTATTCGATCCTCCATGCCGGCGAGAGGCCGATCGGCGGGCTGATGACGATGGAAGGCGGCCCGCGCCACGCGTGGTACGGCTATGTCGGCGTCGACGACGTCGATGCGTTCGCGGGCAAGGCCAAGGCCGCCGGCGGGTCGGTGCACAAGGAGCCCGAGGACATTCCCGGTGTCGGCCGCTTCGCCTATGTCGCCGATCCGCAAGGCGCTGCATTCGTGTTGTTCAAGGGCAACGGTACGCCCGATCCGGAGCCGCTTCCGTTCATGGCGCCGGGGAGTTGCGGCTGGCACGAGCTCCACAGCAGCGATGCCGCCGCGGGGTTCGATTTCTACGCCGGTCTGTTCGGCTGGTCGAAGGACGAAGCGCTCGATATGGGCCCGATGGGCACCTACCAGCTGTTCCGCACCGACCGAGACGGTGCCGCCGGCGGCATGATGACCGACGCCGCCAACGGGCCGATCTGGGTCTACTATTTCGTCACCGACGAGATCGAGGCGGCGAAGGCGCGCGTGCTGGATGCCGGCGGTCAGGTGATCCACGGCCCGATGGAGGTGCCGGGCGGAGCCTGGGTGCTCAACGGCATCGACCCGCAGGGCGCGATGTTCGCGCTGGTTGCGCCGCCGAAAGGCTGGAGCAACGACGCACAAGCCTGACCGGGCGAGGAGTTCGTTGGGGCCTTGTGGAGTGTTGCGCGTGCCCTTGACGCTCTGACCTCGCCGGTGCGCAGTTCGGGTCGGCAAGAACCATGTGCTCCTGCGAAAGCAGGAGCCCTATCTCCCCCGTGCAACGCCCGCGACTCGGCGCTCCTGCTTTCGCAGGAGCACGGCGGTGCGACGGAAAAGGGCGGCCCCTCGCGGAGCCGCCCTTCCTTCTGCTCTGGAACCCGGCCTTCGCCGGGATGAGTCCTTGGCGCTTCGCGGCGCCAGGGCTCACTTCAGCTCGACGGTCGCGCCGGCTTCCTCGAGCTGCTTCTTCAGCTTCTCGGCCTCGTCCTTGTTCACGCCTTCCTTGACCGCCTTCGGCGCGGACTCGACGAGCGTCTTGGCTTCGGTCAGCCCGAGGCCGGTGATCGCGCGGACTTCCTTGATCACGTTGATCTTCTTGCCGCCGTCGCCCGTCAGGATGACGTCGAACTCGGTCTTCTCCTCGGCGGCCGGGGCAGTGGCACCACCGCCACCGGCGGCGGGAGCGGCGGCGACGGCAGCGGCGGCGGAAACGCCCCACTTCTCCTCGAGCAGCTTCGAGAGCTCGGCCGCCTCGAGGACGGTGAGCGCGGACAGGTCGTCAACGATTTTCTGCAGGTCAGCCATTTTGGTCACTCCATTTCTTTGATCGTCATGCCGGCGAAAGCCGGTATCCAGGCCGAAGCTCCGGCACTGAACCCCGGCCTTTGCCGGGTGACGGTGAGGGTCAGTTCAATTCCAAGAACCTCAGGCGGCTTCCTTCTCGGCATAGGCCGCAAGGACCCGGGCGATCTGCGCCGCGGGTGCCTGGGTGATCGTCGCCAGCTTCGTGGCGGGTGCCACGATGAGGCCGACGATCTTCGCGCGCAGCTCGTCGAGCGACGGCATCGTGGCGAGCGCCTTGACACCATTCGCATCGAGGACCGTCGTGCCCATCTGGCCGCCGACGATCTCGAGCTTGTCGTTCGCCTTCGCGAAATCGACCACCACCTTGGCGGGGGCGACCGGATCCGTGGAGGTCGAAAGCCCGGTCGGACCCGTGAGCAGATCGCTCAGCGTGGTGTAGTCCGTGCCCTCGATCGCGATACGCGCGAGGCGGTTCTTGGCAACCTTGTAGCGGGCGCCGGCCTCGCGCATCTTCGTCCTCAGCTCCGTCGACTGCGCGACGGTGAGGCCGAGATTGCGCGTGACGATCACGACGCTGGTCTCGGCGAAGGTGCGGTTCAGCTCGGCGACCAGCTCGGATTTCTCGGTACGATCCATGCCAATCTCCACTTCACTTCAGTCCGCCCGGCGAACGTCGCCGGACGCAGTCGTCCCGCACGGCAATTACGCCGCCGCACAGATGTCCGAAGGGAAGGGACAATCGGCCGGATCGCGCATCGGAGCGCATCTGGCTGAGAGGGGAGGCGCCATCGCACGGCCCCGTCCCAAATTTCTTCCCCGCCTATGCAGCCGGATTAAGGGGCCGAGCCCCAGCTGCAGTCTCGGACGGTTACAAACCGGCGGCGCCCATAGCGGACGAAGCCGGGGATGTAAACGTCATCCCAGCGAAAGCTGGGATCTCAGGCGGTAGGCGCGTCGCCCTTGCCGCGCGAGGCTCCAGCTTTCGCCGGGGCGACGGCTAAACGCTCGGGCTTACGCCCCCGCCACCTCGGCGGTGTCGACCTTCACGCCCGGGCCCATCGTCGAGGAGACCGCGACCTTCTTGACGTATTTGCCCTTAGCGCCCGACGGCTTGGCCTTGACCAGCGCGTCGAGCAGCGCGTCGAAATTGGCGCGCAGGTCCTCCTGCGGGAACGACGCCTTGCCAATGCCCGAATGGATGATGCCGGCCTTTTCGACACGATATTCGATCTGGCCCCCCTTGGCGTCCTTGACCGCCTGCGCGACGTTCATCGTCACCGTGCCGAGCTTCGGGTTCGGCATCAGGCCCTTCGGACCCAGCACCTTGCCGAGCCGACCGACCAGGCCCATCATGTCGGGCGTCGCGATGCAGCGATCGAAATCGATCGTGCCGCCCTGGACCTGCTCGAGCAGGTCCTCTGCGCCGACGACATCGGCGCCGGCCTCGCGGGCTTCGTCGGCCTTGGCGCCGCGCGCGAACACGCCGACGCGGACCGACTTGCCGGTGCCCTTGGGCAGGTTGACGACGCCGCGGACCATCTGGTCGGCATGGCGCGGATCGACGCCGAGATTGACGGCGACCTCGATCGTCTCGTCGAACTTGGAGGTCGCGTTATGCTTGGCAAGCGCGATCGCGTCGTCGACGCCATAAAGCTTGTCGCGGTTCACCGCGCCGGCCTGCGCCTTCTGCTTCTTCGTGGCCATGTCGTCAGCCCTCCACCACTTCGAGGCCCATCGCGCGAGCGGAGCCTTCGATCGTCTTCGTCGCCGCCTCCATATCGTTCGCGTTCAGGTCCTTCATCTTGGCCTGCGCGATCTCCGCTAGCTGCGAGCGCCTGATCTTGCCCGCGAAGCCGCCCTTGCCCGTGGTCTTCGAGCCCGACGTGATGCCGGCCGCCTTCTTCAGGAGGAAGGTCGCCGGCGGCGTCTTCGTCACGAACGAGAAGGAGCGGTCGGCGTAGACGGTGATGATCGTCGGAATGGGCATGCCCTTCTCGAGATCGTTCGTCGCGGCGTTGAACGCCTTGCAGAACTCCATGATGTTGACGCCGCGCTGGCCCAGCGCGGGGCCGATCGGCGGCGAGGGGTTGGCGGCGCCCGCCTTCACCTGCAGCTTGATGTAACCCGTAATCTTCTTCGCCACTGTTCACTCCATTGGCTTAGCGGTGCTGACGGCAAGCCGAAGCTGCCTCCCGCGACGTTTTCCGGATGAGCCGGAAACCCACATTGTCATGCTGAACTGGTTTCAGCATCCAGATGCCGCAGCGTCGCGGTCCTGGATCCTGACCTTCGTCAGGATGATGCTAAAGCGTCACTTCGCGCGTTCGACCTGTTCGAACTCGAGCTCGACCGGCGTCGCGCGACCGAAGATCGAGACCGAGACCTTGACGCGGCTGCGATCGAAATCCAGCTCCTCGACGACGCCGTTGAAGCTCGCGAACGGACCTTCCAGCACGCGCACGCTGTCGCCGATCTCGTAATCGACCTTGATCTTCGCCTTCGGCGCGGCCGCGGCGGCCTCCTCCTTGGTGTTGAGGATGCGCGCGGCCTCGTTCTCGCTGATTGGCTGCGGCTTGCCGGAGGCGCCGAGGAAGCCGGTCACCTTCGGCGTGTTCTTGACGAGGTGATAGACGTCGTCGTTGAGCTCGAGCTTGGCGAGGACGTAGCCCGGGAAGAATTTGCGGTCGCTCGTCACTTTCTTGCCGCGACGAACCTCGGTGACCTTTTCGATCGGCACCTCGACGTTCTCGACGAAGCGGTCGAGACCCATGCGGGTCGCTTCCGACATGATCGAGTCGCGAACCTTGTTCTCGAAGCCCGAGTAAGCGTGGATGATATACCAGCGCGACATATCCGGATTCCAGTCCCTTAACCGATCAACTTGAGAAGCGCCGTGAGGATCGCCTGGAACACCCGGTCGATCCCGAAGAAGAACAGGCTGAGCACGGTCGCCATGATCACGACCATCAGCGCCGTCATCCAGGTCTCGCGCGCGGTCGGCCAGGCGACCTTCTTGGTCTCGGCCTGCACTTGGCGGACGAACTCGTTCACCGATGTCTTCGCCACGCCGTTACTCGCTCCTCGCCCTGCTCCAACGGAAACGGGCCAGCAGCGGCGCCCCCTCGTCTCGGGCCGCCGCACCTGGCCTCGTCCGCCTAAACCCTTGCCCCGAGCCGCTCGTCCGCAGGCCGCACCGGCGGCCCTTGGCAGGAGTGGAGGGACTCGAACCCCCGGCCCTCGGTTTTGGAGACCGATGCTCTACCAGCTGAGCTACACTCCTCCGGAGCTCGGGTGGGCGGCACATAGCGGCGAGGGGGCGGGGGCGCAAGGGCCGCGACACGTCCCGCCAACCGTTACCAAGCCTCACCCCGTTCGTCCTGAGCGAAGTCGAAGGACGTGCCGGAGGCGGTTGGTGCTTGTGGCACGCACTTCGACTGCGCTCAGTGCGAACGGGTCCCGCCGGAACGGCTGGCTAGCCGATCATGCCCAGTTCGCCATCTTCTTCTCGAGATTGACACGGATCGCCTCGAAGAACTGCTCGGTGGTCATCCACGCCTGATCGGGGCCGACGAGCAACGCGAGGTCCTTGGTCATCTGGCCGCTCTCGACGGTCTCGATGCAGACCTGCTCGAGCGTCTCGGCAAACTTGGTGACGTCGGGCGTCCCGTCGAACTTGCCGCGATAGGCGAGCCCCTGCGTCCACGCGAAGATCGAGGCGATCGGGTTGCTCGACGTCGCCTTGCCCTGCTGGTGCATGCGATAATGGCGTGTGATCGTGCCGTGTGCGGCCTCGGCCTCGACGGTCTTGCCGTCGGGCGAGAGCAGCACCGAGGTCATCAGGCCGAGCGAGCCGAAGCCCTGCGCGACGGTGTCCGACTGGACGTCGCCGTCATAATTCTTGCAGGCCCAGACGAACTTGCCGCTCCACTTGAGCGCGCTTGCGACCATGTCGTCGATCAGGCGATGCTCGTAGACGATGCCCTTCGCCTTGAACCTGTCGGCGAACTCCTTGTCAAAAATCTCCTGGAACAGATCCTTGAAGCGGCCGTCATAAGCTTTGAGGATCGTGTTCTTGGTCGACATGTAGAGCGGCCAGCCGCGATCCAACGCATAGTTCATGCTGGCGCGTGCGAAATCGATGATCGACTGGTCGAGGTTGTACATGCCCATCGTCACGCCGGCGCTGGGGAAGTCGAACACCTCATGCTCGATCGTCTTGCCGTCCTCGCCCGTGAAGACCATCTTGAGCTTGCCGGGGCCGGGAACGAGGAAGTCGGTCGCGCGATACTGATCGCCGAAGGCGTGACGGCCGATCACGATCGGGTCGGTCCAGCCCGGCACGAGCCGCGGCACGTTGTTGATCACGATCGGCTCGCGGAAGACGACGCCGCCGAGGATGTTGCGGATCGTGCCGTTAGGCGACTTCCACATCTTCTTGAGCTTGAATTCCTCGACGCGGGCCTCGTCGGGCGTGATCGTCGCGCATTTCACGCCGACGCCGTACTTCTGGATCGCCTTGGCGCTGTCGATCGTCACCTGGTCATCGGTGGCGTCGCGATGCTCGATGCCGAGGTCGTAATAGTCGAGCTCGATGTCGAGATAGGGCTTGATCAGCCGCTCGCGGATCCACTCCCAGATGATCCGGGTCATCTCGTCGCCGTCCAGTTCGACGACGGGCGTCTTCACCTTGATCTTGGCCATGTCCGCTGCATTCCTCCGGGAGCGTGAAATCGCATGGTCGCTTAGGCGACGCCCGGCGCGGGATCAACCACGGCTCGGTGCGCATCATTGTCAGCCCGCCGAGCGGCTCCTATAGGGCGGCCGATGAGCGACGACTATATCCCGCCGGCGGAGGCGACCGCGGCGCGGTGGCTCCACCCCATCCATCCCGACGGCCGCAAGTTCATCGTCATCTTCGCGGTGATGACTTTGGTGTTCGCCTGGTGCGCATGGGAGACGCTCGCCTGGCCGATGGGCGCCGTGACGATCTGGGCGGCGGCGTTCTTTCGCGATCCGAAGCGCGTGACGCCGCGCGGGCAGGGGCTGATCACCGCGCCCGCCGACGGGCTGATCACGCTGATCACCACCGTTCCGCCGCCGCGCGAGATGGTCGGCGAGGGCGGGCTCGATCCGGCGCCGGTGGTGCGCGTCTCGATCTTCATGTCGGTGTTCGACGTCCACATCAACCGCGCGCCGATCGCCGGCACGATCCGCCGCGTCGTCTATATCTCGGGCAAGTTCCTCAATGCCGATCTCGACAAGGCGAGCGAGGACAATGAGCGCCAGCATATCCTGATGGAGACCGGCGATGGCCTGCGCATCGGCTTCACCCAGATCGCCGGCCTGGTCGCGCGCCGCATCGTGCCGTTCGTCAAGCCCGGCGACATCGTCGCCGCCGGACAGCGCGTCGGCCTGATCCGCTTCGGCAGCCGCGTCGACGTCTATCTGCCGGCGCACACGCAGCCGCTGGTCTGCGTCGGCCAGCGCACGGTCGCGGGCGAGACGGTGCTGGCGCGGGTCGGGCATAGCGACAAGGCGACCGGTGTCGCCCAATAGGCGCCCGCTCCGGATGCGGCACGGCGCGTGGAGCGACACGCCGTTCCGTACACCCGACGAGGAGCGGCGGCCGCGGCGCGGCATTCCACTCCGCGCCGTCGCGCCGAACGCGGTGACGGCGCTGGCGCTCTGCTTCGGCCTGTCGTCGGTCCGGTTCGCGCTGATGAGCAAATGGGAGCTCGCCGTCACCTCGATCCTGTTCGCAGGCATATTGGACGGGCTCGACGGGCGCATCGCGCGGCTGCTGCGCGCGCAGAGCCGCTTCGGCGCCGAGCTCGATTCGCTGTCCGATGTCGTCGCGTTTGGCGTCTCGCCGGCGGTGGTGATCTACCTCTGGTCGCTGCAATATCTGCCGCAGTTCGGCTGGACGATCGCGCTCGCCCACGCGGTCTGCTGCGCGCTGCGGCTCGCGCGGTTCAACGCCAACATCGACGTCGACGAGCAGCCGCATAAATCGGCCGGCTTCCTCACCGGCGTGCCCGCGCCGGCGGGAGCGATGCTCGCGCTGCTGCCGCTCTATCTATGGCTGTCGACAGGGCTGAACCTGTTTCGCAACCCCTATGGCATCGCGCCCTGGAGCCTGTTCGTGGCGATGCTGATGATCTCGAACGTGGCCAGCTTCAGCTGGTCGGCGCTACGATTACGCCAGGGCGTGCGCTTGTGGGCGCTGGCGGCGATCGCGCTGCTCGGCAGCGCCCTGATCAGCACACCCTGGACCACGCTCTCGATCCTATGCGCGGGGTATGTTGTTTCGATTCCGTTCGGGGTGCGTTCCTATGCCCGGGTCAGGCGACTTCGCGCAGTGGCTGCGGACGGTTCCGTGCGAGACTCGGCGACGGCCGCGACACCCGCCTGACCCGCGCCACCCAGATGAAACCGGGATCGGGTTCGACACCGCGATTGGCGAGCGCACCGACGATGGCGTCACGATTGGCGGCGAGCATGCCGGCGATGAAGCCAAGCGCCCCGAGCGCGAGCAGCGAGAAGATCGAGGCGGCGAACAACTGAAGCATGAAATCCCTCCGACGGCGCCCCGGAACGAACACGGCCCGAAGCGGATTGGTTAACGAACATTTGGTGACCGGGTTCCGGTGTTCACCAAATGTTCTACTAGGTCAAGCGCGGATTTGCCACGGTTCGTCGCAAGCGCCGGAAACTTGATTTTGCTGCCGCCTGCCGCTAGGTGGCGCGCCTATCCCGCATCCAGGGCAACATAGCCGGTGCGGAGGCTTGGCCTCCGTCCCGCCCTGGAGTGGCTCAACCGGAGGAGAATAACCTATGGCGGCTCCCACCGTCTCCATGCAGGCGTTGCTCGAAGCGGGCGCGCATTTCGGCCACCAGACCCACCGCTGGAACCCGAAGATGAAGCCGTACATCTTTGGCGATCGCAACGGCGTGCATATCATCGATCTGTCGCAGACCGTGCCGCTGATGGCACGAGCGCTCGAGTTCGTGAGCTCGTCGGTTGCGAGCGGCGGCAAGGTGCTGCTCGTCGGCACCAAGCGCCAGGCGCAAGAGCCGATCGCGGACGCCGCGCGCCGCGCCGGCCAGCATTATGTCAACCATCGCTGGCTGGGCGGGATGCTCACCAACTGGAAGACGATCTCGCAGTCGATCAAGCGGCTGAAGAGCCTCGAGGAGCAGCTCGGCGGCGATACCGCCGGCCTCACTAAGAAGGAGGTGCTTCAGCTCACCCGCGAGCGCGACAAGCTCGAGATGAGTCTCGGCGGCATTCGCGACATGGGCGGCGTTCCCGACGTCATGTTCGTGATCGACGCGAACAAGGAAGAGCTCGCGATCAAGGAAGCCAACACGCTCGGCATCCCGGTCGTGGCGATCCTCGATTCGAACGTCAGCCCCGATGGCATCGCCTTCCCGATCCCGGCGAACGACGATGCGTCGCGCGCCATCCGCCTCTATTGCGATGCGATCGCCGAGGCGGCGTCGAAGGGCAACCAGGGCGGCCGCTCGCAGCGCGGCGAGGATTTCGGCGCGATGGAAGAGCCGCCGGCTGAAGAAGCGCTGGCGTAAGCTCGTAACAATTCTGTGCTCCGGCGAAGGCCGGAGAGTTGGCGGTTCGAGACATAGTTTGCCGACAGCGGTCCGGCTCTCGCCGGACCACAGCTCATTCGAAAGGACCAAGAACATGGCGGAGATCACCGCTGCCACCGTCAAGGAGCTGCGCGACCGTTCGGGCGCCGGCATGATGGACTGCAAGAAGGCGCTCGCCGAGACCAGCGGCGACATGGAGGCCGCGGTCGATTGGCTGCGCGCCAAGGGCCTCGCCGCCGCCGCCAAGAAGGCCGGCCGAACCGCCGCCGAGGGGCTCGTCGGCGTCGCCGTCGCGGGCAAGAAGGGCGCGGCCGTCGAGGTCAACTCCGAGACCGACTTCGTCGCCAAGAACGACCAGTTCCAGAGCTTCGTGCGGGACGTCGCGCAGATCGTGCTCAGCGGTGCCGACAGCGTTGATGCGCTGAAGACGGCGAGCTATCCCGGCGGCGGTACCGTTGACGAGAAGCTCACCAGCAACATCGCCACGATCGGCGAGCAGCAGAGCCTGCGCCGCGTCCGTACGCTGAGCGTGGGCGAGGGTGTCGTCGTGCCCTATGTCCACAATGCCGCCGCGCCCGGGCTCGGCAAGATCGGCGTGCTCGTCGCGCTCGAGAGCACCGCGCCGGCCGACGTGCTCGAGCCGCTCGGCAAGCAGCTCGCGATGCACATCGCCGCCGCCAGTCCGCAGGCGCTCCACGCCGAGCATCTCGACGCCGCGACGGTCGATCGCGAGCGCGCGATCGCCGCTGACAAGGCCGCCGAGAGCGGCAAGCCTGCCAACATCATCGAGAAGATGGTCGAAGGCGCCGTCGCCAAGTTCAAGAAGGAAGCGGCGCTGCTCAGCCAGCTCTTCGTCATGGACAACAAGACGCCGGTGCAGGACGTCGTCGCCAAGGCCGCGAAGGATGCCGGCACGCCGATCGTGCTGAAGGACTATGTCCGCTTCCAGCTCGGCGAGGGCATCGAGAAGAAGGAAAGCGACTTCGCCGCCGAAGTCGCTGCCGCGAGCGGCGTGCCGCAGAAGATCGATCCGGTTTCCTGAACGTCACATTGGAGATTTAAGAAGACCCTCATCCCAGCCTTCTCCCGCTTGCGGGAAAAGGAGCCGGTTCGCGGAAGCGTGGCGGCGAGCCCTCTCCCGCAAGCGGGAGAGGGTTGGGTGAGGGTCTTCTTCTTCACCCTGATCCGGGACAGAAACGCTGCAGCCTCCTGTGGATAGCTGGCGTCCGCGCGCTTGTTACAACTGGCCGCCGTCTCTAAGGTGCGCCGCACAACCGCCCGCCTGAACGGAAACGCCGCTCCGCGATGCCTCGCCCGCGCTTCAACCGCATCCTCCTGAAGCTGTCCGGCGAGGTTCTGATGGGACCGAGCCAGTTCGGCATCGATCCCGCTACCGTCGCGCGTGTCGCGGGCGAAATCGCTGCGGCGAAGGACGCCGGCCACGAGCTCTGCATCGTCGTCGGCGGCGGTAACATCTTTCGCGGCCTCGCCGCTGCCGCGAAGGGCTTCGATCGCACCAGCGCCGACTATATGGGTATGCTCGCGACCGTCATGAACGCGCTCGCGGTGCAGAATGCGCTCGAGCAGATCGGCGTCGACACCCGCGTCCAGTCGGCGATCCCGATGAACACGGTGTGCGAGCCTTTCATCCGCCGTCGTGCGGCACGGCACATGGAGAAGGGCCGGATCGTGATCTTCGCGGCCGGGACCGGCAATCCGTTCTTCACCACCGATAGCGCCGCTGCGTTGCGCGCCGCCGAGATGAACTGCGACGCGTTGTTCAAGGGCACCTCGGTCGATGGCGTCTACGATGCCGACCCGAAGAAGGTGCCGAGCGCGAGACGCTACGAGACGGTGACGTTCAACCGCGTCCTCGCCGACGATCTCAAGGTGATGGATGCGAGCGCCGTCGCGCTCTGTCGCGACAACAATATACCGATCGTCGTTTTCAATATACGCGAACAGGCCAACCTCGCCCGCGTGCTCGCCGGCGAAGGCACCGCGACGATCGTCCAGAACGGAGAGTGAGCGATGGCCGGACCCGCATATGACAAGGGCGATCTTGAGCGCCGCATGCACGGCGCGGTCGAATCGCTGAAGCACGATCTCGGCGGCCTGCGTACCGGCCGCGCCTCGGTCTCGCTGCTCGATCCGGTCACGGTCGAAGTCTATGGCGCGCACATGCCGCTCAACCAGGCGGCGACCGTCTCGGCGCCCGAGCCGCGGATGCTCTCGGTGCAGGTGTGGGACAAGTCCAATGTCGGCCCGGTCGACAAGGCGATCCGGTCGGCGGGGCTGGGGCTGAACCCGATCGTCGACGGACAGACGCTGCGCCTGCCGATCCCCGATCTCACCGAGGAGCGGCGCAAGGAGCTCGCCAAGCTCGCCGGGCAATATGCCGAGAAGGCCCGCGTCGCGGTCCGCAACGTGCGCCGGGACGGCATGGACGCGCTCAAGAACGATGAGAAGAAGCACGGCCTCTCCGAGGACGAGCGCAAGCGCCACGAGGGCGAGGTCCAGAAGCTCACCGACACCACGATTGCCGAGATCGACGCGGCGACGGCGGCCAAGGAGAAGGAAATCCTCGGCAAGTGACCGCAGCGCCGGCCTCCAGCGCGACGGCGAGCGAGGGCGTAGGCGGCGGCGCGGCCATGCCGCGCCATGTCGCGATCATCATGGACGGCAACGGCCGCTGGGCGAAGGCGCGCCGACTGCCGCGGCTGGCGGGCCACAAGCAGGGCGCGGAGGCGGTCCGCCGCACCGTCCGCGCGGCCGGCGAGATGGGGCTCGAGGCGCTCACGCTCTACGCTTTCTCCTCCGAGAACTGGCGGCGTCCGGCGACCGAGATCGCCGACCTGATGGGGCTGCTGCGCAGCTATATCCGCGCCGAGCTGCGCGAGCTCGACCGCAACAACGTCCGCCTCGTGATCATCGGCGATTATGTGCGGCTGGACCGCGATCTGGTCGCGATGCTCGAGGACGCCCGTCGGCAGACGGCGGGCAATGACGGGCTGACGCTGGCGATCGCGCTCAACTATGGCAGTCAGGACGAGATGGTCCGCGTCGTGCGCGCGATCGCGGAAGAGGCGCGCGCGGGCCGGCTCGATCCGGCGGCGATCGATTGCGAGGCGATCGAGGCGCGGCTGGATACCGCCGTGCTGCCGCCGCTCGATCTCCTGATCCGCACATCCGGCGAGCAGCGCCTGTCAAACTTCCTGCTCTGGCAGGCGGCCTATGCCGAGTTGCTGTTCGTCGACACGCTGTGGCCGGATTTCGACGGCGCCGCGCTCGCGAGCGCGATCGAGAGCTTCGCCGGCCGCATGCGCCGCTATGGCGGTCTGTGAGCACCGCCGTCGCTTCCGGGCCGCGATCGGATCTGCTGGTCCGAACCGTCGCTGGGCTCGCGCTGATGACGCTGGCGCTCTTCGCGATCGCGTTCGGCGACTATTGTTTCTGGGCGCTGACCACCGCCGCCGTGCTCATCATGCTCAAGGAGTTCTGCGCGCTGCTCGGCGTGTCCGGCTGGCCTCGGCTCGGCGCGATGCTGCTGCTGACGGCGGTGTTCGTGCTCGCGCAGCCGGGGCACCAGCTGATAGCGGCGCTGCCGGCGGTCGGTGTGCTGCTCGCGATCGCGGCGCTGCTCGCTCTGCCGTTCGCCGGCTGGCGCGGCGCGGCGGGGATCGTCTATGCCGGCGTGCCGGGGCTCGCGCTGCTGTTCATCCGGGATCAGTATGACGGCGCTAACTTGACACTCTGGACACTGATGATCGTGTGGGCGACCGATATCGGCGCTTATTTCGCCGGACGATCGATCGGCGGCCCGAAGCTCGCGCCGCGCCTCTCGCCCAAAAAGACGTGGGCGGGGCTGATCGGCGGCATGGCGGCAGCGCTGATCGTCAGCCTCGCCGTCGCATCCTGGCTGCACACGCCGATTCGTCTGGCGGCCCTCGGATCGTCGCTCGCATTGCTCGCGCAGGGAGGGGATTTGTTCGAAAGCTGGCTCAAGCGCCGGGCGGGCGTGAAGGACTCCGGCAAGCTCCTGCCCGGCCATGGCGGTGCGCTCGATCGGCTGGACGGCGTCGTGCCAGTGGCGTCGGTCGTCGCCGGATTGCTGCTGGTGGGCTATGTCTGAACGGCGCAGCATAACTATCCTCGGCGCGACCGGTTCGATCGGCCGCTCGACGCTCGATCTCGTCGAGCGCGCGCCTGAGAAGTTCGAGGTCGCCGCGCTCACTGCGCAGCGCGATGTCGGCAAGCTCGCCGCCGCGGCGCTGCGCACGCAGGCGAAGCTCGCGGTGATCGGCGACCCGGCGTTGCACGGCACGTTGCGCGATGCGCTCGCCGGTAGCGAGGTCGAGACGGCCGCCGGTCCCGACGCGATCGTCGCGGCGGCGGCGCGTGGCGCGGATTGGACGATGGCCGCGATCGTCGGCCAGGCGGGGCTCGAGCCGGCGATGGCGGCGATCTCCGCAGGCCGCACCGTGGCACTCGCCAACAAGGAGTCGCTCGTCGCCGCCGGCGAGCTGATGATCCGGGCGGCGCGTGATCACGGTACGACGCTCCTGCCGGTCGATTCCGAGCATAACGCCGTCTACCAATGTTTTCCGCACGAAGATCCCTCGCGGGTTCGCCGCATCATCCTCACCGCGAGCGGAGGGCCATTCCGGACCTGGACGAGCGACGAGATGCGCCGCGCGACGCCCGAGCAGGCGGTCAAACATCCGAACTGGTCGATGGGCGCCAAGATCTCGGTCGACAGTGCGACGCTGATGAACAAGGGGCTCGAGCTCATCGAGGCGCACCACCTGTTTCCGGTGGGGCCGCAGCGGCTCGACGTGATCGTGCATCCGCAATCGGTCGTGCACAGCCTGGTCGAGTATCTCGACGGCTCGATGCTCGCGCAGCTCGGTACGCCGGACATGCGCACGCCGATCGCCTATGCGCTTGCGTGGCCCGAGCGGATGGAGACGCCGTGCCCGCCGCTCGATCTGGCAGCAGTCGCCACGCTGACGTTCGAGGCGCCGGACGAGGTTCGGTTCCCCGCTTTGGCGCTGGCGCGGGCGGCACTTGCCGCAGGCGGCGCACGGCCTGCCGTGTTGAATGCCGCAAATGAAGCCGCAGTCGCCGCATTCCTGGCGCGCAGGATCGGCTTCCTCGATATTGCCGCAATCGTCAGCAACACGCTGGAACGCTATGATCCGCCGGCGCCCGCCACGCTCGACGACGTGTGCGATATTGACGCCGAAGCGCGGCGGCAGGCGGAGCAAGCGATGGAGAGACTTGCCGCGTGACGCAATCGCCAGGGTTCTTCTTCTCGGCACTGAGCTTCCTGCTCGTCATCGGGCCGTTGATCTTCATTCATGAGTTCGGCCACTACATTGCGGGCCGCGCCTGCGGCGTGAAGGCGGATGTCTTCTCGATCGGCTTCGGTCGCGAACTGTTCGGCTGGACCGACAAGCGCGGCACGCGCTGGAAGGTCGCCTGGTTGCCGATGGGCGGCTATGTGAAGTTCGCCGGCGACATGAACGGCGCCTCGCAGCCGAGCGCGGACTGGCTGGCGCTGCCGCCGGAGGAGCGGCGACGCACGTTCCAGGCCAAGGCGATCTGGCAGCGTTTCATCATCGTGCTGGCTGGCCCGGCCACCAATTTCCTGTTCGCGATCACCGTATTCGCGGCGATCTTCGCGACCTGGGGCGAACCGCGGACGCCGCCCGTCGTGGCGAGCATCGTGCCGGGTTCGGCGGCGGTGCGCGCAGGCTTCGAGCCTGGCGACCGCATCCTCGCGATCGGCGGCCGCGGCATCGTCCGGTTCGAGGATATCGCGCAGATCGTCACGTTGCATCCGCGCGAGACCCTCGATTTCCGCATCTCGCGCCACGGTGCCGAGCGCGACATCCTCGCGGTGCCCGATGCCGAGGTGCTGCGCGACAATTTCGGCAACGAGACGCGCGCGGGTAAGCTCGGCATCGCCGCCGGCCCCGGTGGCGAAATGGTGCGCCTCGGTCCGGTCGAGGTGGTGACCGAGTCCGTCCGCTACACCTTCAACGCGGTCGGCATGATGGTCGACACGCTTCGGCAGATCGTCGTCGGCGAACGGTCGACCAAGGAACTGGGCGGTCCGCTGGGCATCGCCCGCATCGCCGGCCAGCAGGCGAGCCTCGGCTGGTTCGATTTCGTCCTGTTCATGACGATGATTTCGATAAATCTGGGATTCATCAACCTGCTGCCAGTCCCGATGCTCGATGGCGGGCATCTGTTCTTCTACATCGTCGAGGCGGTGCGGCGGCGGCCGGTGGGCGCGCGCGTGCAGGAGTGGGCGTTCCGTTCCGGTCTCGCGCTCTTGCTGACGCTGATGGCGTTCGTAACGTTGAATGATCTGGCCTCACTAGGTCTGTGGCAGCGGCTTGCCGGGTTGATCGGCTGACGCGCATGGGGCAGGGGCAGCACGGGGAGCAGGCGACGCGATGTGTGCGTCGCCGGATAGGGCGAGGGCGGTAGGCGTGACCTCAGTAAAGCTTAACCGCCGCAGGCGGGCGACGACGGCGCTCATGCTGGGCACCGCGCTGGCGATGATCGCGGGTCCGGCGGATGCGCAGCGCGGCGGCCATCATCGCGGCGGCGGCCAGTCGTCCGCCAATGCCGTTCCGCAGGGCGATCTCGGTCTGCCGCAGGCGCCGACCGACGCGACCAACGCGCCGCTGACCAGCCCCGCGACCGGCACGATCAAGACGATCAACGTCGTCGGCGCGCAGCGGCTCGAGCCGGATACGGTGCGCTCCTACATCAAGCTCAAGCCAGGCGATCCTTATAATCGCGAGGCGCTCGATCAGGTCCTGAAGGATCTCTACGCCTCCGAGCTGTTCGCCGACGTCCAGATCAAGGACGAGGGTAACGGCGCGATCACCGTCACGGTGCGCGAGAACCCGGTCGTCAACCGCATCGTGCTCGAGGGCAACAAGCGGATCAAGGCGGACAAGATCAACCCCGAGATCAAGCTCGCGCCGCGCCAGATCTTCACGCGCTCGAAGGTGCGCGCCGATGTCGACCGCATTCTCGAGCTTTACCGCCGTCAGGGCCGCTATGCCGCGACGGTCGAGCCGACGATGGTCCAGCTCGACCAGAACCGCGTCGACGTCGTGTTCGAGATCCATGAGGGCGACAAGTCCAAGATCCGCCGCATCAACATCATCGGCAATCACGTCTTTTCGGACAAGACGCTGCGCGCGCAGATGGCGACGAAGGAGAGCGGGCTCACCCACATCTTCTCGTCGGGCACCAGCTACGATCCCGATCGGCTCGCCTACGACCAGCAGAAGCTGCGGCAATTCTACCTGACCAACGGCTATGCCGACTTCCATGTCGTCTCCGCGGTCGCCGAGCTCACGCCCGACAAGAAGGACTTCATCATCACCTATGTGGTGGAGGAGGGGCCTCGCTATAAGTTCGGCGACGTCGAGCTCGAGAGCGACATCCGCGACTTCAAGCCCGACCAGTTCTCCAGCCTAATCAAGATCAAGAAGGGCGACTGGTATAACGCCAAGACGGTCGAGGATACGGTCGACTCGCTGAACGAAAGCGCCGGACTGCTCGGCTATGCGTTCGCCGACACCGAGCCGGACTTCAACCGGAACGAGGACAAGCTCACCATGTCGGTCACCTTCAAGGTGGCCGATTCCCCGCGCGTCTATGTCGAGCGCGTCAACATCAATGGCAACACGCACACCGAGGACAAGGTCATCCGCCGCGAGATGCGGTTGACCGAAGGCGATGCGTTCAACGGCTTTGCGGTCAAGCGTTCGCGCGATCGCATCCAGAGCCTCGGCTTCTTCCAGGACAAGCTGGAGATCGAGCAGAAGCCCGGCTCGTCGCCGGATCGCGTCGTGCTGGAGACCAACCTCCAGGAGAAGTCGACCGGCGAGCTCCAGCTTTCGGCGGGCTATTCGAGCCTCGAGAAGTTTATCGTCGATGCCTCGATCACCGAGCACAACTTCATGGGCAAGGGCCAGGAAGTCCGCGCCTCGGCGAGCTGGTCGGTCTATTCGAAGTCGGTCGATCTCGGCTTCACCGAGCCCTATCTGTTCGACAAGAACCTCGCGCTCGGCTTCGACATCTTCCGGCGCGACTATAACTCGTTCAACTATGTCGGCGACTCGCGCAACACGACCTATGATCAGACGACGACCGGCTTTCAAATCCGGCTGGGCGTGCCGATCACCGAATATTGGTCGGCGGCGTTCCGCTACGGCCTGAGCTTCGACAACGTCTCGCTCGACAAGAACACCTTCTACGACACCGATCCGACGACGGGGATATTCGGCTGCGACCCGGTCATCGCGGGCCGCTATCTTTGCGACGCGGTCGGCAAGCGGACGATCTCGTCGGCGGGCTACAGCCTCGTATTCGACAATCTCAACAATCGCATCCGCCCCAGCAAGGGCGAACGCTTCGTGTTCAGTCAGGACTTCGCCGGCCTCGGCGGCAACGTCCGCTACATTCGCTCGACCGTGCAGGGCGACAAATATTATTCGCTCGGCGGCTTCGTCCTCAACATCCACGGCGAGGGCGGCTACATCAAGGGCCTCGGCCAGGACGTTCGCCTCGTCGACCGCTTCTTCCTGGGTGAGCCGCAGATTCGCGGCTTCGACATTCGCGGCATCGGCCCGCGGGTGACGCGCGAGCCGCTGGTGCTGCAGGCGGACGGCGTGACCGCCGTCAACCCACTCGCCGTGCAGGGGAAGAACACCTACACCGACGACGCGATCGGCGGTAATGCCTATTATCTCGGCCATCTCGAGCTCGAGCTGCCGCTCGGCTCGGGCGCGAAGGAGCTCGGCATCCGTCCGTCGATCTTCGTCGATGCCGGCGCAAACTTCGACGTCAAGCGGCCGGCAACGAGCACGCTGACCGTCGCCCGGCAGATCCCGGTCAAGGACAATAAGGGCAATCAGCTCTACTATACGGACAGCACGCTCACCGCGACGACGACCACGAAGAGCGCCAGTTCGGTGCCAGTCACGACCACGATCTTCCCGTTCCAGGAAGTCTATCAGGGCAACAGCCCCAAGCCGCGTCTGGCGGTCGGCTTCGGCTTCTCGTGGAATTCGCCGTTCGGGCCGTTCCGCGTCGATATCGCCAAGGCGTTGCTCAAACAGCCGGGCGACGACACCAAACTCTTCAGCTTCAACGTAGGGACACAATTCTGATGAGGAACTTCCTGAAGGCGGCCACGCTGGCCGCGACGGTTTCGGCCGCCTCGGCGCTGGTGCCGCAGGCCGCCTTCGCGCAGGCGGCGGGCGGCGTGCTCACCGTCGATATCGCGCGCGTGATGTCGGACAGCGCCGCCGGCAAGAGTGGCAACGCCCAGATTCAAGCGAAGTATCAGGGCCAGATCCAGAGCGCGAGCGCGGCGTTCAACAGCGCGGCGACGACCTATAACGCCCAGGTCGAGGCGGCACGCAAGGTCGCCAAGCCCGACGGCACCGGCGTGCCGCCGGCGACGCTGCAGAGCCT
Source organism: Sphingomonadaceae bacterium (assembly GCA_019239915.1). GTDB lineage: Bacteria > Pseudomonadota > Alphaproteobacteria > Sphingomonadales > Sphingomonadaceae > Solisphingomonas. The sequence continues at coordinate 25,043 of JAFAZF010000009.1, forward strand.
CGATACGGCGCGCGGCTCGGTCCAGCAGGCCGATCAGACGCTCGGCAGGCTGCAGGACGAGGTCAACGCCGTCGGCAATTATGTCCAGAGCCAGATCATCGATCATGTCGTGCCGATCGCCGAGCAGATCCGCGCGCAGCGCCATGCCGCGCTCGTGCTGCCGCGCGGCGGCGCGCTTGCCGCCGATCCCGCCAGCGACATTACCGCCAGCGTGATCCAGTCGCTCGACGCCTCGTTCAGGGCCGTCTCGATCGTACTGCCGCAGCAGAGCGGCGGCGCAGCGGCCGGCGCGGCTGCGGCGCCGGTGCGCGGCAAGGGCTCCTCGCAGGGCCGGTGACCGAGGGCACGGACACGGCGACGCCCGCCATCGGCCCGCTCGATATCCGGCGGGTGATGGCGGCGCTGCCGCATCGCTATCCGATGCTGCTGGTCGACCGCGTCGAGGAGCTGATCCCCGACCGCTCGATCGCTGCGATCAAGGCGGTGACGATCAACGAGGGCTTCTTCGCGGGGCATTTTCCCGGCCGCCCGATCATGCCCGGTGTGCTGATCGTCGAGGCGCTGGCGCAGGCCGCCGGCGTGCTCGCCGTCGAGAGCCTCGGATTGGTCGGCACGGGCAAGCTCGTCTATTTCATGGCGATCGACGAGGCGAAGTTCCGTGTGCCCGTGGAGCCCGGCTGCCTGCTTCGTCTCGAGGTCGAGTTCGTCCAGAAGCGTGCGACGGTGTGCAAGTTCACCGGACGCGCGCTCGTCGACGGCAAGGTTGCGGCGCAGGCCAACTTCACCGCGATGATCGCCGATCCGCCGGCGGACTGAACGTCTTCTAATAGCACCGTTCGTACTGAGCGAAGTCGAAGCACGTGCGACTATGGGCCGGGCTTGCGGCACGTCCTTCGACTGCGCTCAGGACGAACGGTTGCGATAGGGTAGTGCTACGAAGCCTTGCTTCATGTGCCCGCAGCCTCTATGCGCGCGCCTTTCTCGGCTGGTCGGAAACCAGCCCTCACAGGATTTCATCAGATGAAGAAGAACATCCATCCCGAATATCATGCCATCAAGGTCCAGATGACCGACGGCACCACCTTCGAGACGCGCTCGACCTGGGGTGCCGAGGGCGACACGCTGCAGCTGGACATCGATCCGACCTCGCACCCGGCCTGGACCGGCGGCACCGGCCGCCTCGTGGACGCCGGCGGCCAAGTCGCCCGCTTCAACAAGCGCTTCGGCGGGCTCTCGCTCGGTAAGAAATAGGGCGCAAGCGCTGGCTGCTCGATCGCAGCCAAGTGCTCCGGCGAAAGCCGGAGCGCTGCAGGCCGATACGCGGCGCCTGCCGATATCGCTCCGGATTCCGCCGAAGCACGGGTCTTGCTTCGTCGATGGGCGGAAGCGGCGGTGGCTGCGGGCCGGTGCTCATCTCCGGCACGGGACCGTCAGGCGGAGCATCTCGCCTGCCGATTTGACCGCAACCACCGCGTCCAAGCGGCGTGTGCCGGTCTTGAGCCGGCGCATCGCTCTCCTGCTGCCCCGTTGCGGGCTTTTCGCCCTGTCTGCGGCAGGGCGAGACTAGCAGCACGCGCGCTGCCGATCCAGTGAGTCGTTTATCGGAGGTTCAGGTGCGTCGAGCCGATGCGCGCGGCGAGGCTGGCTGCAATCCGCTCAGGCGGCGGCGAGCGGTGCCATCAGCGCGCGCTTGTCGACGGCACGATGGAAGCAGAGCCCACAATGATGCTCCTTCACCCAGGCGACCGTCGCGACGACCTGCACCGCGCCACGGACCAGCACGACCTCCTCGCCGCGCGCGGGCGGGGCATCGGCCTCGATCATCGCGCCGCCGCTCGAAAGGTCGAGCACGCGTACGTCGGATTGCTCGCGGAAGTAGCGGAGCTGCGCCGTGAGCGAGACGCGATGGCGCGCCTCACGGCGCTGCTCGAAGCCGTCGTTCCATGCGTTCGTCTGCGATTCGGCCTGCATCATCTTCTTTCCCCGCCTGGTCCTCGGGATCACGGCAGGGATCGTCGCACGCCAAGGTAAATGATTTGCCAACGCACCATCGCGGGCGGCGGACAAAAAAGGGCCGACCCGAAGGCCGGCCCGAAGTTTTAGGAGAGGATGCCTGAAAGGCGCGATCCTTATGAATTGTGCGGTGCATCAAGGCAAGTGCGAAAAAACAACTTTCTGTGATCGGCATAGCCGATATGACGCTAGTTCGTAGGAGGCGCGTTCCCGGGTCGACTGAAGCAACTACGTTACAGACGCAGTGGTGCGCTGCGGAAAGTCTGGCGGGCGGGGTGGGATTCGAACCCACGGTGAGCGTGAACCCACGGCGGTTTTCAAGACCGCTGCCTTAAACCACTCGGCCACCCGCCCGGTATGCCGAGCGGGCCGCATATCGCCGTCCGCGCCTTTGCGTGCAAGCGCTGCGACCAGCCGAGATTCATGTTTTGATCGAGCTATGTCATCAAGGTGCCGCGGGTAGGGGGCGTTTGTGTTGTGATGCGTTCATGGCTGATGGCGATCGCGGCGCTCGCGGGGGGCGTCGCGCCGGGTTCGGCGCCGGAAGGGCTGGCGCAGACGTTGCAGCCCGGCGCCGTCGCAGAGGGTGCATCCTTCGATCCCGCAGCCGCCGGCTTTCCGGCTTTCGTCGAGACATTGCGCGCGCAGGCGCTGCGTGCCGGTATCAGGCCTGCGACGCTCGACGCGGTGCTGCCGACGCTCAGCTACAATCCGCGCGTGATCGAACTCGATCATGCTCAGCCCGGGCAATCGACCTCGTCCACGCCGGGCACGATCAACTTCGCGCCCTATCGCGAGAAGCATGTCACTTCCGAGCGGATCGCGCGCGGCCGCAACGCCTACCAATCGGTGCGGCCCCAGCTGCAGCGGATCGAGACCGAGACCGGCGTGCCCGAATCCGTGATGGTCGCGATCTGGGGCAACGAGACGGACTATGGCGGCTTCACCGGCAATTTCGATCTGCTGCGCTCGCTGGCGACGCTCGCCTATGACGGCCGCCGCCGCGATCTCTTCACCGCCGAGTTCATCGACACGCTCAAGCTGCTCGACGAGGGCGTGCCGCGCGAGAAGCTGAAGGGTAGCTGGGCGGGAGCGACCGGCTATCCGCAATTCCTGCCAAGCATGTATCTCCGCCTCGGCAAGGACGGCGACGGCGACGGCAAGGTCGACATCTGGAGCGACCGCGCCGACGCCCTGGCCTCAATCGGCAACTATCTCCTTCATGCCGGCTGGACGCCGGGCGAGCCGTGGGGGATCGCGGTCAGTGTGCCGTCGACGCTCGATCGCGCCGCGATCGCGACGAGGCTGGCGGCGCCGCGCTGCCCGAAGGTGTTCGCGCGGTTGTCGCGCTGGATGACGCTGGCGGAGTGGAAGCGGCTCGGCGTCGTGCCGGTGTCGGCGAGCTGGGTCGATCCGCAGCGCATGGCGGCGCTGATCGAGCCGGATGGGCCTGGCGCCACCGCCTACCTCACCTTCGGCAATTATCGCGCGATCCTCGATTATAACTGCTCGAACTTCTACGCGCTCTCGGTCGGGCTGCTCGCCGATGCCGTCTCGCAATAAGCTCGCGCTCGCCGCGCTGATCGGGCTTGCGGGCTGCGCCGGCCCGCGCATCTATTCGGATACGCCGGTGAAGCTCGGCGGCCCCTATCAGGTGCGCGGCCGCTGGTACGTCCCTGCCGACGACCGCACCTATTCGGCGGTGGGCTACGCCTCCTGGTATGGCCACGAGCATGGCGGCAACAACACCGCCAGCGGCGAGCGGTTCGAGGCGAAGCGGATCAGCGCCGCGCACACCACGCTGCCGCTGCCGAGCTATGTCGAGGTTACCTGCCTGGACACCGGCCGCCGCATGATCGTGCGCGTCAACGATCGCGGGCCGTTCAGCAGCCAGCGGCTGATCGATCTCTCCCAGGCCGCCGCCGACCGGCTCGGCATGCGGCGCGCGGGTACGACGCCGGTCGCCGTCCAGCGCGTCTTCCCGTCGGAGGCCGATCGCCGCCGGCTGCGCGCCGGCCGGCCGGCGTCCGAGCTGCCCGACGCCCGTGCCGACGAGATCGCGGCGCTGCGCGCGCGGCTCACGAACAGCGCGACAGCCAGCGCCAGCCTGTCTCAGATGTCACAATATTGAGCGTCCGCAATCCTTTGGTTCTGTAAGCTTAGAGGGGTCCCCAAGATGAAGTCAGTTCTGTTCGCACCGCTGCTCGCCGCGGCACTGTCGCTGCCGGTCGCCGCTGCCGCGCCGCCGTTCGACACCACCGCGCCGATCGCCTTCATGCAAGACATGAACTCCGGCGCGATCCTGTTCGCGAAGAACGAGAATCAGCGCATGCCGCCGGCGTCGATGGCGAAGATGATGACCGTCTACGTTGCCTTCGATCTGATCAAGCGCGGCGAGCTCAAGCTCAGCACCCAGTTTCAGGTACGCCCCGAGACCTGGCAGAAATGGCATGGCCCGGCGGCGGGTTCGACGATGTTCCTTTCGCCTGGCGAGAGCGTGTCCGTCGCCGATCTGCTCTCCGGCATCATCACGCTTTCAGGCAACGACGCCTGCATCGTGCTCGCCGAGGGCATCGCCGGCACCGAGCCCGCCTTCGTCAACCTGATGAACGAGCAGGCCAAGCGGATCGGCCTCACCAATTCGCATTTCGGCACCGCCAATGGCTGGCCGGACAATGACGTCACGATGGTGACGGCGCGCGATCTCGCGACGCTCGCCGAGGCGACGATCCGTGACTATCCCGATCTCTACAAGGCCTTCTACTCCAAGCCCAATTTCACCTGGGGCAAGACGATGGGCGCGGGCACCGCGATCACGCAGGAAAACCGCGATCCGCTGCTCGGCCGGGTGCCGGGTGCCGACGGCCTCAAGACCGGCCACACCGACGAGGCAGGCTACGGCTTCACCGGATCGGCGCAGCAGGACGGGCGGCGGCTGGTGATGGTGCTCGCCGGCATGAAGTCGTGGGACGAGCGCGTCACCCAGTCGGTCGACTTCATGAACTGGGGGCTGCACGCCTGGAAGGCCAAGCCGCTGTTCGGCAAGGGGCACCATGTTTCCGAGGCGACGGTGCAACTCGGCAGCGCCGGCAGCGTCGGCCTGGTCGCGCCGACAGATCTCGCCGTCACCGTGCCCGCCGGCATCGTGTCGGAGGGGATGAAGGTCGCAGTCGTCTACCAAGGGCCGCTGAAGGCGCCGATCAAGGCAGGCGAGCATATCGCCGATCTCGTCGTCACCACGCCCGAGGGGCCGGCGCAGACGATGCCGCTCGTCGCCGAGAGCGACGTCGGCAAGGCCGGCTTCTTCAACCGCGTCGCGGCGGGACTGCGTTCGCTGATCTGAGGCGGCACCGACCGTGCTCCTGCGAAAGCAGGAGCCGCAAACGCTCCTTGCCGCCAGCGGTCGGCCTTCGCCGCACCACCGGTAACGTGCCGCTGCGTCATGCGCTGTCGTGCTCCGGCGAAGGCCGGAGCGGCGGCAAGCGCTTCGGTTCGGTTGTTGCCGCGTTGCGGTCGGCCCCGTAGAGCCCGAGCATGAGCGCGCGCTTCATAGCTCTCGAGGGCGGGGAGGGGGTCGGCAAGTCGACGCAGGCGCGCGCGCTGGCGGCGGCGCTGCGCGCGCGCGGGATCGACGTGGTCGAGACGCGCGAACCCGGCGGCAGCCCGGGTGCCGAAGCCATCCGCACGCTGCTGCTCGAGGGCAGCGCAGACCGTTGGGGGCCGGGCGCCGAGGCGCTGCTGTTCGCGGCTGCCCGCGCGGATCATGTCGAGAAGACGATCCGGCCCGCCCTCGCCGCCGGCCGCTGGGTGCTGAGCGATCGCTTCCTCGACAGTTCGCTCGCCTATCAGGGCGGCGCCGATCGCATTGCCACCGACGCGCTGCTCGGCCTCCACGCGGTCGGCAGCGGTGGGCTGCTGCCCGATCGCACGCTGCTGCTCACGCTTCCCGAGGCGGAGGCGCAGGCCCGCGCGATGGCGCGCGATCGCGGCGCCGCCGATCGCTTCGGCGCGCGGCCGGCGGGCTATCATGCCGCCGTCGCGCGTGCCTTCACCGCGATCGCCGCCGCCGCGCCCGAGCGCTTCGCGGTGGTCGACGCGCGCGGCGTACCGGAGGCGGTGACGGCGCGGCTCGTCGCCGCGATCGCGGATCTGCTGTGAGCGCGCTCTACGGCCACGACGAGGCGATCGCCGCGCTCGTCGCGGCGGAGCGCTCCGGCCGTATCCACCACGCCTGGCTGCTCGCCGGCCCGAAGGGCGTCGGCAAGGCACGCTTCGCCGATCTCGCGGCGCGCTATCTGCTCGGGCGTGCCGCCGATCCGTCGCTCGCGGGCTTCGCGTTGCCCGACGAGCACCGCATCGCGAAGCTGCTCGCCGCCGGCAGTCACCCCGATTTCGCCCGGCTCGAACGCGCCTGGCGTGACAAGACCGGCGACTTTGCCAAGAACATCGCGATCGATCAGGTGCGCGGCCTCCAGCGGCTGTTCGCGACGACGCCGACCTATTCCGATCGCCGCGTCGTGATCGTCGACGCCGCGGACGATCTCGAGGCGCCTGCCGCCAACGCCCTCCTCAAGAATCTCGAGGAGCCGCCGGCGGGCACCGTCTTCCTGCTCGTCGCGCACGCGCCGGCGCGGCTGCTGCCGACGATCCGCTCGCGCTGTCGGCTGCTGCGCTTCCGCCCGCTCGAGCAGGGCGCGATGGCCGCGGCGCTCGCCGATGCGATGCCCGATGCGGATGCCGCCGAACGCGCTGCGGTCGCCGAGGCCGGCGAGGGCGCACCCGGCCGCGCGCTGCGCTTCGCCGGGCTCGATATCGCCAAGCTCGATGCCGCGATGGAAGCGATCGCGCGGGAGGGCGATCCGAGCAACGCCAAGCGTGCCGCGCTGGCGCAATCGCTCGCGCTCAAGGCCGCGCAGCCGCGCTACGAGGCGTTGCTCGAGCGGCTGCCGAGCCTGATCGCGCGGATCGCGCGGGGGCGGCAGGGCCAGCCGCTTGCCGACGCGCTGGCGCTGTGGGAGAAGGCGCGCACCCTGGCCGGGAGCGCCGTGCGCCTCTCGCTCGATCCCCAAGCCACCGTCTTCGAGCTCGCCGGGCTGCTCGCGGCGCTGGCGCCGCGCTGAGCCGTCACGCGAAGGTCTCCGTTCGCCCTGAGCCTGTCGAAGGGCTGCTCTTTTCTTCGACCGGGAAGGACAGTGCCTCGACAAGCTCAGCACGAACGGTAACCATCCAACCCGCAACGAAGATGCCCTGATGTCCGACCCCTTCTACATCACCACCGCAATCGCCTATCCCAACGGTCGCCCGCATATCGGACACGCCTATGAGGCGATCGCGACCGACGCGATCGCGCGGTGGCATCGTCTCGCCGCGCGCGACGTGCGGTTCATGACCGGCACCGACGAGCATGGCTTGAAGATGGCGCAGAAGGCGCGCGATCTCGGCACTACGCCGCGCGCGCTGAGCGACGAAATGTCGTCCTATTTCCGCGATATGGACGATGCTCTCGGCATCTCCTACGATCGCTTCATCCGCACGACGGAGCCGGATCACTACCGCGCCTCGCAGGCGCTCTGGGCGGCGATGAAGGCGCGCGGCGACATCTATCTCGGCCGTTACGAGGGGTGGTATTCGGTTCGCGACGAAGCCTTTTATGGCGAGGACGAGCTGATCGAAGGGGAAGGGGGGGCGAAGCTCTCGCCGCAGGGCACGCCGGTCGAGTGGACGGTCGAGGAGAGCTGGTTCTTCCGACTATCGGCCTATCAGGACAAGCTGCTCGAACTCTATGACCGCGAACCCGATTTCGTCCGCCCGGAAACGCGGCGCAACGAGGTGGCGAGCTTCGTGCGCGGTGGGCTTTCCGATCTCTCGATTTCGCGCACCAGCTTCGATTGGGGCGTGCCGGTGCCGGATAGCCCCGGGCCCAACGACCAGAAGCATGTCATGTATGTCTGGGTCGATGCGCTTACCAACTATCTCACGGGGCTAGGCTATCCCGACAAGACAGCGGATTACGAGCGCTACTGGCCAGCCAACGTGCACGTCATCGGCAAGGATATCGTGCGCTTTCACGCGGTCTATTGGCCCGCCTTCCTGATGTCGGCAGGCCTGCCGCTGCCGAAACAGGTGTTCGCGCACGGCTTCCTGCTCAATCGCGGCGAGAAGATGTCCAAGTCGGTCGGCAACGTCGTCGATCCGATCGAGATGGCGCAGCTCTATGGCGTCGATGCGCTGCGATACTTCCTGCTGCGCGAAGTCAGCTTCGGGCAGGACGGCAGCTACAGCCACGATGCCATCGTCACCCGCGTGAACGCCGATCTCGCCAATGGCCTCGGCAATCTCGCGCAGCGCTGCCTTTCGATGATCGCCAAGCAGTGCGGCGGCGTGGTGCCGGCGAAGGGGGCGTCGCACACGGTGATCGACAGCGCTGGCCTGCTTCGTGGGATCTCGTCGGCGATGGACGATCTCGCGCTGCATCGCGCGCTGGAAATTCTCTGGGAAGGCGTGCGCGACGCCAACGGCTTCTTCGCCGAGGCTGCGCCTTGGGCGCTGCGCAAGACCGATCCGGCAGCCGCCGACGCGATCCTCTATTCGACCGCCGAGGCCGTCCGCCAGCTCGCCATCCTGGCGCGCTGGGCGATCCCGTCCGCTGCCGACGCGCTGCTCGACCAGCTCGGCCAGCACGCCGACGCCCGCGATCTCGCCGCGCTCGATCGGCCGCTCGCGCCGGGCACCGTGTTGCCGCAGCCGCAGGGCGTTTTTCCGCGGCTGGAACTCTGAACTTTAACGGAAGAAGGCGGAAGACGAGGGCGGCAAAGCGCTTTCCACGCTGCAGCGCAGCGCCTATCTGCGGCCCCATGTTCGTGGATAGCCACTGCCACCTCAATTACCCCAAGCTCGTCGAGCGCCAAGCCGAGGTGCTGGCGCATGCCCGCGCGCGCGGCGTCACGACGATGCTCAATATCTCTACGCGCGAGCGCGAATGGGGTGACGTCATCGCCACCGCCGAGCGCGAGCCGGACGTCTGGGCGTCGGTCGGCATCCATCCGCACGAGGCGGACCAACATCCCGATGTCGGTGCCGCCAAGCTGGTGGGGCAGGCGCGGCATCCGCGCGTGATCGGCATCGGCGAGACCGGTCTCGACTATTATTATGACCACAGCGATCGCGAGCGGCAGCGTGCGAGCTTCCGCGCCCACATCGCAGCGGCACGCGAGACCGGGCTGCCGTTGATCGTCCACACCCGCGACGCCGAGGAAGAAACGGCAGCAATACTGACCGATGAGATGGGGAGGGGCGGGTTCGGCGGCGTGATCCACTGCTTCACGGCGAGCGCCGACTTCGCCGCCAAGGCGCTGGCGCTCGGCTTCTACATCTCGATCTCGGGCATCGTGACGTTCAAGAACGCCAAGGACTTGCAGGAGACGGCATCCAGATTGCCCGAGGATCGGCTGCTCGTGGAAACCGATGCGCCGTTTCTCGCGCCGGTGCCGAACCGCGGCAAGCCCTGCGAGCCGGCTTTCGTCGCCGATACTGCGAAGATGCTCGCGGACCTGCGTGGCATCGACGTCGCGGCGCTCGCGGCGACGACCTCGCGCAACTTCTTCGACCTGTTCGCCAAGGCACGGGCATGAGGCTGCGCATCCTCGGCAGCGGCACCTCGTCGGGCGTGCCGCGGATCGGCAACGACTGGGGCACGTGCAATCCGTCGGAGCCGAAGAACCGGCGCCGGCGCGCCTCGATCATGGTCGAGACCGATCGCACGCGCATCCTCGTCGATACATCGCCGGATCTGCGCGAGCAGTTGCTCGACGCGCGCGTCGCCAGCGTCGATGCGGTGATCTGGACGCACGATCACGCCGACCACAGCCATGGCATCGACGATCTCCGCCAGATCGCGATCGGGACGCGGGCCGCTGTCCCGGGCTATGCGCGTCCCGAGGCGTCGGCATCGCTGCAGCGGCGCTTCGCCTACGCCTTCGAAGGCCTCGAAGGCTATTATCCGCCGACGGTGAAGATGCACGATCTCGGCGACGACGTGACGATCGGCGACATCCGCGTGCGCGCGGTCGACCAGCCGCACGGCGCGATCAGCTCGGCGGGGCTGCGCTTCGACTGGCAGGGCTATTCGGCCGGCTATTCGACCGACCTCAACGCGCTCACCGACGACATGGCGAAGCTGTTCAAGGGCGTCGACGTCTGGATCGTCGATGCGCTGCGCCGCAAACCGCATCCGACGCATCCGAGCCTCGATACCGCGCTCGGTTGGATCGGGCGGCTGAAGCCGGGCTGGGCGGTGCTCGTCCACATGGACAACAGCATGGACTATGCCGCGCTCAAGGCCGAGCTGCCCGACGGCGTCGAGCCAGGTTACGACGGCATGGAGCTGAGCTTCGCGTGAGGGCGGCCGTGCATCGGCGGCCATGAGCATGGTGCAGATCGCCGGGGTGGTCGTCCTGCTCGGATGGCTCGTGCTCGTCGGCCGCGGATTGCTCGCGCGGCAGCTGTCGACACGCCGGATGCTTCTGCTCGCGCTCGCGTGGATCGCGATCTTCGCGGCGGTCTGGGCCGTCGCGCGGCTGGTGGAGCGCTGATGTGGAGCCGGTCATGCCCAAGCACGACCATAGCTCTCCCGAGTTTACATAATGTATATTATCAGACTGAGATCGTGGTGCGAGAGGGGGCTTCGATCGCATCGCCTTCCGCCGTGCCGGCGATCTCCTCTGGATGCGGAGTGAGCGATGGCTGAGGACGTGACGCGCGTGCGCGACGGTATCACGCGGCTGGCGGGGATCATGGCCCGCCTCCGCGATCCGGAAACCGGCTGCGCCTGGGATCGCGCGCAGAGCTTCGCGACCATCGCGCCGTACACCATCGAGGAAGCCCATGAGGTCGCCGACGCGATCGCCCGCGAGGATCTCGCGGCGCTCAAGGACGAGCTCGGCGATCTCCAGCTCCAGGTCGTGTTCCACGCGCGCATGGCCGAGGAAATCGGCGCCTTCGATCTCGCCGACGTGCTCGCCGGCATCGCCGACAAGATGGAGCGCCGCCACCCGCATATCTTTGGCCCGAAACACGATGGCGGTGATGACGTCATCGCGGATTGGGAGAGCATCAAGGCGGCCGAGCGTGGCACGGCGGCCGGCGCGCTGGCCGGCGTCGCGCTCGGCCTGCCGGCGCTGCTCCGCGCCGAGAAGCTGCAGAAGCGCGCCGCGCGCGTCGGCTTCGATTGGCCCGATGCGGACGGTCCGCGCGCCAAGGTTTCCGAGGAACTCGCCGAGAGCGATGCCGCCGACGGCGCCACTCGCGCGGAAGAGATCGGCGACCTGCTCTTCGCGGTGGTCAACTGGGCGCGCCATCTTGGGCTCGATGCCGAGGCCGCGCTGCGCGCCGCCAACGCCAAGTTCGAGCGCCGCTTCGCGGCGATGGAAAAGCTCGGCGGCGCGGGCTTCGCGGCGCTGAGTCTCGAGGAGAAAGAGGCGCTGTGGCAGCGCGCGAAAGCCGAGGAAAAGTCGCGCTGAGCCCGTGCTCCGGCGCTGGGGCGCCCTGCAAAATACGATTTTGCGGGGGCCCGGGGACCGGAGTGCCGGCGTCAAACGTCATGGTTTCGTCTCCACCGCTCCGGCCTGCGCCGGAGCACATGGGTTCGGGCAGCGCATCCGTGCTCCTGCGAAAGCAGGAGCCCCGCTGTTCGGGGGCGCTTCGCTATCGGCTACGGCTCCTGCTTTCGCAGGAGCACGGCGGTTGGGAAATCGATCGCAAGGCGCTCCAAGGTCATCGAAGCTACCGTCGCAGACTGTTGGAAATCCGCGCGCACCTCTCCGGCGGCTCGGCTCAGGAGCGGGAGAAACGGCCGGCGCCCCTCGCGTGCCTCGCGGCCATCGGGGCTGTGGGAGTGTCTCAGTTGTCTCCCGAGAGCACCTCGCCCATTTCCGTCGGCGCGTCGGGCCGGTGGCGGGAACTGGCTCGTTGTGGCGGACGCCGCGGGCCATGCCGTTTTGGGCACGAGCATGGAAGCCTGGCGCTGGCCTGGTGGATGATCGTTGCGTCAGGGTTTTCGACCCCGAAGGCCCTGGCGCGCCGGCCGTCCGGACGATCGCGACGCGAGTGCACCGCGCCGTCCCATCCCGCCGCGGTTCGGCCCTGATCAAGAGCGTCGCGCGACGGCGAGGCTTATAGCGGAACGTGGGCGAAATGTCAAGAATGTTCTTTATGTGTTCTTAATTTGGACAGGCGACGTCGAGCTTTGTCGACCTGCGCGCCTCCAGTCTCCGTTCGTGCTGAGCGCAGTCGAAGCACAGCCACCCTCCACGCGTGTCCTTCGACTTCGCTCAGGGCGAACGGCTGTTTATCGTGGAAAGGGCACCGCCCGCTTCGCGAAGCGAGGACGGCCTATCAACTGGCACCTGCCGCCAGCTCGCTCCATAAGTTAGCAATCATCAGAGCAAGCCTGCCCCCGCTTTTTGTCCGGCACGTGTCAGAGACGTAAATCCCAGTAGGGAAGAAGAGCAGCGCTCGTCCACCGAGCCGCTTGTTATCGATGGTATCGAAAACAATCGATCCGCGCCGATCGTCCACGATCCTTTTCAACTGGTTCTATCGAACGGCTTGCTCAAAGCTTGTCTCCGGTCGAAACAGTAGTCCTTTCGCCGAAACGACGACTGCAGGCTTGATATCACGTCGGCGGCGTTTCCATGTAGAGACCAAGAATGTAGCGAAGATTGCTGCCACTCCAAGCATGATAGAAAAGCGACCGGTGGCGAAGGGCTCAGGCTACCAACCTAACGCCAGCAGCAACGAAAAAGCTGTCCACGCTCCCCAAAACAACAACTGCCAGATACCAGGCGGCTTGGCGTAGAAGGTGATAGGTAGATCGGCGCGAGCGCTCATCCACGAACAATAGCGCGGGACAAAGGCTTTGCGAACGGCCCGAGTTTAATGGCCGCTAGTGGGCCTCAGCCGCCGCCTCGCGCCCCGCTCTCCTGCCGCGCGACGAAGCGATCGTGGACCGCGTCGCTTAGGCAGACCTCGATGACCATGCGCTCGCCCTCTACCGTCTCGTCGATCACGCGGCCATGTTCGTGCAGCCAGGCGAGCGATGCGCCGTCGGCGACGTCGAGCGAAAGCTGGTAGAGTTGCGCGCCCGCCGTGACCCGCGCGGCCATCGCCTCGCGCAGCGCATCGACGCCCTCGCCGGTGATCGCCGAGATCGGCACGACGTCGTCGCGCCGCGCCGCCTCGTTCAACAGCAAGGTGCGCTGCTCGTCGTCGATGGCGTCGACCTTGTTCCAGGCCTCGATCAGCGGCGCCCCGCCCGCCCCGTCTTCGCCGCGCGCGCCGATCTCCTCGAGCACATGCGCGACGTCGTCGGCCTGCGCCGCGCTGTCCGGGTGCGCCACGTCGCGGACGTGGACGATGAGATCGGCGGTCGTCACCTCCTCGAGCGTCGCGCGGAACGCGGCGACGAGCTGCGTCGGCAGGTCCGAGACGAAGCCGACGGTGTCGGACAGGATCGCCTTGTCGATGCCTGGCAGGCTGATCTGCCGCATCGTGGGGTCAAGCGTCGCGAACAGCAGGTTCTCGGCCATGACGCCGGCGCCGGTCAGCCGGTTGAACAGCGTCGACTTGCCGGCATTGGTGTAGCCGACCAGCGCGATCACCGGCCACGGCGCACGCTGGCGCCGCGCACGATGGAGCCCGCGCGTGCGGCTGACCTCGGCGAGCTCGCGGCGCAGCTTGGCCATGCGATCACGGATCATGCGACGGTCGGCCTCGATCTGGGTTTCGCCGGGGCCGCCGAGGAAGCCGAAGCCGCCGCGCTGGCGCTCGAGGTGGGTCCAGCTGCGGACGAGGCGGCCGGCCTGATAGTCGAGATGGGCGAGCTCGACCTGGAGGCGGCCCTCGGCGGTCGCGGCGCGCTCGCCGAAGATTTCGAGGATGAGGCCGGTGCGGTCGATCACCTTGGTGCCGAGCGCGGTCTCGAGATTCTTCTGCTGGATCGGCGTCACCGTGCCGTCGACGACGACGAGCTCCGCCTCGTCGGCGCGGGCATGCGTCGCGAGATCCTCGACCTGGCCCTTGCCGAACAAGGTCGCCGGACGCGGCTCACGCACCTTGTAGGACACGCGCTCGACGACATCGAGGCCGATCGCCGCCGCGAGCCCCGCTGCCTCGGCGAGCCGCGCGTCGGTCGAGCGCAGCGTCTCGCTGCGCCCCAGCTCCGGCAGCGCGACGATGGCCCGGCCGCCGCGCGCGACGCCGTCGTCGCCTTCCCTGGCGAAACCGCTCAACTTTCCTCCGCCGCCGCGTCGACCTCGGCGAGGTTGACCGGGTGCGCCGGCTGCACCGTCGAGATGGCATGCTTGTAGACGAGCTGGCTGAGCCCGTCGCGCCGCAGCAGCATGCAGAACAGATCGAACGCCGCGATCTCGCCCTGGAGCATCACGCCGTTGACGAGGAACATCGTGACCGGCTCGCGCGCCGCCTTCACGGCGTGCAGGAAGACGTCCTGCAGCAGCGTGCCGCGCTTGGATTCGGCGAAGGCGGTATCGATCGCGGACAGATCGAGCGGATGCGCCGGCATCACCGTCGAGATCGCGTGCTTGTAGATGAGCTGCGATTGGCCGTCGCGCCGGAGCAGCACCGAGAAATTGTCGAACCAAGTGATGATGCCCTGCAGCTTCACACCCTTGACGAGGAACATCGTCACCGGAGTTTTTGTGCGGCGCAGCGTGTTGAGGAAGATATCCTGGAGGTTGTTGACCTTCTCGGCCATCTCGTGATCTCCGCCTTTTTGGCGGGGTGTTCCCCCGCATTCGCGCCGTTCCCTGGCGTCCGGTGCCCGCGCATCATGCGCACGCGGCCAAAACTATATTGCAATGCAGCAGGGAGGTAAACTCCCCTTTCTCATAGGCGCTCGCCGTCACTCCTCCTCATCGCGCGCATCGGCGAGGCCGAGCGATTTGAGCTTCCGGTGCAGCGCCGATCGCTCCATGCCGATGAACGTCGCGGTGCGCGATATGTTGCCGGAAAAGCGCCGGATCTGAACGCGGAGATATTCGCGCTCGAACGTCTCGCGCGCCTCGCGCAGCGGCGTGCCCATGATCGAGCGCGCCGCCTCGCCAGGGCTGAGCCGCGCCTGCTCGGACAGCAGCTCGGGCGGCAGCATGTCCGCGTCGATCCGCGCGAGCCGGTCGAGGGGCGCCATGATCATCGTCCGCTCGATGATGTTGCGGAGCTGGCGGACATTGCCCGGCCAGTCATAGGATTGCAGCGCGGCGACGGCTTCCTCGCCAAGTTCGGGCGTCGGCACGCGCCGCTCGGCGGCGTAGCGCGCGGCGAAGTGCGCGGCGAGCGACGGGATGTCCTCGCGCCGGTCCGAGAGCGCCGGCAGGTGCACGGGCACGACGTTGAGCCGGTAATAGAGATCCTCGCGGAAGCGGCCGGCCCTGATCTCCTCGTCGAGCGCGCGTGCGGTCGCGGAGACGATGCGCACGTCGACGCGCACCAGCCGCTGCCCGCCGACCCGCGTGAAGCTCGATGCGGTGAGCATGTGGAGGATTCGGCCCTGGGTGGTGAGCGGCATGTCCGCCACCTCGTCGAGGAACAGCGTGCCGCCATGCGCCTGCTCGAGCAGACCGGGGCGGGCGAGCTCGCCCCCCTCCTCCATCCCGAACAGCTCCTCCTCGACTCGTTCGGGCGTCATCAGCGCGGCGGCGGCGACGACGAACGGGCCCTGTGCGCGGTTGCTCCAATTGTGGAGCAGGCGCGCGGCGACCTCCTTGCCGACGCCGGCGGGGCCGCTGATCAGCACCCGGCTGCCGGTCGCGGCGACGCGCTTCAGCGTCGCGCGTACGCCGTTGATCCCGCCCGACGTGCCGGTCAGCTCCTCCTCGCGGCCGACCTGCGCGCGCAGCGATGCGTTCTCGCGCTTCAGCCGCTCGGTCTCGGTCGCGCGGGCGACGAGCAGCAGCAGCCGCTCCGCCTCGAACGGTTTTTCGATGAAGTCGACCGCGCCGCGTCGGATCGCGGCGACGGCGGTATCGAGATTGCCGTGGCCGGAGATGACGAGCACCGGCAGCGTCGGATCCCGGCGCTTGATCTCGTCGAGTAGCTCGAGCCCGTCAAGCTTGGAGCCCTGCAGCCAGACGTCGAGCAGCACGAGGCTCGGCCGCCGCTCGGCGATCGCCGCCAGCGTCGCGTCCGAATCCGCCGCGCCGCGCGGCGCATAGCCTTCATCCTCGAGCACGCCGGCGACGAGTTCGCGAATATCGCGCTCGTCATCCACGATCAGCACGTCGAGCGCCATTCAGCCGATCCTTCCGCGTGTCAGCGCCGCCACCGGCGGCTCGTCCTCGTTATGATTGCTTCCGCCCTCGTCCGGCGTCGCGAGCGACGCCAGCGCGGCGCCGTCGAACGCGAGCCGCACCAGCGTGCCGCCGCCCGGGCGATCCGAGAAGGCGATCGAGCCGAGATGCTCCTCGGCGATCTTCTTGACGATCGCGAGGCCGAGACCGGTGCCGCGGCTGCGCGTCGTCATATAGGGCTCGGTGATGCGCTCGCGGTCGGCTGGCAGGCCGATGCCGTCGTCCGCGACCTCGATCGCGATCCGGCCGCCCGGTTCTTCCAGGATCTGCATCGATACGCCACCTGAAACGTCCTCACCTTTCGCTTCAATCGCTTCGACCGCGTTCTTGACGATGTTCGTGAGCGCCTGGCCGAGCTGGCGGCGATCACACACCATCACCGGCGAGGGATCGGGCGCCTCGAGCCCGAACCGCACGTTCGGATGCGCGACCTCGTGCAGGAACAGCGCCTGCCGCGCGATGTCGACGAGCTGCTCGGGCCGGAACACCGGCTTGGGCATGCGCGCGAAGGAGGAGAATTCGTCGACCATCCGCCGCAGGTCGCCGACCTGGCGGACGATCGTGCCGGTCAGCCGCTCGAAGATCGCCGGGTCACTCGTCACCTCACGCCCGTATCGACGTTGAAGCCGCTCGGCGGCGAGCTGGATCGGCGTCAGCGGGTTCTTGATCTCGTGCGCGATCCGCCGCGCGACGTCCGCCCAGGCGGCGCGGCGCTGATCGTTGAGCTGCTGGGTGATGTCGTCGAAGGTGATGACCGAGCCGTTGGCGGTCACCGCGCGCGTGACCGCGAGCGTGCGCTGCTCGCGTGCCAACCGGATCTGCACGACCGCTTCGCGCCGCTCGGCTTCGTCGACGAAGAGCGCGTCGAGCTCGGGCGCGATTTCGGCGAGCGGCCGATCGATCGGATCCTCGCCGGTCTCGAGCAGCGTCTGCGCCGAACGGTTGATCAGCCGCACGCGCCGCTCGGGATCGACCGAGATGACGCCGGCGCTGACGCCAGTCAGCACCGCCTCGGTAAAGGCGCGGCGATTCTCGAGCTGACTGTTGGCGGAAACGAGCGCGCCGGTCTGCTCCTCGAGGCGGCGCGTCATGCGGTTGAACGCGGTGGCCAGCGTACCGACCTCGTCGCGGCGGATCTGCGTCGCGACGCGCGTCGAGAGATCGCCGGTGGTGATGCGGCGCGCGGCGTCGACGAGATCGTTGATCGGCCGCACCAGCCGATCGGCGACGTTGAGCGCGATGACGATGGCGATCGCGACGATCAGCAGCGAGAGCAGCAGCAGCGCGACGTTGAAGCGCAACTGCAGCGTCCGCGAACGCTTGATCAGCCGGTTATAGTCGCCCAGCGCCGACCGCGCCCGCGCCGTCTGCATCAGCACCTGCGGATCGACGCGGCGTGACGCGTACACGAACACCGTGCCGGCGCGATCGAGCGGCATCGCCGCCTCCACCCGGTCGCCCGACGCGGTCGAAACATAGGGAGTGCCCCTGGGCAATCCGTGCCGCGCCGTCGGCGGCAGCCGCGCCTCGACCGGGCGGTCGTCGAGATTGGCGCCGCCGAGCAGATGCGGCGCGCCCGCCTTGTCGAGCGTGATGATCGCCGCCTCGCTCAGCGCGCGGTAGGTCACCTGGCGCGCAAATGCGGCCGAGAAGCGCGGATCGTCGATCGGGACGAGCGTCAGCACGTTGGCAAGATCGCCCGTCATCGGCCTGATTTCGCCTTCGATGCGCTGCTTGTTCTCCGTCACATAGGCCTGCGCCACGCGATCCGCATTCGCGAGCACGACGCGCGCCTTGTCCGAGAACCAGAACTGCACGAAGTATTGGAAGAGGATCGACGCGCCGACGACGACGAGCAGCGTCGGCACCGCCGCGATCACCGAGAACAGCGCGACGAGGCGGACGTGCAGCCGCCCTTCGCCGCCGACGATCGAGCGCCGCGCACGCCGCCGCGCGATGCGTCGCGCGATCAGCACGAACAGCGTCATCAGTGGCACGAGATTGGCGACGAGCAGCAGCGCGACCGCAAGCGGCGTCAGCAGCCGCTGCGACGCGTCCGAACCGGTCAGCGTGAGATAGCTGGTCGCGAAGATCGCGATCCAGGCGAGCAGGATCGCGACTTCGACGAACGCGAGCCAGCCCCCGCCTCGCCGCGCCAGCCGCAGGCGGCGCAGCAGGCGACGGCGCCCAGATGTTGCCGGCGGCGACTGTGGCTCCACGTGGCCTGTCTAACACGGTGGCGTTGCAAGGAAAACACAGTTGCGCGTGAGGCGGCATTCGGATGGGCGTGCCCGCGCGGCACTCCGGCGACAGCTTCTCGAAGCGGCTCAGCGGGCCTTTTGTGCACTCCATCACCCCAGCGAAAGCTGGGGTCTCGGCTAATTTGGGCGTCGGTTCAGCCGCACGAGATCCCAGCCTTCGCTGGGATGACGCTGCTGCGTGGGCTTCGACGCTCAGCTTTTGGCATCGTACGTTCGCAACGAGCCTCTCCCCTCCCTTCCATGAGGGGCTTCTCGTGCACCTGCCGTTGATGCTCTCGCAGCTGTCCTCTGCGCGGCACCGGTCGAACGTTCGACGCTACCCCATCTTCCGCACGTCCGCCGCGTCGATGCCGCGCTCGCCGAGCTTCTTGCGCAGCGTGTTGCGGTTGATGCCGAGCAGGCGCGCGGCGCGCAGCTGGTTGCCTTTGACCGCGGCAAGCGTGAGGCGGAGCAGCGGCCGCTCGACCTCGGCGATCAGCCGATCGTAGAGCCCGTCAGGCGGCAGATCGCGGCCGAAGGTGGCGAAGTAACGCGCGAGATGCGTTTCGATCGATTGCGCGAGATCGCCTTCCTCGCCCTCCGCGATCGCATCCGGTTCGCGATGTCGCTGGCCGTCGAGCTGCTGGTCGATCGCGGCGACGCCGATCACATCCTCGCGGCTGAGCGCGGCGAGGCGCCGCATCAAATTCTCGAGTTCGCGGACGTTGCCGGGCCAGTCGTGCCGCGCCAGCCGCCCGATGCCCTCGGCGCTCAGCGTCTTGCGCGGCAGACCGTCGGCGGCGGCGCGATCGAGGAAGTGGCGCGCCAGCTCGGCGACGTCGTCGGCACGCTGGCGGAGCGCCGGCAGCCGCACCGGCACCACGTTGAGGCGGTAATAGAGATCCTCGCGGAAGCCGCCCTCGGCGATCAGCCGCGGCAGATCCTTGTGCGTGGCGGCGATGATGCGCACGTCGGCCTTGATCGCGCGCGCGCCGCCGACGGTGGTGAACTCGCCCTGCTGGAGCACGCGCAGCAAGCGCGTCTGGGCCTCGGCCGGCATGTCGCCGATCTCGTCGAGGAACAGCGTGCCGCCCTGCGCCTGCTCGAAGCGGCCGGCGCTGCGCTGCGCCGCGCCGGTGAACGCGCCGCGCTCATGGCCGAACAGCTCGCTTTCGATCAGCTCGCGCGGGATCGCCGCCATGTTGACCGCGACGAACGGGCGGGCCCCGCGCGGTCCAAGATCGTGGATCGCGCGCGCGACGAGTTCCTTGCCGGTGCCGCTCTCGCCGAGGATCAGCACGGTGAGGTCGTTGGCGACGACGCGCGCGATCGTGCGATAGACCTCCTGCATCGGCGGCGAGCGGCCGATCAGCGGCAGTTCGTCGCCGGGCTGGCGGTGGTGGGGCGCGTCGCCGGCGCCGGCCCGCGTCGCCAACGCGCTCTCGACCGCGCGGGCGAGCTCCTCGAGATCGAACGGCTTCGGCAGATAATCGAACGCGCCCTGCTCGGTGGCGCGCACCGCCGTCGCCAGAGTGTTCTGCGCGGAAAGCACGATGATCGGCAGGCTGGGATGATCGCGCAGTGTCTCAGGAACGACATCCAACCCATTGCCGTCGGGCAGAACCACGTCGGTGATGAGCACATGCGGCGCGAAGCTGGTCAGCGCCCGCCGCTGCTCGGCAAGGCTCGCTGCCGTCTCGACGAGATGGCCCTCGCGCCGCAGCGCCTCGCGCACGACCGTGCGGATCGCGGCATCGTCGTCGACGACGAGAACGCGCGCGCCGCTCATAGCCGGTACCTCATGCCTTGCCTCCGGCGCGCGGCAGCAGCAGCCGGAAGACGGTCCGCGGAGGCTCGCCCTCGCGGGCATATTCGACGATGCCGCCCTGATCGCGGATCAGCTTCTCGACGAGCGTGAGGCCGAGGCCGCCGCCCGTCTTCTTCGACGTCACGAACGGATCGAACAGATGTTCGGCGATGCCGTCCGGCGGCCCCGGTCCGTCGTCGATCACGCAGACCTCGATCGGCAGCGGCACCCGCCCATCGCCGCGTTGCGCCGCCACCGAGACGCCGTGGCGATAAGCGGTGGTGAGCGTGATCGCGCCGCCTCGCCTCGTTGTCGCAATAGCTTCGGCGGCATTCTTGAGCAGATTGATGATCACCTGAATGAGCGAGTCCTTATGGCCGAGCACCGGCGGCAGCGAGGGATCGTAGAGCTCGCGGATCGGCAGCCCGCGGGCGAAGCCCGACAAGGCGACTTCGCGGGCATGGCCGAGGATCGCGTGGATGTTCTGCGGGCTGACGTCGAGCGCGCGCGTGTCGGTGAAGCCCTCCATGCGGTCGATCAGCGCGGCGACACGGTCGACCTCGTTACGGATGAGACGGGTGAGATCGATACTGTCCTTATCGGCGCTCGCCTCGAGCAACTGCGCCGCGCCGCGGATGCCCGAAAGCGGGTTCTTGATCTCGTGCGCGAGCATCGCGGCGGCGGCGACGGCGGTGAGGGTGCCGCCGTGGCGGTCGGCGCGGCGGTTGACCACCGAATGCGCGCTGCCGTGGATCGCGACGATCCGCCAGCCGGGATGCTCGGGCAACGGCGCCGCGAGCAGATCGGCGCGATGGTGCCTGCGCGGTGCCAGCGTCAGCTCGACGTCATAGGCGGCGAACGGCGCATCGGCGGCGACGCCGGCAATCGCGGGGTGCGCGTCGGCGAGGCCGATCAGCGCGGCGAGCGGCTTGCCGGCAAGCGCCGGCTGGCCGCTGTTGAACAGCATCTCGGCGGCGGCATTTGCGCGCTGCACGCGGCCCTCGCCATCGACGACGACGAGCGGGGTCGGCATCGCCGCGAAGAAATCGCGCTCGTTCGGGCCTTCCGCGGCGGGCTGCGCGCGACGGCCGAAGCGGATCAGGCTGCCGCCCGGTAGCGCCATGGAGCGTAGAATTCGGCGAGCATGACGCGAACCCTACGAGGGTCCGGTTCCTGGTTGACGGCGTTGCGGAACTCCGCCGAGCCGGCCAGGCCCTTGGTGTACCAACCGATATGCTTGCGCGCCATGTTGACGCCGGTTTCGATGCCATAGTGCGCGAGCATCGCTTCATAATGCTCTGCGATGACGTCGTATTGCTCGGAAAGCGACGGTGCTTCGCTGAGCCCGCTCCTGCCCGTCAACACATTCATCACAATCGCGAGCAGCCACGGCTTGCCATAGGCGCCGCGCCCGATCATCACCCCGTCCGCACCGGAAAGGTCGAGCGCCGTCTTCGCATCGTTCGCCGAGCAGATGTCGCCGTTGACGATCACCGGCAGCGAAACCACCTGCTTGACGTTGCGGACGAACGCCCAGTCGGCCTCGCCCTTGTACATCTGGTTGCGGGTGCGGCCGTGGACGGTGATCATCTTGACGCCGAGATCCTCGGCGATGCGCGCGAGCTCCGGCGCGTTGAGGCTGTCGTGGCACCAGCCCATCCGCATCTTGAGCGTCACCGGCACCTTCACCGCCTTCACCGTCGCCTCGATCAGCGCGGCGGCAAGCTTGAGGTCGCGCATCAGCGCCGAGCCGGCATCGCCGTTGACGATCTTGCGGACCGGGCAGCCCATGTTGATGTCGATGATCGCCGCGCCGCGCTCCTCGCTGAGCTTCGCCGCCTCCCCCATCTCGCGCGCGGTGCAGCCGACAAGCTGCATCGAGACCGGCTCCTCGCTCGGATCCCACGCCGCCTTCTGGAGCGACTGGCGGGTCTCGCGGATCGCCGCCTGGCTGGCGATCATCTCGGTGACGTTGAGCCCCGATCCATAGCGCCGCACGATCTTTCGGAACGGCAAGTCGCTGACGCCGGTCATCGGCGCCAGGATCACCGGCGTCTCGATCGTGACGGGACCGATCTTGATCGGTTTCAGCGTGCGCATCAAATCTGCCCAAAAAAGCGGCAATCCGCGTAGCGGCAACTGCGTGCGCGCGCAAGGCTGGCGAGACTCGCCGCGCTCGGCTAGGCGCCCCGCAAATGCCTGAAACCTCTCTCCGAACGGTAGCGATCGTGGTGGCCGGCGGCACCGGCTCGCGTGCGGGCTCCGCCGTCCCCAAGCAATATGCGTCGCTCGGCGGTAACGCCGTGCTCGCGCATGCGATCGCGAGCCTCGCGCGTCACCCTGCCATCGCGGCGGTGCAACCGGTGATCGGGCAGGAACAGAGCGAACTCTATCGCGGGCACATCAAGGTGGATGCGCTGGCGCCGGTCGTCGGCGGCGCGGTGCGGCAGGCTTCGGTGCTCGCCGGGCTCGAGGCGATCGCGGCGGCCGGCGGCGCGGATCGCGTGCTGATCCATGACGCCGCACGTCCTTTTGTGCCGGGCGCGGTAGTCGACCGGCTGCTCGCCGCGCTCGATGGGGATGATGGTGCGGTGCCGGTGCTGCCGGTCGTCGACAGCCTGGCTCGCGATGCGGGGCTGCTCGGCGATCCCGCGCCGCGCGACGGCCTGATGCGCGTGCAGACACCGCAGGCGTTCCGCTTCGGCGCGATCCTTGCCGCGCATCGTGCCGCTGCCGGCGGCAATGCCGGCGACGATGCCCAGCTGGCGCGCGAGGCCGGCCTGCGCGTTGCGATGGTCGCGGGAGACGAGATGCTGGCCAAGGTGACGCACCCCGAAGACTTCGCCGCCGCCGAGCGCCGCCTCGCCGCACGCATGATCGCGCGGACCGCCATGGGGTTCGACGTCCACGCCTTCGATGCCGGCGATCATGTCATGGTCTGCGGCGTCCGCGTTCCCCACGCAAAGGCGCTTGCCGGCCACAGCGACGCCGATGTCGGCCTGCACGCGATCACCGACGCGCTGCTCGGCGCGATCGGCGACGGCGACATCGGCAGCCACTTCCCGCCCTCCGATCCGCAGTGGAAGGGCGCCGACTCCGCCGCCTTCATCGCGCACGCGCGCGATCTCGTGGCCGCGCGCGGCGGCATCATCGATCATGTCGACGTGACGATCGTCTGCGAGGCGCCCAAGATCGGGCCGCATCGCGAGGCGATGCGCGCGCGCATCGCAGAGCTGTTGCGACTCCCGCTGCGGCGGACTAGCGTCAAGGCGACGACGACCGAGCGCCTGGGCTTCACCGGCCGTAGCGAAGGCATGGCGGCGCAGGCGGTCGCGACCATCAGGCTTCCGGAGGATATGTGAGCGCAGCCGCCGACGCGATCGATCTCTCGCGCGAGCTGACCGACCTCGCGCACCGCGTCGTCGACGCGAACCGCGCCGCTGGCTTGCGCGTGGCGGTGGCGGAGAGCTGCACCGGCGGCCTCGTCTCCGCGGCGCTGACCGACATCGCCGGCGCTTCGGACGTGTTCGAGGCGGGCTTCGTCACCTACGCCAACGAAGCGAAGCTCGAGGTGCTGGGCGTCAGCCTCGACGTGCTGGAGACATTCGGCGCGGTGTCGATCGCCGTGGCCTGGGCGATGGCACGCGGCGCGCTCGCGAAGAGCCACGCTGATGTCGCGGTCGCGATCACCGGCATCGCCGGCCCCGGCGGCGGCAGTGAGAAGAAACCCGTCGGCACCGTCGTCTTCGCGCGTGCGGTCCGCGACGGCGATCCCAACGACGTCACCGCCGACAGCCGCGATTTCGGCGATATCGGCCGTTCGGCGATTCGCCATCAGGCGGCGCTGGTCGCGCTCGATCTGTTGCTGCCGTCGACGGCACGCGAGGGGTAGAGCGCGGCGGCGCGGGTCTCGAACGCGCCGATCATCTTGCGGAGCGCGCGATCGAACACCTGCCCCGCCAGCGCCTCGAACATGCGCGACCGAAATGCGAAATCCACCGAGAAATCGACGAAGCAGCCGCCTTGGCCGTCCGCCCGAAAGCGCCAGTCGTTGTGGAGGTGCTTGAGCGGGCCGTCGACATAGTCGACATGGATGCTCGCGGGGCGCTCTTTGGCGACGCGCGAGGTGAAACGTTCGCGCAGCGCGCTGAAGCCGACGACGAGATCGGCGACCATTTCGGTCGGTGAGTCCGAGCGCACCCGCACCGCCGTCACCCACGGCAGGAACTCGCGGTAGCGCGCCACGTCCGCCACCAGATCGAACATCTGCTCGGGCGTATAGGGAAGCTGCCGCGTCTCGGAGTGCTGGGGCACCGGCCTTATACCTGCCTACCAGATCCCGCTCGCACTGAGCGAAGTCGAAGTGCGTGCTCGTAACGCATCGCTCGCGGTACGTCCTTCGACTTCGCTCAGGACGCACGGCCGACGAGCGGCACTCATGCGTTCACTCTCGCCAACTGCTCTTCGCGCGCCGCGCGCATGCGCTCGAAATCGTCGCCGGCATGGTAGCTGGAGCGCGTCAGCGGGCTCGCCGCGACGAGCAGAAAACCCTTGGCGCGGCCGATCGCGGCATAGGCCGAAAACGCATCGGGCTTCACGAACTCGATCACCTTGGCATGGCGCGGCGTCGGCTGGAGATATTGGCCCATCGTCAGGAAATCGATGTCGGCCGAGCGCATGTCGTCCATCACCTGATGGACCTCCAGCCGCTCCTCGCCGAGGCCGAGCATGACTCCCGACTTGGTGAAGATCGAGGCGTCGTGGCGCTTGACGCTCTCAAGAAGCCGTAGCGAGGCATAATAGCGCGCGCCCGGCCGGATCGTCGGATAGAGCCGCGGGACCGTCTCGAGATTGTGATTGTAGACGTCGGGCCGCGCCGCCACGATCGCCTCGACGGCGGCTTGCGCCTTGTTGCGGAAATCCGGCGTCAGGATTTCGATCGTGGTCGACGGCGTCGTCCGCCGCAGCGCCTCGATCACCTTGACGAACTGGCTCGCGCCGCCGTTGGGCAGATCGTCACGATCGACCGAGGTGACGACGATATGGGTGAGGCCGAGCTCGGCTGCGGCATCGGCGACATGCTGCGGTTCGGCATGATCGACGGCCTTGGGCATGCCGGTCTTGACGTTGCAGAAGGCGCAGGCGCGCGTGCAGGTGTCGCCAAGGATCATCACAGTCGCGTGCTTCTTGGTCCAGCACTCGCCGATGTTCGGGCACGCCGCCTCCTCGCAGACGGTGGCGAGGTTGAGGCGGCGCATCAGCGTCTTGGTCTCGGCGAATGCCGATCCGGCGGGCGCCTTGACGCGGATCCAATCGGGCTTGCGGGTAATCGGCGGGCGCGCCGGGACGGTCTGTTCCATGAACAGGCAGATAGCGACCGACGCGCGGGCTTGCCACCCCTGCCCACGGCTCTTAACCCGCACCCACATACCGTTCGGGCTGAGCCTGTCGAAGCCCTGCTCTTTCTTTCTCAAGAAGAAGGACAGCCCTTCGACAGGCTCAGGGCGAACGGCTCTTCCTTTGAGGATACGCCATGTCCGATTTCGAGAGTCTCGTCGCCGGCTATCAGCGTTTCCGCAGCGGCGACTGGCAGCGTCAGCGCGCGCGCTGGGCGGAGCTTGCCGAAGGTCAGTCGCCCGGCGTGATGGTGATCGCCTGCTCGGACAGCCGGGTGGATCCCGCGCAGATCTTCGACGTCGCGCCGGGCGAGATCTTCGTGGTGCGCAACATCGCCGCGCTGGTGCCGCCCTATGAGATCGGCGGTGGCCGCCATGGCGTCTCGGCGGCGCTGGAGTTCGCGGTGACGCAGCTCGAGGTCGGGCATGTCATCGTGATGGGCCACGGCCTCTGCGGCGGCGTCAATGCCGCGCTCACGCACCGCTTCGATGGCGCGCCTCCCGGTGCGGGCGGCTTCATCGCGCACTGGGTCGACATGCTCGACGAGGCGCGCGACCGCGTGCTCGGGGGCGGCGGCGATCCTGCCGATCGCGCCGTCCAGCGCCAGCTCGAGCAGGAGGCGGTAAAGGTCAGCCTCGCCAACCTGCGCACCTTCCCCTGCATTCCGGAGCGCGAGGCGGCGGGCAGGCTCAAGCTCCATGGCACCCGCTTCGCGATCAGCGACGGTCATCTCGAGGTACTCGATGAGGCGACCGGCGTCTTCAGTCGGGCCTGAGCCACGGAACGGATTTCCTCGGGCGGTCGTTACGGGCCGCGTCTTCATGATCCGAGGAGAAGATCGATGACGCTTCGCACGCACCTCATTGCGTCGGCGACGCTGGCGCTCGGGCTCGCCACCCCGCTGCTTGCGCAGAGCACGCCGGCGCCGCTGCCCGACGCGCGGACGCCGGCACAGGCCCAGGCGCAGTATAATATGGGCTACAACGCGCCCAACTCACCGACGCCGGCCACCGGCAATCCCGGTACGACTGCGCTGAACGCGAGCGTTGCCGCCGGCAGCAGCGGGCAGGTCGAGGGCAATGCCGCGGCGCAGGCGCAATATGCCAACGATATGGCCGCCTATCGCGACGCGGTGCGCCAGAACCATCACGAGGCGATGCGCGACCAGGCGCATTATGCGCACCAGCAGCGCGCCTATGCCGATGCGATGGAGGCGTGGCGCATGCAGTCCGACGCGTGCAAACATGGCAACCAGCGCGCCTGCAACGCGCCGACGCCGAGCCCGGCCGACTTCTACTGAGGCTGAGCGATGCCGGCGCCGCGTTGGCGCCGGCATCGCGCGCGTGCTAGGTTGCAGGCGTGACCGAGCAGCGTCCTCTCAACACGGCGCCCCTGCCGCTCAAGCTGCGCGTCGAGGATTATCTCGCGCTCGATGAAATCGGTGCCTTCGCCGACTATGCGAAGACCGAGCTGATCGAGGGGGAGATCGTCTTCGTGAACGCGCAGCACCGGCCGCATGCCCGCCTCAAGATGAAGCTCTACGACGCGCTTCGCGATGCGTTGCTGCAGTTGGGACCGGACATGGTCGCTCTCGTCGAAGCGAGCGTTGCCATGCCCGATCATAGCGTGCCTGAGCCTGATATCGTGCTCACGCGCGAGCCAGACGGAGAAGGCCTGATCCCGCTGTCTTCGGTCACGCTGATCGTCGAAGTCTCGGACACCTCGCTGCGCATGGATCTGGGGAGGAAGGCGAAGCTCTACGCGCGCAAGGGCGTGCCCGAATATTGGGTGGCCGATGTGAACGCGCGCGTGATCCATCAGCTCTGGTCGCCGCAGGGCGGCGTCTATGCCGAAGGGCAGGAGCTGACCTTCGGCCAAATGCTACCCGCGCGAACGATCGAGGCGCTGCGGATCGAAACGGACAAGTTCTAGCGCGCGCGCCAATAGCGGAACGCCTGCTCCTGAATGGCTCGCACCAGCTCGGTCGCGTCCGATCCCGTCCATGATCCCGCATAACCGCGCCGCTCGGCGACTCCGGTCCACCAGCCCTGTCCGGGCAAGCGATCACTCTCGCGCACGACCAGGACCGCAAGCTCCGGTTCGCCGGCCGCCGCGGCGCCCTCATCGATCGCATCAAGCGTCTTGCAGAGCGCCCGCATCTTCGGTCGCGTGAAGCGCTGGCCGAGCGCGCCCAGCAGCTCCGAATAGCTCACCGCCCTGCCCTCGCGCGCCGCCGCGACGAGCAATGCGCGCACCCGTGCCACATCCGCGATCGCGCTGGGGGCGTCGAGGGATATGAGGCCTTCGTGTTCGAGCCACGCAGCCAGCGTTTCGATCGTCATGACGCATGATAGCAGAGCATGCGAGCAATGCCGCGCTTTGATGCAGGCTCCGTCGCCGCTATGATGTGTGAAGAAGGATCGCGATGATGACCGTCCTCGAGACATGGCCGGAACCGAAGCCCATCAAGCTGACGATCGAGGATTTCATGCACCTCGACGAAACCGGTGCTTTCCAAGTCTATGCCAAGACCGAATTGATCGGGGGAACGATCGTTGCGATGAATTCCCAATTGAGCGCTCACGCCCGCTTCAAGAGCCGCCTGTTTCGACGGATCGCCGACGTGGTGGAGGTGGCGCTGCCCGATTACGAGGCCTGGGTGGATGTATCCGTCGCGATCCCGCCGGTCGATATGCCCGAGCCGGACGTCGTGGTGACGCGCTTCAAGCCGACCGGCATGCGCATGCCGGTTCCGGTCGATACGGTCGCGCTCCTCGTCGAGATCGCAGACACCACGGCGCGTTACGACCTCGGAACGAAGGCTCTGCTCTACGCTTCCGCGGGCGTGCCCGAATATTGGGTGGCCGACATCGCCGCCGGATCGATCCACCAATTTTGGAAACCGGAACCGGACGGCTATGTCGAGCATCGCCAGCAGTCGCTGGGAACGAGACTCGAAGCTGTCTCGACCCCGTTAGCGATCGACATTCCCGAAGCTTGAGCTACCGCGTCAGCTTCTTGTAGGCCCCCGCGCTGGCACGGTCGGCGGCGTCGCCGAGGCGGCGGCGCTTGTCTTCCTCGTAGCTCTCGAAATTGCCTTCGAACCATTCGACATGGCTGTCGCCCTCGAAGGCGAGGATGTGCGTCGCCAGCCGATCGAGGAAGAAGCGGTCGTGGCTGATCACCACCGCGCAGCCGGCGAAATTCTCGATCGCTTCCTCGAGCGCGCCGAGCGTCTCGACGTCGAGGTCGTTGGTCGGCTCGTCGAGCAGCAGCACGTTGCCGCCGCGCTTGAGCATCTTGGCGATGTGGACGCGGTTGCGCTCGCCGCCCGAGAGCTTGCCGACGTTCTTCTGCTGGTCCTGGCCCTTGAAGTTGAAGGCTCCGACATAGGCGCGCGTCGACATGTCGTGGCCGTTGACCTTGACGTAGTCGAGCCCGTCCGAGACCTCCTCCCAGACGTTCCTCTTGGGATCGAGGCTGTCGCGGCTCTGGTCGACATAGCCGAGATGGACCGTCGAGCCGATCTCGATCGTGCCGCCGTCCGGCTTTTCCTGGCCGGTTATGATCTTGAACAGCGTCGACTTGCCCGCGCCGTTGGGCCCGATCACGCCGACGATGCCGCCGGCCGGCAACGTGAAGGAGAGATCGCCGAACAGCTTCTTGTCGCCGTAGCTCTTCGAGATGTTCTCGACTTCGATGACCTTGCCGCCGAGCCGCTCGGGCACCTGGATGACGATCTGCGCCTTGCCGGGCGTGCGGTTCTCCTGCGCGGCGACGAGCTGATCGAACTTCGCGATGCGCGCCTTGGACTTGGTCTGGCGGCCCTTCGGACCCTGACGGATCCACTCGAGCTCGTCCTTGATCGCCTTCTGGCGGCCGGACTCCTCGCGCTCCTCCTGCTCGAGCCGCTTCGCCTTCTTCTCGAGATAGGTCGAGTAATTGCCCTCGTAGGGGAAATATTTGCCGCGATCGATCTCGAGAATCCAGCCGACGACATTGTCGAGGAAATAGCGGTCGTGGGTGATCATCAGCACCGCACCCGGATACTCCTTGAGGTGGTTCTCCAGCCAATCGACGCTCTCGGCGTCGAGATGGTTGGTCGGCTCGTCGAGCAGCAGGATCGAGGGCTTCTGGATCAGCAGGCGGGTGAGCGCGATGCGGCGCTTTTCGCCGCCCGAGAGATTGTCGACCGCCCAGTCCGACGGCGGGCAGCGCAACGCCTCCATCGCGATCTCGAGCTGATTGTCGAGCGTCCAGCCGTCGACCGCATCGATCTTTTCCTGAAGGGTGCCCATCTCCTCCATCAGCGCATCGAAATCGGTGTCGTCCTTGGGATCGCCCATCTCGGCCGAGATCGCGTTGAAGCGATCGACCATGTCGGCGACTTCGCGCGCGCCGTCCTTGACGTTCTCAAGGACGTTCTTCGAAGGATCGAGCTGCGGCTCCTGCGCGAGATAACCGACGGTGATGTTCTCGCCGGGCCACGCCTCGCCGGTGAACTCCTTGTCGATGCCGGCCATGATCTTCATCAGCGTCGACTTGCCGGCGCCGTTGGGCCCGACGATGCCGATCTTGGCGCCCTGGTAGAATTGCAGATTGATGTTGCTGAGCACCGGCTTCGGGGCGCCGGGCCAGGTTTTGGTCATGTCCTTCATGACGAAAGCATATTGCGCGGCCACGGGCGGCTCCGAAAGGCAGAGGGGATGGAAGACGCGCGCGCCTCTAGGACAAGGCTGGCGCCAAGGCAAACATGGGATGCCCTGCGGCGGCGTGCAACGGCCGGTGCTGGCGCGGCGCGAAAAGCACGCTAGCGTGGCACGATGCGATGCGTGTTTCTGTTCGGTCTGCTGCTTGCCGCCCCCGCCGCCAAAGCCCAGGTGACGACTGCCGGCGGCGCGACAAATACCGCCTGGAGCATCGTCGAGGGCCTGACGACCGAAGTCGGTCAGCGATTGGCTGGCACCGAGGCGGAGGCACGCGCACGCAGTTGGGCGGTATCGACGCTCACCGGCCTCGGCTTTGCCAATGTCCATGTCGAACCGTTCGAGATGCCGGTCTGGGTGCGTGGCGCCGAAAGCGGCGAGATCGTCGCACCCTATCCGCAGCGGCTGGCGCTCACGGCGCTCGGCGGCAGCGCGGCAACGCCCTCGAAAGGCGTGACCGGGACGATCGTGCGGTTCGGATCGCTGACCGAGCTCGAAGCCGCCCCGGACGCGGTGGTGCGCGGCAGGATCGTGTTCGTAGACCACGCCATGGGGGCGACGATGGACGCCTCAAGCTACGGCTATTTCGGGCGGATCCGGCGCAAGGGGCCTTCGGTCGCCGCACGCAAGGGTGCGCTCGCGATCGTCATCCGCTCGATCGGAACCGACCGTCATCGCGTGCCGCACACGGGGGAGACCGATTGGGAGCCGGGCGTGACGCCGATCCCGGCCGCAGCGTTGAGCGTACCCGATGCCGAGCAGTTGACGCGCGTGATCGCCCGCGGCCGAGCGGTCACGCTCCGCATTTCGCTGGCTTCGTCCGTTAAATCCCGAGGCAGTTCGGGCAACGTGATCGCCGAGGTGCCCGGGCGCGATCCGTCGTTGCCGATCGTCGCGATCGGCGGCCATCTCGACAGCTGGGATCTCGGCACCGGTGCCGTCGACGACGGCGCCGGCGCGGCGATCACCGCCGCTGCGGCCGAGCGCCTGCTGGTTGGACCGAAGCCGCTGCGCACGATCCGGCTCGTCTGGTTCGGCGCCGAGGAGCCCGGTGATCTCGGCGGCGAGGCTTATGGCAAAGCGCACCAAGCAGAGCCGCACGCACTCGTCGGCGAAGCCGACATGGGCGCCGATCGCGTCTGGCAGTTCCGCGTCGGCAATGCCGACATCGCCGCGCCGCCCTATGCGGCGATGGCGGCGGCGCTCGAGCCGCTCGGCGTCGCGCCGAACCCTCAGGAAGGACATGGCGGCGACTTCCATTTTGTCGCCGATGCGACGCACGCCGTCGTCGTCAACCTGATGCAGGACACATCGCGCTATTTCGAGATCCATCACACCGCGGACGACACGCTCGACAAGATCGATCCGCAGCAACTGGCGCAGGCGGCGGACGCCTGGACCGCCATGCTCAGGGTTGCGGCCAATGCGCCCGAGCTGCCGACGACCGCGTACTCTTCGAAAAAGTAGCTGTGCTCCTGCGAAAGCAGGAGCGAGGCCCGACACGCCACCTACAGCCCTGGGCTCCTGCTTTCGCAGGAGCACAGCGCGATTGCTGCTTCGGATCCTCAGCGCATCGCGTCGAGCAGCGCCGGGATCGGCACGAACGCGAATTGGACCGAGCTGTCCGCGACGCCATAGGGCATGAACAGCAGGTCGCCATGCTTGAGGCCGCCGCAGGTATAGACGACGTTGGGCACATAGCCCTCGCGGTCCTCGTCAGCCGGTGACAGCAGCGGATCGACGGTGCGGCCGATCACCTTGGCGGGGTCGCCCTTGTCGAGCAGCACCGCGCCGATCGAATATTTGCGCATCGCGCCGACGCCGTGGGTCAGCAGCAGCCAGCCTTCGTCGAGTTCGATCGGCGAACCGCAATTGCCGATCTGCACCTGCTCCCAGGGGTATTTGGGGGTAAGCAGCAGATCGCCCTCGCCCCAGCGATCGAGCCGGTCGGAGCGGATCAGGAACAGGTTTTCGCCATCCTGACGGCCGATCATCATATACTCGCCGCCGACCTTGCGCGGGAACAGCGCCATGCCCTTGTTGCGCGCGGCGGGGCCGCTCAGCGGCTGCATCACGAAGCTGCGGAAGTCGGCGGTGCGGAACAGCTCGGAGCGGATCGCCGAGCCATTATAGGCCGTGTAGGTGCCGATCCACTCGATCGTGCCGTCGTCATGCTCGAATTCGACGAGGCGCATGTCCTCGAGACCCTTGCTTTGGCTCGCGGTGATCGGAAAGATCACCGAGCCTGACAACGTGCTGTCCTTATGGCGGTGGATCTCGATCGCTCCATCCGAAAGCTCGCGGGCGTTGTCGGGCGCCGTCGCGAACGGCGGCTCTGGCGCCAGCTCGAAGGTAGCGCCGGGACCCAATATGCCTTCGCGGAACGCCACCGAAGAGATATGCCCCTCGCCCACCGCCCGCAGCGACATCGCGATCCGCCGCGCGCCGCGCGACAACCCGCTCTGGTCCGGGTGCTCGACGATCGAGGGGTTCATCAGCGCCGCGGCGGCATAACTATATTCGTGGCAGAAATAGGCGCCGATCAGCTGCTTCTTCTCGTCGCTGATCCCCCCCTCGTCCAATTCGAGCGCGTCGC
Source organism: Sphingomonadaceae bacterium (assembly GCA_019239915.1). Lineage (GTDB taxonomy): Bacteria > Pseudomonadota > Alphaproteobacteria > Sphingomonadales > Sphingomonadaceae > Solisphingomonas. The sequence goes on from JAFAZF010000009.1 coordinate 58,165, forward strand.
GAATCTGGTCGTAGCGGGTGTTGAACAGGTTGCGCGTCTGCCAGTGGCGTGCCTCGAAATCCTTGAGCACCAGCTCGAGCTGGTCATGGGCCTCTTCATCGGTGAAGGCGAGCACCGCGTTCGTAATCCGCCGCGGCCGGCTAGGCCCTCCGTTGAGACCCGCCTCGATCGGAATGTGGAACGGGCGGACCACCACGCGTGACGGGTCGGCCTGCAGCCGCAGCGGCCAGTGAATGATCTCGTCGAGCACGTCCGGCCGTAACCCCCCGGCTTGCAACGTCGTTACAGTCGGCAGTCGTGCTACGAGGTCGCTGCCTCCGAAGCGAGCCGCCCGCCTGCGCTCGCCTTTTCCTGCAAAGACGCCATCGCGCAACAGGCAAATTGATAGGCCAGCACCGATTCCGCGCCCTGGTTGAGATTCACGCGATCGCTCATCAGACCGTCGAAGCAGCCACCATCGTCGGTGCTCGCGATCGGCAGCGAAAGATCGTTGGCGCCCAGATACCAAGTGTGCGCGCGTATCGCGACCTCGCGCCAGCGCGGATCCCCGCTCACCTTCTCGGCGAACAAGGCGGCATCAACCGTCGCCCACGCTTCGAGCGGTTGCTGGTCGAACGGCAGCGGCGCCTGGAACGGCCGGCCGAAGCTGTCCGTACCGACGGCGCGGAACCGGCCCTCGCTCGTCTGGATCGCGTCCAGCCAGTCCAGCGTATCGAAGCCGTCCGCGATCATCTCCGGATCGGCGAGACGCCGACCGGCGCGGATCAGCGCCTCGGGCAGCCGGGCGTTATCATATCCGAGCGTCGGTTCGAACCAGCGCCAGTCCGTGCGCCGGGTGCCGCGCAGGCGCGCCGCCAAGCGACGGCCGAGATCGGCGATCAGCTGCCGCGCGACCCCGTGGCTGGGATAGGCGTCGAGGAGCGCATCGGCGCCGAGGATCGCGAACGCCCACGACCGTTGGTAGGCAAGCTCGAGCGCATGCGGCGCAACCTGATCAAAAAGATGCAAGCCCCAGCGGCGCAAATCGTGACGACGGGCTTCGGCCGCGGTGGCGCCGATGCACCAGAGCGAGCGGCCGAAGCTATCCTCCGAGCCCTCGTCCTCCAGCCACTGACGATCATAGCCCATGAAGTTGCGGAAGCGGCCGCGCTGGCCGTTCCACGCGAACTGCACGAAGGACGCGTAGACCGTCGCGAGTTCGTCCGCCCGTCGGGTATCGCTGCCACCGATACGGTGCATCAGCATGAGCGCCCGGGCATTGTCGTCGACGCAATAGCCGTGATTGCGATCCGGAACGCTGAAGATCGAATGCTGCATCATGCCGCAACTGTCGGTCAGTCGCTCGATCGCATCGAGCCGCGGTGCTTGCGGCTTCAGCGCGGGCCGGTCGCTTCGAAAAAGGCGCGCCGGGCGCGCGAGCAGCGCATCCTGGAAAATCCGCATGTAGGTTTCCGCCGCGCGCTCCCACGTCATGCTGCGGCCGATCGCGTAGGCGCGCTCCCGCATCGCCGACATGCGCTCGGGATCGTCCAAAAGCGCAATGATGCGTTCGGCGAAGCCGCGCGCCTCGCCGAACGGAACCAGTTCGCCGACGCCATCGGCCAGCAGCTCCGCCGCGTGCCAGTAGGGTGTCGATACGACCGGTTTGCCGAGGCCGATCGCATAGGCGAGCGTGCCCGACGTGATCTGGGCCTCGTTGAGATAAGGCGTCACATAGATGTCGGCCGCGGCGATATGGTCGAGCAGGCGATCCTGCGCGGCGAAGCCGTCGACGAACCGGACATGATCGGCGACGCCAAGCTCCTCCGCGAGCGCGATGAGGCCATCGCGATAGGCCTCGCCCTCGCGCGCGACGAGATGCGGATGCGTCGCACCCAGCACGACGTACAGCACGTCGGGATGCGCCGCGACGATCGCCGGCATCGCGCGGATCATCGTCTCAATGCCCTTGTTCGGCGAAAGCAGCCCGAAGGTGAGCAGCACGCGCCGACCGGCGCGATCGAACTGCGGCTTCATCGTATCGGGATCGATGAACGGCCGATCCGGCACGCCGTGCGGTATCACCGCGATGCGATCCGCGGCAACGCCATGGACCCGCATCAGGATCTCTCGACCCTTTTCCGCCATCACCACGAGCTTCGCCGCACGTCGGACCAGGGCTTCGATCACGGCGCGCTGATCGGCATTCGGCTGCTCGAGTACCGTGTGGAGCGTCACCACGACCGGCGCCTGCACGCGATCGAGCAGCTTCAGCAGATAGGCACCGGCCGAACCACCGAAGATGCCATATTCGTGCTGGACGCAGACGATGTCGGCGGCGCTCTCGTTGATCCGATGCGCGGCGGCGACATAGTCGGAGAGTTCATTCTGGGCGACTGTGCAGACGACGTCGGATGGATAGTCGTAACCTTCCGGGCGATCATTCATCGCGTATATGTCGAACGCGGCTTGCGGAAATCGGCGGCTCAGTGCGGAATAGAGATCGCAGGTGAATGTTGCGATGCCGCAGAGCCGCGGCGGATGATTGCCGATGAGGGCCACCCGCCGCACCGTTTCGATCCGCTCAGCGTTCATCGTTTCTCCTTCCGCGATCGCGCGCAACACGCAACGCAGACGCATACCTACAACTTACCTATTTAAATGCGCGGCAGCACCGAAAGTTGCGTTAACTCGTGCTGCGATGCAACGAGGACGGGCGCAAGGCGTTGGGCTCGATGCCGCTCCCGGTCAGTTTGTCGTTGACGGCTAACGTGTCGTCGCTATTGAAATCGCTAGGGACGGCTTGCGGCCGCGCCCGCAAAAGCCTTACGAGATGTTTTTCTAGGGACTGTTAGGGAGCTGCCCGAATGAAGAAGCTGAGCTTTGTCCTTGCCGCTGCGGGCCTGATGGCCCTCGCCGCGTGCAACAAGTCGCCCGAAGCGCAGTCGGTCGAGAACGCCGGCGACAACGCGTCGGCCGCCGTCGACAACGCCGCCGACATGCTCCAGGGCGCCGCGGACAACTCTTCGAATTCGGCCACCGCAGCGGCTCTCGGCAACGCCGCCGACAATGCGCACGCGGCCGCCGACAACATTTCGGATACCGCGAAGTCCGACGCCAAGGCGATCGACAAGAACGCGCAGTGATCCGAAGGATCGCCTGAAGTAGGGCGATCATCGAAATAAAAACGGGCGCTTCCCGCGGGGGGCGCCCGTTTGCTGTTCACGGCACCCTTGGTTTTGGCGGCGGTCGTGACTTGTCAGCGGTGCTGCGGCTCCGCTAGTCGCGATGCCGTGCGTGGGCCTGTAGCTCAACGGTAGAGCCGGCCGCTCATAACGGCTTGGTTGGGGGTTCGAATCCCTCCGGGCCCACCACATTGCACGCCGCACGCGCACGGCGTAAGCGCGCAGATGTCGGGGAGTGGCGCAGCCTGGTAGCGCATCTGCTTTGGGAGCAGAGGGTCGCAGGTT
>JAFAZF010000081.1 GCA_019239915.1 Sphingomonadaceae bacterium
GGCGGCGGCGGCGGCGGTGGTGGTTATCGCGGCGGCGGTGGCGGCTTCGGCGGCGGTGGCGGCGGCTTCGGCGGCGGACGTGGCGGCGGCGGCGGTGGCATGCCGGCCCAAATCATCGGCGAGGGCAAGGGCACCGTCAAATTCTTCAACGGGCAGAAGGGCTTCGGGTTCATCGTCCGTGACGACGGCGGCGAGGACGTGTTCGTCCACATCTCGGCGGTCGAGCAGGCCGGCCTCACCGGCCTCGCCGAGGGCCAGCCGCTGAACTTCACGCTCGTCGATCGCGGCGGCCGCATCTCCGCGACCAACCTCGTGATCGAGGGCGAGCCGCTCCCGGTTCCGGAGGGCGGCGCCGGTGCTGCTGGCGGTGCCGGCGGACCGGGCGGACGCGACAGCGGCCCACGCCGTCAGCTGACCGGCGAGAAGGCCAGCGGCACGGTCAAGTTCTTCAACGCGATGAAGGGCTTCGGCTTCATCCAGCGCGACGACGGTCAGCCCGATGCGTTCGTACACATCTCGGCCGTCGAGCGTGCCGGCATGACGAGTCTGAACGAGGGCGATCGGCTCGAGTTCGAGCTCGAGGTTGATCGGCGCGGCAAATATGCGGCGGTGAACCTCAACGCGATTTCCTGATCGCGCCAGCACCGAATCGATGCGGCCCGCTCCGGCAACACCGGGGCGGGCCGTTTCGTTGAGGCGCCCGCGCCGCGCGCGACGAGATCGTTCAAATCGCGTTCACGCCCCGCCTGCGCATCTTGGGCGCATGCGCTCGCCATCCTTTCTCATCATTCTCTGCCTCTCGACCGCAGCGTTCGCGCAACCCGTGCCGCCGGCGGATGCACCGGCCCCACCGCCGGCTCCGATGACGCTCCAGCAGTTCCAGCAGGAGCGGGTCGCGCGAACCATGCAGGCGGACAACGATCATGACGGCCGGGTCAGCAAGGCCGAGTGGGAGGCCTATCGGGCATCGCACCCGAGCGGGCACGGCCATGGTGACGGCGGCGGCCACGAGAACGCCGGTGAGGGCCCGCCCCGCCGCTTCGATCCCGACGCGATGTTCGCGCGGCTCGACACCAATGGCGATGGCTACCTCACGCCCGACGAGATCGCCGCGCAAGCCGCCGAGCGCTTCCGTCGCATGGACCGCAACGGCGACGGCGTGCTGACGCCCGACGAGATGCACCCGCGCTGGGGCGACGGCACGCCCGCGCCTCCGCCGGTCCGATAATCGAAACCCGCGCCCGTCAGGCCGCCAGCGGGAAGCGCAGCAGCCGATCCGCGACCGGCACCAGCGCCTCGCCGCGCGAACCGAGCGCGCGCGCGATCGCGGGGCTGGTCGCGTCAAGCCCGCCGGTCAGCGCGCCGAACGCCGGCAGGATCAGCTTGGTCGCGCTGGCGATGAAGCAGCGCCGCGCCACCCGCCGCCCCTTCACCGTGAGGCGCAGCTTGGGGTGGTAATGACCCGAAAGCTCGGGCCGCGCCTCGCGCGGGTCCGCCTCGTGCCGCAGCAGCAGGCCATCGATCTGCGCCTCCTCGACGATCATGCCGCCGCAATGATCGGCGAAACTGCGATCGTGGTTGCCGGTGATCCACGTCCAACGCGTCGCGCCGGTCAGCGCGCGCAGCATCTCCTGTGCCTGAATCGGCAGCCGCTCGCAGCCCTTCGGATCGTGAAAGCTGTCACCGAGGCACCAGATCTCCCGCGCCGAGGTCGCTGCGACGAGCGCAGTAAGATCGGCGAGCGTCGCCAGGCTGTCATAAGGCGGCAGCATCTGCCCGGCGCGCGCGAAGAAGCTTGCCTTCTCGAGATGCAGATCGGCGACGAGCAGCGCCGCGCGCGCCGGCCAATAGAGCGCGCCCTGCGGCAGCGCGATCAACTTGATGCCGGCGAAACAAAACGGGACCATGCGGGCGGTATAGCCGATGACGCGGGAAAGGGAATCCGGTCTCGTCGCCCTTTCCCGTCATACCGGCGCAGGCCGGTATCCAGTTCCGACGCTGCGCATCTGGACCCCAGCCTTCGCTGGGGGTGACGACTCACCAAGAGAAACATTCAATCTTCGCGCATCGCCTCGGCTATCAGCGACTCCGCTTCGATCAGCAGCGCCTCGTCCGCCAGCCCCGTCGCGATGCGCTCGCGTCCGATCAGCGTCAGCACCGGCACGGCGAGCGGGGTGACGCGCCGGACGTCGGAATGGACGATTCGCTCCGCCGCCGTGTCGAGCAGGTTCGCCAGCCTTCCCACATCCGTCATCCGCGCGCGCGCGTCCTCCCACGCCGCCTTCAGCAGCAGATGGTCGGGCTCGTAGCGGCGGAGCACGTCGTAGATCAGGTCGGTCGAGAAGCTGACCTGCTTGCCGGTCTTGCGCTTGCCGGGATGCTGGCGCTCGACGAGCCCGCCGATCACCGCGACCTCACGGAATGCGCGCTTGAGCAGGTGTGATTGCTGCACCCAGTCGACGAACTCGTGCTCGAGGATGTCGGGCGAGAAGAGCGGGGCGGGATCGGTGACGGGCTTCAGCGCATAGGTCGCGATCGCATAGTCCGATGCGACGAAGCCGAGCGGCTGCAGCCCGAGCGTCTCCATCCGCCGCGTCACCAGCATGCCGAGCGACTGGTTCGCGTTCCAGCCCTCGAAGCTGTAGACGACCATGTACTCGCGCCCTTCGCGCGGGAAGGTCTCGACCAGGAGCTTGTCGGGCGCAGGCAGCACCGAGCGGCGCTGCTGCATCTCGAGCCATTCGCGCACGTCGGCCGGGAAGCGGCTCCATTCCTCGGGCTCATGCAGGAAGTGGCGGACGCGTGTCGCGAGGTTGGTCGAGAGCGGCATGCGCGCGCCGCCATAGGTCGGGATGCGCGCGGGCTTGGCGGTGGCGTGGACGATCAGGTCCTCGGTGTCGATGCGATCAACCTCGAGGCTCATGCCCGCGAAGAAGAAGGTGTCGCCGGGCGAAAGCGTCGCCGCGAACCCCTCCTCGACCTTGCCCAGCCCGCGCCCGTTCTTGAAGCGGACGGTGAGCATCGTCGCCTCGACGATGATGCCGGCGTTGAGGCGGTGCTGTGCGACGAACTTCGGATGGCTGACGCGCCACAGCCCGTCGGCGCCCTTGGTCAGCCGCTTGAAGCGGTCATAGGCCTTCAGCGCATAGCCGCCGCTCTCGATGAAATGGAGGACGCGGAGGAAGATGTCTTCCGAGAGCGTCGCATAGGGCGCCGCCGAGCGCACCTCCGCCAGCAGCGCGTCTTCCGCGAAGGGTTCGGCGCAGGCGACCGCCATGATGTGCTGCGCGAGCACGTCGAGCGCGCCCGGGCGAAAGATATCCTCGTCGAGCGCGCCGGCCTCGACCGCATCGACGGCGGCGCGCGCCTCGAGATATTCGAAGCGGTTGCCGGGCACGATCACCGCTTCGGAGGCCTCGTCCATGCGGTGGTTGGAACGGCCGATGCGTTGGAGCAGACGGCTCGATCCCTTCGGCGCGCCCATCTGGATGACGAGATCGACGTCGCCCCAGTCGACGCCGAGATCGAGGCTGGCGGTCGCGACCAGCGCGCGCAGCCGCCCTTCGGCCATCGCGAGCTCGACCTTGCGCCGCGCCTCGCGGACGAGGCTGCCATGGTGGATGCCGATCGGCAGGTGCAGCGGGTTCTCGGCCCACAGATCCTGGAAGATCAGCTCGGCGAGGCTGCGCGTGTTGCAGAAGACGATCGTGGTCTTGTGCGTCTCGATCTCGGCCATCACCTGGCGCGCGGCATAGCGCCCCGAATGGCCGGCCCACGGCACCTTGTCCTCAGGGATGAGGATCGAGACGATCGCCGGCGCACCGAGATCGCCCTGCACCAGCGCGACCGAATCGAAGTCGCCATCGCCTGACAGCCAGCCGCGATAGACGTCGGGATCGCGCACCGTCGCCGAGAGCGCGACGCGGCGCATCGCGGGCGCGAGCGTGCTCAGCCGCGCCATGCACAGCGCGAGCAGATCGCCGCGCTTGGAAGGCGCGAAGGCGTGGACCTCGTCGACCACGATTGCGCGAAGATCGACGAACAGCGTCGCCGCCTCGGGATAGGAGAGCAGCAGGCTCAGCGATTCGGGTGTCGTCAGCAGCATCTGCGGCGGCTTCACCCGCTGCCGCGCCTTGCGGTCGGAGGGCGTGTCGCCGGTCCGTGTCTCGACACGAATGTCGAGTCCCATCTCCTCGATGGGGGTGAGCAGATTGCGCTGCACGTCCACGGCCAGCGCCTTCAGCGGCGAGACGTAGAGTGTGTGCAGACCCTGGGTCGGGCGCTCGACGAGATCAGCCAGGCTCGGCAGGAAGCCGGCGAGCGTCTTGCCCGCCCCGGTCGGCGCGACGAGCAGCGCGTGGCGACCTTCGCGTGCCGCCTCGACCATCTCGAGCTGATGCCGCCGCGGCATCCAGCCCTTGGCGGCGAACCAGTCTGTGATCGGAGGAGGCAGTGCGGTGGTCATCGCCCGATCATATCGGTGCTGGCCGACCGGTCCTCAATCTTTCGGCGCGAAACGCCGCCCTTGAGGCGCTTGCGCTTTGGGCTAGAGAAAACGGTCATGTGCCTATCGCGGTTGCAGTCTCGTTCGCGCCGCCCCGCCCGGGAGCCAATCGAGGCGTGAGTGACGCGCAGCCTCGGTTCTGGCGCTATTGGGTGCGCGACGTCGTCGCGGGCGCGCGGCTGTGGCTGCTGCACGGAACGCTGCGGCTGCTGCCGACCGAGGCCGCATCGCGCATCGGCGGCTTCATCGCCGGTGTCGCGGGGCCGCGCCTCTACCCGGTCGCGCACGCGCGTGCCGGCGCGATCGTCCGGGCGCTGCGTCCCGATCTCGCCGCCACCGATCAGGACGTTGCGGCGGCCGTCGCGCGGATGTGGGATTGCGTCGGCCGCGCGCATGCCGAGTTCTCGGCGGAAGACCGGCTGTGGGCGGAAGGTCGCATGACTGTCGCGGGCGCGGAGCATCTCGCCGCGGCGGCCGAGGGTGGGCGCCCGGTGATCGCGGCGGGCGTGCATCTCGGCAATTGGGAGCTGATCCCGATCGCGCTGGGTTTCCTGGGTCATCGCGTGATCGACGTCTACCAGCCGCAGCCCAACCGCTTCGTTGATCGCATCGCGATGCGCAGCCGCATGCGGGCGGCGAACGCGGTCAGCAAGGTAACAGGACGCGGCGTCGAGGAGATCTTCAAGCTCGTCGCGCCATCGCCGAAGGCGGGCAACGATCTCGTCCGCGCCCTGAAAGCCGGCTGGACGATGATGATGTACGTCGACGAGGAGGTCGACAAGCGGGTGACGTCGCCCGGCTTCGACGGCGAGCCGCCTGCCGACGGCAACATGACGCGCATCGCCCGGCTCGCGCGGCTCACCGGCGCGGCGGTCGTCCCCGCCTATGTCGAACGCACGCGCGGTGCGCGCTTCGTCGTCCATTTCCTGCCGCCGCTCGCCGCCACCAAGGCCGTGCCGCTCGAACTCGCCGCGCTAAACGCTGCAACCGCCGCCGCCATCCGCCGCCACCTCGACCAGTGGTTCATGCTGCTGAGCTATCGGATGGGTTAAGCAGGGAAGAGCGAGCTGAATGGCGGCTTCGCCTGTTCTCCGACGTCACCCCGGCCTTGAGCCGGGGTCCCGCTTCATCACCTCTGGCTCACTCAATCACTCGAGCGAAGGCAGCTGGACTCCCGGGTCAAGCCCCTGGTGACGTATTTGGTAGGGCAGCTTTCGCCCATTTGCGGACGTTCATCTCCCCTCCCTGCAAGGGAGGGGCCGGGGGTGGGTTGCGGCACTCGGAGCGGTCGCTAGGCTGCGCCGATGCAGCGGGTTCCGCCGGAGCTGACGAGCAACGCGCGTCGCCTGCGCTCCGGATCGACGTTCGAGGAGTGTCTGCTGTGGAGCGTGCTTCGCTAGCAGCGGCCGCGCTTCACCCGGCAGCTCGTTGTTGACCGCTTCATTCTCGACTTCGCCTGCCGGAGCCTGAAGATCGCCATCGAGATCGATGGCGGCCAGCACGGCATTCGCGCCGATGAGGACGCGAACCGCACCGCCGAGCTCGAGCAACGCGGATGGATCGTCCTGCGGTTCTGGAACAGCGAGGTGCGGAACGCCCTTGCGGCTGTGGTCGCGGCGATCGACGAGGCGATCGCCCGCGCCGCAACCCACCCCCAGCCCCCTCCCTGTTAGGGAGGGGAGCTAGCGGCAGCTAACCACCACAAGGCGACTTTCCGCTTTCCTACAGCGTGGCGGCGGGCGCATGATCGCGCTGGCTCTTTTCCATCGTAGACGCCTGAATCATTTCCGCGAGTGCGGCATCGCGCGCGGAAGGTCACGAAACCCTGTAAATTTCCGTGGCGCTTCGAGCGCCGATCCGTGACCTTTCGTAACCAGCGAGTGTGACTTTCCGGCTCGCGGCAGCTGGGAACAACTGCCGCCGCCGCCCATATAAACGTCATGCCTCGTCTCGGCGCCTGGATCGAACCGCATCGCGAGGGCATCTATGTGCCCGCCGCGGACGCCTGGATCGATCCGGCGGTGCCCAAGCCGCGCGCACTCATCACCCACGGCCATGGCGATCACGCCCGCGGCGGCCACGGCGCGGTGCTGGCGACGGCCGAGACGCTGGCGATCATGGCGGTGCGCTACGGCGATCAGAACGGCCAGCCCGTCGGCTACGGTGAGAGCCTGCGCGTCGGCGCGGTCGATATCAGCTTCGTGCCGGCGGGGCATGTGCTGGGCTCGGCGCAGATCGTGCTGGAACATGCTGGCGAGCGCATCGTCGTCTCGGGCGACTATAAGCGCCGGCCCGACCCGACCTGCGCCCCGTTCGAGCCGGTCCCATGCGACATCTTCGTCTCGGAGGCGACGTTCGGGTTGCCCGTCTTCCGCCATCCCGACACCGGTGCCGAGATGGATCGACTACTCGAGGCGCTGCACGCCAATCCGGATCGCTGCGTGCTCGTCGGCGCCTATGCGCTGGGCAAGGCGCAGCGCGTGATCGCCGAGTTGCGCGGCCGGGGTCACCACGACCCGATCTATCTTCACGGCGCGCTGCAGCGGCTGTGCGACCTCTATGTCGAGCATGGCGTCGCGCTCGGCGAACTCGTCTCGGCGACGGCGGCGTCGAAGGAGCAGCTCAGGGGCAAGATCGTGATGGCGCCGCCGTCCGCGCTCAACGACCGCTGGTCGCGCCGGCTGCCCGATCCGATCACGGCGATGGCATCGGGCTGGATGCGGGTCCGCCAGCGCGCGCGGCAGAAGAATGTCGAGCTGCCGCTGGTGATCTCGGATCATGCCGATTGGGACGAGCTGACCGCCACCGTCCGCGAGATCGCACCGCGGGAGCTGTGGGTGACGCATGGCCGCGAGGATGCGCTCGTCCACTGGTGCATGACCCGCCAGATCAAGGCGCGCGCGCTCGATCTCGTCGGCTACGAGGATGAGGACGACTAGTTTGTCGCTTCCTCCTCTTCCAGCAGCTTGCGCTCGATGCGTCGATCCGGGATCAGCCATACCGCGATGACCGCGATGTAGAGCAGGATCGCCACTGCCGGGCTCAGGAAGGAGATCGGCGTGGCGACGAGGTAGGCGGCGATCGAGAGCTTGCCCTTGCGATCGCGACCGAGCGCCTGGGCAAGCGTGGAATCGCGGCCGTTCACCGCGATGATAGCCCGCTCCATCAGGAGGTAACCGAGCGCCGCCATGCCGAGCACGAAGCCGTAGGCAGCGACCGGCAGCGGCACGACGCCCGCCGCATCGATCCAGCGGATCACGAACGGCACGAGGCTGAGCCAGAACAGCAGGAACAGGTTCGCCCACAGCACGCGCCCGTCGATATGCTCGGTCGCCTGGAGCAGATGGTGATGGTTGTTCCAGTAGAGGCCGACATTCACGTAGCTGAGCACATAGGCGAGCAGCACCGGCACCGCCGCGCGCAACGCCGCGAGGCTGGCGCTCTCCGGCACGTGCAGCTCAAGCACCATGATCGTGATGATGATCGCGACGACGCCGTCGGTGAACGCTTCGAGCCGCTCGGATTTCATCGCCGGATCATGATCGGAGCGGGCGGCAAGGGCAATATCGCGGCGACGTCAGGGCCGGCGGATCACACCACCGTATCCGGTCCCAGCGCGGGATCGAGATCGCGCGGGCGGACGAAGCGCGCGAGCTTGGCGTCCTGCCGGCCGACGTCGCTCCACTGGCCCTGGCAGAAATCGACCTCGGCAAGGCTCGCGGTCGGGTATTTCTCGCCGACCGCGATCCGCGCGACGTCGTCGGCGGCATCCGGCACCAAGGCGAGCACGAGATCCTCGAGACCGGGATTATGGCCCACGAGGAGCAGGCTCTCGACCTCTTCCGGTGTGTCCTGCACGACCTCGAGCAGCGTCGCGGCCGAAGCGAGGTAGATGCGGCGGTCCCACACCGGCGCCAGCCGCTTGCCATAGCCTTCGAACATCGCATCGAGCGTCTCGACGACGCGCACCGCCGGCGAGGCGACGATGCGATCGAAGCGCAGCCCCTGCTCGCGCATGTGCCGCCCCATCACGGCGGCGGCGCGCTTGCCCTTGGCGTTGAGCGGCCGATCGAAGTCGCGCGTCACGGGTTCGTCCCAACCCGATTTCGCATGGCGGAAAAGCGTCAGCCTTTTCATTCCGCCCCCCGCAGCGCAGCGTCGTTTTCTTCATGCCGCAAAGCAGCGACGGAAGGAAGACAAGTTGCGACATGATCCACCGCCGCATCGAGCGGAACGCGCCGGATCGGGACGCCGGGTGGAAACGCATCGAGCAGCCGCGACGGCGTCGCGGCCGAGAGCAGCACGAAGGTGCCGCGATCGTCGGCGCGACGGATCAGCCGGCCGAACGCCTGCGCGAGCCGCGCGCGCACGACCTGATCGTCATAGGCCGAGCCGCCGTTCGCGGCGCGCCGCGCGGCATGGAGCACGGTCGGTCGCGGCCACGGCACCTGCTCCATCACCACGAGCCGCAGCGAGCGGCCGGGGACGTCGATGCCGTCCCGCAGGGCATCGGTGCCGAGCAACGAGGCGCGCGCATCGTCCCGGAAGATGTCGACCAGCGTGCCGGTGTCGATCGGGTCGACATGCTGCGCGTAGAGCGGCAGACCTTCGCGGGCGAGGCGATCGGCGATGCGGGCGTGGACCGCGCGCAGCCGCTGGATAGCGGTGAACAGGCCGAGCGCGCCGCCGCCGGAAGCCTCGATCAGCCGCGCATAGGCGCCTGCCAGCGCAGCAAGATCGCCTTTCCGGATATCGGTGACGATCAGCACCTGCGCGTTCGCGGTATAGTCGAACGGGCTCGGCGCGGCGAAATGCGCGGGTGCCCGATCGAGATGGATCGCGCCGCTGCGTGCCTCCGCGCGCGCCCACCCTGCGGCTTCGTCGCCGCCCGCGCCGCGCAGCGTCGCGGACGTCACCAGCACGCCGTGCGCGGGCCTGAGCACCGTCTCGGCCAGCGGCCGCGTCGGATCGAGCCAATGACGATGCAGACCGATGTCATATTCGCGGCCCTCGGCGCGATCGACTGCGAGCCAGTCGACGAAATCGGGCGTGATCGGGCCGCCGAGCCGCCCGAGCAGCGCGAGCCACGCCGCCAGCGTGCGCGCGCGGATGCCGAGCCCCGCGATCGCGCCCTCGATCCGGGCGCGCGCCGGGCCGTCGAGCCAATCGGGCGCGTCGGCGAGCACGCCTTCGAGCCGGCCGCCAAGCGCGATCAACGGGCGCATCAGCGCGTCGAGCGCGGCGCCGGCCTTGCCCGCCGCCTCGATCAGCGCGCCGTCGAGCTCCGCCGCCTCGGTTTCGAGGCCGTAGCCGGCGTCCTGGCCCGTCGCCCGCGCGTAGACCGTACCGCGCACCGCCGCGAGCAACTGCTCGAGCGGGCCGAGCGGCAGCCCCTCCGCCAGCCGCCCCAGCCACTGGTCGGCCGGCAGCGCCTGCGCCGCCGCCACCGCCGCCTCGAGCGCCTGCGCACCGGCATCGTCATAGGAGGCGACGTCGGATAGCCTGGCGGCGAGCCCGCGCCGCCGCCCGCGCGTGTTGCGCTCGGGTCCCATGATCCAGCGGCGGAGTTCGATCGCCTCCTGGCCGGTGAGCGCCGTCGCGAAGGTCGCGTCGGCGGCGTCGAACAGATGATGCCCCTCGTCGAGAACCAGCCGGGTGAGCGCATTGCCTTCCTCGCGCCGCCGCTCGGCGAGCAGCATGACGAGCGCGTGGTTGGCGATGACGATGTCGGCCTGCTCCGCGGCGCGCGCCGACTTCTCGATGAAGCAGCGGCGATAATGCGGGCAGCCGGCATAGACACATTCGCCGCGCCGATCGGTCAGCGCGGTCGATCCCGTCCGCCTGAACAGGCTCGGCAGCCAACCGGGCAGATCGCCGCCGACCATGTCGCCATCGCGCGTGTAGGCCGCCCAGCGCGCGACGAGCTGCGCAAGAATCGCCGGGCGCCCCTGGAATCCGCCCTGCAGCGCGTCCTCGAGGTTGAGCAGGCAGAGATAGTTCTCGCGTCCCTTGCGCACCGCGACCTTTTCGCGGCGCAGGCGGGCATCGGGAAAGACGCGCGCGGTCTCGCCGTCGAGCTGGCGCTGCAGCGCCTTGGTATAGGTCGATATCCACACTGCGCCGCCGGCTTCCGCCGCCCAGGCCGAAGCCGGCGCGAGATAGCCGAGCGTCTTGCCGATGCCGGTGCCGGCCTCGGCGAGCAGCATGTTGGGCATGCCGGCTGCGGCGCGCGGGCCGAAGGCATGCGTCGCGGCGGCGGCATAGGCGCGCTGGCCCTCGCGAAGCTCGGCGCCCGACCCGGTGAGTTTAGCGAGCGCCGCCACCGCGTGCCCCTCGCCGATGCGGATCGGGCGCGGATCGGGGCGCGGCGGCGCCTCCTCCCACTCCGGAAGCTTCGAGAACAGCCAGCGTTCCGCGCGCTCCGGCCTCACGATGCGATCGCCGACCGCCCCGCCCCACGGCCAGCGAGCCCGGATGAGCGCCTGCGCTGCCGTCCACGCGCCCTCGCGCTCGGGCCAGTCGGTCGCAAGCGTATCGAGCAGGCGCGTGGCGGCGCGGCGTAGGAAGTCGGCAGCAGCGGTGTCGTCGACCGGCGGCTCCAGCCCGAGGGCGCGCGCGACTCCGGCAGGCGTCGGCACCGCGAACCGCGCCGGATGCACGAAAGCGAAAAGCTCGAGCAGATCGAGCCCGGAGAGTTCGGGGTAGCCGAGCCGCTGCGCGACCAGCGGCGCGTTGAGCAGGATCAATGGCGTCTCGGCCGCCGCCGCGATCGCCTCCGCCCGCGCCAGCGCGCGCGTCCCTCCCGCATCGGCGATCCAGATGCCGGCATGACTGGCGTGGAGCGCGGGCCAGGGGGTCGAACGATCAACGTTCATCAAAATTGCCGCCGTTCGCCCTGAGCCTGTCGAAGGGCTGTCCCTCCTTCTGGTCGCGGCAGCAAGAACGGTTCTTCGACAGGCTCAGCACGGACGGGTTCTTGTTCAAGCGAGCCGCACCAGTGCATCCACGAAGCCCGCCACGTCCGGCAGGCGATCGAAATGGACGAGGCCGTGCGCATCGCCGGCCGGATCGCCGGGAAAGAGCATGATCGCCGCCGCACCGATACCGGCGCGATCGGCGTCGCCGAGCAGACCGCCGCGCACGCGCTCGCCCGCAATCTCGTAGAGCGGCCGTCGCCGCCACGGCAGCGTCCACAGCACGCGGCGATCCGTGACGGTGATGCGCATGAAGGGTGCGAGCAGCCAATTGAGGATCTGCGCCGGTCGCCGCCCGAACAGCAGCCAGAACACCGCGGCGCTGAGGCCCACGATCAGGATCGTCGCACCGATCGCGAATGTCCATGTCGTCGGCGTCGTCGGGTAGGGCCACCACACCGCCCAGAGGAAAACGAACACCGGGAACAGCCCGAGCGCGCCGAAGCCGAGCATCGTCGTCATGCTCTCGGGTAACGCCTTGAGGCCGGGGCGCGCAGTATAGCGTATGGCTTCGGGTCCTGTGGGCGCGGCGGCCGGCAGGACGAGATCGCGGGAAGGCTTCATGTCGGCTGGCATTTGGGGCTAAGGCCGCACGGGCGCTAGGCTCTTACGGAACATATGGCAAACGACAACGACGCGCTCCGCGCCGCAGCACGGGTCAGCAAGGCATGGCCCTACGAGGAAGCGCGCAAGCTCCTCAAGCGCTACGAGGCGGCCCCGCCCGAGAAAGGCCATGTCCTGTTCGAGACCGGCTACGGACCCTCGGGTAGCCCGCATATCGGCACCTGGCAGGAAGTCGCGCGCACGACGATGGTGCGGCAGGCGTTCGCAGAGCTGAGCGACATTCCTACCCGGCTGATCGCCTTCTCGGACGACATGGACGGCATGCGCAAGGTGCCGCCCAACCTGCCCAACCACGAGATGATGACGCAGCATCTCGATCAGCCGCTCTGCCGCGTGCCCGACCCGTTCGGCTGCCACGAGAGCTTCGCGCATCACAACAACGCGCTGCTCCGCCAATTCCTCGACAGCTTCGGCTTCGACTACGAATATCTGCCCGCGCACCAGGCCTATGCCGACGGCACGTTCGACGGCACCATGACGGCGGTCCTCAACACCTACGACAAGATCATGGGCGTCATGCTGCCGACGCTGGGCGAGGAGCGGCGCAAGACCTATTCGCCGGTGCTTCCCGTTCACCCCGAGAGCGGCAAGGTGCTGCAGGTGGCGGTGGAGGTCGTTGATGCCGGGGGGGGCGTGATTGCCTATGCCGATCCGGAAACTGGCGAACGGCGCGAGCAGTCGATCCTCGGCGGTCAAGCCAAGCTCCAGTGGAAGGTCGATTGGGCGCAGCGCTGGGTCGCGCTGGGCGTCGACTATGAGATGTCAGGCAAGGATCTGATCGATAGCGTCACGCAATCCTCGAAGATCGCCCGCATCTTGGGCGGCCGCCCGCCCGAGGGCTTCAACTACGAGATGTTCCTCGACGAGGACGGCCAGAAGATCTCGAAGACCAAGGGAAACGGCCTCACCATCGACGAATGGGTGCGCTACGCGCCGATCGAGAGCCTCGCCTTCTACATCTATCGCGAGCCCAGGAAGGCGCGGCAGCTCAGCTTCTCGGTGATCCCGCGCGCGGTCGACGAGTATCAGCAGTTCATCTCCGCCTATCCCGAGCAGCCGCTCGAGCAGAAGCTCGGCAATCCGGCGCACCATGTCCATGCCGGCAAGGTGCCGCCGTCGCGGATGCCGGTAAGCTTCGCGATGCTGCTCAACCTCGTCGCCGTTGCCGCGACCGACGACAAGGACGTGATCTGGGGCTTCGTGCGCCGCTACGCGCCCGAGGCGGGGCCCGGCACGCATCAGGAGCTCGATCGGCTGATCGATCATGCGCTCGTCTATTTCCGCGATTTCGTCGCGGATTCGCTGCGTCGCCGGCCGCCCGACGAGCGCGAGGTGAGCGCGCTTTCCGATCTGCTCGACAGGCTCGGCAGGCTGCCCGAAGGCGCCGATGCGGAGGCGATCCAGTCAGAGGTCTACGAGGCCGGCAAGGGCGCTGGCTTCGATCCGCTCCGCGACTGGTTCCGGACGCTGTACGAAACGCTGCTCGGTTCCTCGCAGGGGCCGCGCATGGGCAGCTTTTTCGCGCTCTACGGGCTTGAGAACAGCCGGCGCCTGATCAGTGAGGCATTGGCGCCACAGTCCTGACACAAGTTACCCGCCGCCGAACCATATCGATCAGGCGGCGTTCATCCCAATGGTCCACCCCCTTTCGGACTGGTGCGGCGGGTTCGTCCCGCGCAGCATCGGCCGCGTCGCCCGCTTTTCGGCGACGCGGCCAAGGGGCGGCACGACCTCTCGGCGCCGCCAATACATAAGAGGAGGGTCGCAGTGCCTCGCTTACGTTCGTTGGTGTCCGCCGTCTGTCTCGTCGCGCTTGCCGCGCCCGCGCTTGCGGGCCCGCGCGAGACCCTGATGAACGCTGCCTTCAGTGCCAGCAGCGTCCCGGAGGCGAAGCAGGAGGTCGCGAGCGCGCTTTCGGCGGCAACGGCCGAGCTCGCGCAGGATCCGAACGACAGCGAGGCGCAGCTCCAGCAGGCGCTCGCGATCGGCTATCGTGCCAAGCTCACCCGCAACAGCGGCGACGCCAAGCGCGCGCGCCAGCTGTTCAACGCCTTCCTCGCCGCGCATCCGCGCGACCCCGAGGCGCAGCTCGCGCTCGCCGGCTGGAACCTCGACGCGATCGCCGACCTCGGCCCGCTGCTCGCCAAGATGGTGATCGGCGCGAGCAAGCGCGACGGGCTGGCCGCGCTCGATCGCGCGGTCGCGCTCGGGCAGAACCGCGCGCTGTTCGCGGCCTATGGCGCGCTCATCCGCGCGCGACTCGATCCCAACGATCCGGTGGCGCTCCGGCTCGCCCAGCAGGCGGTCGCAGCACCGACACCGACCGCGCTCGATCGCATGATGCAGCAGCGCGCGGCGTCCCTGCTCCAATCGCTCAGGAACGGCGACAAGGCCGGCGCCGCGACGCTCGCCAAGCGCATGCTGCCGTTCGGCACGCTCAACGCCTGAGGGGTCCGCCTCGCGAAGCGAAGGCGAGCGGATCAGCGCAGGAGCGGCGTTATGTCGTAGCCTTGCGCGGAGGCCTTCTCGGCGAGCGTCGCGGGATCATCACCCTTGGCGAGCCGCGCAAGCGCCCAGACGAAGGTGGAACGCGTGCCCGAGCGGCAGAAAGCGAGCACCGGGCCCGGCGCCGCATCGAGCGCCTCCCGCATCGCATCGACCTGATGCTGCGAGAAGCCGCCGGGGGTGATCGGGATCGCGCGATAGCCGAGCCCTGCCGCCTGTGCCGCCGCCGCGATCTCGGTGCCGCTCGGCTGACCGGGCTGTTCGCCCTCGGGCCGGTTGTTGATCACCATCGTCGCGCCCAGCCGCTTGGCCTCCGCGATATCCTCGGGCGCGATCTGGGCCGCGACCATAATCGTCTCGTCGAGCCTGCGGAACATAGATCCTCCTTGAGCATGATCCATTCGTCCCGAGCAAAGTCGAGGGACGTGCCAAGAACGGCATCCCGTGCCGTACGTGCCTCGACTACGCTCGGCACGAACGGAGTTCCAGATCATAGGGAATTTAGTCCCGCCACCCTCGCAGCACCTCGAGGAACGCTTCGCCATAGGCGTCCCGCTTCGCCTTGCCGACGCCGGTCACCTGGGCGAGTCCGCCGAGCGTCGTCGGCCGAAGCCCCGCCATTTCGCGCAGCGTCGAATCATGGAAGATCACGTAGGGCGGAACGCCGCGCTCCTGCGCGATCTCACGGCGCCTGGCGCGCAGCGCCTCGAACAGTGGGTCATGCGGATGCGTTTCCGCGTTGCCGCCGCCGCGCCGCCGCGCCTTGCTCCGCTTCGGCGGCAGCACCAGCGCGACGCTTTCCTCGCCCTTGAGGATCCGCCGCGCACCGGGGCCGAAGGAGAGCCCGCCATGTTCGTCGGCGCGCAGCGCATCGCGCGCGATCAGCGCACGCGCGACCGGCTTGATCAGCGCGAGCTCGTCGCCCTCGACGATGCCGAACACCGAGAGGCGATGATGGCCGAAGCTCAGCACTTTGTCGGTCTCCTTGCCGGCTAGCACGTCGGTCAGATGCCCCACCCCGAACCGCATTTCGGTGCGAAAGGCGGCGGAGAGCAGCTTGCGCGCCGCCTCGGTGGCGTCGACGGTGGCGGGTGGATCGAGACAGTTGTCGCAATTGCCGCAGCGCTCAGGCGGATCCTCGCCGAAATGGCGGAGCAGCACCGCGCGCCGGCATTCGCCGGTCTCCACCAATGCGCCAAGGCTGGCGAGACGCGCGCGCTCGCCGGCGCGGCGGCCCTCGGGCAGCTCCTCGACGCGGCGCTGTGCGCGCGCGAAATCCTCCGCACCCCAGAACATGTGCGCGGTGGACGGCTCGCCGTCACGCCCCGCGCGGCCGGTCTCCTGATAATAGGCCTCGATCGATTTCGGCAGGCCGGCATGCGCGACGAAGCGGACGTCGGGCTTGTCGATGCCCATGCCGAACGCGATCGTCGCGACCATCACCATCGTCTCGGAGGCGACGAACTCGGCCTGGTTGCGCGCCCGCACGCCCGGGTCGAGCCCGGCGTGATAGACGCGCACCGGCCGCCCAGACTTGGCGAGATCGGCGGCGATCCGCTCGCTCGCCTCGCGTGTCGGCGCATAGACGATGCCGGGGCCGGGCTCACCCTCGAGGATCGCGCCGAGCTGGGCCGAGAGGCGGTCGCGCGGGCTGATCGCGTAGCGGATGTTCGGCCGATCGAAGCCGGCGACGATCAGCCCCTCCTCGGCGATACCGAGCTGAGCCAGGATATCGGCGCGCGTATGCGCGTCGGCGGTCGCGGTGAGTGCGAGCCGCGGCACGTCTGGATGCCCTTCGAGCAGCGGCCGCAGCAGGCGATAGTCGGGGCGGAAATCATGCCCCCATTCGGAAACGCAATGCGCCTCGTCGATCGCGATCAGTGCGAGCGGCACCTGCATAAGCAGCGATCGGAATGCTGGGCCGGAGGCGCGCTCCGGCGCCACGTAGAGCAGGTCGAGATCGCCGTCGCGGAAGCGCCGCACCGTCTCGGCGCGATTGTCGTCGGCGGAGGTGAGCGCGGCGGCGCGAATGCCGGCGGCATCGGCGGCGCGAACCTGATCGTGCATCAGTGCGATCAGCGGCGAGATCACGAGCGCGGTGCCCGGCCGCGCCAGCGCCGGCAGCTGGTAGCAGAGCGACTTGCCGGCGCCCGTGGGCATCACCGCCAACGTGTGCGCGCCCGCCATGACGCGATCGATCACCTCCGCCTGGACGCCACGGAAGCCCGGAAAGCCGAAGACGTCGTGCAGGATATCGGCGGGGGAGCGCATCCGAGGGCGACTAGGCCAAAACCCCACAATACAAAAACCCGTTCGTGCTGAGCGCAGTCGAAGCACGTGCCCGATGTGACACCCCCCGTTCTGCCTGAGCGAAGTCGAAGGCAAAGCACTCGCAGCCGCACTTCGACTGCGCTCAGTGCGAACGGGGTTATGACGGCTTAGCGCGCAGCCAGTCTCACCGCGCCGCGATCTTCAACAAGAAACCGCACGCTGCGGCTGGCGAAATCGATCGATACGCGACGGAAGGCGTGGAGCACGTCCATGCCGAGCAGCAGCGCCGGTTTGTCGATGAGCCCGAACTGATGGAAGGCATGCGCGTCGGTGAAGGCGACCGGCACATTGTGCAGGTGGAGATCGCCGACGTGCAGCTCGGGCAGGTCGACGAGCCTCGCGTCCGCAACGCGGCCGGCGACATCGACCACCGTGATCGGGATCGCCTTGGCGCGGCTGCGTGCGGTGAGCCGCGCCTCGAGCGCGGGGTTGCCGATCGTCGCCTCGCTGCCCGAATCGATCACGGCATCGACGCGCATGCCGTTGATGTCGGCATCGGCGAGGATCAGCTGGCCGAAGCGGCGTCGCGCGGTGACGACGATCTCGCCGTCGCTTGCCGGCGCGACATAGCGCGTCGACTTGGCGATCGTCATGCGGTGCGCGGCGAGATCGATCACCACCTTCTTGCCTTCGAGCGCGTCGATGCCAAGGATCGCTGGGCCACCGATGTTGCCGGCATCGAGCACCGGCGCCTGGATCGGGTGCGTGGTAACGCCCCCAAGCTCGAGCTTGCCGATGTCGACGCTGTCCACCTCGCTCTCGCCGGCGACGCTGTGGAGATCGACCTTGCCGGCATCCTTGAGGCCGAGCCGGCTCGCGAGCGCGCGCGAGACGACGGTGCGGCTCGCGCCCGAATCGACGAGGAAACGATAGGGTCCGGCGCCGTCGACGAGCACGTCGACGCCCATGCGGGGATCCATCGGCCTCAGCGCAAGATCGGCTTCGGGCGTATCGGCAGCGGTCGAGGTAGCTGCGGGCGCCGCCATCCCGGTCGCCCTCGCGCCGGCCGCGACCGGAGGCGTATCGCGCGCGGCGGTCGGGCTCGCGCAAAGGCCGGCCGCCAGCGCGGCCAGCGTCGTGATTGCCACGCCCTTGTTCATCGGCGCTCTCCTGCAGGCGAGCCTATGCCTTTGCCGGGAGTTTGGAAAGTCGGCCCGCCGCGGGCCTTATTGCCGGCCGCGGTGCCCCTGACCAAAGCAATCGTTCGCTTCGAGCGCGGGGTCGAGCCTGTCGAGACCCGAAGTCGAGAAGGATATGCGACCGGTTCTCGACAAGCTCGAACCGAACGGATCGATCGGAGCGCATGAGGCAGGCTGGAGAGCCCTACTCCGCCGCCAGCGCTTCCTCCTGCTCGGCAGCCTGACGGTTCCACATCTCGGCGTAGAGCCGGTCGCGGCGAATGAGCTCGGCGTGGGTGCCGCGCTCCGCGATGCGGCCGCCTTCGAGCACGATGATCTGATCGGCATCCGCGATCGTCGAGAGGCGGTGGGCAATGACGAGCGTGGTGCGCCGCGCCGAGACCGCCTTGAGCGTCGACTGGATCTCGGCCTCGGTACGGCTGTCGAGCGCGCTCGTCGCCTCGTCGAGGATCAGCACCGGCGGGTCCTTGAGCAGCGTGCGCGCGATCGCGACGCGCTGCTTCTCGCCGCCCGAAAGCTTGAGGCCTCGCTCGCCGACTTCGCTGTCATAGCCCTGCGGCAGGCTGGCGATGAAGCCGTCGATTGCCGCGCCCTTGGCCGCCGCGACGACGTCCTCGGGCAGCGCGTCGTCGCGGCCATAAGCGATGTTGTAGCCGATCGTGTCGTTGAACAGCACGGTATCCTGCGGAACGATGCCGATCGCGCGCCGCAGTGAATCCTGCGAGATCTGCGAGATATCCTGCCCGTCGATGAGGATGCGGCCGCCGTCGAGATTGTAGAAGCGGTAGAGCAAGCGCGCGAGCGTCGACTTGCCGGCACCCGACGGGCCGACGACCGCGCAGGTGGTGCCCGCCGGTATGTCGATATCGATGCCGTGCAGAATCTCGCGCTTGCCCTCGTATCCGAACACGACATTCTCGAAGCGGACATGGCCGGAGCTGACGTGGAGCGGCGGCGCGCCGGGGCGATCCTCCACCTCCTGCGGCGTGTCGACGAGTCGGAACATCGCCTCCATGTCGATCAGCCCCTGGCGGATCTCGCGATAGACCATGCCGAGCATGTCGAGCGGCCGGAAGAGCTGGCTCAAGAGCGTGTTGACCAGCACGACATCACCGGTGGTGAACATGTGCCGGCTCCAACCCCAGACCGTGTACGCCATCGCGCCGGCCATCATCACGTTGGTGATGAAGGACTGGCCGATGTTGAGCATCGCCAGCGAGACCTCGTTCTTGGTCGCGGCGTCGGCATAGGCCTGAACCGCCTTGCCGTAGCGACGCGCCTCGCGATCCTCGGCGTTGAAATACTTGACGGTCTCATAATTCAGCAGCGAATCGACCGCGCGTGCGGTGGCGCGGGTATCGAACTCGGTCATCTCGCGCCGAACCTTGGTGCGCCAGTCGGTCACGCTGCGCGTGAACGCGATGTAGAGGCCGACCATCACCACCGTCGCGGCGACGAGCCCTGGCCCGAACTTGACCAGAAAGATGATGCAGACGGCCGAGAGCTCGATCACCGTCGGGCCGATGTTGAACAGCAGGAAGTAGAGCATCGTGTCGATGCTCTTGGTGCCGCGCTCGACGACCTTGGTGACCGCGCCCGTCCGCCGCTCGAGATGGAAGCGCAGCGAGAGATCGTGAAGGTGGCGGAAGACGAGTACCGCCAGCCGCCGCCCGGCATCCTGACCGACGCGTTCGAAGATGCCGTTGCGCATATTGTCGAACAGCACGCCGCCGAACCGCGCGCCGGCGTAGGCGACGACCAGCGCCATCGCGAGCCCGACCGCCGGGCTGACATGACCGGCCATCCGGTCGATCGCGCCTTTGTAGGCGAACGGCATGAGCAGCGTGACCGCCTTGGAGGCGAGCACCAGCAGCAGCGCGATGACGACGCGCGCGCGCATCGCCGGCGCGGCCTTAGGCCATAGAAATGGCAGGAAGCGCCCGAGCGTGCGGAAGCCCGCATCGGGGCGTTGCTGGGCGGTCGGGCGATCGGGCGGCATGTTTCGGCGAACATAGGGTGCACGCTGCGGCTCCGCCAGAGCGGGCGCCCTCGCCTCCTGCCGTCCTATGCCGACCATTCCCCCGAAGGCGGGGATCCACAACGGACGAGCCACGCGATTTTGTCGCATCGACAGCGGATATGGATCCCCGCCTTCGCGGGCACGACGGCGTCCATGAACCGCCGGCGGCGGGAACTGCTTGGGATCAGGCCGGTTATGTGCCCGCCGTCACAGCGGAGCTCTCCGCGATGCGGCAGGGGCGCACCATGGGACCAGCACTCTTCGTCATCGCGATTCTCGGCTGCGGCGATGCCGGCGACAGTTGTCGTGACGTGCGGACCGCGCCGGCGAGCTATGTCAGCGCCGATGCCTGCGCGCTCGCGGCGCCCGGCGTGCTCGCCGAGAGCACGGACGTCGATGCGCCCGAAATCAAGGTCGAGTGCCGCCGCGTCGCAGCGCCGCAAATGACCGACGCGCGCATCGCGCCGGCCGGCTGAGCGCGAACCTCCGGTTAACGCTGCCCGTGTAGACACGCGGCATGCTGCCGCTGCCCAACAGATCCGTGTTTCGCAGCCGCTGGAAGGCGCTCTGGTGGGCGGCCGGCGTGTGCGTCACGGCGGTGAGCGTGGCGGGGATGGGCGGCCACCATCGCGACGGGCAAAGCAACGACGCCAATGAAGTGACTGCAACCGATCTCGGCGAAGCGCTCAACTCGATACAATAGACCGAGACTTGGGATATCTTCCCAACTATCGGCTTAGGCCTTTCGGCAGTTACTGGCTAAGTCACTGAGATGGCGTAACTTACTTTCTGGCATGGTCCCTGCAGTCTTTTGAGCATTCTCGCCCATCCTCGGGCGATGCTCGAAAGGGGACCTAAGCCATGACCGCACTTCGCGTTTCCGATCTCACCCGCCTGGCCGCAACGCTCGCCGCCGCACTGGCGCTCAGCGCGATCTGCGTCGGTGGCGCGATCACGCCGGCCGGTGCCGCGCCACGCTGCGCCGCGCTCCTCGCCTGAACCGTCAATCCTGGAGAACATGTCATGATCGACGCACAGCCTTATCGGCTCGACAGGGCCAATGCCCGCTGGCTCGGCGTCTGTTCGGGCCTCGCCGAGAAGACCGGCCTCGACGTCACGCTGATCCGCGTCGGCGTCGTACTCGCCACGCTCTTCGCGATCGGTCCCGTCGCGCTGCTGATCTACCTCGTCGTCGCGCTGGTCGCCGGGGCGCGTTGACGAGCGACTTGGCTGGACGGGCCTCCAGCCTCTGGTTCCCGTTCCGTTCCCGTGCTAACCGGCGCGCGGAGGGAAGGTGCACCAGACGCTTCGCAAGATCATCCATGTCGACATGGATGCCTTCTTCGCCTCGGTCGAGCAGCGTGACGATCCCGCGCTGCGCGGACGTCCGGTCGCGGTCGGCGGCTCGAGCGCGCGCGGCGTCGTCGCGGCGGCGAGCTACGAGGCACGCACATTCGGCGTGCGCTCCGCCATGCCTTCGGTTCGCGCTGCGCGGCAGTGCCCCGACCTGATCTTCGTCAAACCGCGCTTCGACGTCTACAAGCAGGTCTCCCGCCAAATCCGCGCGATCTTCGCCGACTACACGCCGCTGATCGAGCCGCTCTCCCTCGACGAGGCTTTCCTCGACGTCACCGCCAACCGCCGCGGCCTGCCGTCCGCCACCGCGACCGCCGAGGAGATCCGCGCGCGGATCAAGATCGAGACGGGGCTAACCGCATCCGCCGGGATCAGCTTCAACAAGTTTCTCGCCAAGCTGGGTTCGGACCAGAATAAGCCGAACGGCCAGTGCGTGATCACGCCGGCGCACGCGCCCGGCTTCATCGCCGCACTCGACGTCGGCCGCTTCCACGGTATCGGCCCGCGCACTGCCGAGAAGATGGCCGCGCTCGGCATCCGCACCGGCGCCGATCTGCTCGCGCGGAGCCGCGAATTTCTCCAGCACAATTTCGGAAAATCGGGCGCATGGTATTACGGCCTCGTGCGTGGAGAGGATGACCGCCCCGTGAAGCCCGATCGCATCCGCAAGTCGTCAGGCTCGGAGACGAC
>JAFAZF010000044.1 GCA_019239915.1 Sphingomonadaceae bacterium
CCAGTCTGTAGCGGCGCCGTTGGTCACGCCGGCGACCGCCTGCGCGTAGAAGGCAGGGCAACCTTCGGGATCATCGGTTCGCACGTCGGGCGCTGGCCCGTCGCCCGGCACCGGATCGAGCGAGGCCATGCGATAGACCTCGTGCAGCGACCTCAACGTGCCCAGCCCGGCGGCGGCGAGATCGCGCGCGATGCCGCGCACGCCCATGCAATCCTGCCGGTTGGGCGTAATCGACACGTCGAACAGCGGATCGTCGAGGCCCGCCCATCGCGCATAGCTTTCGCCGACCGGTGCGTCCTCCGGCAGCTCGATGATGCCGTCATGATCCTGGCCGAGCTCGAGCTCGCGGAAGGAGCACATCATGCCGTTCGACTCGATGCCGCGGATCGCTGCCACCTTGAGCGTGATGCCCGCTCCCGGGACATAGGCGCCCGGCGCGCCGAACACGCCGACCAGCCCGCGGCGCGCGTTCGGCGCGCCGCAGACGACCTGGAGTGGCCCGTCGCCCGCATCCACGCTCAGTACCTGCAGCTTGTCCGCCTGCGGATGGCGCTCGGCGCCGAGCACGCGCGCGATCCGGAACGGCGCCAGCGCGTCCGCCGGATTGGTGACGCTCTCGACCTCGAGGCCGATGCGCGTGAGCGCTTCGGCAACGGTCGCGGCGTCGGCGTCGCTGTCGAGATGCTCTCGCAGCCAGGAGAGGGTGAACTTCATGGTCGCTCCTCCCCTCCATGGACGGGAGGGGCCGGGGGTAGGTTGAGAGGCGAGCTGCGCCGTCGGCAGCAACCCACCCCTAGCTCCTCCCTTCCAGGGAGGAGAACTGCGTCGCTCATGCCCCGACGCCTCCGCTCAGCGTCGGCACGTCGAGCGCGGCGAAGCCATAGTGGCGGAGCCAGCGCAGGTCGCCGTCGAAGAAGGCGCGCAGATCGTCCATGCCGTATTTCAGCATCGCGAGCCGATCGATGCCGCAGCCGAAGGCGAAGCCCTGCCATTCCTCGGGATCGATCCCGCAGGCGCGCAGCACGTTGCGGTGAACCATGCCCGAGCCGAGGATCTCCATCCAGCCATCCGGCTGCGCGCCGCCGACGACGCGGCGGCCCTTGTCGAGCGTATAGCCGACGTCGACCTCCATCGAAGGCTCGGTGAAAGGGAAGTAGCTCGGGCGCAGGCGCAGCACGATATCGTCGCGCTCGAAGAATGCCTTCACGAAGGTCTCCAGCGTCCACTTGAGATGGCCGAGCGTGATCCCCTTGTCGATCACCAGCCCTTCCACCTGATGGAACATCGGCGTGTGCGTCGCGTCACTGTCCGAACGGTAGACGCGGCCCGGCGCGATGATGCGCAACGGCGGCGGGGTCTCCTTCATCGTGCGGATCTGCACCGGCGAGGTGTGCGTGCGGAGCAGCATCTTCTGCGCGCCTCGGCTTGCCGACTGGTCATCGGCGGGCGCATCGGTGCGGTCGAAATAGAAGGTGTCGTGCATCGCGCGCGCCGGATGCGTCTCCGGGATGTTGAGCGCGGTGAAGTTGTGCCAGTCGTCCTCGATCTCGGGGCCGGTAGCGACCGTGAAGCCGAGATCGGCGAAAATCTCGGCAAGCTCGTCCATCACCTGCGAGACGGGGTGAATGCTGCCGGATGGACCGGCGCTCACCGGCAGCGAAAGATCGAGCGTCTCCGACGCCAGCCGCGCCTCGAGCGCCGCGCCCTCCAGCGCCGCCTTGCGTTCGGCGATCGCGCTCGTGACCGCCTCTCGCAGCCCATGGATGCGCGGCCCTTCGGCCTGACGCTGCTCCGGCAACATCGCGCCGAGCGTCTTGAGCAACCCGGTTACTTCGCCCGACTTGCCCAGCGCCCGCACCCGGATCGCCTCCAGCGAAGCGGCGTCCGATGCGGCATCGATGGCGCCGAGCAGATCGGATTGGAGAGATTCGATATCCACACTCACTCCGTCATTCCCGCGAAGGCAAGAACCGATATGCTCAGCGCATCAATGGCTCGAAGCCGAGACCGATCGCGAGATCAAGCCATTCCGGGTTCTCGCGCTCGATCAGATTGAGCTTCCAATCGCGATTCCACTTCTTGATCCGCTTCTCACATGTGATCGCAGCCTCCATCGTTTCGTGCTGCTCGAACCACACGAGACGAACGATGCGATGGCGGGCCGCAAAGCCATCCACCACATGCGCGCGGTGTTCGTGAATGCGACTCAGCAGGTTCGACGTGACGCCGACGTAAAGCGTGCCGCACTTGCCGCTGCAGATGATGTAGACGCATGGCTCCCGCTCGCGCATCCCTCACCCTCGTTATTCCCGCGAAGGCGGGAATCCATAGCCGCCACGTCCGACAATATGGATTCCCGCCTTCGCGGGAATGACATTTGTTATTTGCCGGAAATGCAAAGAGGCGCGGCTCACATCCGCGAGCCGCGCCTCATCGACCTCGATGCAACCCCGGCGTTACGCGGCGACGCGCGCGCCTTCCGGCAGTGCCGACTTGGCCTGCGCGACGATCGCGCTGAACGCCTCGCCCTCGTGCATCGCGAGATCGGCGAGGACCTTGCGATCGAGCTCGACGCCGGCGAGCTTCAGGCCGTGCATGAACACGCCGTAGGTCAGGCCTTCGGCGCGGACCGCCGCGTTGATGCGCTGGATCCAGAGCGCGCGGAACGAGCGCTTCTTCACCTTGCGATCGCGATAGGCGTACTGGCCCGCCTTCTCGACCGCCTGGCGGGCGATGCGGATGGTGTTCTTGCGGCGGCCGTAATAGCCCTTGGCTGCCTCAAGAATGCGATTGTGCTTGGCGCGGGTCGTCGTGCCCCGCTTCACGCGTGCCATGTGCCCCTACTCCTCAGTTCAGGCCGTAGGGAGCCCAGAGCTTGATGCGAGGCGTATCGGCCTCGGCAAGCACGCTGGTGCCGCGGTTGGTGCGGATATATTTGGAATTGTGAGAGATCAGGCGGTGGCGCTTGCCGGCGACGCCGTGCTTCACCTTGCCGGTGGCGGTGAGCTTGAAGCGCTTCTTCACGCCGCTCTTCGTCTTGAGCTTGGGCATTTTCGACTCCTCGTAAGGTGGCTCCGGAACTGGAGCCGGTCGATTGCGGATCGGCCGTGGCAGCCCACACTGGCCAGGCGATCCCTCGATCGAAGCGCGCGCCTATAGGTGGATAGTCCAGCGAACGCAACCCGCTGGAACAGTTACGGTTGCGACTTGTTTTACCCGATCGTGACGCGGGAACAGCCCATCGATCGCGATAGCGCGACCCCAATCCGGCCGGCGCGCCATGGCAGCGACGCGCCGATCGCGATCATCGCCGCGATCGTGGCGACGCTTATCGGCCTCGTCGTGTTCGCCTGGGCGGTGCTGTTCATCACCAAGGGGCGCTTCCTCAAGCCGACCTTCCAGAGGATCGCGAGCCGCTACACCGGCCGCGCGGTGAAGGTGGCGGGCGACTTCCAGCTTTATTTCGACCCGCTCGATATCAAATTCCTCGCCGATGGGCTAACCGTCTCGAACCCCGCCTGGGCGACCAAGCCCAACCTGTTCGAGGCGCAGCATATCGATACGCGGATCAAGACCTTCCCGCTGATCTTCGGAACCAAGAAGTTCGATTGGATCGGGCTGGTCAACGGCCACAGCGATCTCGAATGGGATAAGGTTCACCAGCACAACACGTGGACCTTCGGCGCGCCGGGCAAGAAGGGCGAGCCGTTCCAGATGCCGCAGATCCGCCGGGCACAGGTGAGCGGCACCGAGCTCGTCTATCGCGACCCCAAGATGCAGCTCTCGGCCGACGTGAAGTTCGAGCCGATCAACGCGCAGGACACGCGCTTCGCCAACTCGATTCGCTTCTCTGGCAGCGGCACCGCGCGCGGGCATGCGTTCACGCTATACGGTGCGCAAACCTCGCCCAATCAGCTGCTCGAGGGCGGACGCAACCAGTTCCAGCTGCATGCCCATGCCGTCGACAGCAGCGTCGATGTGTCGGGCACACTGCCCGGTGCGACGCAGATCGAGGGCGCCGACCTTTCGGTCGCGGTGCGCGGTGGCAATCTGCGCAACCTCGCCGATCTCGCGGGCATCGCGGTGCCCGATACGCGCGCCTACACGCTGCGCAGCCACGTCACCAAGCAGGGCGGCGCCTGGAAGTTCACGCATCTCGTCGGCAACTACGGCGACAGCGACATCGCCGGCGGCATGACGGTCACGATGCCGAAGGACCGTCTGAACCTGCAGGCCGATCTCGCCTCGCACAAGGTCGACATCGTCGATATCGGCCCGTTCATCGGCTACAATCCGAACGCGCTCGCGACGAAGGGTGCGACCGCCGCGGTCGCCCAGACCGGCGGCACGCCGCGCATCCTGCCCGATGCACCGCTGCGTATCGACGCGCTCTCCGGCTTCGACGCGCACGTCCATTATGCGGTGACGACGATCCGCGCACCGCACGTGCCGGTCTCGAATGTCGATCTGACGCTCGATCTCGACCACAAGCTGCTCAAACTCTCGCCGATGACGATGGACATCTCCGGAGGCCATCTCGCGTCCGACATCTCGATCGACGCGCGCGATCCCGCCGTCGTCACCGCCTACGACATCCGCCTGTCGCCGACGCCGATGGGCAAGCTGCTCGCCGGCTTCGGTGTCGACGAGAGCGGCACCACGGGCACGATCAAAGCCCGCATCCAGATGAAGGGCATCGGCGACTCGCTCCGCAAGTCGCTCGCGACCTCGAACGGCCGCATCGCGATCGTGCTGCCGGCAGGCACCTTCTGGACGCGCAACATCCAGTTGGCAGAGTTCGACATCGGCACCTTCGTCACCAAGATGTTCCAGAAGAAGCTGAAAGAACCTGTGCAAATCAATTGCGGCCTGATCGCCTTCACCGTTAAGGATGGTGTCGCCGCGGCCGATCCGGTCCTGATCGACACTAACAAGAACGTGATGATCGCCAACGGCGGCTTCAGCTTCCGCGATGAGGCGCTCAACATCAACTTCCGCGCGCGGGCCAAGACGTTCAGCCTGTTCTCGGGCCAGTCGCCCGTCGGCATCCAGGGCTATTTCGCGGCGCCCAAGCTGGCGCTGATCAGCCCGCAACTCGTTACCCGCGCCGGCGCGGCGGTGGCCCTCGGCGTGGTCGGCACGCCGATCGCCTCGGTGCTCGCTTTCGTTGATCTCGGCGGCACCAAGGGCGCCGCCTGCGGTCCGGTGCTCGCCGGCGCGACGGCGGCGGCGCAGGAGACGGTCAAGGGCAAGCCGATCAAGGGGCTCGACACCCGCTCCGAAAACAGCGGCAAGGCCGCCGACAGCAAGCACAATAATCAGAAGAAGAAGGTGCTCGGCATCTTCTGATGCAACTTTGCACGGTTTGCTTCGAGCCTGTCGAGAAGCGGCCGCGGACGGTGTGGTTGGCCGGTTCTCGACAAGCTCGAACCGAACCGTGCAAGGGATGATTAATCCCGCCGGTAGATGAATTCCTCGTCAGTCCAGCTTCCGACCGGAAAGCCGTAACCACCGACCCTGGCGAAGCCACGCCGTTCATAGATGCGCTGCGCGAAGAGATTGCCCGACCATACCCCGAGCCAGACCCGCCCCGGTCGTTTGGCTGCGAGGTGATCCAAGGCGACGTTGAGCAGCGTACGCCCTAGGCCGAGCCCCTGCGCCTCGCGCAGCGTATAAAGCTGGTAGAGCTCGCCGTCGCCGCTCCCGATATCGTCGTGCGGCAGCTTGCACGGGCCGACTTGCGCGTAGCCGAGCAGCCGCCCCGCCGCGTCCTCCGCCACCCAAGTCGCGCGTTCGGGGTCCGCCAGTTCGGCGGCGACACGATCGGCGGCGTAGCTTTCGGCGACGAACACCGCGAGATCGTCGGGCGGGTAGGGAATACCGAATCCTTCGACGAAGGTTTCTCGGAAAGTGGCAAGCTTGAGCGCGGCAAGCGTCTCCGCGTCGGCCGGGCCCGCGCGCCGGATTGCGGCCATCAGCCGAGCGCGGCGATCGCGGGATCGATCAGCCGCGCATCGCTGGCGGCGATGACGCGGCCTTCGCTGGCCAAGCCGAGCGGCGCGCCGCGCCAGTCGACCATGCGCCCGCCCGCGCCCTCGACCACCGGCACCAGCGCGGCGAAGTCGTAGAGCTTGAGGCCCTCCTCAATGACGAGATCGAGATGGCCGCTCGCGAGCAGCGCGTAGTTATAGCAGTCGCCCCCCCACAGCAGGTCGCGCGCCGCCGCCGAGGCACGACCATATGCCGCCCAGCCCTCTGCGCCGAAATAGCTGGGGCCGGTCGTGGCGAGGTGCGCATCGCCGAGTGCGGCGCAGGGTCGACAGCGGACCGGCGCGCCGTTCAGCGTCGTGGGTCGCCCCACCGCGCCTAGCCAGCGCTCCCCCGCGATCGGTTGATCGATCACCCCGAGCACCGGCACGCCATCCTCGATCAGCGCGATCAGCGCGCCGAAGATCGCACGGCCGGCCACGAAGCTGCGCGTGCCGTCGATCGGATCGAGCACCCAGAGCCGCGCCGCCTCCTCGCGCTCGCGACCATATTCCTCGCCGATGATGCCGTCCGTCGGAACGCGCGCGGCGAGGATCGCCCGCATCGCCGCCTCGGCGGCGCGATCGGCAACCGTTACCGGCGAGCGATCGCCCTTCTGCTCGACCGCGAAGCCCGAGCGGAAATGCGGACGGATTGCCGCGCCCGCGGCATCTGCAAGCGCCTGGGCCAGGGCGATATCCTCGTCGCGCACGGTCATCGCCTCGGTCTCAATCGAACAGCGACGACACCGAAGTCTCGTCGGCGATGCGGCGCACCGCCTCGGCGAGCAGCGGCGCGATCGTGAGCACACGGATCTTCTTCGCCTCGGTGACGGCCGGCGTCTGACCGATCGAATCGGTGACGACGAGTTCGCTGAGCGTCGACTTCTCGACGCGCGCAACGGCGCCGCCCGAGAGCACGCCGTGGCTGACATAGGCGACGACGTCCTCCGCCCCCGCCTCGCGCAATGCCGCCGCCGCGTTGCAGAGCGTGCCGGCCGAATCGACGATATCGTCGACGAGGATGCAGAAGCGGCCCGAAGGATCGCCGATGATGTTCATCACCTCGCTCTCACCCGGCCGCTCGCGCCGCTTGTCGACGATCGCGAGCGGCGCGTTGTCGAGCCGCTTGGAAAGCGCCCGCGCGCGCACCACGCCGCCGACGTCCGGCGAGACGATCATCAGGTTCTTGCCGGCGAAGCGCTCGCGAATGTCCGCAGACATCACCGGCGCGGCGTAGAGATTGTCGGTCGGGATATCGAAGAAACCCTGGATCTGACCGGCGTGGAGATCCACCGAGAGCACGCGGTTGGCACCGGCGACGGTGATGAGGTTGGCGACGAGCTTGGCCGAGATCGGCGTGCGCGGGCCCGGCTTCCGATCCTGCCGCGCATAGCCGAAATAGGGGACGACGGCGGTGATCCGCTTGGCCGAGGCGCGCTTCAGCGCATCGATGCAGATCAGCAGCTCCATGAGGTTATCGTTGGCTGGGAAACCGGTCGACTGCAGCACGAACACGTCTTCGCCGCGGACATTCTCGTTGATCTCGACGAACACCTCTTCGTCGGCGAAGCGGCGGACGCTGACATCGGTGAGCGGCAGCTCGAGATAGGCGGCGATGTCGCGCGCGAGCGGCAGGTTGGCGTTGCCGGCCATCAGCTTCATGCGTGGATGTTCCCTCATCGCCCGCGCCATTGGCAGGCGATGGCGCGGGGGGCAAGCTTGCTGCTACAGCGCCGCCCGCCATGCCCCCTGTCGTCACCCGCTTCGCGCCTTCGCCTACCGGCCGCATCCATGTCGGCAACATCCGCACCGCGCTGATGTGCTGGCTCTACGCGCGCCGGCATCAGGGGCGCTTCCTACTGCGGCTCGACGATACCGACGCGGCGCGCTCCACCGAGGAGAATGTCGCGGCGATCCGCGCCGATCTCGCCTGGCTCGGGCTGCTGCCGGACGGCGAACTCCGCCAGTCGGAACGGTTCGATCGCTACGAGGCGGCGTTCCAGGCGCTGCGGGGCGAGGGCCGCGTCTATCCCGCCTATGAGAGCGAAGAAGAACTGGCGCTGAAGCGCAAGGTTGCGCTCGGGCGCGGGCTGCCGCCGGTCTACGATCGCGCCGCGCTCAAGCTCAGCGACGCCGATAGCCGCCGCCTGGAAGATCGGGGCGTCACGCCGCACTGGCGCTTCCGCCTCGACCATGCCGCGCCGGTAACGTGGACCGATCTCGTGCGCGGCGAGCAGCGCTTCGACCCGGCGAAGCTCTCCGATCCTGTCGTCCGCCGCGCCGACGGTTCCTGGCTCTACATGCTACCCAGCGTGATCGACGACATCGAGACGCAGGTAAGCCACGTCGTGCGCGGCGAGGATCACGTCACCAATACCGCGCTGCAGCTGCAGATGTTCGAAGCGCTGGGCGCGCCGACGCCGCAGTTCGCGCACATGGCGCTGCTCGTCGGCAGCGACGGCAAGCTGTCCAAACGGCTCGGCGCGACCGGCGCCGACGCGCTGCGCGAGGCGGGCATCGAGCCGCAGGCCTTGCTCGGGCTGCTCGCGCGGCTCGGTACCAGTGATCCCGTCGAGCCGGTGGCCGACATCGCCGATCTGATCCCCGGTTTCGACTTCGCGAAGCTCGGCCGCGCGCCCGCCCGCTTCGACATCGCCGAGCTCGAGGCGCTGAACGCGCGCACGCTCCACCTGCTTCCCTTCGCCGCTGTAGCGGACCGGCTACCGGCGGGCATCGATGCGC
The DNA here is from genome assembly GCA_019239915.1 of Sphingomonadaceae bacterium. Taxonomy (GTDB): domain Bacteria; phylum Pseudomonadota; class Alphaproteobacteria; order Sphingomonadales; family Sphingomonadaceae; genus Solisphingomonas. Next base: position 8,772 of record JAFAZF010000044.1, read on the forward strand.
GGATCTGGGAAGCGATCCGCCCGAATCTCAAGACGCTGGGTGAGGCCGCCGATTGGTGGGCGGTGATCGAGGGGCCGATCGATGAACCCTCGTTCGAGGCCGAGGATTGCACCTTTCTCGCCGCTGCCGCCGACGCGGCCGCGCAGCTCGATTGGGCGGCATCGCCGTGGCAGGCGCTCACCGCCGCGCTCAAGCAATCGACCGGCCGATCGGGCCGCGCGCTGTTCCTGCCGCTGCGGCGCGCGCTCACCGGCCGCGATCATGGCCCCGAGATGGCGGCACTGCTGCCGCTGATCGGGCAGACCCGCGCGATCGAACGGCTGCGCGCGGCGAGCTGAGGCGCAGACCGCGCGGAATTGGCCGGTGCTCCGGCGAAAGCCGGAGCGCGGAAGCCTCGGTCGCACCGCCTGCCGCCCGCACTTCGGCCTGCGCCGGAGCACCGATCGCCACGTCGGCCAGCAACGGCGAAAACCTTCGATTGTCACGCGCGCGTTGAGCAACACGCCAGCACGCCCTATCTTGGTGGCGATGGCCTTCTTCCCCCGCCCGAGCTCGCCCAGGAACGCATGGCGCGACCTGCGCGCGTTTCTCGCAACGCGGCAGCGCCACCAGATCGTCTTCGCGGCGCTGTCGATCGCGATGCCGGCGCTGCTGATCCTCGGCTTCGCGCACGACGCGCACGTCGATCCGCCGCCGCCAACGATGTATTTCTTGCCCAGCTGGCCGGCGAGCCGCAGCGACGCGGAGATCATCGCGCAGCAGAAGATCGACCAGGCCGCTAAGGAAAAGGCGCTGGCCGAGAAGCGCGCGCAGTTCCAGCGGCTCGAAAAGCAGCTCGGCATGCAGTGAGCGCCGCCGACAACGCGCGCTTCATGGCCGTGGCGATCACGCTTTCCGAGCGCGGGCGCGGCCGAACCTATCCCAACCCCAATGTCGGCTGTCTGATCGTTCGCGACGGCCGCATCGTCGGACGCGGCTGGACCCAGCCGGGCGGTCGTCCGCATGCGGAAGCGATAGCGCTGGAGCAGGCCGGAGCCGCGGCCGCGGGCGCCGACGTCTACGTCTCGCTCGAACCGTGCGCGCATGAAAGCGCTCGGGGGCCGGCCTGCGCCGATCTGCTCGGTGCGGCACGCCCGCGCCGCGTGATCGCGGCGATCGAGGACCCCGATCCGCGCACCGCCGGCGCCGGGTTCGCGCGATTGCGGGCAGCGGGAGTCGAGGTGACGGTCGGCCCCGGTGCCGAGGCGGCGCGCCGCGCGATGGCGGGCTTCCTCACCCGCCGCGCGCGGGGCCGTCCCCATGTCACGCTCAAGCTCGCGACCTCGCTCGACGGCCGCATCGCGCTCCCCGACGGCACCAGCCGCTGGATCACCGGCGAGACGGCACGCGCGCACGCCCATCTCGAGCGCGCGCATGTCGGCGCGATTCTCGTCGGCCACGGCACCTATCGCGCCGACCAGCCTAGGCTCGACGTCCGCCTCCCCGGCCTCGCCGAGCGCAGCCCGGATCGCCACATCCTCTCCACGAAAGATCCGTTCATGCCGAGCGAAGTCGAGGCACCCGCCGCGGGCGATGGGTACGATCGCGCATCCCTCGACTTCGCTCGGGACGAACGGAGTGCCTGGCGGGTTTTGAGAGCAATCGAGGATGTCGCGCATCTCGCTAGCGACACGCTGCTGGTGGAAGGCGGCGCCGAGACCGCGGCCGCATTCCTCGCCGCCGATCTCGTCGACCGGCTGCTGCTCTATCGCGCGCCGATCCTGATCGGCGCCGGCCGCGCCGCGATCGGCGACATCGGCCTCGGCGATCTCGCGACAGCGCATGGCCGCTGGCGCCTGATCGATGCACGCACGCTGCCGCCCGACCGACTCGAAATATACGAGCGGCTCCGCTAGGGGCGGCTGATGTTTACCGGCATCATCACCGACGTCGGCCGCATCGAGGCCATCGAGCATCGCGGCGATCTCCGCGCCCGCATCGGCTGCGGTTACGACACCGACAGCATCGATCTCGGCGCCTCGATCGCCTGTTCGGGCGTGTGCCTCACCGTCATCGACAAGGGGCCCGGCTGGTTCGCGGTCGATATCTCGCGCGAGACCGTCTCGCGCACGGCTCGCGCGCAATGGACTGAAGGCCGGCGCCTGAACCTCGAGCGTGCGCTCAAGGTGGGTGATGAGCTCGGCGGTCATATCGTCACCGGCCATGTCGATGGCATCGGCCGCGTGCTCGGCTTGTGTCCGGAGGGCGCCTCGACGCGCATCGGCTTCGCCGCGCCGGCGGATCTCGCGCCCTATCTCGCCGCCAAGGGCTCGATCACGGTCGACGGCGTCTCGCTCACCGTCAACGACGTCGCGGACAAGGACGACGGCACCCACTTCGCGGTCAACATCATCCCGCATACTGCCGAGATGACGACGCTCGGCACGCTCGCGCAGGGCGACGAGGTCAATCTCGAGATCGACGTGCTCGCGCGCTATCTCGGCCGCATGCAGCAATTGAAGACCGCCTGATATGGCCCGTCTGCTCATCGTCGAGGCGCGCTTCTACGATCATCTCAACGCCATGCTGATCGCCGGCGCCCGGCGGGCGATCGAAGCCGCCGGTCACAGCCACGAGACGATCACCGTGCCCGGCGCGCTGGAGGTGCCGGGTGCGATCGCGCTGGCGGCGGAGACCGGGCGCTATGACGGCTTCGTCGCGATCGGCGTCGTGATCCGCGGCGAGACCTATCATTTCGAGGTGGTCTCGAACGAGAGCGCGCGCGCGATCATGGCGCTGACGCTCGATGGCCTCGCGATCGGCAACGGCATCCTCACCGTCGAGAACGAGGCGCAGGCGATCGTCCGCGCCGATCCGGAGCAGAGCGACAAGGGCGGCGGCGCGGCCCAGGCGGCGCTCGCGATGATGGCGCTGCGGGAGCGCTTCGGTCGGGGCTAGGCTAAGGCATTTTTCGAGCTGACCGGCTACCGGCATCGTTCGCCCTAAACACTTCAACTGCCCGGCGCCAGTCGAGGAAACCGGTTCAGACGATCGAATAGGTGCTCTAGCCTAACACCCGTTCGTCTTGAGCGAAGTCGAAGGACGTGCTTCGAGCGTGTCGCCTGTTCACGTGCTTCGACTTCGCTCAGCAC
>JAFAZF010000065.1 GCA_019239915.1 Sphingomonadaceae bacterium
CGACAGCGTACGCGCGCCGCTGAGCGCCGACCAGATAGCGCTGCTCGACGCCGCCGGCACGTTGTTGACCGCCTCGACCGCGGCGCTCGTGGCGGCGGTGAAGGCGCTCGCGCCGGATGCCGAGCTGCTGCTGCTCGCTTATTTGCCGACGCTGCTCGATCCTGACGCGCCCGAGCTTCGCCGCGCCAACCTGCCGCTCGGCTGGGCGCGCCCCACCTTCGATGTCCTCCAGCTGGAGGATTATGACTGGGTGACGTCCGGCGCCGGCGCGCGGACGGCGAGCGGCGTCGATACGGTGACGGCAAGGCTCGGCTATCCCTTGAGCCAACAGCATTATTTCGCGGGCTTCGTGCTTTCGGCGGATCAGGCGTCGCAATGGACGGCGATCGACGCGGCTGCCGATGCGGCCCGCGCGCGCGACACCGCCGAGACCTTCGTGTGGGCGCTGCCGCAGGTGCTGCGCGACGGCTTCACGCATTTCGATCTGGGAGAAAGCGCGGTGCAGGCGTTCGATGATGTCGATTTTCCGCTCGCCCTCGGTCGCGAAGCTAGCGTCGCGCCGAGCTTCTCGACCGCGATCGTGACGACCGCGTCCGGCGCCGAGCAGCGCAACGCCGATTGGGCGCAGGGCCGGCTGAGCTACGATGCGGGGCCGGGCATCCGCTCCGAAAACGACATCGCGACGCTCGTCGGCTTCTTCCGCGCCCGGCGCGGGGCGGCGCGCGCGTTCCGGCTGCGCGATCCGTTCGACGACAGCTCCGGCGGCATGACCGGCGACCCCGGCTTCGCCGATCAGGCGCTGGGCACCGGCGATGGCGTCACGACGCGCTTCGATCTCGTCAAGCGCTATGGCAACGGCGAGGAGGCGGAGGTGCGGCGGATCACGCGTCCGGTGGCGGGCAGCCTCCGCGTCGGCGTTGGCGGGGTCGAGCAGGCGAGCGGCTGGTCGCTGATCGACGGTGGCACGATCCTGTTCGCGAGCGCGCCTGCGGTGGGCGCGGCGGTATCCGCCGGCTTCCGCTTCGACGTGCCGGTGCGCTTCGCCGAGGACCGCCTGGAGGTGAACCGCGCGAGCTTCCTCGCCGGCGAAGCGCCCAGCGTCCCGCTGATCGAGGTGCGTGAGGGCTGAACGCCTTCTTGTCTTCAATACACCGTTCGTCCTGAGCGAAGTCGAAGTGCGTGCCTCGAACGACACCGCCGGTTGCACGTCCTTCGACTTCGCTCAGGACGAACGGGTTCGCCTTTTCAATGGAGTAGCCCGTGATCGACTGGCTGCAGTCCGACCTCACCTCGCTGGCTTTGTGCTGGCGGCTCGATCGGCGCGATGGCGTCACGCTGGGCTTCACCAGTCATGATCGCGACCTTGTGATCGGCGGCATCGTCTATCGCGCCGCGCCGGGCATGCTGCCCTCGGCGGTGCGCACCACCGACGGGCTCGACGCCGACACGCTCGACGTCTCCGGCGCACTGACCGCCGATGCGATCACCGAGGCAGATCTCGCCGCAGGCCGCTGGGACGGCGCCCGGCTGCGGCTGTTCGCGGTCGACTGGAGCGATCCGTCCGCCGCGCCGGTGGTGCTCGCGCGCGGCGAGATCGGCGATGTCCAGATCGCTGACGGGGGTTTCTCCGCCGAGCTGAGCGGGCCAGCGGCGCTGCTCGACGTGCCCGCCGTCGAGGCGACGTCGCCCGAATGCCGCGCCGATCTGGGCGACACGCGCTGCCGCGTCGATCTCGCGCCACGCACGCAGCTTCGCACGGTGACGGCGGCGTCCGGAACGAGCCTGACGCTCGACGCCGCCGAGCCGAGTGTCAACGGCTGGGGTTATGGGCGGCTGCGCTGGCTCGATGGGCCGAACACTGGCCTGACGGCAATCGTCGCGGCCTCGTCCGGCGCAAGCGTGGAGCTGCGCGAGCCGCCGCCGTTCGCAGTGACGATCGGCACGCGCCTCGAGATCGTCGAGGGCTGCGATCGCAGCGCGCAAACCTGCCGCAACCGCTTTGCGAACATCGCGAACTTCCGCGCGGAGCCGTTCCTCCCGGGCAACGACCTGCTCACCCGTTACCCCGGCCAATGAGCGCGGCCGAGGTGATCGTCGCGCGGGCGCGGGGCTGCGTCGGCGCCCGTTTCCGGCTGCACGGCCGCGACCGCGCGCATGGGCTCGATTGCATCGGGCTCGCTGCGCACGCGACCGGGCTCCCCGCGCCGTGCGGCTATGCGCTGCGCGGCGGCAGCCCGGAGCGGCTGGCGGCGGGGCTTGCCGCTGCGGGTCTGGCTCCGACCGCCGCTCCCGGCGCCGGCGACCTGTTGCTGGTGACGCCGGGTCCGGCGCAATTCCATCTGATCGTGCTGACCGGCACCGGCTTCGTCCATGCCGACGCCGGGCTGCGGCGCGTCGTCGAGACGCCGGGATCGCCGCGCTGGCCGGTGCTCGGTGCCTGGCGCCTGGCGTTACAGGGAGAATGAACGATGGCGACGCTGGTGCTCACCGCGGTGGGGACGCTCGTCGGCGGGCCGATCGGTGGCGCGGTCGGCGCGCTGCTCGGCGGAACGCTCGACCGGCAGCTGCTCGGCGCGACCGCCAAGGGGCCGCGGCTGAGCGACCTCAGCGTCCAGACCTCGTCCTACGGCAACGCGATCCCGAAGCTGTTCGGCACGCTGCGCGTGGCCGGCACGGTGATCTGGGCGACCGACCTCAAGGAAAGCCGCCACAGCTCCGGCGGCAAGGGTGCGCCGAAGACGGTGAGCTACACCTATTCGGCCTCGTTCGCGGTGGCGCTGTCCGGAAGGCCGCTGTCCGCCGTCCGTCGCATCTGGGCCGATGGCAATCTGCTGCGCGGCACGGCGGGCGACTGGAAGACGCAGCTCGGTGCGTTCCGCTTCCATGGCGGCGATGAGGATCAGGCGGCCGATCCGCTGATCGCGTCCGCCGAAGGGGTTGACGCGGCGCCGGCTCACCGCGGCATCGCCTATGTCGTGTTCGAGGACCTGCAGCTCGCCGATTACGGCAATCGCATTCCCTCGCTCACCTTCGAGATCGAGGCGGACGGCGCGCCGGTCAGCATCGGCGCGATCGCGATGACGTTGGCGCCGAACGTGATCGCGGGCGGCGATGCGACGGCGCTCGGCGGCTATGCCGTCGCCGAGGATAGCGTGCGCGAGGCGCTCGCCACGCTCACGGGCGTGGTGCCGCTGTCGCTCGCAGACGATGGCACGACGCTGCGCCTGATGCGGCCGGCGGGCGCCGGCGACGCGATCGATGCCGCGTCGCTCGGCGCGCGGGCGGACGGCAAGCCGGCGGCCGCGCGCGCGATCGAGCGGCAGGCGTCGGGCACGCTGCCGGACGAGGTGTCCCTCGCTTATTTCGACCCGTCGCGCGACTATCAGAGCGGCACGCAGCGGGCGCGGCGCGGCGGCGTCGCGCGGCGGCGGACCGAACTCGCGCTCGCCGCCGCGCTCGATGCCGCGTCCGCCAAGGCGCTCGCGGAGGCGCGGCTGGCATATGATTGGGCCGGCCGGACGACGGCGACGGCGACGTTGCCGTGGCGCTGGCTCGGCATCCGGCCGGGTGACATCGTGAGCTTGCCAGAGGACGGTGCGCGCTGGCGTGTCGCTGCCGCAGGGTTTGAGGCGATGACGGTGAAGCTTGAGCTTGCCGCCATGCCGGGTGCCGCCGCGCTCGCGCCGCCGGCGAGCGCGGGCCGGGCGACGCAGGAGGAGGACGCGCCGGCCGGCACGACGATCGTCGCGCTGCTCGATCTGCCCGCGCTCGAGGACGATCTCCCGTCGGTGCCGCGGATCTGGATCGCGGCGTGCGGCAGCGAACCGGGCTGGCGCGCCGCGGCGCTCTCGGTGAGCAGCGACGGCGGCGAGCGCTGGACGGATATCGGCGCCACTGCGGCGCCCGCGATCATGGGAACGACGATGAACGCGCTCGAGGAAGGCGATCCGTCGCTCCGCGACCTCGTGAACAGCGTCGACGTCGAGCTTGCGCACGACGGGATGGCGCTCGTCGGCCGCGACGACCTGGTGATGGATGGCGGCGCGAACCTGGCGCTGATCGGGGACGAACTCGTCCAGTTCGCATCCGCCACCGCGCTGGGAACGGCGCAGTGGCGGCTCTCTGGCCTGCTGCGCGGGCGGCGCGGCACCGAGTGGGCGGCGGCGGCTCATGTTTCCGGCGAGCGCTTCGTGCTGCTGACCGCGGAAAGCCTGCGAGCCTATGATCCGCCGGTCTCGGCGGTCGGCGGGACGCTGTCGGTGATGGCGCTGGGCTTGGACGACGATGACGTGCCGGTCGTCGCCAGCATCACGATCGCCGGTCGCGCGCTGCGTCCGCCCGCGCCGGTGCGCATCGGTGCATCGCGCGGCACCGATGGCAACATCGGCATCGCGTGGCGACGGCGCAGCCGCGCCGGATGGGCGTGGGTCGACGGTGTCGACGCGCCGCTCGGCGAGGAAAGCGAGCGCTACCGGCTGGCGTTGGCGCCGTCGGTCGGAAGCCCGCGCGCCGTGCAGCCGACCGAAACCGCCTTCTCCTATACCGCCGCGCTGCAGGCCGCGGACGGCAGCGCCGGCGCCGCGACGCTGGCGATCACGCTCGCGCAGCTCGGTTCCGCCGCCGCCTCGCTGCCCGAAGCAACCGCCACCATTCCTCTTTGAAGGATAGTATCATGAGCGAGACGACGCCCCGCTTCGCGCTGCCGCTGCTCCAGGCAGGGCAGGCGCAGAAGGAGATCGACCATAACGAGGCGCTGGTGCTGATCGATGGCGGGCTCCACCCGCTCGTCCAGACGGCCGGTGACGACACGCCGCCCGGTTCGCCATCGCCTGGTGCGGCGTGGATCGTCGGCCCGGCGCCGACCGGCGGCTGGAGCGGCGCCGCGCACGCGCTCGCGCTCTGGACCGGCGGCGGCTGGCGCTTCCTGCCGCCGACGCTTGGCATGACCGTCTGGAACGCCGCGACCGGCCGGCCGGCGCGCTGGGACGGGTCGGCCTGGCTCGATGGCGAGATCGCCGCCGCGCTGATCCGGATCGGTGGCGCTCAGGTGGTCGGCGCGCGCCAGCCTGCCATCGCCGATCCGGCCGGCGGGGCGACGATCGACGCCGAAGCGCGGGCGGCGATCACCGCGCTTCTTGCGGCGCAGCGAAACCACGGGTTGATCGACTCCTGACACAGACATGAATTTTTTGCGGCAATGCAACCGTTTCGGGGGCAGAGTGTTTCGCGTTGGTCTGCCGGGGTCGTTAGGGCGTTCCACCATCAGTTGCGGCTTTTCGGCAACAGTTCCGCTTTATCGGCGCTTGCGTGGATAGGGCGGCTTAGTTAGGCATTTAGGTCGTTCCCATTGGGAAACGTTAGGAAAGGGGAAATTATGCGGAAGCTCGCCGTAGTTTTGGCGCTCGCTACCACCGCGCTCGCCACTCCCGCCCTCGCTAAAGACGGCGCCTGGTATGTTGGCGTCGATGGCGGCGGGATGATCGTCGAGAACAGCCATTTCGACGTACTTGACGGCGGTGCGCCGCTGCGTGTCACCTCGAAGTCGCACACCGGCTTCGATGTCGACGGCAACGTCGGCTACGACTTCGGCGCGTTCCGCGTTGAAGGCGAAGTCGCTTACAAGCGCTCCGAAGTCTCGCACTTCGAATCCGCCGATCCCGTCCTGAACGGCGGCGGCAACCGGCTCGGTCATACCGATGCGCTGAGCTTCATGGCCAACGGCCTGTTCGACTTCGGTTCGGACACGGGCGTGTCGGGCTTCGTCGGCGGCGGTGTCGGCGTCGCTCGGGTCGGCGCGCGGAACTACCACATTCCGAACGTCATCACCTTCGCCGATGGCTCTGACAGCCGCTTCGCCTATCAAGCGATCGCCGGTGTGCGCGTGCCGATCACCGCGAACGTCGACGCGAGCGTGAAATATCGCTTCTTCGACGTCGACAGCGTCCATGTGGACGGTGTGGTGTTCCGGTTCCGCTCGCACAGCCTGCTGGCGGGCCTGACCTACAACTTCGGCGCGCCGCCGCCTCCGCCGCCGCCCCCGCCGCCGCCGCCTCCTCCGCCCCCGCCGCCGCCTCCGCCGCCTCCGCCGCCGGTCGCGACCCCGGGTCCGTTCATCATCTTCTTCGATTGGGACAAGTCGAACATCACGCCCGAGGCGGCGTCGATCCTCGACAACGCCGCGTCGGCTTACAGCTCGACCGGTCAGGCCTCGGTGATGCTTGCGGGTCACACCGACAAGTCGGGCTCGTCCGAGTACAATATGGGCCTGTCGCAGCGTCGTGCGGACTCGGCCAAGGCCTACCTCGTCGGCAAGGGCGTTCCCGAGAACGTCATCTCGACGCAGGCCTTCGGCGAGACCAAGCCGCTGGTCGACACCGCCGATGGCGTCCGCGAGCCGCAGAACCGGCGCGTGGAGATCACCTTCGGTCCGGGTTCGGGCCAGTAAGACGATCGCTTCGGCGAAACCGGCTTACGCCAGCGAAGAGGGGGTCGGCCTTCGGGCCGGCCCCTTTCTTTTTGCGTCCGGGCCGGGCGGCGGGATCGTTGACCGACGATCGACACGTTGAGCGTCTACTTCGTTGCGAATGGGGAACGGCTTGCCCAACCGGCATGTCCGGTGCACGCTCGCCGACCAATAACGAGGAGGAGACATTCGATGCGCCCGAACAGCCGCAATCGCGCCGCCGGCGGTCTGATCGCCAGCATCTGCACGGCGCTGCTGCCGATCGCCGCCCATGCCGTCGGCATCAGCAGCGCGAGCGCGTCGCTGATCGGCCCCGACGGCAAGTCGCTCGGCAAGGTGCTGGTCGCGCAGACGCCGGCCGGGCTGCACGTGCTGGTGACGGCCGCCGGCCTCGCCCCGGGCGTGCACGGCGTCCACATCCACACCACCGGCAGCTGCACGCCGCCCGATTTCAAGAGCGCTGGTGGCCACTGGAACCCGACGGGGAAGCAGCACGGCAAGGACAATCCCGCCGGCATGCACATGGGCGATCTTCCCAACCTGACGGCCGATGCCAACGGCAACGGCACGCTCGACGCCGTCATCCCCGGCGGAATGCTGAGCACGGGCGCCAATCCGCTGCTCGACTCGGATGGCGCCGCGGTGGTCGTCCACGCCGGGCCAGACGACTATAAGTCCGATCCCGCCGGCAATTCCGGCAATCGCATCGCTTGCGGGGTGCTCGCGCCGAGCTGAGCGTTCAGCCCGCCGCCGTGAATCCGTGCGCGAGCGCGTAGCGCTCGACGATCGTGTAGCTCGAGCCTTCGTGGCTGAGCACGCTTTCATAGAGGCAGAAGTCGCTCACCTCGAACGACACGCCCGCGGCGATCCCCGCCTGCAGCGGCAGGTGGCCGAGCGTACCGGCGTGACGGCCGAAACGCGCGAGCGTGATGTGCGGCAGATAGGCGCGCGTCTCGGGCGCCAGCCCGACGCGGACGAGCGCCTGATCGATCTTGTTGTGCAGCGCCTTGAGCGGATCGTGCGGCCGCACGCCGATCCACAGCGCGTCGATGCGTCCCCGACGATCGAACTGGCCGATGCCATCAAGCGCAAGGCTGAAGCGCGGCAAATGGATCTGGCCGAGCGCCACGGCGATGTCGGTCGCCTGGTGATGGTCAACTTCGCCGATGAAGCGCAGCGTCAGGTGTAGCTGCTCGTCGCTCTGCCAGCGCGCGTGCGGCACGCCGCCCATCATCGCGCGCAGGCGATCGCGGACAGCGCGGGGCGGCTGGATGGCGACGAACAGGCGATGCATGGCGGTGACCTTGTCCCGCCTTTAGCACCGGGACGGAACGGCGGCGCAACCGCTTTCGCTTGAAAGCGTCTCGCGATGGCCCGATATTAGGCGGGCCCCGCATCTGCGCGGGACTTTTGGAGACGTACCTTCGATGGCCATCTGGTCTGATCCTCCCACGACCTCGGTGCCCAACTCGCGCGCCGCTCGGGAGGCGGCGTTCGACGCCGGCCTGCGGTCCTACATGCTGTCGGTCTATAATTACATGATCTCCGGCGTGCTGCTCACCGGCATCGTCGCGCTGCTGTTCTCGAACGGCGGTGTCAATTCGCCGGCCGCGCACCTGTTCATGGCGGGTGGCATCCTGCCCTTCATCGTCATGCTGGCGCCGCTCGGCGTGGTGATGTGGCTGAGCTTCGGCATCAACCGCATTTCCGAGGGCACCGCCAAGGCGCTGTTCTGGGCCTATGCCGCGCTGATGGGCGTGTCGCTGTCGACGATCCTGCTGGTCTACACCGGCGGCTCGGTCGCGCAGGCGTTTTTCGCCACGGCAGCGTCGTTCGCGGGCCTGAGCCTCTACGGCTACACCACGAACCGTAGCCTTTCGGGCCTCGGCACCTTCCTGATCATGGGCGTCGTCGGCCTGATCGTCGCGATGCTGATCAACATGTTCCTGCACTCGACCGGGCTCGATCTCGCGATCAGCGGCATCGGCGTGCTGCTGTTCGCGGGCCTCACCGCCTATGACACGCAGCGGATCAAGAGCGGCTACTTCGCCTATGGCGGCACCGCCGTCGCCGGCAAGACCGCGATCATGGGCGCGCTGCAGCTCTATCTCGACTTCATCAACCTGTTCCTCTTCCTGCTGCGCTTCATGGGCAACCGCCGCTAAGCGCCGACGAGACCGGACAAGCAAAAACCCGGCGGAGCGATCCGCCGGGTTTTTCTTTTAGGCAACAGCCAGACTCCGTTCGTGCTGAGCGCAGTCGAAGCACAGCCACCGTCCGTTCATGCCCTTCGACTTCGCTCAGGGCGAACGGGGTCTTGCGATCCCGTGCCCTCAAGCCGGCTGTTGCTGCTGCGCCCGCGCGATGAGGCCGTCGTCGATCTCCGCGGCGCGCTTGTAGGCGGGCCGCTCCGTCATCCGCGCGACATAGGCTTCGAACGCCGCCCGCTTCTCGATCACCCCGAACTGCACCATGTAGAAGCCGAGATAGGCGGCGAGCAGCAGATCGGCGGTGGTGAAGCGATCGCCGGCGACGTAGCCGGCCGCCATCACGCCGCCTTCCAGCACGTCGACCATCTGGTCGAAGCAGCTATAGCCGACCATGCGCTTCTGCTCGTCCGAGATCTGCACGCCGAGCACCTTGTCGGTGACCGCCGCCTCGAGCGGGCCGGCGATGTAGAACAGCCAGCGATAATAAGCGGCGCGATCCTCGAGCGCGGGCGCGAGCCCGGCCGCCGGGAAAGCGTCGGCGAGATAGGTGCAGATCGCGCAGACCTCGGTGACGACCTTGCCGTTGTGCGCGATCGCCGGAACCTTGCCCATCGGATTGACCGCGAGATAGTCGGCGGCCTTGATCTTGGCGAAGTCCATGAGCTCGGTGCGATAGGGCTGGCCGATCTCCTCGAGCATCCAGCGCACCACGCGGCCGCGCGACATCGGGTTGGTGTAGAAGACGAGGTCTTCGCTCATGCCAGATGCTCCTTGAAGAAGGCGATGGTGCGGTCCCACGCCAGCGTCGCGGCGGCAGCGTTGTAGCGATCGGGCGCGGTGTCGTTGTGGAAGGCGTGGTTCACGTTCGGATAGAGATAGCTCGTGACGTTCTTGTGTGCCGCCTTCAGCGCCGCCACCCACGGCTGCGCCGCCGCATCGACCCGCGTGTCGAGCCCGGCATAGTGGAGTAGGATCGGCGCCTCGACCTTGGCCGCCTCGGACGGATCGGGCGGCGGACCGTAGAAGGCGACGACCGCGTCGGCCGCATGGCCGCCCGCCACCGCGACGCGATCGGCCAGCGCGCCGCCCCAGCAAAACCCGACAATGCCGACCTTGCCGTTCGAGCGGCCGCCGGCCTTGATCCACTTCAGCGTCGCGATCGCATCCTGCGTCGTCTGCGCCAGATCGAGCGCGGCGATCATCGCGCGCGCCTTGTCGTCGTCGCCCTGCGGACTGCCGCCCGACGGCGTCAGCAGATCGGGCGCGAGCGCGACGAAACCGGCCAGCGCGGCGCGGCGCGCGACATCCCTCGTATAGGGTTGCAGCCCGCGGTTCTCGTGGATCACGACGATGGCGGGGAGGGACGCGGCCGCCTTGCCTTCGGGTGTCGCCTGATAGCCGGTGATCCTGCGGCCGGGCGCGGTTTCCCAGCTCGTCACGGTCGTGACGAGGCGTGGATCGTCCTCCGCGACGATCGCGGCGGCTGCCGGGTTCGATGCGATGCCGGCGATCAGCGCCTCGGCGGCGGCGGCGCTGCCGGCAAGCCGCACCATGTCGGCCATAAAGCCGCGGCGGTCATTCGAGACGTGGGTGAAATGATCGTGGAGCGCGATCGCGCGGGCGCGCAGTCCGTCGTCCTCGGCCATGGTCAGCTCCTTCCGCATCCCGCCCGCGTGCGAGGCTAGGCTCACGGCACTCCTCAGGCAACGCATCTCACCGTTCGGTTCGAGCCTGTCGAGAACCAGCCCGCGCCGACTTCTCGACTGCGGGTCTCGACAGGCTCGACCCTCCGCTCGAAGCGAACGGAGTTGAGACGTAAACTAGCGTGGCGGCGTTACGGCTCGTGGATAGAGAGGGAGAGCGAAATGGACGTCGGCTTCATCGGGCTCGGCAATATGGGCTTCGGCATCGCGAGGAGCCTGCTCCGCGCCGGTCATACCGTCACGGTGTGGAACCGCACCGCCGCCAAGGCCGAGCCGCTCGGCGCGGACGGCGCGACGATCGCGAGCACGCCGGGCGAGGCGGCCAAGGCCGGCATCGTGATGAGCATGCTGGCGGACGATCATGCCGTCGCGGAGGTCGTGTTCGGCGAAGGCGGCATCCTCGCGGGCGCGCCCGAGGCGCTGCACGTCTCGATGAGCACGATCAGCGTCGCGCTCGCCAAGCGGATGGCGGATGCGCATGCAGAGGCGGGCAGTGCGCTCGTCTCGGCGCCGGTGTTCGGGCGGCCGGCGGCGGCGGAAAGCGCCAAGCTGTTCGTGGTCGCGGCGGGCGAAGGGAGCCATCTCGATCGCGCGGCGCCGCTGTTCGATGCGGTCGGGCAGAAGAGCTTCATCGTCGGCGATGCGCCCTACGAGGCCAACCTGGTCAAGCTCGCGGGCAACTTCATGATCGCGGGGACGACAGAGATGCTCGCCGAGGCGATGGCGCTGGGCGAGAAGGGCGGCGTAGCGCGCGCGAAGCTCCTCGAGGTGCTCGCGGGTACGCTGTTCGGTTCTCCGATCGTGCAGAATTACGGCGGCTATATTCGCGACGAGGCCTATCTGCCGGCGGGTTTCGCGGCGCCGCTCGGTCTCAAGGACCTGCGACTGGTCGGCGAAGCGGCGGAAGAGCTACGCGTGCCGCTGCCGCTGCTCGGCATCGCCCGCGATCATCTGCTCGAGACGATCGCGATCGACGGCGAGGAGATCGACTGGTCGGCGCTGGCGAAGAGCGTGTTCAGGGGCGCGGGGCTTAAGTAACGGCCGCGCTGTTCCCGGCGAAGGCCGGGGTCCAGTCCGAAACAGGAAATCCACGCGGCAGCGTGGAGCGCGCCGCTGCGCGCGTTTTTGCTTGTGCTGGACCCCGGCCTTCGCCGGGGAACAAGGGTGGTCGGGATAGGAAAAGGCGAGGCCCGTTTTCGCGGACCTCGCATTTCGTTCAAGCGCTACCGGCGCCCGCGCTTACGCCTTAACCTTCGGCTTGCCGCCTTTGGCTTCGCCGCGCTTGTTCCGTGGCGCCTTGGGCGGGGCCGAGACGATCTCGAAGGCGAGCGCGTCGTCCTTGAGGTGCACCTTGACCTCGCCGCCGTTGACGAGCTTGCCGAACAGCAGCTCCTCCGCGAGCGGCTGCTTGATCTTCTCCTGGATGAGTCGGCCCATCGGCCGCGCGCCATAGAGCTTGTCGTAGCCGCGCGCGGTGAGCCAGTCGCGCGCTTCGTCCGACAGCGCGATGTGGACGTTGCGATCGGCGAGCTGCAGTTCGAGCTGGAGGATGAACTTCTCGACGACGCGGTTGATCACCTCGGTCGGCAGGTAGCCGAACGGGACGATCGCATCGAGGCGGTTGCGGAACTCCGGCGTGAACATCTTCTTCACCGCCTCCTCGTCCTCGCCCTCGCGGGTGAGGTTGCCGAAGCCGAGGCTCTCCCGCGCCATGTCGGACGCGCCGGCATTGGTCGTCATGATCAGGATGACGTTGCGGAAATCGACGGTCTTGCCGTGGTGATCGGTCAGCTTGCCGTTGTCCATCACCTGCAGGAGGATGTTGAACAGATCGGGATGCGCCTTCTCGATCTCGTCGAGCAGCAGCACGCAATGCGGATGCTGATCGACGGCGTCGGTGAGCAGGCCGCCCTGATCATAGCCGACATAGCCCGGCGGCGCGCCGATCAGGCGGCTGACCGAGTGCCGCTCCATATATTCCGACATGTCGAAACGCTGGAGCGGAATGCCCAGGATGTTCGAGAGCTGCCGCGCGACCTCGGTCTTGCCGACGCCGGTGGGCCCCGAGAACAGATAATTGCCGATCGGCTTATCCGGCTCGCGCAGGCCGGCGCGGCTGAGCTTGATCGCCGAGGCGAGCTTCTCGATCGCCGCGTCCTGCCCGAAGACGACGCGCTTCAGATCGGTGTCGAGCGTCTCGAGCACCTTCTTATCGTCGGTCGAGACCGACTTCGGGGGAATCCGCGCGATCGTTGCGACGACCGCCTCGATCTCCTTCGGCGTGATCACCTTCTTGCGGCGCGAGACCGGCACCAGCATCTGCATTGCGCCGACTTCGTCGATCACGTCGATCGCCTTGTCGGGCAGCTTGCGGTCGTTGATGTACCGCGCCGAAAGCTCGACGGCGGTCTTGATCGCATCGGGCGTGTAGCGAACCGAGTGATGCGCCTCGAACGAGGAGCGCAGGCCGGCGAGGATCTTGATCGTATCCTCGATCGACGGCTCGTTGACGTCGATCTTCTGGAAGCGGCGGAGCAGCGCGCGATCCTTCTCGAAGTGGTTGCGAAACTCCTTGTAGGTGGTCGATCCGATGCAGCGGATCGAACCGCCGGAGAGCGCCGGCTTCAGGAGGTTGGACGCATCCATCGCGCCGCCCGAGGTGGCACCAGCGCCGATCACGGTGTGGATCTCGTCGATGAACAGCACCGCATGCGGCAGCTTCTCGAGCTCGGTGACGACCTGCTTCAGCCGCTCCTCGAAATCGCCGCGATAGCGCGTGCCGGCGAGCAGCGCGCCCATGTCGAGCGAGTAGATCACCGCGGGCTGGAGCACCTCGGGCACATCGCCCTCGATGATCTTGCGCGCGAGGCCCTCGGCGATCGCGGTCTTGCCGACACCGGGATCGCCGACATAGAGCGGGTTGTTCTTCGAGCGTCGGCAAAGGATCTGCACGGTGCGATCGACCTCGGCGGCGCGGCCGATCAGCGGATCGACCTTTCCTTCCTTGGCCTTCTCGTTGAGGTTGACGCAGAATTGCTTGAGCGCGCTCTCGCCCTTCTGCTTGGTTTCGGATTTCTGCGCTTTCTCCTCGTCGGAACCCTTCACCTCGCGCGCCTCCGATGCCTGGCCGCCCTTGCCGACGCCGTGGCTGATGTAGCTGACCGCATCCAGCCGGCTCATGTCCTGCTGCTGCAGGAAATAGACGGCGTAGCTCTCGCGCTCGGAGAAGAGTGCGACGAGCACGTTGGCGCCGGTCACCTCCTCGCGGCCCGAGGACTGGACGTGGAGGATCGCGCGCTGGACGACGCGCTGGAAGCCGCTGGTGGGCGAGGGGTCAGAGCTGCCGCCGCTCTTCAGCGCATCGAGCTCGGTATCGAGATAGGTGGTAACGGCCTGCTTGAGCTCGCCGAGGTCGACGCCGCAGGCGATCATGACTTTGGAAGCATGCTCGTCGCTAATCAGCGCGAGCAGCAGGTGCTCCAGCGTCGCATATTCATGGTGCCGGCTGGAAGCGTTGGCGAGCGCGTTGTGCAGCGTCTGCTCGAGCTCGCGGGCAAATGATGGCATTGTCGACTTACTCCTTCGGGCTCAAGCGACGCCCGAGCCCCTGATCGACAATGTCGGGTGGGAGGGCCCGTTCATCAAGAACGGCCGAACCGCTTGGCTGGTTGCACCTGATGGCGGTGCGTGGGGCCGAGGCGGTTCTGCGCGCTCTCATCGCTTGAATAAGGCGTCCGCGCTTGCGCGATGGTTAACGGCCGCTTCAATTTTCTCGCGTGTTCGGGTGATCTCGGCCTCGAGTGCGGCGATGCGGCCATGCAGTTCTTCGACGGACCAGGGATCGAGATCCTGGCGCCCGAGCGCGGTCAGCGGATCGTCCGGGCGCTTCGCGAAAAGTTCGTCCAAGTCCACAACACACAGCGTTGACCGAACCGAGTCGGCTGTCAATAAGGGGGTCGGCTCCGTCCGCCGCGATGCAACAAAATAGCGGTGGACAATCTGGGGAGGGAGCATGGCGTCGCTGCCGGAACGGATGATCGCGATCGATCCGGAGGAGGCGGGCGGCCCCGAAGTGCTCGTCGCGGTCGAGCGGCCGGTGCCCGTGCCGGCGCCGGGCGAATATCTCATCAAGGTGGCCGCCGCCGGCGTCAACCGGCCGGACGCGATGCAGCGCCAGGGCAAGTATCCGCCGCCGCCGGGCGCGCCTTCGATCCTGGGGCTCGAACTGGCTGGCGAGGTCGCCGCGGTCGGTGACGGCGCCGAGCCGGCGATGATCGGGCAACCGGTCTGCGCGCTGGTCGCGGGCGGCGGATATGCCGAATATGCCGTCGCGCCCGCCGGCCAGTGCCTTCCCGTGCCGCACGCGCTGACGATGGTTGAAGCGGCGGCGATCCCCGAAACGCTGTTCACGGTGTGGACCAACGTCTTTGAGCGCGCGCATATCGTCGAGGGGGATACGCTGCTCGTCCATGGCGGCACGAGCGGCATCGGCACGATGGCGATCCTGCTTGGCACGCTGTTCGATCTGACGGTGATCGTCACCGCCGGCTCGGACGCGAAATGCGCCGCGGCCAGAGCGAACGGCGCGGCGCACGCGATCAACTACAAGACGCAGGATTTCGTCGCGGAGGTGGCGCGCATCACCGGCGGCCGCGGCTGCCAGGCGGTGCTCGACATGGTGGGCGGCGACTATGTGCCGCGCAACCTCAAATGCCTCGCCGAGGAAGGCCGGCACGTTTCGATCGCGGTGCAGGGCGGCAACAAGGCCGAGATCCGGTTGCACGAGCTGATGCAGCGTCGGCTCACGCTCACCGGCTCGACGCTCCGGGCGCGCTCGGCGGCGTTCAAGAGCCTCGTCGCGGACGAGCTCTGCCGGACGGTGTGGCCGCACGTCGCCGAGGGGCGGCTGAAGCCGGTGATCGACAGCGTCTTTCCGCTGCGCGAAGCGGCGAAGGCACACGCCCGGCTCGAGAGCGGCGATCATGTCGGCAAGATCGTGCTGGAGATGGGCTCAAACTAACCCCTCCAACCTTCGTTCAGCCTGAGCGAAGTCGAAGGCCACGCGCCGACGGTAGCTGCACTTCGACTTCGCTCAGTGCGAACGGGGATTTCGCGTGATCGATTTCCGTTCGCTTCGAGCGAAGGGTCGAGCCGGTCGAGAGCGGCAGGTGAACCATGCCCCGCATGGTTCAGGATCGTCCGGGGGACGATCCGACCTGCCGCTCAGTCGAGAAGTCTCACGCACGGCCGGTTCTCGACAAGCTCGAACCGAACGGCGGAAAGGAAAGGCACTTATCCCTTGTGGTGCTCGCCCTTCACCCAGCGCACCGTGCCGGTCGATGCGCGCATCACGACGCTCTCGGTCGTGATGCAGCCGCCCTTGCGGACCTTGACGCCGTCGAGCAGCGAACCGTCGGTGACGCCGGTTGCGGCGAAGATCGCATCGCCCTTCACGAGGTCCTGCAGCTTGTAGATGCGATCGAGGTCGCTCACGCCCCATTTGCGCGCGCGCGCCTTCTCGTCGTCGTTCCGGAACAGGAGCTTGCCTTCGAACTGGCCGCCGACGCAGCTCAACGCCGCCGCCGCGAGCACGCCCTCGGGGGCGCCGCCCGAACCCATATACATGTCGATCGTGGTATCGGGATTGGTCACCGCGATCACCCCGGCGACGTCGCCGTCCGGGATGAGGTGGATGCCGCAGCCGATCGCGCGGAGCTCGGCGATCAGCTTCTCGTGGCGCGGCCGATCGAGCACGCAGACGACGATCTGGTGCGGATCGACACCCTTCGCCTTGGCCAGCGCATGAACATTCTCGGAAGCGGAGCGATCGAGGCCGACGATGCCTTCCTCAAACCCCGGTCCGATCGCGAGCTTCTCCATGTAGACGTCGGGCGCGTTGAGGAGGCCACCTTCCTCGGCGATCGCCAGCACCGCCATCGCGTTGGGGCTCGCTTTGGCAGTGAGCGTCGTGCCCTCGAGCGGATCGAGCGCGATGTCGATCTTCGGTGCGCCGGCGCTGGCGCGGCCGACCTTCTCGCCGATATAGAGCATCGGTGCTTCGTCACGCTCGCCCTCGCCGATCACCACCGTGCCGTCGAAATCGAGTTCGTTGAACGCCGCGCGCATCGCCTCGACCGCAGCAGCGTCCGCCGCTTTCTCGTCCCCGCGTCCCACGAGCTTGGCCGCGGCCATTGCCGCCGCCTCGGTGACGCGCACCATTTCGAGCACGAGAACCCGGTCGAGCGTCGTGGAAGCTTGCAGCATGCGTCCCTCAATCCTGATGATGGGGAGGCGATAGGCGAGGCCTGTGACGATGTCGAGAAGCTGAGCCCGCAGGATTGTGCCGCTTTCGCCGCCCGATTTCAGCTTTCGGCAGCAGCGATCGCGGCGGCGTAGAGCGCCGTACTCGAGGCATCGAAGCCGACGAAGAGCAGCGTGTCGAGCGCATCGCGGTGCGCGGCAAGCCAGTCGCGCGTCGCTTCGGCGGCGATCCGTGCCGCCTCCTGCTTCGGATAGCCGTAGACGCCGGTCGAGATCGCCGGGAAGGCGATCGAACGCGCGGCGGCGTTGGCCGCGAGGTCCAGGCTGTTGCGGTAGCACGCCGCGAGCAGGTCGGCTTCGCCCGCACTGCCTCCGTGCCAGACCGGTCCCACGGTATGGATCACATGCGCGGCGGGCAGGCGGAAGCCCGGCGTGATCCGCGCCTCGCCGGTGGGGCAGGGCGCCAATGGCCGGCAGGCCTCCACGAGCGCGCGTCCGGCGGCGCGGTGGATCGCGCCGTCGACGCCGCCACCGCCCAGCAGGGTGCCGTTGGCAGCGTTGACGATCGCGTCGACGGCGAGCGTCGTGATGTCGGCGGTGACGGCGCGCCAATCGGTCATGTTCCGTCAGCCGATCATGAAGGTCGAACGTCCGACATGCGACCGCGCGCGCCGGAACGAGGCGGCGCGCGCGGCGAGCGTCAGGAAAGGATGACCTATTTCAGGTGCGAAGACAGATGCTTGTTCATCTCGAACATGCTCGCCTTCTTCTTGCCGAAGATCTTCTCGAGCTTGGCGTCAGCGTTGATCTGGCGCTTGTCGGCCGCGTCCTGCAGACCGTTCTTCTTGATATAGTCCCAGACCTTGCTCACGACTTCGCTGCGCGGCATCGGTCCCGAACCTACGATCGCGCCGAGGTCGCTCGACGGTTGGACGGGCTTGTGGATACCGTTGGTGCGCGGGGCGGCGGCCTTCTTCGGTGCCGCTGCCTTCGTCGTGGTGGTCGCTTTTTTGGCCATCATCTTCCTCCTGTCTACCGAGGACTGTAGAGCGAAAATTCAGCACAGGCGAATGAAAATGCGCAGAGGTTCCGGCGCGAGCGGCTCCGGGTCGGAGCTTTTCCAAAAAACTATTCTCCGATTTAGATTGCGATGTTGCGATCGCGCCGGCGTCGCGCGTTAGCCGTCGTGCTTCAAGGCCGATGGCTTATGCGCGGCGCGGCCCCCCTTATCGCTCTTTACGATCAACTCGGGGTTATCCTTCGATGCGGCGACTTCGTGGCCCTTGATCTTGGTCCGGCTCGTCGCGACGCGTTCGACCTTGCCGTGCGCGGTGCCGCCGTGCGACTTCCAGCTGACCTCGTCGCCCTTCTTGAAGCCGCCTACGGACTTGGTCGTCGCCATTCTCGCCTCCTCGTGCGCTGAAGCCGTGCCAATGGGCGGCGGCGCCAAAGGTTGCAGACGCCGCACGTTCAGCCGGAGGCGCCGAGCTCCTCGATTGCGAAGGCGTAGGCCTCGGCGCGCTCGCGCAGCGCCTCGTAGCGGCCGGACCTGCCGCCATGGCCGGCGCCCATGTTGATCTTGAGGAGGAGCGGATTGGCGTCCGTCTTCGTCGCGCGCAACTTCGCGGCCCATTTCGCCGGCTCCCAATAGGTGACGCGCGGATCATGGAGACCGCCGGTGATCAGCATCGGCGGATAGGCTTGCGGCTTCACATTGTCGTAGGCCGAATAGCTTATCAGCAGGTCGAACGCGTCGGGATCCGTCACCGGATTGCCCCATTCGGGCCACTCGCCCGGCGTCAGCGGCAGCGTCTCGTCGAGCATGGTGTTGACCACGTCGACGAACGGGACGTCCGCGACGATCGCGCCCCACAGCTCGGGATCGGTATTGGCAACGACGCCCATCAGCCCGCCGCCCGCCGATCCGCCGTTGATCGCGATGCGGCCGGGCGCGGCATAGCCGGCGGCGATCAGGCCCTGCGCGGCATCGACGAAATCGGTGAAGCTGTTCCAGCGTTTGGTGTTGGTGCCGTCCAGGTACCAGCCATAGCCCATGTCGTCGCCGCCGCGGATGTGCGCAATGGCATAGGCGAAGCCGCGATCGAGCAGACTGAGGCGATCGGTCGCAAAGCGCGGCGGCATCGCGATGCCATAAGCGCCGTAGGCGTAGAGGAAGAGCGGACCTGAGCCGTCGATCTTGAAGTCGGTGCGGTGAACGATCGAGACGGGCACCTGCTTGCCATCGCGCGCGGGCACCATCAGCCGCTTCGTGACGTAGCGCGAGGCGTCGTAGCCGGACGGTACCTCGCGCACCTTGAGCGTGGCCAGCGCGCCAATCGCCGGATCGAAGTCATAGACGGTGTCCGGCGTCACCATCGAGGAGTAGCTGAGGCGATAGACGCTGGGCGACGGTTCGGGATTGCCGGCGAGGCTGACGGAATAGCTTTCCTCCGCGAAAGGAAGGATCCGCTCGGCGCCGGTCGCATAGTCGCGCAATGCGATCTCATCGAGCCCGTCGACGCGCCGCTCGATCGCGAGATGGCGGCCGAAGGCGTGCAGCGACTTCAGATAGACACGATCCGAGCCCGCGATGACGGTGCGCCAGTCGTCCGGGTTCGCCCAGTCTGCCTCGGCGAGGCGGAAGTTGACGTGCTCGTCATTGGTCAGGATCCACAGCTTCCCGTGGGCGCTGTCGACCGAATAGCGGCGGCGCTCCTTGCGTGGCGAGACGAGGATCAGTTCGGCGTCGGTGTTGGTCGCATCGAGCAGGCGGATCTCATCGGTCGCATTGTCGCCGACATGGATGCCGATCCAGCGGCGATCCTGCGTGCGGCCGACGGCGACGGTAAAGCCTTCGTTCTCGGTCTCGCGATAAAGCTCGCGATCATGCTCCGGATCGGTGCCGAGCTTGTGGAGCAGCGCCTTGTAGCTGCGCCATTCGGCGTTGACCTCGGTGTAGACCAGGCTGGCCCCGTCCGCCGCCCAGGCGATGTCGTGATTGACGACGTCGCTCACCGTCTCGATGTCCTGCATCGTCGCGAGATCACGGATACGCAAGGTGAAGCGCTCGGCGCCGCTCGCATCGGCCGACCAGGCGAGCAGCCGCCCATCCGGGCTCGCGCGCATCGCGCCGAGCCGGAAATAGGGCTTGCCTTCGGCCTCGGCCGGCTCGTCGAGGATCAGCTGTTCCTCGCCGAAGCCGTCGGCGCGCTTGCGGTACCAGCGGCGATACTGCGCGCCCGGCGCGAACGCCCACCAGTAGAGCCAGTCGCCATCCTGCTGCGGCACGCCGGCATCGTCTTCCTTGAGCCGGCCCTTCATCTCCACGAACAACGTCTCGACGAGCGGGTCAAGCGGCTTCATCGCGGCTTCGAAATAGCCGTTCTCGGCGTTGAGATAGGCGAGGATCTCGGCGTTCTCGACGGTCGGATATCCGGGATCGCGCAGCCAGGCGTAATTGTCGGTGACGGTGCGGCCGTGCCGTTCGAAGCGATGTGGCCGGACGGCGGCGACGGGTGGGGCGGGCAGCTTGGCGGGATCGATCATGGCCGCGCTTGTGGGGAGCACGCCGCCATCGTGCAAGGACGCACGCCGAAGATAACGACGCGCCCGCGGAACGATTTCATGCTACGGATCGATCGCTGTCCGCAACCCGAGTCCCGATCGTCGGCATCGTTGCCGGCGCATCCCCGCGCTCGGACTGCCGGTATGCGCATGCGCCCTCGCCAGGAGACGTGAAATGCCGATGCTCACCACCCGTGACGGAACGCAGATCTATTATCGCGATTGGGGGAAGGGCCAGCCGGTCCTGTTCAGCCATGGCTGGCCGCTCACCGGCGATGCTTGGGAAAACCAGATGATGTTCCTACGCGCCCATGGCTACCGTGTGATCGCGCACGATCGGCGCGGCAACGGGCGTTCGGATCAGCCCGATTTCGGCAATGACGTCGATAGCTGGGCGGACGATCTCGCCGATCTGATCGCCGAGCTCGATCTCGAGGATGTCGTGCTGGTCGGCCATTCGACCGGCGGCGGTGAGGTCGCGCGTTACATCGGCCGCCACGGCACCGGTCGCGTCGCCAAGGTCGTGCTGCTCGATTCGATGGTGCCGAGAATGCTGCAGGCGCCGGACAATCCCGCGGGCGTGCCGATCGAGGCGATCGACCAGATCAGGGCCGGTACGGTCGGCAGTCGATCGCAGTTCTTCAAGGACGTCACCGCGCCCTTCTTCAGCGCGAACCGCGAGGAATCGAAGGTGACGCAAGGCATGCGCGACCTGTTCTGGTTTCAGGGGCTGCAAGGCGGCGCGCTGGCACAGTATGAAACGTCGTTCAGCTGGCAGCTCGACTATACCGAAGATGCCAAGCGCATCGACGTGCCGACGCTGGTGATCCACGGCGACGACGATCAGATCGTGCCGATCGACGCCGGCGGCCGCGCGGCGGCCAAGATCATCGCGGACGTACGGCTGATCGTCTATTCCGGCGGCAACCACGGTATCGCGATCACCGATCCCGATCGGGTGAACGCCGATCTGCTCGCCTTCATCCAGGAGCAGCCGGCATCGGCATCGCCGGAAACGAGCGCGGCGGAGCCGACGCCCGCCTGAAGTCTTGCCGGGCGCGCCGGGTCAGTCCTGATCCGGCGCGCCACCGGGGAAATACTCCCGGAAGTAGCGCGCGTCCTTGATGCAGCGAGACATTTCCGGCGTTGCGTTGAGGCGGGCGCGGTAGGCGGCGGCGTTGGGGAAGCGATCGCGCCACGGATGGACCCAGTCCGAATAGAAGAGCGGCGGCGCGGCGGCGCAGTCGGCGAGCGTGAAAGCGTCACCCACGGCCCATGCGCGGCCGTCCATATGCGCATCGAGCCAGCCGAGCGCGGTCTCAAGCCGATCGTGCGCTTGCGCGACGCCGACCGGATCCTGCGTCTCCGGCGCACGCAGGCGATCCCCGACGATCGCCTGTGTCGGCGCGTGGATGTAATTGTCGAAGAAGCGATCGAGCGCGCGAACCTCGAGCGCCGTGTCCGCATCCGAAGGGATCAGCGGGCTTGATCCGGGATGATGGCGATCGAGATATTCGACGATGATGCTCGCTTCGGTCACCACGCGGCCGTCGTCGACCAGCAGCGGCATCTTCGCCAGCGGCCACAGCCGGCGCCATTCGTCGTCGGTCGCCGCATCGCCGTTGTTCACTAGTCGCACCTGGAACGCCGTGCCGGCGCGATAGAGCGGGATCAGCGCCTTCCAGCAATAGGAGGAGAAGGGGTGGTAGAAGAGGTGCAACGCCATCGTCTCTCTCCGCAAGGTTACGCCTTGAAAGCAGCGATCCACTCGTCCGGCTTGAAGCCGACCAGCAAGCCGCCGTCATGCTCGACGATCGGCCGCTTGATGCAGGAGGGGTGCGCGGCCATCGTCGCGGCCGCTTGGGCGCCGGCTAGGTCCAATTTCAGCGCATCGGGCAGCTTCTTGTAGGTCGTGCCGGCCTTGTTCAGCACACGTGCTAGGCCCGCCCGCTCGATCCATCCCGCGATCCGCGCGGCATCGGCTCCGTGTTTCTTGTAGTCGTGAAAGGCGTAGGCGATGCCGCGATCGGCGAGCCAGCCACGCGCCTTCTTGACCGTATCGCAGTTCGGTATCCCGTAGAGCGTGACGGTCATTCCGCGATCCTTCCTGATCGACTTCCGCTGTCGGGGGAGAGCATATCGGCCGCCGCGTCGCCAGCATCTTCGCGGCGACCGGTCAGCATATATTCCCGGTGCTCCGGCGAAGGCTGGAGCAGTGGATGGGGAGCGCGGCGCTTGTCGCCGGCGCTCCGGCCTGCGCCGGAGCAAGGAAGCTGAGGGCCGGCCGCTCCGTGCTCCTGCGGAAGCAGGAGCCGCAGGCGCAGCGCCGGCCCCGGCTAGCTCCGGCTTTCGCCGGAGCACAGGAGGAAGCGCACCTTCCGCACCGGCTCCGACAGGTCTATCTATTCGCGCATGTCAACGCATGCCGATCGCCTCGCCGCTTTGCGCGAGGAACTCGCCCGTCGTCGCCTCGATGGCTTCGTCGTCCCGCTCACCGACGAGCATATGAGCGAATATGTCGGCGCCTACGCCCAGCGGCTCGCCTGGCTGACCGGGTTCGAGGGCTCGGCGGGCTCGGCGGTGGTGTTGCCGCAGGAAGCGGCGATCTTCGTCGACGGGCGCTATACGCTGCAGGTGCGCGAGCAGGTCTCGGCCGAACAGTGGAGCTACCAGTCGGTGCCGCAGACGAGCGTCACCGAATGGCTGCGCGAGCATGCGCGCGAGGGCGCGCGGATCGGCTACGATCCGTGGCTGCACACCAAGGGCTGGGTGCGGCAGGCCCGCGAGCAACTCGCGGCGCGCGGTGCCGAACTCGTCGCGGTCGACACCAATCCGGTCGATGCGATCTGGCCCGACCGGCCGGCGCCGTCGGATGCGCGCCTCGTCGTCCAGCCCGACGATCTCGCCGGCAAGTCGTCGGCGGCCAAACGGCAGGAGATGGCCGACGCGCTGGCGAAGGCGGGTGCCGACGCCGCGGTGCTCTCCGCGCTCGATTCGATCGCCTGGACGTTCAACGTGCGCGGCACCGATGTCGCGCGGACGCCGGTCGCGCTCGCCTATGCGCTGGTCCGCGCCGACGGCACCGCCGACCTGTTCGTCGCACCCGACAAGATCGACGATGCGGTGCGCCAGCATCTCGGCAACGCGGTGCGGCTGCACCCGCGCGCCGATTTCGCGAAGGCGCTGGCCGGTCTCGCGGGCAAGCGCGTGCTCGTCGATCCCGAGCGCGGCGTCGCGGCGATCTTCGAAGCGCTGGAGCAGGGCGGCGCGACGCTGATCGAGGGCCGCGATCCCGCCGTGCTGCCCAAGGCGATCAAGAACGATGCCGAGATCGCCGGCACCAAGGCCGCGCACCTGCGCGACGGCGCGGCGCTCACCCGCTTCCTGCACTGGCTCTCGATCGAGGCGCCGAAGGGGAGGCTGGATGAACTCAAGGCCTCTGATCGTCTGGAGGCGTTCCGCGCCGAGACCGGCAAGCTGCGCGACCTCTCCTTCGACACGATCTCGGGATCGGGCGCGAACGGCGCGATCGTCCACTATCGCGCCAGCGAGAAGACCAACCGGCCGATTGAGGCGGGCACGCTCTATCTCGTCGACAGCGGCGGCCAGTATCAGGACGGCACCACCGACGTGACGCGCACCGTCGCGATCGGCGAACCGACACCCGAGATGCGCGATCGCTTCACGCGCGTGCTCAAGGGTCATATCGCGCTGGGCTCGGCCGTCTTCCCGGTAGGCACGCGCGGCAGCCAGCTCGACGTGCTCGCGCGGCAGTTCCTCTGGGCGGCCGGGCTCGATTACGCGCATGGCACCGGCCACGGCGTCGGCGCCTATCTCGGCGTCCACGAGGGACCGCAGCGCATCGCGACGAGCAGTGGCGGCCAGGCGGGCACCGAGGAACCGCTACGCGCCGGCATGATCGTCTCCAACGAGCCGGGCTACTACAAGACCGGCGGCTACGGCATCCGCATCGAGAATCTGGTGCTGGTCGAGCCGCGCGACGTTGCGGGCGCCGAGAAGGAGATGCTCGGCTTCCACACGCTGACGCTGGCGCCGATCGATCGCCGGCTGGTGGATCCAGCGCTGATGTCGGAGGCGGAGCGTGCCTGGCTCGACGGTTATCATGCGCGGGTGCGCAAGGAGATCGGCCCGCTGGTGCCGGCCGAGGTGCGCTGCTGGCTCGACGAGGTGACGGCGCCGATCAGCGCTTGAACCCAGCCCCGTTCGTCCCGAGCGAAGTCGAGGGACGTGCAGCGATCGAATTGCCAGCGTGTCTCGACTGCGCTCGACACGAACGGGAAACCTGGGAGGGCAAAGGGAAATGAACAAGCTGGCTTACATCGCGCTCGGCGTGATCGTGCTGGGGGCGCTCGGCTATGTCGCCGCCGCGCAATTCCCCAAGGCGCGGATCAACCCGATGCCCGCCGAGGAAGCGTCGCGGCACAGCGCCTGGGATTTCGACCTCACCGCGATCGATGGCACGCCGCTGCCGATGGCGAGGTTCAAGGGCGACGTCGTGCTGCTCGTCAACACCGCAAGCTTTTGCGGCTTCACACCGCAATACGATGGGCTCGAGAAGCTGCAGGACAGCTATGCGCCGAAGGGCTTCACCGTGATCGGCGTGCCGTCGGGCGATTTCCTCGGGCAGGAATATGGCTCGAACCACGAGATCTCGCAGTTCTGCCGCACCAAATTCGGCATAAAGTTCCCGCTCGCCGAGAAGGCGGACGTCGTCGGCGCCAACACCATCCCGATCTATCGCTGGGCGGCGGCGGTGCTCGGCCGCGGCAACGCGCCCAAGTGGAACTTCCACAAATATCTGATCGGCCGAGACGGCAAGCTGATCACCGCCTTCGGCACGAAGGTGACGCCGAACGACCCCAGCGTGACGAAGGCGATCGAGGCGGCGCTGGCGGCGAAGGCTTGAATGCTGCCCTAGCCTCTCCAATCCGTTCGTCCAGAGCGTAGTCGAAGGACGTGCCCCGAGCGCTGTCCTGCTTGGCACGCACTTCGACTGCGCTCAGTGTGAGGGCTTTGCTTTTCGTGTTCCGCTAGTAGCGATGCGGTTTCGCCAAGGCAGCCAACGCGACGAAGCTCACCAGCCCGCACAGCGCGAGATAGGCGCCGACCGGCGCGAGGCCGCCGCCGAGCAGATGGCCGGTGGACAGCGCTTGGGCGAGCGCGGGCGCGGCGGCGCCGCCCAAGATGCCGCCGACGTTGAACGCCATCGACGCGCCGGTGTAGCGCACGCGCGCCGGAAACAGCCCCGGCAGCCAGGCGCCGAGCGGCCCGTAGACGAGCCCCATCGCGGCGAGCGCGAAGGCGAGCCACAGGAAGGCGCCGGTCAACGTGCCGGCGCCGAGCAGCGGCTTCATCATGAGGCCCGCCGCGACAGCCATGACGCAGCCGGCCATCAGCACGTGGCGCGGGCTCGATCGGTCGGAGAGCGCGCCCGAAAGCGCGATGCTCGCCGCCATGAACAGGATCGCGACGAGCTGGATGCCGAGAAAGCCCTGCTTGGGCAGGTGCAGCGCGGTGGTGCCATAGCCGAGCGCGAAGGCGGTCGCGAGATAGAAGAGCGCGAAGGTGCAGACCACCGCGAAGGTGCCCGCGATCGTCTCGGCCGGATAGTCGCGCAGCACCTCGCCGAGCGGCACGCGCGGCGGCGGCGCCTCCTCCAGCGCGCGGGCGAAGGCGGGCGTCTCGGCGAGGCTGAGGCGGATCCACAGGCCAAGCCCGACGAGCACGATCGAGAGCGCGAACGGGATGCGCCAGCCCCAGGCGGCGAATTCGGCGGGTGCCAGCCAGCGTCCCATCAGCAGGAACAGCCCGTTGGAGAAGATGAAGCCGACCGGCGCGCCGAGCTGCGGAACCATGCCGTAGCGACCGCGCGCATGCTCCGGCGCATATTCGACCGCGAGCAGTGCTGCGCCGCCCCACTCTCCGCCGAGCCCGAAGCCCTGACCGAAGCGCAGCAGGCAGAGCAGCGCCGGCGCGATCCAACCGGCGGCGGCGTAGGTCGGCAGGAAGGCGATGGCGAGCGTCGACAGGCCCATGATCAACAGCGAGGCGACGAGCGTCGACTTGCGCCCGAGCCGATCGCCAAAATGGCCGAACACGGCGGCGCCGAGCGGCCGCGCGAAAAACGCGACCGAGAGGCTGGCGTAGGAGGCGAGCAGCTGCGTCGCCGGTGCCGCCCCGGGGAAAAAGAGCTGCGGGAACACGATGCTCGCAGCGGTCGCGTAGATGTAGAAGTCGTAGAACTCGACCGATGTGCCGACCAAGCTCGCGACCAGCACGCGCCCGCGAGATCCGCCGCCTGGGCTAGCGTCGTAGTTTTGTTCCGTCATCCCCATCTCCCGCCTGTCGCCCATGAGATGCGCCGCAACTGCGGTCAAGCGCGGGCACTTGCGCGAACTCCGTGCCACCGCATGGCCAGTCGCGCGGCGAACCTGTTGAATCGCGGGATGAACCGTTGGAGCTTATGCTTGTGGCGAGTCGTGCTCATGATAGATTCTGCGCACGCGCGGGTTCTCCTGCGCGTCGCGGGGAGGTCGCGAGTATCGTGCGTATCGTGGGGGCAGCGCGCCGGACGCGCGCAACGGCTACTGGTGGATTCCTGGCGAAGGCCGCGGCGGGCGCCGCGCTGATCGCGACGGCGCTGGCGCCGCTCCCGGCGATGGCTAACGGGACGATCCTGCTGCCGACGACGGCGGCGCCGGCGCTGGGGCCGATCCGCCCGCGCTATGCCGCCATCCTGCTCGACGCCGACAATGGCGAGGTGCTTTACGCGAACGCCGCCGACGACCTGCGGCATCCCGCGTCCATCACCAAGCTGATGACGCTTTACCTGACCTTTGACGCGCTGGATTCCGGCCGGCTCCACCTCGGAGATCGCATCGTCTTCTCGGCGCATGCCGAAGCGCAGCGGCCTTCGAAGCTTGGCGTTCAGGTCGGCAACAGCGTGTCTGTCGATGATTGCATACGGGTGATCGCGGTCAAATCGGCCAACGACGTCGCGGTCGCTCTCGCCGAGCGGCTCGGCGGCTCGGAGCAGGCCTTCGCGCAGATGATGACGCGCAAGGCGCGCGCGCTCGGCATGCGCAACACCGTCTTCTCGAACGCGTCGGGCCTCACCGATCCCGACAACGTCACCACCGCGCGCGACATCGCGACGCTGTCGCAGGCGATCCTGCGCAACCATGGCCGCTACTATGGCTATTTCGGCACGCGCAGCCTCACTTGGGGCGCGGCCACCTTCATGAACCACAACCATCTGCTCGGCGTCGTGCCGGGCATGGACGGTCTCAAGACCGGCTATACCGTCGACGCCGGCTTCACGCTCGCCGCCTCGGCGCGGCGCGGGGGGCGCCGACTGATCGCGGTCGTGCTCGGCGAACCCAACATCCCGAGCCGCAGCCGCGACGTGACGGCGCTGCTCGATGCCGGCTTCGCGGTGCTCGACAAGCGCCAGAGCGGTGAGATGACGACGGTGGCGGCCAATCTGCCGACGCTCAACCATCCGGCGCTGCGCGTCGCCAGCGAGACGGAGCAAGGTTCGGGCGACGACGCCCCAGCGCGGTCCGCGCGCGGCCGGACTGGCCGGCATCATGCACACGCCGAACGGCTGGCGCGGCATGAGGCACACGGCCATGTCCGCATCGCTGCGCACAAGGGCAAGGCCACCACGCGGCTTGCGTCCGCCCACAAGGCGAAGGGGCGGACCCGCCTCGCCGAGCGTGCGACTCACGGAAAGCGCCGCGGCTAAACGGTTCCACCCGATGCGGCGTGCCGTTGCCTAGATGCGGCGAACTTCATGGTAAATAGGAGCTTTTCCACAGGCGTTCATCGCGCGCGGGTGGAGTTTCTGGTATGACGCAAGCGTGATCAGTGTTTGCGTACCGGAGGGGTAAGCGAGTGATTGAGGCTGCGGGGGCGTTTTCACGTCGCGCATTCCTGCGCGGCGGAGCAATGGCGGCGGCGGGTGCGGCAGCGGGTTTCGCGGCGATGCCGGCACGGGCGTTCGTTCCTTCATTTGCCGGATTGCCATCGGCGGCGAGCGGTCTCAAGCCGGCTCTGCTCGGGCGCGCGCTCGGCGCACTCCAACGTCACGCCGGCAGCGTCGCCAACCACGGCACGATCGGCATCGTCGACTTCTCCGCGCATTCGAGCAGCCCGCGCTTTCATCTCGTCGACGTCGAGAGCGGTCGGACGACGAGCTTGCTCGTCGCGCACGGACGCGGTTCCGATCCCGATCGCACCGGTTTCGTCCAACACTTTTCCAACGCGGACGGTTCGAACGCATCCTCGATGGGCGCCTATCTCACGGGTGACATCTATGACGGCAAGCATGGCCGCTCGCGCCGCCTGTTCGGTCTCGACTCCTCCAATTCGAACGTCGAGCGTCGCTCGATCGTCGTTCATTCGGCCTGGTATGTCGGCCCCGAGGTGCTGCGCGCCAACGGCCAGCTCGGCCGCAGCGAGGGCTGCTTCGCGGTGAGCCCCAGCGATCTCGCGCTGGTGCTCGATCGCCTCGGCCCTGGCCATATGATCTACGCCGACAAGGCGTAAGCGCGGGCGGCACCCGCGTAAGCGAACGCGCGTTTATCCAATTTCGTGCGTGCTGAGCTTGCCGAAGCATTTCCTTCTTCTCAGCAGGAAGAAAGAACAGCCCTTCGGCAGGCTCAGGGCGACCGTTCGAGTGCTGATTACGCGACTGGCGTCAGCGCCGCATCGCGCAGGCCGCGCCAGACGCGGAGCGCCTGCACCGTCTCAAACACGTCGTGCACGCGCAGAAGCTGCACGCCCTGATTGGCACCGACCAGTGCAAGCGCGACACTGCCGCCGAGCCGCTGCTCGACCGGCGCCTCGTTCGACAGCGCGCCGATCGAGCGTTTGCGGCTCGCGCCGAGCACGACCCCGCAGCCGATGCCGTGGAACAGCGACAGGCCGTTGAGGATGGCGAGATTGTGCCGGAGCGTCTTGCCGAAGCCGAGTCCGGGATCGACGAGGATGCGCGATCGGGCGATGCCCGCCGCCTCGGCCGCCGCGACGCGCGCCTCCAGCCACTCATAGACCTCGATCAGCGCGTCCTCGTAGCGTGCCTCGCCCTGCATCGTCTCGGGCGTTCCCTTGTAGTGGACGAGCACGACCGGCACTTGCGATGCCGTCGCGATCTCGAGCGCGCGATCGTCCCAGGTCAGCGCCGAGACGTCGTTGATCATGTGCGCGCCGGCGGCGAGCGCGCTCTCCATCACGCCGGCCTTGCGCGTGTCGATCGAGAGCGCGGTGCCGCTCGCGCGCAGCCGCTCGATCACCGGGCGGATGCGCGCGATCTCGTCGCCCTCCCACACCGTCTGCGCACCGGGCCGGGTAGACTCGCCGCCGATGTCGACGATCGCGGCGCCGTCGGCGGCCATCGCGACGGCGCGATCGGCCGCCGTCGCCGGATCGTTCATCAGGCCGCCACCGTCCGAGAAGCTGTCGGGCGTGACGTTGAGGATCGCCATCGCCTGCGGCTGATCGAGCCGGATAGTGCGCTCGCCAAGTTGGAGCGGTGGCCGCTGGTCCGTCAGGCGGCGGGCGAGCGCCCGACCTTGCTCCGGATGATCGCCCGGAAGGTCGCCGAGAAAATTGTCGAGCTCGAGCACCGGCACGAACGCGGTCGCGACGCGCTTGCCCGCCACCGCCGCGATCGCCTCGACCGCCGAGAACCACAGCAGCCCGCCGGCGAGGCGCAGCGCGCGGCCGTCATAGCCGAACGGTGCATCGATGAACGCGGTGGGGCGGAGGTGGAGGCGGGCGCCGGGCTGGCGGAGGGCTGTGGTGAGCATGGTCGCTACCCGTACCCCGGCGAAGGCCGGGGTCCAGCCCTAAACAAGGTCGCGCGCGGCAGCGCGCTCCGTCCGCGCTATCGCGCGGTCTTTGATATTGACTGGACCCCGGCCTTCGCCGGGGAACAGGAAAAGAAGGAAGGCTTACGCCGCCGCCTGCGCCAGATACCTCTGCCGCAACCCATCGAGCGGGATCAGCGCGCCGGCGTCCTCGACATGCCAGAATGTCCAGCCGTTGCACGAGGGCGCGCCCTGCAGCGCGGCGCCGACCTTGTGGATCGAGCCGGCATGGGCATCGCAAGCGATCGAGCTGTCGGCGCGGACGCTCGCCTTCCAGCGGCGGCGGGCGTCGGTGAGCTTCGCGCCGGGGGTGAGCAGGCCGCTCTCGACGAGCGCGCCGAACGGCACGCGCGGCTGCGCGGCGCGGCTCGGCATGGCGACCATCGCGCTCTCGTCGAGCGGCAGCGTCGCGGCGATGCGCGCTTCCGCAACCTTGACGTAGCGCGGCTCGCGCTCGATGCCGATCCAGCGACGGCCAAGCCGGCGCGCGACCGCGCCGGTGGTGCCGGTGCCGAAGAAGGGATCGAGCACGATGTCGCCCGGCTTGGTGGTCGCCAGCAACACGCGATAGAGCAGCTCCTCGGGCTTCTGCGTCGGGTGCGCCTTGGCCTTGCCGTCCTTGAGGCGCTCGCCGCCCGCGCAGATCGGCAGCACCCAGTCGGAGCGCATCTGGAGATCGTCGTTGAGCGCCTTCATCGACTGATAGTTGAAGGTCGGGCGCGAGCCCTGCGAGCGGCTCGCCCAGATCAGCGTCTCGTGCGCATTGGTGAAGCGCGTGCCCTTGAAATTGGGCATCGGGTTCGACTTGCGCCAGACGATGTCGTTGAGGATCCAGAAGCCCTCGTCCTGCAGCGCGGCGCCGACCCGGAAGATGTTGTGATAGCTGCCGATCACCCAGATCGCGCCGTCCGGCTTGAGGATCCGGCGGGCCTCGGCGAGCCAGGCGCTGGTGAAGCGATCATAGGCCGCGAAGCTGTCGAAATGGTCCCAGGCGTCGTTGACTGCGTCGACATGGCTGCCGTCGGGGCGGAACAGCTCGCCGCCGAGCTGGAGGTTATAGGGCGGATCGGCGAAGATCAGATCGACGCTCGCGTCCGGCAAACCGGCCATCGCCTCGACGCAATCCTGCTGGAGGATGCGGTCCAGCGGCAGCAGCTCCTGCGGCGCGGGCGCAAGCGTTCCCCGGCGCGAAACGCGCTCATACATACCCATGCGGTGCGGTCCCCTTTGACCCCGATTTATCCACAGGGTGAGTCATCGGGGACTCGCGGTCAAGTGGTGTTTTCTGTCGACGAGTTGTTAATGCGGCGGGACGCGCGGTGAACGGAAAGAGTCTGCCGCTAGATGTTGTGGCGGCGCACCCGATCCCGACCCAACTAATAGAGGTGTGGCAAATCGGACTCTACCGCCGATCTTCGCCCTTCGTTCCTACTCGCCCCCTCCCTGGAAGGGAGGGGCTGGGGGCGGGTAGCTGTCGAGGCGAGCCGCTTCTCTATCGCTCGACCCACCCCCAACCCCTCCCTTCCAGGGGGGTCTCGGTCGCGCTACTCCGCAGCCTGCAGCGCCAGCATCAGCTGCGCGACCGGGGCAAAGCTTCTCCTATGCAGTGGCGAGGGGCCGAGCTCGCGAAGCGCGCGGCGATGATCGGGCGTGGCGTAGCCCTTGTTCTGTCGCCAGTTGTAGCCGGGATGCGTGTCGTGATGGTCGCACATGATGCGATCGCGCGTCACCTTGGCAACGATCGAGGCGGCCGCGATCGAGCGGCAGAGCGCGTCGCCGTCGACGACCGGCTGCGAGGCGTAGCGCCATTTCGGGCAGGCGTTGCCATCGACCAGCACCATCGCCGGCTCGCACCCCAGCGCATCCACCGCGCGCGTCATTGCCAGCATCGTCGCCCAGTAGATGTTGAGGCTGTCGATCTCCTCCACGGAGGCGATCCCGACGCCGACCGCGGCGCTCGCGCGGATGCGGTCGTGCAGCGCTTCGCGGGAGGGCGCGTCAAGCTTCTTCGAATCGTCGATGCCGCGCGGGAAGCGGGTCCGATGCAGGATCACGGCAGCGGCAACCACCGGCCCCGCCAGCGGCCCGCGCCCTGCCTCGTCGACGCCGGCAAGCGGTTGCGGATGAGCCTTTTCGAGCGCGAATGAGGGCATGGCCGCGAGTGTAGGGGG
This sequence comes from Sphingomonadaceae bacterium, assembly GCA_019239915.1. Taxonomy (GTDB): domain Bacteria; phylum Pseudomonadota; class Alphaproteobacteria; order Sphingomonadales; family Sphingomonadaceae; genus Solisphingomonas. The sequence continues at coordinate 32,266 of JAFAZF010000065.1, forward strand.
CGGGGCGGAGAAGGGGAATGCGGGACGACCGGCTTATCCACCGCTTTCGCTCCCTCTCCCGTTAGCGGGAGAGGGTCTGGGTGAGGGTCTTCTTCTTCCTCCAGCTTGGTGGGAAGAAACGAAGACCCTCACACTCCCACCGCTTCGCGGCGGGGCCCTCCCTCTCCCGCTTGCGGGAGAGGGCTCTATGAGAAAGAAGGTTAGCGGCGGCGCTTAACCCTCTATTCGCATCGACTTCGCATCGCCGTGCGCGGCATATCGCGGCGTCATGAAGATGCTCCTCGTCTGCGCTCTCGCGCTCGCCGCCGCCGTGCCCGCCTTCGCAGGCCCGCCCGCGCCCAAGCCCTTCACCGTTCAGGAGACCGGCAAATCCTATGCCCGGCTCGACGAGGCGGTGAACGCGATGGCGGGCAAGCCTGGCGCGACGATCCTGATCCAGCCGGGCAGCTACCGCCAGTGCGCCGTCGTCGAAGGCGGCAAGGTCGCATTCCGCGCGGTGACGCCGGGCACAGTGTTCCTCGACGGCGGCATCTGCGAGGAGAAGGCGGCGCTGGTGCTGCGCGGCCGCGACGCGATGGTCGACGGGATCGTGTTCCAGAACCTCGCGGTGCACGATCGCAACGGCGCCGGCATCCGGCTCGAGCAAGGCAATCTCACCGTGATGAACGCGGTGTTCCGCCATTCGGAAGAGGGCATCCTCGCCGGCGACGATCCCAACGGCACGATCCGCGTCGATCGCTCGACCTTCTCCGGCCTCGGCCGCTGCGATGGCGGCGTCTCCTGCGCGCACTCCATCTATGTCGGCCATTACGGCAAGGTGATCGTGACGCGGACGCGGTTCGAACGCGGCAATGGCGGCCATTATCTCAAGGTGCGCTCGGCGCGGGTGGAGGCGACGAACGACAGCTTCGACGACTCGCAGGGCCGTCTCACCAACTACATGATCGATCTCTGCGCGGGCTCGACCGGTGTCATCGCCGACAACGTCTTCGTCGATGGACCGAATAAGGAGAACCATTCGGGTTTCATCGTCATCGCCGCGGAATCCCACGACAATCCGGTCGCCGGCCTCACCATCCGCAACAACAAGGCGACGATGGCGCCGGGCGCCGACTACGACACCAGTTTCGTGATCGACTTCGCGCACGAGCCGATGACCATCGCCGGCAACCAGCTCGCGAGCGGCATCAACCCCTTCGAGCAGCGCAACTACTAGCATCCTCCTCCGCCAGGGAGAGGGGTGCGCGCCAGCGTGTTAGAGGGACTACGTGGCATTCGCGCGTGCCGCATCCTCCCCCTCCGCCACCTTCGGCGCCACTTCCCCAGGCAGGGGAGGACGAGGTCGCGTTCGGATCGCGGCGTCGCTCGGATAGCCAGCACCGCGCGTGCGCTGCTAAGGGGCGGCATGTCCTTCGTTCGTCTGTTCGCACTGCTCCTCGCGCTCGTCGCCGCGCCGGTGGCGGCGCAGCTGGGCGGCGGCGCGCAGCATCTGCATCCGGCACTCGTCGCCGAAAGCCAAGCGCCGGCGCCCGGCAAGCCGGTGACGCTCGCGATCGCGATGAACCCCGATGCCGGCTGGCATGGCTATTGGCAGAACCCCGGCGACGCCGGCACTGCGACGCAAGCCGACTGGACGCTGCCTGTGGGCATCAACGCCGGGCCGCTGCAATATCCCGTGCCGACGACGCTGCTGCTCTCAGGACTAATGAACTACGTCTATGAGGCGCCTTATGCGCTGCTCGTGCGGCTGGACCTGCCGGCGGGACTGAAGCCCGGTGCAGCGCTGCCGATCGGCGTCAGGCTCAGCTATCTTGCCTGCACCACCTCGATCTGCGTGCCGGAGAACGCCACGATTGCGCTTCGACTGACGGTCGGCACCGGCGCTCCGGGAGCCGATGCGGCACGCTTTGGGGGCTGGCGGGCGGCGCTGCCGCGCCCGCTCGGCGCGGCAGCGCACTTCATGATGACGGGTGGCAAGCTGCGGCTGGCGATCCCCTTTCCGGTCGGCGCTGCGGTGCATGATGCCTATTTCTTTCCGCTGACCGATGGCGTTGGCGACTATGCGGCGCCGGAGCGCATCACCCGCAACGGCGACCGGCTGATCGTGGAGATGAAGGCGCCCGCGAATGCGGCACCGCCGGCGAGCGTCGAAGGCGTGCTGCGCATCGCGCCGGGTAGTGGCGTGGCGCTGTCCGCGACGGCGGGCGCAGTTCCCGCCACGGGCGCGCCGCTGGCCCATGACGGTGACGGCGAGGGCGGCGGCGGAAAAGCGGCCGGCACCGGCCGTCGCGCGCTCATCGCCTTCGCCGGTGCGCTGCTCGGCGGGCTGCTGCTCAACCTCATGCCCTGCGTGTTCCCGATCCTCAGCCTCAAGGCGCTGAGCCTCGCGCGCGCGCGCGGCGAGGGCGCGCGCGGCGAGGCGGTCGCCTACGCCGCGGGCGTGATCCTGGTGTGCGTCGCGCTCGGCGCGGTGCTGCTCGGCTTGCGCAGCGCGGGTCACGCGGTCGGCTGGGCGTTCCAGCTCCAGGATCCGCGCGTCACCGCGGTGTTGCTGCTGCTGGTGACAGGCCTCGCACTGAACCTCGCCGGCCTGTTCGAGCTCGGCGCGCTCTCCGGCGGCGGTGCGCTCGCGGCGCGGGGCGGCGTTGCCGGCGCGTTCTGGACAGGCGCGCTCGCCGCCTTCGTCGCGACACCGTGCACCGGCCCGTTCATGGGTGCGGCGCTGGGCGCGGCGCTGGTACTGCCGGCGGCGGCGGCGCTGGCGGTGTTCGCGGGGCTGGGGCTCGGACTCGCGCTGCCGTTCGTCGCGATCGGCTTTTCCGCGCGGCTGCGCCGGCTGATGCCCAAGCCCGGCGCGTGGATGGAGACGCTCCGCCACATCCTCGCCGTCCCGATGCTGGTGACGGCGCTGGGGCTCGCCTGGGTGCTCGGCCGGCAGGCGGGCGCGAACGGCATGGCGCTGGGGCTTGCCGGCGCGCTGCTGCTCGCGCTCGGCCTGTGGTGGACGGGCGGGCGCCAGCGCCGCGCGCTCGGCCGCGCCTGGGCGCCGGCGCTGCCGTCCGGCCTCGTTGCAGTCGCCGTTGCCATCGCGATGCCAAGCCCGCCGGCGGCCGTCGCCGCGAACGCGCCCGCTGGAGCGCTCGCCGCCGAGCCGTTCAGCGAGACCAGGCTTGCCACGCTTCGCGCGCAGGGGCGCCCGGTCTTCGTCTACTTCACCGCCGATTGGTGCCTGACCTGCAAGGTCAACGAGAAGGCGGCTATCGAGCGTTCCGAGGTCGCCGCCGCATTTCGCGCCCACAACGTCGCGACGCTGGTCGGCGACTGGACCGACGGCGACGCCGCGATCGGCCATGTCCTCGAGGCGCACGGCCGCGCCGGCGTGCCGCTGTATCTCTTTTACCCCGCAAGCGGCCCCGAGCAGACACTGCCGCAAGTGCTGACGCCGGGAGGGCTGGCGGCGCTCGCAGGGTAGAAACTTCCCGGTAGCGTGCGCCCAGGTCCGCGGAGAGGGAGGCGGGCCCTTGGTGCGACCCGCTACACCCTCTCTTCCAGTTAGACCTACAGCCGCGCGCCGCCGCTTGCCTCCAGCGTGCGGCCGTCGACCCAGCGCGAGAGATCGGAGGCGAGGAACAGCACCGCGTCGGCGATGTCGTCGGGCTGGCCGATCCGCTTCAGCGCCTGCATGCCGAGCGTCATCTCACGGCCCCAGTCGGTCTGCACGAAGGCGGCGAGATCGGTCTCGATCACGCCCGGAGCGACGGCGTTGAAGCGGATGCCGCGGGGGCCGAGATAGGCGGCGAGCGAGCGCACCAGCACGTCGATCGCACCCTTGGTGCCCGAATAGGCGGTGAGCCCCTCGACCGCGACTCGCGCGACCACCGAGGAGACGAACACCACGCGCGATCCGTCGCCGAGCAGCGGCAGCAGCTGCTGCACAAGGAAGAACGGCGCACGGACATTGACCGCGTAGACCCGATCGAACTCCTCGATCGTCTCCTCCTCGAACGGCTTCATGAAGGCGGTGCCGGCATTGGGCACGAGGATGTCGAGCCGCGACAGGCCAAGCGCCTTGACCTGCTCGGCGAGGCGGTGCGCGCCCTCCGGCACGGCGAGATCCTGCTTGAGAGCGTCGGCCTTGCCGCCCCTGTCACGAATTTCATGGACGAGCGCATCGGCAGCAGCGGCGTTGCTGCCATAGTGGACGAGGACGCGCGCGCCCGCCTCGGCAAGGCGAAGCGAAATGGCGCGGCCGATGCCACGCGAGCCGCCGGTGACGAGGGCGGTCTGATTGCTGAGGTCGATCATGGATGCATCTCCTGCTGGTGTGATGTTGCCCGCCGCCGATGCTCGCGCCGGAGCAGGAAACGAACGCAGCTTTTATGTACCAATCAGTAGATAATTTAAAAGCCGACCCAAGTGACTGAAAACGCGATGGGAAGCCGGGGGTCGGCAGCCGCCGAATTTTGCAATTGGCGGCGCGTCGCGATCCTTGCCGGGCTGCTGTGTCTGGTCGCCGGATTGCTGATCTGGCGCTGCGATCCCGCGCTCGATCGCGCCATCCACATGACATTGCTCGTGCAACCGGGGGCAGGACTGAGCCGCATGCTGATCGGGCTCACCAATCTCGGCGGTGGTACGGCGATGATACCGCTCGGGCTAGGTGCCTGCGCGCTGCTGCTGTGGCGCGGCGAACGCGGCGCTGCGCTGTGGTTGTTCGCGACCGTCGCGAGTGGCCGCATCGTCGTCGAAGCCGCCAAGCACGTCTTCGATCGGCCGCGGCCGCCGGCGGGTGATTGGCTGACGCGTGTCGACAGCTACAGCATGCCGAGCTCGCATAGCGCCGGCACGATGCTCACGCTGCTGGCGATCTGCGCCGCGTTCGGCGCATCGGCGCGATGGCGGTTCGCGGCGCTCGCCTTTGCGGTCGCGATCGGCGCGACCCGCATCGTGCTCGGCGTGCACTGGCCGAGCGACGTGCTTGCGGGCTGGGGCTTCGCCCTGTTGTGGATGGGCGCGGCGATCCGATGGATGCCGCAAGCCTCGTTCAGCGGCGTGCCATACCGTCCGCGATAAACGCGCGCCAGGTCTCGTCCATCGCGCCGGGTTGCCGAGCCCAGACGCTGTCGATGAGGTCCGACGCCTGCTGCTCGGCCCAGCCGAGGCGCCGCACGGCGTAGATCCCGTAGAAGGCGGTGACGCGGAAATTCGCCTGGCAGTGGATAAGCACTCGGCGGCCGGTCAGCGCATCCATCGTCCGCATGAACGCGTCCAGATCCTCTGGGCGCGGATTGCTCCACATGACCGGAATGTGGTGGTAGCGCATGCCTAGCGCGGCGACCAAGTTCGCCTCCTCGGCAAGCGAGGTTTCCAATCCATCGGGCGCGAGATTGAGGATTGCTTCGAAACCTTGCGCGCGGGCGTCGCGCAGCTGCGCCTCGGATGGCTGGCCCCCGGTCGCGGTGCGACCGTCAATCTCGATGAAGTTGCGGATTTCCGACAGGCTCACGACTGGCACCTCGTTTCGCCACCGAAGCGACCTCCGCGATTTCGATGTCAAGCTTGTCCACTATTTGCGCACCCAGGCCCTTTGTCCGCCGATCCACGTTTCCAGCACTTGCGTCGCGCGGAGATCGGCGGCGGTCGTGTTGGGTGCCATGATGTCGCGATCGAGCAGCACGAAATCGGCATAATGGCCGGGCATCAGCGATCCCGTACGGTCCTCTGCGCGGCCGGCATAGGCGGCGCCACGGGTGAAGGCGGCGAGCGCCTGCGTCAGCGTCACCGCTTGCTCAGGATGCCAGCCGCCCACCGGTTGCCCGCTCGCGTCGGTGCGGCTGACCGCCGAGGCGAGGCCGAGGAACGGGTCGGGGCTCTCGGTCGGGAAGTCCGAACCGAAGGCGAGCGGCACGCGTTCCTTGAGCATCGTCGCCCAGGCATAGGCGCCGGCGAGCCGCTCCGGCCCCAGCCGCGCCTCCGCCATCTTCCAGTCTGAGGTGGCGTGGGTCGGCTGCATCGAGGCGACGATGCCGTTGCGTCCGAAGCGCGGCAGGTCGACGGGATCGACGATCTGGGCGTGCTCGATCCGCCAGCGGCGATCTCCCTTGTAGGTCTCAGCGAGCTCCTCGATGGCGCCGAGCACCTGCGCGTTGGCGGCGTCGCCGATCGCGTGCACCGCGACCTGGAAATCGTCCATCGCGGCGCGGCTCATCAGGTTGCGGATCTTGGCGTCGTCGAGCCGCTGCAGCCCGGTCTGCCCGGGCGCGTCGCTATAAGGTCGCTTGAGCCACGCGCCGCGCGAGCCGAGCGCGCCGTCGGCGAACAGCTTCATGCCAATCATGCGGAGATGATCGTTGTAGAGCCACGGCGTCGGCCCAGTGCCCGCCACTGCCAGGATCGTCTCCGGACCAAGCCCGTAGCAGACGAGCCGCACGCGCAGCCGCCCGGCATCGGCGAAGCGGCGGTAACCGTTCCAGTCGTCGACCGTCGTCGCCATGTCGTCGGCGCCGACGAGGCCGACCGAGAGCATCTCGGCTTGCGCCTTGTCGAGCGCATCGTCGCGCTCGCGCGGGACGGGCGGCGGCACCGCCCGGGCGACGAGGTCGGCGGCGGCGTCGACGAACAGGCCGGTGGGGTTGCCGCGCGCGTCATGCTCGATGCGACCGCCGGCAGGCGCGCGTGTCGCTGCAGTGATCCCGGCCTCGTGCATTGCGGCGCTGTTGGCGAGCAGCGCGTGGCCGTCGATCCGCGCGAGCACCACCGGACGATCGCGCACCACCGCGTCGAGATCGGCGGCGGTGGGAAAGCGGCCGAGCTGCCAGCGCTCCTGGTTCCAGCCGCCGCCCTGGATCCAGGCGGGGGTGGGGTGATCGGCGGCGTAGCGCTGCAGCGCCGATTGCGCCTCGGCGAGGCTGCCGGTCTGGCTAAGGTCGAGCCACAGCGCGCGGAAACCGAGATCCATGACATGGCCATGCGCGTCGATCAGGCCGGGGATCAGCGTGCGGCCCTTCCCGTCGAGCTTGAAGTCGAGATAGGCAGGGCGGGGATCGCCGGCAGCAAGCAGCTTCGCGACCTTGCCCTGCTTGTCGATCAGTAGGCCTGTGAAGCGGCGGACGGCGCCATCGTCGTCGAGCGCATAGCCGTTGACGTCGTCGACCAGCCCGCCGGCGGAGACGGGCGGCGGCGGGGGTGGCGGCTTGCGCGCGAAAACGGGGGTGGCGACGAGGACGAGGGCGGCCAGCACGACCTTTAGCCCTCTCCCCTGAAGGGGAGAGGGAGAAACAGTGCGCCTCACTTCGGCAGCCTGCGGATGATCGCGCTGGTGTCTTCGCGGCCGTGGCCCATCGCCTGGAGGTCGGCGTAGAACTGGTCGACGAGCGCGCAAACCGGGAGCGTCGCGCCGTTGGTCCGCGCCTCGTCGAGCGCGAGGCCGAGATCCTTGCGCATCCAGTCGATCGCGAAGCCGAAGTCGAAGCTGTCGCCGGCCATCGTCTGCCAGCGGTTGAGCATCTGCCAGCTCGCCGCCGCGCCGCCGGAGACCGCCTCGAACACGCGGTCGAGGTTGAGCTCGGCGTTCTGCGCGAAGCGGAGCGCCTCCGCGAGGCCCTGGACGCAGCCGGCGATCGCGATCTGGTTGACCATCTTGGTGGTCTGGCCGGCGCCCGGCGGCCCGACATGCACGATGCGCTTGCCATAGGCCTGGAGATAGGGCTCGGCGGCGGCGAAGGCGGCGGGCGTGCCGCCGCACATGATCGAGAGCGTGCCGTTCTCCGCGCCGGCCTGGCCGCCCGACACCGGCGCGTCGATGACGTGAAAGCCGCGATCCTTGCCCTCGACCGCGAGCTGGCGCGCGATCTTGGCGGATACGGTGGTGTGGTCGGCGAACAGCGCGCCGCGCTTCATCGCCCGGAACGCGCCGCCCGGCCCCAACATCACCTCGGAGAGATCGTCGTCGTTGCCGACGCAGGTGAAGACCGCGTCGGCTTCCGCGGCCGCTTCGGCCGGCGTTGCGGCAGCGCGGCCGCCATGCGCGTTGACCCAATCATGGGCGCGCGCGGCGGTGCGGTTGTAGACGGTCACGTCGTGCCCGGCAGCGGAAAGATGCCGTGCCATCGGAGCGCCCATCACGCCCAGACCGATGAAGGAGACTTTCGCCATGGGGCAGGGGGCATAAGGCGTGTTTCGCCTCGCCGCCAGATGCTCTAGTGCGACGGGCATCATGGCAACCGCGAAGACATCCCCCTTGCCCCACGACGAGCCGGCCGCGCCCGTCACGATCGACGATGTGCGCGCGGCGGCGCGGCGGATCGAAGGCGCCATCGTGCGCACGCCGACGCTCTATTCGAAGACGCTGTCCGGCATCGCCGGCGCCGAGGTGTGGCTGAAGTTCGAGAACCTCCAGTTCACCGCCGCCTACAAGGAGCGCGGTGCGCTCAACACGCTGCTCCAGCTCCCTGCCGAGCAACAGCGGCGCGGCGTGATCGCGGCTTCGGCCGGGAACCATGCCCAGGGCCTCGCCTATCATGGCGCGCGGCTCGGCATCCCGGTCACGATCGTGATGCCGGTCCCGACGCCGACGGTGAAGGTGCAGCAGACCGAGGGCCATGCCGCCGAGGTGATCCTGATCGGCGAGCGCTTCGACGACGCACAGGATCGCGCGATCGAGATCGCAGCGGAGCGCGGGCTCACCTTCGTGCCGCCGTTCGATCATCCCCACATCATCGCCGGGCAAGGCACCGTTGCCTTGGAGATGCTGGAGGATGTGCCGGCGATCGACACGCTCGCGATCCCGATCGGTGGCGGCGGTCTCGTCTCGGGTTGTGCCGCGGTCGCCAAGGCGGCCAGTGACGGTGGCCACCCGATCGAGGTGCTCGGCGTCCAGGCCGAGCTCTATCCCTCGATGTACGCCAAGCTCCGCGGGCTCAAGCTGCCGTGCGAGGGCGACACGCTCGCCGAGGGCATCGCCGTCAAGCAGCCGGGCAAGCTGACCTTCGAGATGATCCGCGAACTCGTCGACGACGTGCTGCTCGTCTCCGAACGCGATCTCGAGCGCGCGGTCTCGCTGCTGTTGCAGATCGAGAAGACCGTGGTGGAGGGCGCCGGCGCGGCCGGCCTCGCGGCGCTGCTCGGCCACCCCGGGCGGTTCAAGGGCAGGACCGTCGGCCTCGTGCTGTGCGGGGGCAATATCGATACCCGCTTGCTCGCCAACGTGCTGCTGCGCGATCTCGCGCGATCGGGGCGGCTGGCGCGGCTGCGCATCCGCCTGCAGGACCGGCCCGGCGCGCTTTACGGCGTGACGCGCGTGTTCCAGCAGGAGCAGGTCAACATCATCGACATCTCGCACCAGCGCATCTTCACGTCGCTGCCGGCCAAGGGCCTGATCACTGACATCGAGTGCGAGACGCGCGACGCGGCGCATCTCGAGCGCCTGATCGCCGCGCTGGAGCGCGAAGGCTACGAAACGACGCGGGTCGAGCTGGCCTGAGCCGCGCTTCGGTTGGGTTTGGTCCAGTCCGGATGATATGGTCTTCGCCGCCGCGCGATTTGTCACGAAAACATATCGCAAACGTAATGAGGCGGTGGTAGCGCGCCACCGGGTCGAAGAGAACGGTTGGCGGACGTCGCGAAGCGGCGCCGTGTGCCCGTGCATTGCTGCATAATCCTTCGCTGGAGATTCCCATGTTAATGGTTCGTCACGCCGCGTCTGCGGCGATCGCCTTTGCTTGCCTGTCGTCCGCGGCCCTCGCCGCGGAGCGCGAGCCCGTCACCGCGCATGTCTCGACCGCAGGTGTCGATCTCGCGAGCGCGCAAGGACGCGCGTTGTTCCAGGCCCGGATCGCGCGGATCGCCGCCGCTGCGTGCGACAATGGCGAACGCGACCTAGGCTTCCGTGCCGATGCCGATCGCTGCGCGCGCGAGATGACGCGCGACGCGCAGGCGCAGATCGCCGCGTTGGCGCGTGCCGGCCAGCGGACCGCGTTCGCCGATCAGCCCAAGGCGTTCCCGGCCGCCCGCTGATCGCGCGGTGCGTGGCGCGTCAGCGCTTCTCGATGCAGTGATCGGTGACGGTGCGCGAGCAGCGCGGAAGCGGGCCGCTGTCGGCGGTCTGCACCGGAACGCCCGCCGCATCCATCGCTGCCGCGCCGGCGCTTGGAGTCGCGACAGGCGAAGCAACGGCATCCGTGCTTGGCGTCGGGGTAGCGGCGGTGCCCGCAGTGTCCATCGGCGGAGCCGACTGTGTGTCGCTTGATTGCGCAAAGGCGGCGCTGCCGATCAGTAGGCTCGCGGCGACGACGATGGCTTTCATGCCGATCTCCTTCGGATGTGCGGCCATGAACCCGTCGCGCCGCGATCGGCTCCGCACGTGAACGGGCTTTCATGTCTCACGGCAGAGCAAGCTCAGCTTGGCCTTGCCATGAACGCGCTCGGTCGCCAGCACGAAGCCGGGCACGCTGACCGGCTCGTTCGGCGCCGTCTCCAGGCTCGCCCAGCCGCCGGGCGCGAGTTCGAGCCGGGCGAGGGCGGCCTGGCCGAAGCCGCTGCCATAAGGGGGATCGAGGAAGGCGAGGTCGAACGGCCCCGCCGGTAGCGCCGCCGAGGCCGATTGCGCGCGGACGTCGGCGTTCGCACCGAGTACGGCGATATTGGCGCGCAACGCCGCAAGTGCGGCGGCGTCCTGCTCGATGAAGGTGCAGTGCGCGGCGCCGCGCGACAGCGCTTCCAGCCCCAGTGCGCCGGTGCCTGCGAACAGGTCGATCACGCGCAAGCCCACGAAGTCGCCGAGCCGGCTCGCGAGCATCGAGAACAACGCCTCGCGCGCGCGATCCGAAGTCGGCCGCGTCGTCGCGCCGGCCGGTGCGACGAGCGTTCGCCCGCGCCAGTCGCCCGCGATTATGCGCATCGCTGAAGCCGTTCCGCTTCAGGGGGGGGGTCGGGTTGGGTTGGGATGATAGATGCGAACCGTTCCGCATCCACCCAAGCCGCGACCGCCTTCCTTGAAAGGGAGGGGGAGATCATTTCAGTCCCTTCAGGAACCGCCCGAGCACCGGCCCCGGCACCTCCTCGACCGCGCCGGGCGCGAGATCGGCGAGCAGGAAGGGGCCATAGCCGATGCGGATCAGCCGGCTGACGCGCAGCCCGAGATGCTCGAGCACGCGGCGCACCTCGCGATTCTTGCCCTCGGCGAGCGTCAGCACGATCCACACATTGGCGCCGGTGCGCCGCTCGAGATCGGCGTCGATCGAGCCGTAGCGCACGCCGTCGATCTCGATGCCCTCGATCAGGTCCTCGAGCTGCGCCTGCGAGATCTGGCCATAGGCGCGGGCACGGTAGGTGCGGGGGATGCCCGTCGACGGCAGTTCCAGCTGCCGCTTCAGCCCGCCGTCGGTGGTGAGCAGCAGCAGCCCCTCGGTGTTGAGATCGAGCCGGCCGACGGGCACGACGCGCGGCAGCCCCTGGGGCAGCCGATCATAGATTGTCGGCCGGCCCTTGGGATCGCGCTCGGTGGTCAGCAGGCCCGTCGGCTTATGGTAGCGGAAAAGACGGGCGGGCTCGGCGTCGCGCACCGGTTTGCCGTCGACGGTCACGCCCTTCAGCGACTTGAGCAGCGTCGCCGGCGTCTCGATCACGGTGCCGTCGATCGCGACGCGGCGATCGGCGATCATGCGCTCGATCTCACGCCGGGAGGCGACCCCCGCGCGCGCCAGCAGCTTGGCGATTCGCTGCTCTGCCGGCGGCGTCGTGCCGCGATTCGATGAAGCGCCGCGAGGGCGCGCCGGACTGGCCACGAAAGCCTCGCTTTTCCACGCTTTGCGGAACCGCAATCCCGCCGAAACGATTAAAGATCAAGCGTCGGCGGAGGATATCTTGCGCCGGCGACAAGGGGATTGGCGATGCTGTTCGCGCGCAGGCGGCCTTCGCTCCGCCGGCTGCTGATCGTGGAGGACGAGCCGCTGGTGGCGTTCGACAACGAGCACCTGCTCGGCGAATCCGGCTATGAGGTGGTGGCGACCGTCGACCGCTATGACGATGCGGTCGCTGCGATCCAGCGCGGCGGGATCGATCTCGTGCTCGCCGACGTGCGGCTGCCCGGCCAGCGCGACGGGATCGACGTTGCGCGCGCCGCCGCCGAGGCGGGCCTGCCGGTGCTCTTCGTGACGGGCGCCTGCCCCACGGAAGCGCAGGGTGTCGCGGTCGGCTGCCTCGCCAAGCCCTATACGCAGAAGCAGTTGCTGAGCGCGATCAGCGCGATCGAACGCAAGGTCGGCGGGCGGGCGCCCAAGCCGGTGACAGGGCTGACGCTGTTCGGGTGAGGGCGGTGCCTCCCCTCCCTTCCAGGAAGGGGAGTAGCGGCCGTGCTGGGCGACCCCGGGTTCGCGCTCGTTACGCGCACAAGGGGTTAACTCGGGTTCACGCTCCGCTATGACGGGGCCATGGCCGTATCGCGCACCGACCGTCCCGGCGTTCTCGCCTATCTCCATCGCGCGCCGCTCGGCGCCTTCCTGCTCGGCATCTCGAGCGGCTTCCCGCTCACGCTGCTTCTCTCGACGATGTCCTACTGGCTGTCGAAAGTCGGCGTCGACAAGAAGACGATCGGCTTCGCCTTCGCGCTCGGCACGCCCTACACGCTCAAATTCCTGTGGGCGCCGCTGATCGACGGGATCGCGCTGCCCGGCTTGGCGCGGATCTTCGGGCAGCGGCGGGCGTGGCTGTTCCTCGTCCAGGCGTGCCTCGCCGGCGCGCTCGTCCAGCTCGGCGCGAGCGATCCCGTCCATCATATCGGCCGGTTCGCGCTGTGGGGCGTGGTCGTCGCCTTCCTCTCGGCGACGCAGGACATCGTGATCGATGCCTATCGCATCGAGATCCTCTCGGACGAAGAACTCGCGCAAGGCACCGCGACTAACCAGGTCGGCTACCGCACCGGTAACCTGCTCGCCGGCGCCGGCACGATCTGGCTCGCCTCCATGGAGGGTGCGCAGCTCGGTTGGCCGACAGCCTATGCGGTAAGCGCGTTGCTCGTCATCCCGGGCGCTTGCGCCGCGCTGTGGCTGGGGCCGGGCAAGCGCACGGCGGTGCGCGAGCCGTTCAGCCTCGCCGCCTTCCGCCATTTCCTGCGGCACAATGTCGCCCACCCGTTCCTCGATTTTTTCGAGCGGCGCGGTGCGTGGCTGATCCTGCTGTTCGTGCTCACATACAAGCTCGGCGACGCGGTCGGGCAGAACATGCTGTCGCCGATGGTCGTCGCACAGGGCTTTTCGGACACCGACTATATTGCGATCAACAAGCTGGTCGGCTTCTGGTGCCTGGTGATCGGCAGCCTGATCGCGGGCGCGATGATCGCGCGCTTCGGCATGGTGCGGCTGCTGTTCGGCGCCGGCGTGATCATGGCGGGCGCCAACCTGCTGTTCGCGGCCGTCGCGGCGACCGGCCATTCGGTGCCGCTGCTGACGCTCGCGGTTGCGACCGAGAACCTGTTCGCGGCGATCAGCCTGACAGTGTTCGCAACCTATCTCTCCGGCCTTTCCTCTACCGCGTTCACGGCGACCCAATATGCGCTGCTGTCGAGCGTCGCGGCGGTCGGCCGCACCTTCGCGACGACCCCCTCCGGCATCGCCGCGACGAAGCTCGGCTGGCCGGGCTTCTACGTTCTCGCGGCCTGTCTCGCGGCGCCGGGGCTGTTCTTCCTGTGGCTGATGCAGCGTCAGGGCTTCGTCGTCGAGAGCGTCCGCCAGCAGGGCGTGGAGGAGCCGGAGACGGCGGTGGAGTATGCTGCCCCTCCCTGGAAGGGCGGGGATTGAGCGGTGGGTTGCTATCGCGAGCGCTCCGCCTAGAATCTACCCACCCCAACCCCTCCCTTCCAGGGAGGGGCTTCGTCAATCCGGCACCTCGCCGTTCGCCGCCAGCACCGTGCCCGCGAGATAGAGCGAGCCCATGATCAGCACGATTGGCGGGCGGGCGCGGTCGGCATGCCGCGCGATCCAGCGCAACGCGGACGCCGGATCGGCGGCGGTCATCGCGTTGAAGCCATTGGCGTTCGCGGCGGCGGCGATCGCCTCGGGTGCGTGATGCGCGTGGCCCGGCACCGGCACGGCGTGGACCAGCGCCTCGCGGCCGGTGAATGCGCGCAGCACGCCGCCGAGATCCTTGTTGGCGAGCAGCCCGAAGACGATGTGGAAGTCGCCGCCCGCCGGCACATGGCCGCGGAAATAGTCGGCGATCGCACGCGCCGCCGCCGGATTGTGGCCGCCGTCCAGCCAGAGTTGGCTGTCCTCGGGCAGTAGCGCGGTGAGCGGACCCGGGCCGAGCCGCTGCAGTCGCGCCGGCCATTGCGCCCAGCCGATGCCGGCGCGATAGGCGGAGGGCGGGATCGCCAGCCGCCGCTGATGGCGCAGCATTGCCACCGCCAGCGCCGCGTTCATCGCCTGATGCTGGCCGGCGAGGCGCGGCAGCGGCAGCTCGAGCTTGCCGTCGCCGTCGCGATAATGGAGCCGGTGCTGATAGACGGCGGCGTCCCAGGGTCCGCCGCGCGGTAGCCAGTCGGCGCCCGCCTCGTGCGCGACGTGCCCGATGCGGTCGCCGATCGCGGCGGGATAATGCTGCGTCACCAGCGGCACGCCGTGCTTGGCGACACCCGCCTTCTCGCCAGCGATGTCGTCGAGCCGATCGCCGAGGAACTGCTGGTGATCGAGCCCGAGCTGCGCGATGCCGCAGGCGATGGGCTGCGCGATGACGTTGGTCGCGTCGAGCCGCCCGCCGAGCCCGACTTCGACGATGCAGGCGTCGGCCGGCGTCTCGGCGAAGGCGAGGAAGGCGGCGGCCGTGGTCGCCTCGAAGAAGCTCGGGCGAATGTCATCCGGCTCGCCATTCCCTGCAGCATCGAGCACGCGCCCGAGATGGCGCGCCAGCGCCTCGTCCTCGATCAGCCGGTCGGCGACGCGGATCCGCTCGTTGAAGCGGACAAGATGGGGGCTCGTATAGACATGGACGCTGTGCCCCGCCGCCTCCAGCATCGCGCGCAGATAGGCGCAGGTCGAGCCCTTGCCGTTGGTGCCGGCGACATGCAGCACCGGCGGCAGCGCCGCTTCCGGATTGCCGACGCGATCGAGCAGTGCCTGGATGCGTTCGAGCCCGAGCGTATCGCCCACCGACAGCGCTGCGAGCCGGTCGAGCTGGCGCTGGACGGCGGGATCGTCGCTATGGGCGTGATCGGGCATCTCGCCCACTTACACCTTATTCTCTCCTCCCTGAAAGGGAGGGGCTGGGGGTGGGTTGCGGTCGATCGCAGCGCTCCGCCGCCTAGAGCCTGCCCACTCCAAACCCCCCTTCCAGGGAGAGGCTTTCGTTACTACGCCGCCGCTTGTCGCTCCGGTGCCAGATAGCCGATCAGCCGCGCGAGCGTCTCGCGCAGGTCGCGGCGGTGGACGACCATATCGAGCATGCCGTGCGCGAGCAGATATTCGGCGCGCTGGAAGCCTTCGGGCAGCTTCTCGCGGATGGTCTGCTCGATCACGCGCTGGCCGGCGAAGCCGATCAGCGCACCCGGTTCGGCGAGCTGGACGTCGCCGAGCATCGCGTAGCTCGCCGTGACGCCGCCCGTCGTCGGGTCGGTCATCACGACGATATAGGGCAGCCCCGCCTCGTGGAGCTGCTGGATCGCGACGGTCGTCTTCGGCATCTGCATGAGACTGAGGATGCCTTCCTGCATGCGCGCGCCGCCCGCTGCGGTGAAGATGATGTAGGGGCACTTGTCGGCGATCGCCGCCTCGATGCCGGCCACGAACGCGGCACCCACCGCCAGCCCCATCGATCCGCCCATGAAGGCGAAATCCTGCACGCCGACGACTGCATGCTGTCCTTCGATCTCGCCGCGCGCATTGAGGAGCGCATCCTGCTCGCCGGTCTTGGCGCGCGCATCCTTGAGCCGGGCGGGGTAGGTCTTCTGCTCGCGGAACTTGAGCGGATCCTCGCGCACCTGCGGCGTCGATAACGGCGTGTGGACGCCGTTGTCGAAGATCTGATCGAACCGCGCTGCCGGGCCGATGCGGCCGTGATGCTCGCACTTCGGGCAGACCGACTGATTCTCCTCATATTCCTTGAGGAAGATCATCTGCCCGCAGCCGGCGCATTTGTGCCAGAGATTCTCCGGCGTCTCGCGCGGCTTAGCGATGAAGGGGATGGTGGCGCGGACGCGCTCGAGCCAACTCATGCTGCGACTTCCTCTCTGGCGGAATGAACCGCTTCGGCGAGCGACGTGACGAAGCTCTTTACCGCCGCGGCGGGGTCATGACCGGCAGCGGCGGCCTTGGCGATGGTGTCGACGATCGCCGATCCGATGACGACGCCGTCGGCGACGCGCGCGATCTCGCCGGCCTGTTCCGGCGTGCGCACGCCGAAGCCGACCGCGACGGGCAGGTCGGTCGCGGCCTTGAGTCGGGTGACGGCATCGGCGATCGAGGTCTGCGCGGCCTGCTGCATGCCGGTGATGCCCGCGACCGAGACATAATAGAGGAAGCCCGATGCGCCCGCGAGCACCGCCGGCAGCCGCGCGGCATCGGTGGTCGGCGTCGCGAGCCGGATCACGTCGATGTCCGACCCGCGCAATGCCTCGCCCAGCGCGTCATCTTCCTCGGCAGGCACGTCGACGCAGATCACGCCGTCGATGCCGGCCGCCGCGGCGGCCTGCGCGAACCATTGTGGCCCGCGCCGCACCATCGGGTTCGCGTAGCCCATGAGGACGAGGGGGACGTCTGGATGCTTCTGTCGGAACTGCGCGGCGATGGCCAGGATCGTTGCGGTGGTCGTGCCCTGCCCGAGCGCGCGGAGATTGGCGAGCTGGATCGCCGGCCCATCCGCCATCGGATCGGTGAACGGCAGCCCCAGCTCGATCACGTCGACGCCGCCCGCAACCAGAGCATCGAGAATCGTGGGCGTGACGGCTGGCGCCGGATCGCCGGCTGTCACGAACGCGACCAGCGCGGCGCGGTTCGCGGCACGGCGGCGGGCGAAGGTGGAAGAGATGCGGGTCATGTCAGAGTCCCTCCCTTTCAAGGAGCAGAGACGCGTCGCGCTCGCCCTTGATGCCCCGCTCACATCTCCGCTCCCAGCGCGTCGGCGACGGTGAAGATATCCTTGTCGCCGCGGCCGGAGAGATTGACGATGATGATCTGATCCTCGCGCATCGCCCGTGCGTGGCGGGTCACCGCGGCTAGCGCGTGGGCGGGCTCGAGCGCGGGGATGATACCCTCGGTGCGGCAGAGCAGCTGGAAGGCGTCGAGCGCCTCCTGGTCGGTCGCGCTTTCGTAGGTGACGCGGCCGATGTCGTGGAGATGGGCGTGCTCGGGCCCGATGCCGGGATAGTCGAGACCTGCCGAGATCGAATGCGCCTCGGTGATCTGGCCGTCCTCGTCCTGGAGCAGGAAGGTGCGGTTGCCGTGGAGCACGCCGGGCTCGCCGCCGGCGAGGCTCGCGGCATGCTTGTCGGTGTCGAGGCCGTGGCCCGCCGCCTCGACGCCGAGGATCTTGACGTCGGGATCATCTAGGAACGGGTGGAACAGGCCGATCGCGTTCGAGCCGCCGCCGATGCAGGCGACGAGCAGATCGGGCAGCCGGCCTTCGCGCGCCAGGATCTGCGCGCGGGCCTCGCGGCCGATCACGCACTGGAAATCGCGGACGAGCTCGGGATAGGGATGGGGGCCCGCCGCGGTGCCGATGATGTAGAAAGTGTCGTGGACGTTCGCGACCCAGTCGCGCAGCGCCTCGTTCATCGCGTCCTTGAGCGTCTGCGCGCCGGACGTGACCGGCCGCACCTCTGCGCCCAAGAGCTTCATGCGGAAGACGTTGGGTTTCTGCCGCTCGATGTCGCGCGCGCCCATGAAGATGGTGCAGGGCAGGCCGAAACGCGCTGCGACGGTGGCGGTGGCGACGCCGTGCTGGCCGGCACCGGTTTCGGCGATGATCCGCGTCTTGCCCATGCGGCGGGCGAGCAGGATCTGGCCGATGCAGTTGTTGATCTTATGCGCGCCGGTGTGGTTCAAGTCCTCGCGCTTGAGGTAGATCTTTGCGCCCATCCTTTCGCCATTTGGGCCAGGTTCCGCGCCTTCGCGCAGCACCTCGGTCAGCCGCTCGGCATAATAGAGCGGGCTGGCGCGGCCGACATAATGTTCGAGCAGGTCGTCGAGTTCGGCCTGGAAGGCGGGATCGGCTTGTGCGGCGCGATATTCGCGCTCGAGGTCGAGGATCAGCGGCATCAGCGTCTCGGCGACGTAGCGGCCGCCAAACTGGCCGAAATGCCCGCGCTGATCGGGCTGCGCGCGGAGGGAATTGGCGAGCGTCATAGAGACGCGACCGCTTGGCAGAAGCGCGCAATCCTGTCGACATCCTTGACGCCCGGCGCGCTCTCGACGCCCGAGGAGACGTCCACCGCGCGTGCGGACGTGATCCCGATCGCATCGCCGACATTGTCCGCGTCGAGCCCGCCCGAGAGCAGCCAGGGCAGGGGGTGCGCGAAGCCGTCGAGCAACGTCCAGTCAAAGCGCAGGCCCATGCCGCCCGGCAGCGTGCCCGGTGGCGTCTTGGCGTCGTAGAGGATGCGATCGGCAGCGCCCCGATAGGCGTGCGCGGCGGCGAGATCGGCGCGGGTGCGGACCGCGATCGCCTTCCACACCTCGACAGCATGGCGTGCCTTGAACGCGGCGGCCTGCGCGGGCGATTCGGCGCCGTGCAGCTGGATCGCGGTGAGGCCGGCGCGCGCCACCGCCTCGGCGATCAGCGCGTCGTCGGGATCGACGAACACGCCGACCTTGCCGACATGCTCCGGCACGCGGCGGGCAAGCGCCCCGGCCTGCTCGGGAGCGATGTCGCGCGGGCTCTTGGGGAAGAACACGAAGCCGATGTGGCGCGCGCCACCGGCGACCGCGGCGTCGACGGTTTCGGGCGTGGACAGCCCGCAGATCTTGGCGGCGACACGTGACATCGGCCGGCATATAGGAGCGCCGCCGCAAAGGTGCAGCTATTTGCGTGGGTGGTTCGCTTCAGGGGGTTGCCATGGTCGCCCAGCCCTCAGACGAACGAGAGCTGGACTGCCGCGCCTGCGGCTTGCGCTCGGATGAAAGCAGGCGCCCACGGCGACGCGCGCTCCTGCGCGAACGAGCTGCGTTCTCAGGCGGCGTCGGACAGCCTGACCAAGATCCTCGCAGCAGCGCGCCCATAATTGTCGGCAAAATCGAGGTGCGTGCGACTCACCGAGGGACCGTCGGAATTGGCGGCCTTCGCGCGGCATTCCTGCTCGCGTCGGAGAAAATAGGCCTTGTCGTTGCGGGTGGGCATGAGCCTGCCTCCGTGTCTCGGGGCGGCAGCGTAAACAATGATGCTGTCAGTCGCCGTCCTGCCAGGAAACCTCGGCGGCGATGACGCATTGTACGCCGGTTTCGAGCGTTTCGGAATTAAATTCCATCAACGCGCCGGCAGTTTCGCATCGTCCCAGCCACCGCCGAGCGCGCGATAGAGCGCGATCAGGTCGCGTCGGAGGTTGCCGTCGCTGGCCGCGAGCGAGTCGCGCAGCTGGAGCAGCTGCTGCTGCGCGTCGAGCACATCGGTATAGCCGGTGACGCCGGTGCGATAGCGCGCATCGACCGCTTGTACGGCGCGCTCGGCATCGGCGACGCCCGAGCGCAGCGCGGCGTTGCGCGTCTGCTCGGTCGCGGCGCGTGCGAGCGCATCCTCGACGTCGCGGAGCGCGCCCAGCACCGCCTGCTGATAGGCGAGGTAGCTCTGCTGCGCTTCCTCCTTGCGCTGCCCGACCGTGGCGCGGCGGCGGCCCCAATCGAGGATCGGGAAGCTCACCGCGCCCGCGGCCTGGCCGGTGCGACCGGTAATCGTCGCGATGTTGCCGAACGCCATCGACATCCAGTTGAGCGCGCCGGTGATGCTGAACTTAGGATAGAGATCGGCGACCGCGACGCCGATGTCGGCAGTGGCGGCGGCAAGATTGCGCTCGGCAGAGCGGATGTCGGGGCGGCGGCGCAGCAGCTCGGAAGGGAGGCCGGGCGGCACCGTCGGCGGCAGGGCCGGGGCCGGTCGTGCCGGCGTCAGCTCGGCGCTGAGACTCTCGGGCGTCTGCGCGACCAGCACGCCGAGCGCGTGGATCTGGATACGCTCGTTGGCGATCAGCGGTGGCAGCGAGGCCTGCGCGGTGGCGAGCTGCGCACGCTGGCGGGCGAAATCCCCCTGCGGTACGAGCCCGACCTTCGCGGTTTCGCCGAGGATCTGGAGCGAGCGCGTCTGGCGCTGGATCTCGGCGGCGGCGACCGCCTCCTGCGCCTGATACTGCCGCAGCTGCAGATAGGCGTCGGCGACTTCGGAGACCACCGTCAGCTGCGCGTCGCGCGCGCTCCACTGCGCCGCCTCGGTCCGCGCGCGTGCGGCCTCGACCGAGCGGCGGATGCCGCCGAACACGTCGATCTGCCAACTCGCGTCGAGCCCGGCGGTGTAGCTGTTCTCGCTGGCATCGGGCAGCTTGAGCGTGGATGGCAGGTTGAGCGGCCGGCCGAACGCCTGGCCGATCTCGTGGTCGATCGCGGCGGTGTTGAGATGCACGGTGTCCTTGACGTCGCTATGGGCAGCCTGGCCCTGCGCGGTGAGGCTGGGCAGCGCCTGCGATCGGGCGATGGTGACGCCGAGCCGCGCCTCCTTGACCCGCGAGACCGCGGTCTGGACGTCGAGATTCTGCCGGAGCGCGATCTCGACCAAGCGGTCGAGCTCGGGATCGCCGAACACGTGCCACCAGCTGGCGAGGTCGCCCGGATCGCCGGTCGGCGCGGTCTCGATGAAGGCAGGCGGCGGATGATCGGCGGGGGCCACATAGTTCGGGCCGACCTCGCAGCCGGCGAGCGTCGCGGCGAACGCGAGCAGGGCGGCGGCGCGGCGCATCAATGCCCTGGTCCCGGCGCGGCGCCCGGCTTGGGCGGCCGCAGCAGCAGCACCAGCGGCGTGACGACGAAGACGAAGATCATCAGGACGTGGAAGACGTCGACGAACGACAGCATCGTCGCCTGTTGCTGGACCTGCTGGTAGAGCGCGCCGAGCGGGCCTGCCATCGTATCGCTGGAGGCGCCGCCTGCCTGCGTCGCCCCGTTGATCGAGGCGCCGGCATTGTTGATCCATTCGTTGTAGTTGGGGTTGAGCCCGTTCAGCCCCTCGACCAGCCGCGTCTGGTGGAATTGCTGGCGCCGCTCGAGCATCGTCTGCGCGGTCGAGATGCCGAACGTGCCGCCGAGATTGCGGGCGACGTTGATCAGCGCGGACGCCTGGTTTGACTGCGATTGCGCGAGGCCGACATAGGCGGCCGCGCTCACCGGCACGAACAGGAAGGGTAGCGCGAACGCCTGGTAGAGGCGTGCGAGCGCGGCGTCGCTGAACGAGATCGTGCTGTCGAGGTGCGTCATGTTCAGGAGCGCGAGCCCTTGGCTCAACAATGCGAAGCCGAGCAGCGCGCGGACGTCGACCTTGCCGGTCAGCATGCCGGCGAAGGGCATGACCAGAACCGTCGCGACGCCACCCGCGGTCAGCGCCAGTCCGGCGTCGGTCGCGGTGTAGCCGAGCACCTCCTGCAGCATCTGCGGGATGAGCTGCGTCGAGCCGAAGATGATCAGGCCGCCAGTCATCATCACGAGGCAGCAGATCGCGAAGTTGCGATTGGCGAGCACGCGCAGGTCGACGATCGGATCGTCGATGCTGAGCTCGCGGATGATGAGGCCGATGAAGCCGAGCGCCGAGAAGATCGCGGTGGTGGTGATCAGCCCGCTCGAGAACCAATCCTCGCGCTGGCCGCGATCGAGCGTCACCTCGAGGCAACCGAGCGCCAGCGCGACGAACAGGAAGCCGAGCAGATCGACGCGCAGGCCGCCCTTCAGCCGTTTTGCGCGCTCCTTCGCCATGATCTTGGGTTCGCAGACGAAAAGCTGGGCGAGGATGAAGGAGATGGCGCCGATCGGCACGTTGATCAGGAAGATCCAGTGCCAGTTGATGTTGTCGGTGATGACGCCGCCGAGCGTCGGCCCGAACACCGGCCCGCAGACGACGACGAAGGCGAAGGCGGCGAACGCCATGCCGCGTTGCTGCGGTGGGAAGGTATCGGCGATCATCGACTGTTCGACCGGCGCGAGACCGCCGCCGCCGACGCCCTGAAAGACCCGCGCGAGGATCAGGAAGGTGAGGTTGGGCGCCATGCCGCACAGCAGCGACGAAATCGCGAACAGCGCGATCGAGATCAGGAAGTAGCGCTTTCGGCCGATCGTGTCCGACAGCCAGCCCGAGATCGGGATGATCGCGGCGTTGGCGACGAGGTAGGAGGTGACCACCCAGGTCGCTTCGTCGTTCGAGATCGAGAGGCCGCCGGCGATATGGCTGAGCGCGACGTTGGCGATCGCGGCATCGAGCACCTCCATGAAGGTGGGGATGCTGATGATCGCGACGATCACCCATTTGTTGACCTTGCCCGCCGCCGAACGCGCGTCGCTCCACTGCTCAGCCATGCGATCCTCCCCGGAACGGGGAGGGGGACCATTGCGCAGCAATGGTGGAGGGGAGACAAGGCGGGGCAGAGCGCTCGCGAAAAGCCCCCTCCACCGCACTGCGTGCGGTCCCCCTCCCCGTGCCGGGGAGGATCGTCACCGGTGAAGTCACCGCACCGTCACCGTCGGCACCGCCGACATGCCCGGGCCGATCGGATAGTTGCGCGGATCGGGGCGGCCGCCGCCGATGTCGAACAGGATACGCACCGGCACGCGCTGCACGACCTTGACGTAATTGCCCGTCGCGTTCTGCGGCGGCAGCACCGCGAACGCCTGGCCGGCGCCGCGCTGGATCGAATCGACGTGGCCGACGAACTTCACGCCCGGAAAGGCATCGACCTTGATGGCGACATGCTGGCCGAGCCGCATCAGGGTGAGCTGCGTCTCCTTGAAGTTGGCGGTGATCCACATCTGGTCGGGCACCAGCGCCATCAGCTGCGTGCCGGGTCCGACATAGGAGCCGAGATTGACCTGCCGGTTGACGACCTGGCCCGAGACCGGCGCCTTCAGCACGAGATCGTTGATCGTGACGTTGGCCTGCTGGACGCGCGCCTGCGCCGCCTTCACCTGTGCGCGCGCGGCGGTGACGTTCTTCTCCGCGGCCTTGACCTGCGCCTCCGCGCTGGTGACCTGCCGGCGCGCGGCGAGCGCCTGGGCGGCCGTGCTCTCGGCGGTCGCGCGCGCCTGATCGACCTGCGATTGCGCGGCGGCCTGCGCGTCGATCCGCTGGAGCGTCTGGTAACGCGCATAGTCGCGCGCGGCCTTGGCGGCGTCGGCGGCGGGAGCGGCGGCATTGGCTTCCGCTTGGCGACGCTGCGCGACGGCGGTATCGACCTGCGCCTGTGCCTGCAGCACCTGCGCACCCGCCTGGATGACGCCGGCGCGCGCCTCGGCGAGCTGTGCCTCGGGCGTATAGGGTTCGACCACCGCGAGGATCTGGCCGGCAGCGACATGGCGGTTGTCGGCATCGACGACGCGGATGAGTTTGCCCGAGCTCTGCGCGGCGATGCGGACGATGTGCGCATCGACAAAAGCATCGTCGCTGGATTCGAAGCGGCGGGCGTGCAGCCACCACAGGATGCCGCCGATGATCAGGACCGCCGCGACGACCGCGAAGATGATCCAGAACAGCGGCCGCTTGTAGATCGGCGGGCCGTCGTCCTCCTGATCCTGTTTGTCGTCGTCGCGAGCTTCGTCGTCGTCGTTGCCGCCGCGCTTGTCGCCGTCGTCCTTCTTGCCGCCATCCTTCCCGCCGGAGCGATCACGGCCCTCGCCGTCATCGCGGGTGCGTTCACGATCCCTGTCATCGTGGCGATCGCGGTTTTGCTGGTCGTCCGAAGGCTGGGATGCAGGGCGCTGCCGATCGTCGTCGTCTTCCGCCATGCACGTCCCCGCAGCCCTGCCCGGCCGTCACAACGCGCCTGCAACGTCCCGGGTCCACTGGCAAGCACAAGGGTGGCGCTTAGGAACCTTCCACCGTTCGGGCTGAGCTTGTCGAGGCCCCGTTCTTCTTCTTGGCGAAGAAAAAGGACAGCCCTTCAAGAAGCTCAGGGCGAACGGGTTCTACCTGACCGCGCGAGATGCCAGCGTTCGCTGGCATGACGGCGAGTGGATTAGCCGAAGCGGCCGGTGACGTAGTCGCGGGTCTGCTGGAGGCGCGGATTGGAGAAGAGGTCCGGCGTCGGCGAGAATTCGATCATCTTACCGAGGAACATGAAGCCGGTATAATCGGAGATGCGCGCCGCCTGCTGGAGGTTGTGCGTCACGATCACGATCGAGATGTCGCTCTTGAGCTCCATCAGTGTCTCTTCCAGCTTCGCGGTCGAGATCGGGTCGAGCGCCGAGGCCGGCTCGTCGAGCAGCAGCACTTCGGGTTCCACCGCGATGCCGCGCGCGACGCAGAGCCGCTGCTGCTGACCGCCGGAGAGGCCGAGGCCCGAGGAATGGAGCTTGTTCTTGACCTCGTCCCACAAGGCGGCACGGCGCAGCGCCTGCTCGACGATGCCGTCCATCTCGGAGCGGCTCTTCTTGTGGTAGAGGCGGACGCCGAACGCGACATTGTCGTAGATCGACATCGGGAACGGCGTCGGCTTCTGGAACACCATGCCGATGCGCGCGCGCACCAGGCTGATGTCCATGTTCGTCGCTTGCATCTCGGCGGTTGCGTCGGTGGTGCCGCGCGCGCGCAGGCGGGCGACGGTCTTGCGGTCGTGGAGGATGTCGTCGCCGTTGAACAGGATGCGGCCCGTCGCCGACTGGTCGGGGTAGAGTTCGTAGATGCGGTTGAGCGTGCGCAGCAGCGTCGACTTGCCGCAGCCGGACGGGCCGATCAGCGCGGTGATCTTCTTGCGCTCGACCGGCAGGTCGACCGCGTGGAGCGACTGCGATTTTCCATAGAAGAAATCGAGCGCGCGCGCCTCGAGGATGAGATTGTCGCTCGGCGGGCGGATCATGATCTGATCCGAGATGGCGGGAGCGGTGGCGACGTCGTTCATCGGAGGTCTCTCTTCTCGGTCGGTCACGCTGGTTGGACGTTCAGGGGCGGGCCTGCGGACGCGCGAGCATCCGGCCGACGATGTTGATGCTGAGCACCGCCACCGCGATCAGCAGCGCGCCCACCCAGGCGAGCCGGCGCCAATCGTCATAGGCGGAAAGCGCGAACTGGAAGATCGTGGTCGGCAGGCTCGCCATCGGGTGGAAGAGGTCGAGACTGAAGAATTGATTCCCCAGCGCCGTGAACAGCAGCGGCGCGGTTTCGCCCGAGATGCGCGCGAAGCCGAGCAGGCCGGCGGTGACGAGGCCGGCGGCGCCGGCGCGCCAGATCACCTTGCGGACGACGAAGGCGCGCGTCGCGCCGAGCGCCATGCCCGCCTCGCGCAGCTGCGCGGGCTGGAGATTGAGGATGTCCTCGGTCGTCCGCGTCACGATCGGCGCGGCGAGCAGCGCGAGCGCGACCGCGCCGGCCAGGCCCGAGAAGCCGTGGAAGGGCTTCACCATGAGCTGGTAGACGAACAGGCCGATCAGGATCGACGGCGCCGAGAGCAGCACGTCGTTGAGGAAGCGCACCGCGTGGCCGTAGGGCGTGCGGCCGCCATATTCGGCGAGATAGGTTCCGGCGAGCACGCCGACGATCACCGCGAACACCATTGCGGCGGCGCACATCATGATCGAGCCGACGATGGCGTTGGCGAGGCCGCCGGGGGATCCGGGGGCGGGCTGCGTCATCGTGAAGATCTTGAGATCGATGCCGCCGAGGCCCTGGTAGAGCAGTGATCCGAGGATCAGCGCGAGCGCGCCGAGCGCGATCACGGTCGCGGCGCCGCAGAGCGCGACGAAGACGAAGTTGGTGCCGCGGCGGCGCGCGACGCGCCCCATGTCGAACGCGCTCACGAGCGGGCCTCCCGAAGCAGCGCGCGCGCGGTGGCGAGCACGGCGAAGGTGATGAAGAAGAGCACGAGGCCGAGCGCGATCAGCGCCGAGGTGTGCATGTCGCTGGTCGCCTCCGCGAACTCGTTGGCGATCGTCGAGGCGATCGTCGAGCCGCTATCGAACAGCGAATGCGGGAAGCCGTGCGAATTGCCGATGATGAAGGTCACCGCCATCGTCTCGCCGAGCGCGCGGCCGAGGCCGAGCATGACCACGCCGATCGCGCCCTTGCGGACATAGGGGATGAGTACCGACTTCGTCACCTCGAACGGCGTGCAGCCGAGCCCGTAGGCGGCCTCGCGGACCTGCGAGGGCACGGTGAGGAAGAGCTCGCGGAACACCGCCGACATATAGGGCAGGATCATGATCGCGAGGATCAGCGAGGCTGTGAAGATATTGGCGCCGTTCGGGATGCCGTAGAACAGCTTGGCGAGGAAGCCGTCGGACGGAAGATCCATCATCAGCGGCATCTGGATGTGCGTCGCGAACCACGGCGCGAGCACGAACAGGCCCCACATGCCGTAGACGATCGAGGGAATGCCGGCGAGCAGCTCGACCGCGATCGCGATCGGTCGCGAGAGCCGCACCGGACAGAATTCGACGAGAAACACCGAGACGCCCACCGCGAGCGGCAGCGCGATGATGAGCGACAGGAAGGCGGTGACCAGCGTGCCGACGATCGGCCCGGCGGCGCCATAGATCTCGTTGACCGGATCCCATTCCGAGGAGGTGAGGAAATGCAGGCCGAACTGGTGGAAGGCCGGCCAGCCGCCGATGGCGAGGCTGACGACGACGCCGCCCAGCGCGGCAAGGAGGAGCGTGGCGGCGCCGAAGCAGGCGGCGCGGAAGATCGTGTCGGCTGTCGCGCCCGGGGCGCGGAGCCGTTCGCCGGCCACTATGGTCGCTTCAGCGTTCATCTCTATTCACCACCGCCCGTGCGCCCTGCGCGCAGTCGAAGGGCGTGCACGCAGGCAGCCCTTCGACCACGGTTTCGACTTCGATCGGCCTCCGTCCAGCAGGGACGGAGGCCGAGTTCGCGAGTCTTACTTCGAGACGTATACCGGCTTGCCGGCCGACATCACATTGGCCGCCCACTGCTTGCGGATCAGGTTCTTCACCGTCAGCGGCAGCGGGACGTAGGCGAGCGACGACGCCGCGGCGTCGCCGTTCTTGTACGCCCAATCGAAGAACTTCAGCACGCCCTGGCCCTGCGCCGCGTTCTCCTGGTTCTTGTAGACCAGGATGAAGGTGGCGCCGGTGATCGGCCAAGCGTTCGCGCCGGGCTGATCGAGCAGCAACAGGTAGTTGCCCGGGGCGGCGCCCCAGTTCGCACCGGCGGCGGCGGCGGCGAACGCCGGCTCCTGCGGCTGCGGGAACTTGCCGGCCTTGTTGCTGACCAGCGCGTAGGTGGCGTTGTTCTCCTTGGCGTAGGCATATTCGACGTAGCCGATCGAGCCGACCGTCTGCTTGACGAACGCCGAGACGCCGTCATTGCCCTTGCCGCCGATGCCCACCGGCCAGTTGATCGAGTCGGACGCGCCGACCTTCGAGGCCCAGGCCGGGCTGCGCAGCGAAAGATAGGACGTGAACAGGAAGGTCGTGCCCGAGCCGTCCGAACGATGGACGACGGTGATCGGCATCGACGGCAGGTTCACACCCGGGTTGATCTTCACGATGTTGGGATCGTTCCAGGTCTTGATCTGGCCGTAGAAGATCGCGGCGAGGACGTTGCCGGTCAGCTTGAGCTGGCCCGGGGCAATCCCCGGCAGGTTCACGACGGGAACGATGCCGCCGATCACGGTCGGAAACTGGTAGAGGCCCGAGCTGTTGAGATCGTCCGGCTTCAGCGGCTTGTCGGACGCGCCGAAATCGACCGTCTTCGCCTTGATCTGCTTGATGCCGCCGCCCGAGCCGATCGCCTGATAGTTGAGGCCGACGCCCGACTGCGCCTTATAGGCTTCCGCCCACTTGGCGTAGATCGGCGCCGGGAAGGTGGCGCCCGCGCCGGAAAGGTCGGCGGCGACGGCGCCGCTGGTTGCACCCGTGGCGACAATGAGGGCCGCGCCGAGCGCGCCCGCGAAGGTCTTTAACATGCGCATTATCTCCGATCTGCCGGGAATCATGGTACCCCCGCCCGGCAACATCTGCGGCCCTATGGAGGGCATGTTACAGGAATGTGACGTGGCGCGGGCGGCGCGAAGACGGTGGGTGGTGCTTGCTCGGAGGCGAGCCGATCTGTCACATCCATTCAGTTGGTAGCGGAGCGCGTCCTTGGTCCACATCACCGTCGCGATCGCGCGCTTCGTCGAGATCCTGTTGTTCGACATCGCGCGCGCCGCCGCCGGGCTGCTGGCGCTGGGGCTGCTCGCGCTGGGCGGCGTCGTGCTGGGTTTGGTCTGGCTGCGGCGGATGATGCGGCGGCGCTGAGGGGCTGATTCCAAACTTGCCTCCGTTCGTGCCGAGCGCAGTCGAGGCACGTGGACGGCACGATTGCGGCACGTCCCTCGACTGCGCTCGGGACGAACGGACCACTTCAGATGCTCGAGCCGTCAGGTTGCCCGGAGACTGCCTACCGCCCCCGCTTGCGCCAGATCGTCGCGGCCGAGGCGAGGTAGTTCCAGCCGGCACCGACGACCGCGCCGCACAGCGCCGCCGCCCACCAGCGATGTTCGCGCGAGAAGATCGCGGCGCTGACGCCGATGTTGGCGAGCGCGCCCATGCCGCAGATCAGGTAGAAGCTGACGAGCCCGCCGATCAGGCTGAGCCCGGTCAGCCGACGCTCGCGGAAGGTGAGCGCGTTGTTGAGCAGGAAATTGCAGCAGATCGCCACCGCCACCGCGATCGCCTGCGCCCGCACGAACGGCAGCCAGCGCAGCCCGAGCCGCAGCACTGCGAGGTTCACGATCACGCCCGACAGTCCGACCAGCGCGAAGCCGACGAAGCGCTGCGCGAGCAGCCGCCTGATCCCCTTGCCCGCGATCAGGCCGAGATAATCGAGCGTGACTCCGAAGCCGAACTTGCTCTCGCCGGCGTGGCGGTTGCGGAACTCGTAGGGAAATTCCTCGACGGTGAGCGCCGGCTGCGCCGAGGACAGGATGTCGAGCAGGATCTTGAAGCCGCCGCGGGAGAGCTGCGGCACGAGATCGATCACCGCAGCACGCCGCACGACGAAGAAGCCGCTGAGCGGATCGGAGACGTCGGTGCCCGTGACCATCCGGCCGAGCCGCGTCGCCATCCGGCTCGCGAAGGCGCGATGCTCCGACCATTCGCCGAGCGAGCCTTCATCGTGATAGCGCGAGCCGACCGCGACATCGGTGCGGCCGGCGGCGACGGCCGCGATCATCGCCGGCAGGATGCTCTCGTCATGCTGGAGATCCGCGTCGATCACCGCCACGATCTCGGCGGTCGTCGCCAGCATGCCCTCGATCGCCGCAGAGGCGAGGCCGCGCCGCCCATAGCGCCGGATCAGGCGGACGTCCGAACGGGTGCGCGCGAGCTCCTCGATCAGCGCCGCGGTGCCGTCCTGCGACCAATCGTCGACGAACAGATAGTCGACCGACTGTCCGGCGAGCGCGGCGTCGAGCGCGGCGATCAGAGGGCGGACATTCTCGCGCTCGTCGAGCGTTGGGATGACGATCGTGCAACTCGGAGCCGGAGCGGCGACGGGGTGGAAGCCATGCCCGCGGGCAAGCTTCTCGGCATTCAGCAACACGACATTGTCCACGCGGTCGACCCCTTGATGCCGGCGTTCCGGGCCCTTGCCTTGGCAGGCGAACCGCTCTTTTGTGTTTCAGAACGTGGCAGGATTATTTCCGTGCCATGGCGTCGAAGAAAGCGCTAGGCCTTCAGGAGCGTGCGCACGCCGTCGCGCTCGCGTTTGAGGTGGGTGCGCAGTCGGGCGATCTCCACCATCGTCGCCGCCCGGTAGGCCGCAGGGCGATCGAGGATCGCCGCCGCGCCCCATTTGAGTACGTGCGCGCGGAACGCCTCGCCGACTGCAACACAGCTTTCCTTCATCGCTGCCGCTGCGGCCGAGCGGGGGCCGCCTTGCGCGATCAGCGGATCGAACAACCGCACATGCTTGAAGATCTGATATTCGGAGAGCAGGCGGGCGAGCTCCCAGCGGATATGGCCGATCTCGCCGGCATCGAGCTTGCCGCGCGCCGCCAGCGCCATTTCGGCGCGGGCGAGCAGCGCCTCGATGCGGTCCTGATAACCGATCAGGCGCTTGTGCGGGGAGGTGAGCCCGTCGGCCTGGATGCGGGAATGTGCGGTCATCGGAGATCGTAGCTCCAGCCGACCGAGAAGCGCCAGTGATCGCGATAGCTCGGATAGGGATTGTCGATCGAATGGGCGAGCTCGAGGTCGAGCTGCCCCTTCTGGAGATAATCGAGCCGCACGCCCGCGCCCGCCGAGGCGAGGTCGTAGTCTGCCGGCAGGAACGGCCCGCGGGCGAGCAGGTGGACGCTGCCGCCGTCGACGAAGCCATAGAGCTCGGAGCCCATCCAGTTCCTCGGCAGCGCCGGTCGCCAGGCGAGCTCGCCCGAACCCGCATAGCCGCTGTCGCCGGTCAGAATCGCGGTGTCGAAGGCGCGGCCGTAATCGGGGCCGCCGAGCACCATGCGCTCGGCCGCGGGCAGCGGCTGCCAGCTATACTGGCCGATGCCGCGCACGCGCAGGACGAGATGCTTGCCGATCGCGCGGTCATATTCGGCGCGCGCGGTGAGCTTGGTGAAGACGGTGTCGGCGAGCGGCGCGGTGACGCGGGCGCCGGCGAAATCGAGCCCGCGGCTCGCCGATCCGCCGAGCGTCAGCGTGCTGTCGGCCTCGACGTCCGAATAGGCGAGCGCGACGCGGGCGGCGCGGGTCCGCTCAGTCGCGATCAGGCTGCCGAGGGCGGCGTTGTTGCTGTTGGTGCCGTCGATGCTGGCGCTGGCGACGAGGTTCTTCTTATAGCCGCGCACGATCGGATAGCTGAGGCCGACGCCGGCCGTCTCGGCGTCGCCGTGGATGTCGGTGTGGCGCGGCCGCGTCGTCAGATAGCCGCCGGAAACCGAGAGCCTGAGCCCGTCCCTGCCGATCGGTGTCGAGTGGCTGATCGCGGCATAGCGGTAGCGCTTGAGGTCGATCGCCGATGCCGCGGTGATGTCGGTCTCGTCGCCCTCGCGGAAGAGGTGGTAGAGCTTGGCGTTCGCCGCGCCTTCGCCGACGCCGAGCAGCTCGGTGCCGTGATTGTCGAGCCCGGCGGTGAGCGTATCCTTCGCCCATTTGAGCGTGAGCACGAGCACGACGCCGCCGGGCGCGAAGCCGCGCATCAGGTTGGCGTCGACCTTGAGGCCGGGGATGTCGCGAATGAGCGAGAGATAGCGTTCGAGCACGCGGCGGGTCAGCGGCCGCTGCTTGGCCATGCGCTCGGCATAGGCCTTGATCAACTCGACGTGGCGGCCTTGCGTGTCGCCGTTGATCACGATGTTCTCGATGAAGCCCTCGGCGACCTGGACGTGGACAACGCCGCTCGAGAGGTCCTGCGCGGGGATCTGGATCGTGTAGAGCGCGATGTTCGCCTTGCCATAAGCGTCGGACATCGCGGCGGCGAGCTTGCCGAGCGTTTCACGAGAGGCGGGCTGGCCGAGGAAGGGCTTGGCCGCCTGGGCGACGCGCGCAGGCACCTCGACGCCGTCGAACACCAGCCTGGCGATCCGGGTCGCCGGCGCCTCGGCATCGATCTTGGGCGGCGGCGCCTGCGGCGTCGGCGCGGGGTGCTGCTCGGCAGCGGCTGGCGCCGGCAGGCGATCGACGCGATCGCGATCGATGATCAGCGGTGCGTCGGGACCGGGCTGCGCCGCCGCGGCGGCGGCAAGGCTCGCGCAGGCGGCAAGCGCAGCCGCGCGGGTGTGAATACGCATGACTTCCCCTGTGTCGAAAAGATCGGGGGCGCGTGGTCCAGGCGCGCCCCCGACCGCGGTCAGCGGCCGAGCAGCCCGCCGAGCAGCGTGCTCGTCGAGCCGCCGGTGTTGGCGGCCGTCGTGGCGGTGGTCGTGGAGACCGGCAGCAGGCCGCCGGTGCTGACCGTGCCGGTGCCGGTGCCAGACAGCGCGCCGGTCGCGACCGGCAGCGCGCCGGTGACGGTGTTGACGACGTTGCCGACGGTGTTGGTTACGCCGCCGAGCAGGTTGCCGGTGCTCGGCGTGGTGACGCTGCCGCCGCCCGCCACCGTGCCGGTGAGCGCACCCGTCGCGGGCAGCGCGCTCGTGACGCCGTTGACGACGCTACCGACGGTGCTGGTCACGCCGCCGAGCAGGTTGCCGGTGCTCGGCGTCGTCACGCTGCCGCTGCCGGTCACGCTGCCGGTGAGCGCGCCGCTGATCGGCGACGCGCCGGTCACGGTGTTGACGACGCTGTTCACGGTATTGCCGACGGTGCCGAGCACGTTCCCGGTGCCGGTTCCGGTCGTGCCGGTGCCGCCGAGGATGGTATTGCCGCCGACCGCGAGGGTGACCGGCTGGCCGTTGCTGGCGACGCCGACGGTAGCGAGCGAACCGCTCGCCTGCGTCGGCGAGCCGACGCTTGCGCCGATCAGCGCGCTGCCGGCGGCGGGAGTGCCGTTGCCCACCGTAGCGGAGACGAGATTGCCGGCACCGGGTACGACGCCGTTGAGCGCGCTGTCGAGCGCGCCGGTGTTGGCGTTGACGCCGACGACGGTGTTGCCGCTGAGCACGGTCGCCGTCACCGGGCTGCTGCCGCCGCCGACGACGTTCGTGCCGCCCGCGGTGAGCGTGACGGGGCTGTTGGCGCCGAGCAGGCCGGCGCCGGTGCCGCCGGTGGTTCCGGCGCCGAGATTGGCGACGGTCTGGCCGACGGTATCGACCAGGCCGCTGACGGTGTTGGTGACCGGCGTCGTCACCGCGCCGACCGCGGGCAGCGTGGCGTTTACGTTGGTGCCGACGCTGGTGGTGGCGTTGCCGACGCCGAGCAGCGCATTGCCGGTCGACGCGAGCACGCCGCCAAGCAAGCCGTTGCTCGTCGTCGTGCCGGTGCCCGTGCCCGTGCCGTTGCCGGCGGTGACGGTGACGCCGATCCCGGTCGTACCGGTGCCGCCGCTGCTGGAGCTGGTCGTGCCGATCGTGACCCCGATGCCGCCCGAGCTCGATCCGCCCGAGCTGGACGTGCCGCCGCTCGAGCTCGACGAAGAACCGCCCGAGCTGGAGCTCGACGAGGTGCCGCCGCTGCTGCTCGAGCTGGTCCCGCCGCTCGACGACGAGGTGCCGCCGCTGCTCGAGCTGGTGCCGCCGCTCGAGCTGGAGCTGGAGCCCGGATCGTTGCCGATCGAGGCGAGGCGCAGCGTGCCCGAGCCGCTGCAGGCGGCGCAAAGCAGAAGAATACCGATAGATGCGGTGCCGGCGGCAAGCCGCGCGGTGGATGAAACTTGCATTTCCCTGTCTCCCAAAACTCGTGGCGGGGCGACAGTTTTCTAGGCGATGCTTTATTCCAAGGCGTTGATGGGTGCGGTTAGGCCAAGATAATGCCGATCAATACTTGCCACACGCAATTTGCGTAACAATTCGAGCCGCTACGCAGACGTAAGGCCAGTTACCGGCACTGATGCGTGCGGCGAATTGGCGAAACCTCTGCGCGATCTACGGAGCTTCGCCGGCGCTTCCCCGTCCGCATTGACCGACGCGGCGGCCGCGCGCATCGCGCAGGGCGTTGTAGTCCTAACAGATGAAGGCGGTCGCGATGGTGTCGCGGGACTCGGTTGGTCAGGCCCAATCTACGGCCGAACGACCACTTTATGCCTGCATCGAGGCCGGCGGCACCAAGTGGAACCTCGCGGTCGCGTGCGAGCGGTCCGCGCTGCTGCGCACCGCACGCGTGGCGACGACCACGCCGGTGGCGACGATCGGCGAGTCGCTCGCCTTTTTCGACGCCGCGCGGAGTGAGCTCGGGCCGATCGCCGCGATCGGCATCGCCAGCTTCGGGCCGCTCGACATCGATCGGGCCTCGCCGAATTGGGGCCATATCCTGCGCACGCCGAAGCCGGGCTGGACGGGCGCCGACGTCGTCACGCCGTTTACCGATGCGCTGGGCTGTCCCGCCGGACTCGACACCGACGTCAACGGCGCCGCGCTGGCCGAGGGGCTGTGGGGCGCGGCGCGCGGCTGTCGCAGCGCGACCTACGTCACCGTCGGCACCGGCATCGGCGGCGGCGCGCTGATCGGCGGACACACGCTGCGGGGCCACGGCCACCCGGAAATGGGGCACATCGCGGTGCATCGCCATCCCGAGGACGATTTCGCCGGTAGTTGCCCGTTCCACGGCGATTGCCTCGAAGGCGTCGCGAACGGCCCGGCGATCAACGCGCGCTGGGGCTGCTCGCTTTCCGAGCTGCCGGAAGACCACCCCGGCAGGGCGATCATCGCTTATTATCTGGCGCAGCTCGCGGTCGGGCAGCTCGCGATGCTCGCTTCCGATCGTATCGTCGTCGGTGGCGGCGTGCTCGCGACGCCGGGGCTGCTGGCGCGCATCCGCGCGGAGGCGGAGCGGCTCGCCGCGGGCTATTTCGGCACGCGCGATTTCGATGCGCTGATCGTGCCGCCGGCGCTGGGCGACGACGCCGGCGTGCTCGGCGCGCTGGCGCTCGCGATGCGCGTCGTCGGGGCCGATACTGGAGCTTGACGTCGCCGGCGGGGACTACAGGATCGTGCTTCGGGATCAGTCAACAGGCGTGGTGGAGCTGAGGGGAATCGAACCCCTGACCTCTGCAGTGCGATTGCAGCGCTCTCCCATCTGAGCTACAGCCCCGCACCTGTCGAGAGGCGCCCTCTAGCGGCGCATATCGCGCGATGCAACGCCGCATCGCGCTCCACACCGAAATGCCCGCCGATCGCGCACCGTTCGTCGCAGAGCGGCGCTTTGTCCGCATCGAAATCGGAACCTGAGTTAAGTCCTGCCGGTTTTCACGCTGGTCGCGGACGACGCCGCAGGCGCCCGCGCGCCCCTTGAAAACGGCAGAGGAAGCTCATCATGGGATATGATCGCAGCAGCGGCTACGGCCGCGAAGGCTATGGCTACGGCTCGCTCTATGGGCCGGGACGTCGCCCCGAGCGCGATGGCCGCGGCGACTATGGCCGGTACGACGAGGGCAACCGCGGCTATCGCGGCCGCTCCGATCGCGACTATGATCGCGACCGCTATGCGCGCGACCGCGACTATGATCCGGAGGATCGCGGCTTCTTCGAGCGCGCCGGCGACGAGGTCCGCTCCTGGTTCGGCGACGACGAGGCCGAGCGCCGCCGCCGCGAGGACGATCGCTACGACGAGCGCCGGTCGCGTGCCGAAGGCGGCGATCGCGGCCGCGGCTGGAGCGACGAGCGCGGCCCGCGCAGCGGGCGCGTCTCGCAGTCCGATTATGATGCGGCGTTCGCGGCGAGCTACGGCGCATTCGGCGCCTATCCGCCCGGGCTCTACGATCGCGGCGGGGCGCAGGACCGCTATCGGCAGGATCGCAACGAGACCCGCGGCCGCCACGACCACGATCCGCATTATCGCGAGTGGCGCGACCGCCAGATGGACACGCTCGATCGCGACTATGACGAATATCGTCGCGACAACCAGAGCCGCTTCAACAGCGAGTTCGGCAGCTGGCGCCAGAACCGCCAGACGCAGCGCGATTCGCTCGGCCGCGTGAAGGAGCATCAGGAGGTCGTCGGCTCCGACGGCGAGCATATCGGCACCGTCGATCATGTCCGCGGCGATCGCATCCTGCTGACCAAGACCGACAAGGATGCCGGCGGCCACCATCACTCGATCCCTTCGGCGTGGATCCGCAACGTCGGCGACAAGGTCGAGGTATCGAAGACCGCGGACGAGGCGCAACGCGCCTGGCGCGAGGAGCAGGACCAGAACGAGCAGGGTGGCCTGTTCGGCGGCAATCGCGACAATGATCGCGACCGCGGCACCACCAACCTCAACCGGAGCTTCTCCGGCACCTATTGATCCGCCGGGCGGAAACGCCGCCGATCCTGGAGCCCCGGCCGCAGCGATGCGGCCGGGGTTTTGCCGCGGCACGGTCGGGAAGGTGGCTGGCCGACAAACGCCGCGGGCGCCTGCTTTGCGTCGCCGGCTCATCGCTGTAAATCATCCCGCAAAGAAGTGTGCGAACAGGAGGGGCAGGGATGGAGCAAGCGGGGAGTTTCAGTGTCTCGTGGGATCAGGACGACGGAATACTGATCGCGCGCATGACAGGTTTTTGGACGTTCGACACGGTGCAGGCATTCCGCGCGCTGTTGTTTCGGCGCATCGCCGAACGACCGAGTCAGCCGTTCGGGATGCTGACCGATCTGAGCGACCATCCGGTCCAATCGCAAGCGGTACACGAAGCGGTGACCAAACTCGCGCAGGAATTGCGGGAGCGCGGGATGGAGCGCGGTGCCGCCGTTCTCAGCCCCTCCACATTGAGTCGCATGCAGGTCGGGCGTTCCGCCGAGCAGGCAGGCGCCGCCGCTCAGTTTTTCTCCACCGAGGCGGAGGCACTCGCTTATCTTCGCTCCTGAGCGGCAGCTGCGTCCGCCGGACGCGCGGTGCTATCGCCGCCGCGCCTCTCTTACGCCGGGCGAAGCCTCGGTAGCGGTTGCACACGCGGCGATGATGATGGCCTCCAGCGATTATGTCCGCGGCGACCGCATCCTGCTGAACCGGAGCTTCTCGGCTGTCTGTTGACCGGCCGGGCGGAAACGCCGCGGCTCGTGGAGCCCCGGCCGCGGCGATGCGGCCGGGGTTTTCATGCCGTCAGTGCGTGGCGCCGAAGCCGCGCGAAAGGCCGTGGTAGAGCCGCTCGCGGCAGACCAGGCTGGAGGTCGCATCGGCGACGAGCGCGGTGGCGAGCAGCGGCAGCAGCAGGCCGTGGCTCGCCGTCGCCTCCGAGATGATCACGACGGCGGTGAGCGGCGCGCGGACAACGCCGGTGAAGTAGCCGATCATTCCAAGCAGCACGACCGGACCGGCCGCGGCGGCGGGAAACAGCGCGCGCAGCAGGTCGCCGAGCCCGGCGCCCGTCGCGAGCGAGGGCGCGAAGATGCCGCCCGGCATGCCCGAGACCGCGGTCGCCAGCGTCGCCGCGAACTTGGCCGGGCCGAACCACCAGCGCGCGCCCTGGCCGGCGATGATCAGCCGCGCAGGCAGGTAGCCGGTGCCCCACGTCGTCTCGGTCGCGCAACCGATCGCGGCCACGATCAGTCCGGCGCCGAGCGCGAACAGCACCGGATGCGCGCGCAGCGCGGCGAAGGGCCGTCGGCGCGATCCCGCGAAAGCGAGCATCAGCCGCGAGAACAGCCCGCCCGTCAGCCCGCCGCTGACCCCGGCGACCAGCGTCGTCGCGATCGCGCGGCCGATCGGCAGCGTGTCGCCCATCGCGCCGAAATAGACATAGTCGCCGGCGATGCCGAGGCTGACCATGCCCGAGATCAGCACCGCCGTCATGACCAGCAGCGTCATGCGCTGCTCATAGGCGGCGGCGAGCTCCTCGATCGCGAAGGTGACGCCGGCAAGCGGCGTGTTGAACGCCGCTGCGACACCCGCGGCGCCGCCGGCGACCATCACCGAGGCTTTGACCGGCACGCGGAAGACGCGGTGCGCATAGGCCATGATCGTCGCCGAGACCTGCACCGTCGGCCCTTCGCGGCCGACCGAGGCGCCCACCAGCAGCCCCACAAGGGTCAGCGCGAACTTCGCCGCCGCGGTGCGTGCCGAGGCGAGCGAGCGCATCGCCTCGTCCGGATCGAAGCGCGCCGCGATGATCTGGGGAATGCCGGAGCCGCGCGCATCCGGCGCGTAGCGGCGCGTCAGCCACACCAATGCGCCGAACGCCATGGGGGTGATGATCAGCGCCGCCAGCGGCCAGCGCTGGTGGCCCTCGAGGAACAGCCGGTTCGCGATGTCAGCCAGCCGCGCGAACAGCAGCGCCGCGAGACCGAGCGTGACCGCGCCCGAGAGAATCGCGGCGCGCTTGCGCCACACCGGCGCGGTCGGCCCGTGACGGCGGCCGAGGACGCGGATGCGGTCGATGCGGCGGCGGCGATTGGCACGGGGGTCATGGGGATCGGCAGACGCAACGGGTTCGGACATGCCATCGCCTTAGCCAGCGGCGCGCGGCCGCGCACCCTCGGAAGCCTGCAAACACGCTGCAGCCACCGCGAGCGGGCGAGAAAAAGCGCGACGTTCGCTGCCGTTCGCGGCGCGCCGTCGGTCAGCGCGCGCGATCAGGCGTCGGCGCCGGCCGCGAAGGTGTCGCACTGCGCGGGGTCGCCGCTGTCGAGGCCCTTCTTCAGCCATTCGACGCGCTGCGCCGAGGTGCCGTGGGTAAAGCTGTCGGGGACGACGCGGCCCTGCGCTTCCTTCTGCAGCGTGTCGTCGCCGATCGCGTTGGCGGCGCGCAGGCCTTCCTCGATGTCGCCGGGATCGAGCCGGTCCTTGTTGCGGTTGCCCCACACGCCGGCGAAGCAATCGGCCTGCAGCTCCATGCGCACCTGAAGCGCGTTGCCTTGCGTGCTGCTCGCCTGCTCCTGCTGGGCGCGGACCTTGTCGGCGATGCCGAGCAGATATTGGATGTGATGGCCATATTCGTGCGCGATCACATAGGCCTGCGCGAAATCACCGGCGGCGTGGAAGCGCGTGTCGAGTTCGCGGAAGAATTCGGTGTCGAGATAGATGCGGTTATCGGTCGGGCAGTAGAACGGGCCCATCGCCGATTGCGCGGCGCCGCAGCCGGACATGCCGTTACCCGCATAGAAGATCAGGTCGGCCGGAAAGAACTTGACGCCCTGCTGTTGCATGATCGGGCCCCAGGTGTCCTCGGCGCTGGCGAGCACGCGGCAGGAGAAGGCGCTCGCCGCATCGGCGCCGCAGGCCTTCTGTGCCACCGCGTGGCCCACCTGCGTCTGCTGGCCGCCCGAACCGACCTGGCTGCCGCCGCCGCCGACCAGCGACAGCGGGTTGCCGCCGAACAGGAACATCAGCAGGAAGAGCAGGAGCACGCCGCCGATACCGAAGCGGCTGGCGATCAGGAAGAGCAGTCCGCCACCGCCGCCGGCGAGGTTGAATCCACCGCCGCCGAAATTCTCGCCGCGCTGATCGCCGACATTGTCGCTTTCCCGATAGTCGTCGAGCCGCATGGGGTGTCTCCTCGGCGGGGATAATGCCCGGTTGTGGAGGTGGTTGCACCAACGATCTCCCCTCCCTGGAAGAGAGGGGCGGGGGTGGGTAGAGAGCGGTCGAGCGCTCCGCCTAGAAGCAACCCACCCCAACCCCTCCCTTCCAGGGAGGGGCTTCAGAAAGGGAGCGCGTCACCCAACTGTCACTGCTGCGCTCTTGATGCGCCGCAACATTAGCCTCACAAGCGACGCCATGTCGGAAGCCGATCCGAAGCGACGCCATTCCCGCGCGGCCGCGCCGCTGCCGTTGCCCGACCAGGTCGCGCTGGTGCTGCAGGGCGGCGGCGCGCTGGGTGCGTTTCAGGGCGGCGTCTACGAGGCGCTGCACGCCGCCGCGATCGAGGTGGACTGGGTTGCCGGTATCTCGATCGGCGCGGTCAACGCCGCGCTGATCGCCGGCAACCCGCCCGAGCGCCGCGTGGAGGCCCTCCGGGCCTTCTGGGACAAGGTGACCGGCGCGCTGCCCGATTTCCCGATCTGGCCGAGCGAGCGGATGCGCGAGCTCGTCCACGAATGGGCGGCGGGGATCGTGATGGCGGCGGGCGTGCCCGGCATGTTCGCGCCGCGGCTCGTGCCGCCGATGCTGGCGCCGCCGGGGACGGCGCAGGCACTGAGCTTCTACGATACCGCGCCGCTGCGCGCGACGCTCGACGCGCTCGTCGACTGGGATCTGCTCAACGACGGGCCGGTGCGGCTGTCGGTCGGCGCGGTCGAGCTCGCGACCGGCAACTTCTCCTATTTCGACACGACCGAAGTACGGATCGACGCGCGCCACATCATGGCCTCGGGCGCGCTGCCGCCCGGCTTCCCGCCGGTTGAGATCGACGGCAAGCTGTGGTGGGACGGCGGGCTCGTCTCGAACACGCCACTCACGCACATCCTCGCCAACCAGCGCGAGGACATGCTCGTCTTCCAGGTCGACCTGTTCTCGGCGGCGGCGCCGGTGCCGCGCACGATCATGGACGTGTTCGCGCGCGAGAAGGAGATCCGCTTCTCGAGCCGCACGCGGATGGTGACCGACGAGCTGCTGCGGTTGCGCAAGGAGCGCGAGCGCATCCGCCGCCTCGTCGCCAAGCTGCCGC
Organism: Sphingomonadaceae bacterium; assembly: GCA_019239915.1. Taxonomy (GTDB): domain Bacteria; phylum Pseudomonadota; class Alphaproteobacteria; order Sphingomonadales; family Sphingomonadaceae; genus Solisphingomonas. The sequence goes on from JAFAZF010000065.1 coordinate 72,547, forward strand.
CGGAGCTCGCCGACGATCCCGACGCCCGTGCGCTGGCGTGCGCGGCGCAGGAACATGCCGTCAACGTCGTCCACCTGATCTATCGCGCGAACGGCTGGGAAGGCGGCGCGCGCGATTTCGAATTCTCGGCGCGGACGCGCACCGAGCATTGGCAGGCCGGCCGTGCCGCCGTCGCCGAGACGATCGACAGGGCCAGCCTGATCGCCACCAACATCGCCGACGGCAAGACGGCGGCATTCGATCTCACCAAGTCCCCTCTCCCGCAAGCGGGAGAGGCAGGGGCCCGCCGCGAAGCGGTGGGAGGGTGAGGGCGCGCCGTTAGAACAAGACCCTCTCCCGCGAAGGCGGGAGAGGGAGTGACGAAGGAGAACCCATGTTCCTCAAAGGCAAGTCCGCGCTGATCACCGGCTCCACCTCGGGCATCGGGCTCGCTTACGCCAAGGCGCTCGCTGCCGAGGGCGCAGCGATCGCGATCAACGGCTTCGGCGATGCCGCCGCGATCGAGCAGGAGCGCGCCGGCCTTGAAGCGACGAGCGGCGCCAAGGCGATCTATCTCGGGCAGGATCTCACCAAGACCGATCAGGTCGAGGCAATGATGGCGGCGGCGGCGGACGCGTTCGGCGGCATCGACATCCTGATCAACAACGCCGGCATCCAGCATGTCGCGCCGGTCGAGGAGTTCCCGGTCGATCAGTGGAACCTGATCATCGCGCTCAACCTCAATTCCGCCTTCCACACCACCCGGCTCGCGGTGCCTTACATGAAGGCGCAGAAGTGGGGCCGGATCATCCAGACCGCGAGCGCGCATTCGCTCACCGCCTCGCCGTTCAAGTCCGCCTATGTCACCGCCAAGCACGGCCTCGCCGGCTTCACCAAGACGATCGCGCTCGAGCTCGCGACGTTCGGGGTGACGGCGAACTGCATCTCACCCGGCTATGTCTGGACGCCGCTTGTCGAAAAGCAGATCCCCGATACGATGAAGGCGCGCGGGCTGACGCGCGAGCAGGTGATGAACGACGTGCTGCTCGCCGGCCAGCCGACCAAGCAGTTCGTCACCGCCGAACAGGTGGCGGCGATGGCCGTCTATCTCTGCCGCGACGAGGCGAGCAACATCACCGGCGCCAACCTCTCGATCGACGGCGGCTGGACCGCGCAATAGGCAGACGGCCCGTTGCCTTCGTCATTCCTGCGAAGGCGGGAATCCATAACCTCGAGTGCCAGAGAATAGGGATCTCCGCCTTCGCGGGGATGACGGATGAGCCAGAGGGGGCCGTCTGGTCAGTTTACCGTCGTAGTTCTACGCTCCCGGGTCATGACCCCACCACTTGCCGCGCTCTACATCCTCTGGACCTTGTGGGGCCTGAGCTGGCTCGCCGCGAGCCTGTGGTCGGGCCGTACGGTGGCGCGGCCGGCGCTACGGGGCGAGTTCGGCTATCGGCTGCTGACGTTCGCCGGCTGGGTGCTGCTGCTCGGATCGGCGTGGGTGCGGCGATCGGATGGCGTCGCTACGCCGGCGGACAAGCTGATCGGCGTGCTGTGGCGGCTGCCCACGCCGCTCGAATGGACCATGGTCGTGCTGCTGGCCGCCGGCATCGCCTTCGCCTGGTGGGCGCGGATCACGCTCGGCCGGCTGTGGTCGGCGCGGATCACGCGCAAGGAGGATCACCGCGTCATCGACAGCGGCCCGTATCGCCTTGTCCGCCATCCGATCTACACCGGTCTGCTGCTCGGCGCGATCGCGACCGCCGGGCTGCGCGGCACCGTGCTGACGACGATCGGGCTGCCGCTGTTTGTGGTCGGCTATGTCATGAAGGCGCGCATCGAGGAGCGGCTGCTGCGCGACAGCCTCGGTGACGACTACGAAGCCTATGCCGCGCGCGTGCCGATGCTGGTGCCATTTATCGGCTGAGGTTGATCTAGGTTGTTGAGTTGCATCAAACGCAACGACTAAGCGGCGCGTGGGAAGCAATTCCCGTTTTGTTGAACTACCTAGATTGCGCACATAGGGTGCGCTTCCTTCCATGACGAACCATTGCAGGCTCGCCGAGATATTCGGGCCTTATGTACCGCATTTCACCGTCCATATGGTTCAGAAGCTTGCCGAGATGCTGATCGCATCCGGTGCGCTGACGACCGAGCATGAGGCGGCGGCGCGGGCGGTGCTGGATGATTATGTCCCGATGGCGATGAAGCATCCCAACGGGCCGATCATCGGCATGCGCGCGACGATGGCGGAACTCCTCCGCTAGCGCCGCGACGGCCACGCCTCCCCGGGTCGGCGACCCGGGGAGGCGTCGGTCGGGCCGCTCATCACACCCGCATGCCGCGCCGGCCGGCCAGCTCGACGACATATTGCCAGGCGACGCGGCCCGAGCGGCTGCCGCGCTGGGTCGCCCATGCGATCGCGTCCTTCTCGTCGATGGTGCCGAGCCGGAACCGTTCGGCGTAGCGCGTCACCATCGCCACATAGGTGGCCTGGTCGCAGACGTGGAAGCCGAGGCTGAGCCCGAAGCGGTCGGCGAGCGCGAGGCGGTCGTCGATCACATCGCGCGGGTTGATCGGGCTGTCCTGCTCCTTGAGGTCGCGGCTGACGATGTGGCGGCGGTTGGCGGTAACGTAGAGGCGGGCATTGTCCGGCCGCGCCTCGGCGCCGCCTTCCAGCAGCGAGCGCAACAGCCGCGGCGCCTCGCTCTCTTCGGCGAAGCCGAGATCGTCGAGGAACAGGATGAAGGCGCGGGGTACCGTCGCGATCAGGTCGAACAGGCGCGGCAGGCCGTGGAGCGCATCGCCCGCGACCTCGATCAGCGCGATGTCGGCGCCTTCCTCGCACAGAGAGCCGACGCAGGCCTTGACCAAGGCCGACTTGCCGGCGCCGCGCGAGCCCCACAGCAGCGCGTCGTGCGCGGCATGGCCGGCGGCGAGGCGGCGGCTGTTCTCGAGCAGCGCCGCCTTCTGCGCCTCGATCCCGGTGAGCAGGTCGAGCGGCAGCGGCGCGAACGCCCGTGCGGCGACCAGCGCGCCCTCGCGCCAGACATAGGCGGGGTGGCCCGCCGGATCGGCCGCGGGCGGCGGCGGCGGGTTGATGCGATCGAGCGCGTCGGCGATGCGGGCGAGGGGATCGGACATGGGAGGCGCTTAGGGTTTTCGCGCGCCACAAGAAACCCGTTCGGCCTGAGCGCCCTTCATCTTCCCGAGATTGCTGGTGAGGGGACAACTTGCGAGAGCAACGATGGGGGCGGCGTCGCAAATGGCGTGCTCCGGCGAAGGCCGGAGCGCTGGAGAATGAGGCACGCTTGTCGCCAGCGCTCCGGCCTTCGCCGGAGCACAAGGGGCGTTTCGCAGCCCGACCGTGCTCCTGCGAAAGCAGGAGCCTGCCGCTTCGGAGTGCAGTGCTCGCCGCTGGAAGCTCCTGCTTTCGCAGGAGCACCGCGCAGAATTTGGCAATGTTGTTGGAAATTTGCGCGCACCTCTCCGCCGGCTCGGCTCGGGAGCGGGAGAAACGGCCGGCGCCCCTCGCGTGCCTCGCGGCCATCGGGGCTTTGCGGGTGTCCCAGTTTTCCCGCGGGAGCACCTCGCCCATTTCCGCGGGCGCGTCGGGCCGGCGGCGGGAATTGGCTCGTTGTGACGGACGCCGCGGGCCATGCCTGATGAGCACGAGCATGGAAGCCGGGCGCTGGCCTGGTTGATGGTCTTTGCGTCAGGGTTCGGACCCCGAAGGCCCTGGCGCGCCGGCCGTTGGACGATCGCGACGCGTGGCCCCGCGTCGTCCCATCCCGCCGCGTGTCAGCCTCTCGTCAGGAGCCTCGTGCGACGGCGGGGCTTGTAGCGGGACTGGCGGGAAATGTCAAGGATGTTCTTGCTTCGTTCGCGGCTGTCAGGCGGCTGGCATTGGTGGATAGCTGCCTCAGCTCCCCTCCCTGGAAGGGAGGGGTTGGGGGGTGGGTTGCGGCGCGGGCGATCGCCTCGTCGATAGCCCCGACCACAGCCGCAAGCGCGTTCCGCACCTCGCTGTTCCAGAACCGCAGGATGATCCATCCGCGTCGCTCGAGTTCAGCGTTGCGGTTCGCGTCCTCATCGCCGCAAACGCCGTGCTGACCACCATCGACCTCGATGGCGATCTTCAGGCTACGGCAGGCGAAATCGAGAATGAAGCGGTCGACGACGAGCTGCCGGGTGAAGCGCGGCCGCTGCTGACGAAGCACGCTCCACAGCAGACGCTCCTCGAACGTCGATCCGGAGCGCAGGCGACGCGCGTTGCTCGTCAGCTCCGGCGGAACCCGCTACATCGGCGCAGTCTAGCGACCGCTCCGAGTGCCGCAACCCACCCCCGGCCCCTCCCTTCCAGGGAGGGGAGATGAACGTCAGCAAGTGGGCGCTAGCCGCCTTTCCGTTTCCCGGCGAAGGTCGGGGTCCAGCCCGCATTGCAAAACGCGCGCGATAGCGCGCCCGCGCTGCCGCGCGGAATCCCGCTCAGGACTGGACCCCGGCCTTCGCCGGGGAACGGCTTGCTGGAACCTCAGTCCCCCTGCATCCCGTAGCTCTTGAGCAGGTCGTACAGCGTTGGGCGGCTGATCCCCAGCAGCCGCGCCGCCGCGGAGATATTGCCCTCGCTGCGCGCAATCGCGGCGCGGATCGCGCGCTTGTCGGCGATCTCGCGTGCGGTGCGGAGGTTGAGGAGCTCGCCTTCGCCCTTGCCTTCGAGATCTAGATCGGTGGCCGTCACGAGCTTGCCCTCGGCCATGATTACGGCGCGCTTCATGCGGTTCTCGAGCTCGCGGACGTTGCCCAGCCAGCGCCAGTCGCCGATGGCGGCGAGCGCGTCGGGGGCGAGCCCGCGGACCTGTGGGTTGAGCTGCGGCGCCATCTTCGTGAGGAAATGGCGGGCGAGCAGCGCGGCGTCGCCGGTGCGCTCGGCCAGCGTGGGGATGCGGATCACGATCTCGGCGAGGCGGTAGTAGAGGTCCTCACGGAAGCGGCCGTCGGCGACCATCGCGTCGACGTCCTGATGCGTCGCGCAGACGATGCGGGTGTCGACCGCGATCGGCTTGCGGCCGCCGATCCGCTCGATCACGCGCTCCTGCAGGAAACGCAGCAGCTTGACCTGGAGGGGGAGGGGGACGTCGCCAATCTCGTCGAGGAACAAGGTGCCGCCCTGCGCGAGTTCGATCTTGCCCTCGGTGGTGCGGACCGCGCCGGTGAACGCGCCCTTCTCATGGCCGAACAGCTCGCTTTCGAGCAAGGTCTCGGGGATCGCCGCGCAGTTGATCGCGACGAACGCGCCCTTGGCGCGCCGGCTTTTCTCGTGGACGCCGCGGGCGAGCAGCTCCTTGCCGGTTCCGCTAGCGCCCAGCAGCATCACCGAAACGTCGGCGCTCGCGACGCGCTCGATCGTGCGCGCGACCTTGAGCATCTCCGGCGCGGCGGTGACGAGCCCGCCGAGCACCGTCGTCTCGCCGCCCGCTGCCGCGAGCCGCGCGTTCTCCGCCTCCAGCGCATGCAGCGCGAAGGCGCGGCCGACGATCAGGCCGAGCTCGTCGATTTCGACGGGCTTGCGGTAGAAATCATAGGCGCCAGACGCGATCGCGCGCAGCGCGCTTTCGCGCGCGCCATGGCCGGAGGCGACGATCACTTTCGTGTCGGGCTTGAGCGCGAGGATGGCGTCGAGCGTCGCGAAGCCCTCGCTCGTCCCGTCGGGATCGGGCGGCAGGCCGAGATCGAGCGTTACCACCGCCGGCTCTTCCGCGCGGAGCGCGTCGATCGCCGACTGGCGGTCGCCTGCGACGATCACCTCATAGGCGTTATAGGCCCAGCGCAGCTGGCGGGCGAGACCCTCGTCGTCCTCGACGATGAGGAGCTTGGGCAGCGCGCCGGCCCTGCCGCCGATCTGGCCTTCCGGATGATTGTGCACGGTCATGCGCGTCTCCGCATGGGTTCTTCGGCGCCGATCGGCAGGATGATCGCGAAGCGGCTGCCTTCGCCTTCGCGGCTTTCGACCTCGAGGCGGCCGCCCATCGCCGCGACGAGGCCGCGCGCCTCGTAGGCGCCGATGCCGAAGCCGCCCTGCTTGGTCGAGGCGAACGGCTTGAACAGCTGCCCGCGAACGAAGTCGGCCGACATGCCGCAGCCGCGATCGAGTACGGCGACAACGGCGTCGAGCCCGACGCGATCGATCGAGATCCACACCGGCTCATCGTCGGGGCTCGCCTCGGCGGCGTTCTGGACAAGGTGACCGAGCGCCTGCGCGAGCCGCGCCGGATCGGCCAGCGCGACGACGTCGCTCCTGCCCGCGACGCGAACGTCGTGCCCGACCGAACGCGCGCGCGCCACCTGCTCGACGAGATCGCGCAGCGGCAGCGGGCGCGGCTCCTCGGCCTTGGCCGTGTTGTGCTGCGAAAGCCGCGCGAGCAGCTCGTTAAGCTTGTCGACCGAGGATTTAAGCGTCGCCACCATGTCGGCGCGGAAGGCGGGATTGTCGGCGTGGCGCTCGGCGTTGCGGGCGACGAGGCTGAGCTGGCTGACGAGATTCTTCACGTCGTGGATGATGAAGGCGAAGCGGCGGTTGAATTCGTCGAAGCGGCGTGCGGCGGAGAGCGCTTCCTGGCTGCGCGCTTCGGCGAGGTGGCTCGCGACTTGCCGTCCGGCGACGCGGAGCAGATCGAAATCCTCCCAATCGAGCATCCGGTCGATCGCGGGGCGGGCGACCACGACGACGCCCTCCAGCCGCTCGCCGTGGATCAGCGGCACCGCCGCCCACGCGCGCGGGTTCTCGAGCAGCCATGCCGGCAGCAGCGCTGCCTCCTCGAGCAGATCGGTATCGCCGCTGCGGAGCAGATCGAGCTCGAGGATGCGTTCGCTCGCTTCGAGATAATGGGCGAAGCCGCGATCGGCATGCGTCTCGGCGGCGCCCTCCCATCGCCAGCGCGCGGACGGCGCGAGCCGCTCGTCCTCGTCGACGCGCAGCAGCAGCCCGCCGGGGCTTTCGGTGATGTCCGCGATGGCGCGGACCGCGCGGACCGGCAGCGGCTCGTCATGATCGACGAGGCCGCCCAGCGTCGCGGTGAAGCGCAGCCACTCCTCGCGATAATCGTAGCGATGCTGGAACAGATGCTTCGCGACCTTGACCTTGAGCCAGGCCCGGCCGCGCCCCGACGGCAGCAGCAGCATCGCCGCCAGCGTCGCGCCGAACACGAACAGGATTTCGGCGACGCGCACATATTCGCCGCCGATCGCCTCGAGCAGCCGCGTGACGACGCCCATCGTCGCGAGGTAGCCCGCGATCGCGATCGCCGAGAGCGAGCGGAAGGTCACGGTGCGCGACAGGCCGAGCTTCCAGCGCCGGTTGCGCAGCGCCGCCAGCACGAACACCGGCGCGAGCGCGAGCATCGCGGCGCCGCGCGACATCAGCAGCGCGTGCGACCAGCCGCTGCCGAACCAGCTCGCCGCATCGAGGTTGAGATCATAGGCCCACATGCCACCGAGGCCGAGCATGGCGAGGCGGATGCCCCAGCGCGCTTCGGGCAGGGCGGCGGTGTAGAGATAGTGGACGAGGATCAGCGCGCCGGCGGAAAAGGTGATGCCGAGCACCAGCCGCGCCTGCTCGATCGCCGCGATGATGCGCGGGCTGCCGGCATATTCGGCGAGCATCGGCGCGAGCCCCGCGCGGGTCAGCACGACGGCGGCCAGAACCGCGAACAGGCCCTGCACCGCGCGCTTGCGATCGTCGCCGGCATCGCCGCCGAGCAGGATCAGCATGAACGCGAGCCAGGAAAGATTGCGCAAGGAGGCGCCGATCAGCGCGGGAACGGCGTAGAGATCGAACGCGGCGACGCTCAGCGCCCAGGCGCTCGTCGCGGTCGCGGCGATGGCGAAGGCGCGGCGCGCGCCGCCGTCTGCCCAGCCGCGGAACTGCCAGGCGGCGATCAGCGCATAGGCCAGCGCCGCCGCGCCATAGGTCCATAGCGTGAAGAGATGGATCATCGTATTGCTACCCTCCCCTTCAGGGGAGGGGCTGGGGGTGGGGTGGAGATGCGCGGGCGCTTCGCCGCATAGCAACCCACCCCGACCCCTCCCTTCCAGGGAGGGGCTTCGCGACGACACCTCACCGCGCGCCCTCGGCCCAGAGCAGCACGCGGACGGTCTGCAGGATGATCAGCAGATCGAGGAAGGGCGTGTAGTTCTTGGCGTAATAGAGGTCGTATTCGAGCTTGTGGCGGGCATCCTCGAGGCTGGCGCCGTAGGGATAGTTGATCTGCGCCCAGCCGGTTATGCCCGGCTTCACCATGTGGCGCTCGGCATAGAAGGGCAGGCGCTGCTCGAGATCGTCGACGAATTGGCGGCGCTCGGGGCGCGGGCCGACGAAGCTCATCTCGCCCTTGAGCACCGTCCACAGCTGCGGCAGCTCGTCGATGCGGACCTTGCGGATGAAGCGGCCGACGCGGGTGACGCGGGGATCGTCCTTCTGCGCCCACACCGCCTGGCCCGGCTTCTCGGCATCGGTGCGCATCGAGCGCAGCTTGATGACCTCGAATTCCTCGCCGTAGAGGCCGACGCGCTTCTGCTTGTAGAAGGCCGGGCCGCGGCTCTCGAACTTCACCGCGAGCGCGCCGAGCAGGATGATCGGCAACCCGATCAGGAGGATGATGCCGCTCACCGCGACGTCGAACAGGCGCTTGAGGCTGCGTGAGGCACGCTGGCCGGAGGAGAAGCCGTCCGAGAAGATCAGCGCGCTGTGGTTGGTGGAATCGAGATCGACGCGACCGGTCTCGCGCTCGAGGAAGGTCGAGAGATCGTTGACGTGCACGCCGGTGGTCTTGACGCGGAGAAGGTCGGCGAGCGGCAGCGCGTTGCGCCGCTCCTCGAGCGCGAGCACCACCTCGCTCGCGCGACAGGCGACGACGTGGTCGGAAAGATTGTCGATGTCGTCGCGGCGGACGGCATGGCCGACGCGCGTCGGCCCGTCGCTCATCGCGACGAAGCTCGCGACGGTGAAGCCGCTGCCGGGGCGGCGGGCGAGTTCCTCGATCCGGGCAGCGCGGGCACCGGCGCCGAGCACGAGAATGCGGCGGCGGAACGCCTCGCCGCCGATCAGCCGGCCGAGCACGGCGCGGACGAGGATCAGCAGGCCGCCGGCGAGCAGCATCGCGTAGAGCAGGTGGGATCGCCACAGCGACAGCCCGGGCAGCGCGAAGAACAGCAGCGACAGGAAGATCACGCCGAGCGAGATCGCGACGGTAAGCCGCGCCGCGGCGAAGCGCAGCGACTGCAGCGCCTCGGCGCCATAGACGCCGACCGCGATCATCGCGGTCTGCAGCGCGGCGGCAAAGACCAGCGAGCGGCCGATCCGCGACGGCAGCGTGCCGGTGTCGACCCCGATCTGCCAGGCGCGCAGAAACCAGGCGGCCTCGGCGGCAAAGGCGAGCAGACAGAAGTCGATCAGGCCGAGCAGCAGCACGGCGTGGGGGACGTAATGTTTGAACAGCCGTATCACCGCCGCCTCAGATCCGTCGCCCTAGCCTGACATCCCGACACCGACCTGTCGCCGAAATTGACAAATATTTCCTGAAACAGCCGTCGCGATGGCTGTCATTGTCGCGCCGCAACATAGCGGCTAGCGGGATTCGCGTAGCGAACGGAGAATCGACACGATGAGCGAACCGAGGCCGATCACCCCGGTCATCCTCTCCGGCGGATCGGGCACGCGGCTGTGGCCGCTGTCGCGATCGCAACGGCCGAAGCAGTTGCTCGGTCTCACCCATCCCGAAACGATGCTGCAGCTGACGGTGCGCCGCGCGCAGGGGCCGGGTTATGCGCCGCCGGTGATCGTCGCCAACGCCGCGCATGCCGATCTGATCGAGGCGCAGCTCGCCGAAACTGCCGTCGCGTCGGGTCTGCTCATCCTCGAGCCCGACGCGCGCAACACCGCGCCGGCGATCGCGCTCGCCGCGTTCGCGGCTTCCGATCCCGACGATCTCCTGCTCGTCATGCCGAGCGATCACGTCATCGAGAACGAGATCGGCTTCCGCGCCGCGGTGGAGGCGGCGCGCGGTGTCGTCGAAGGCGGCTGGCTCGCGACCTTCGGCATGACGCCGGACAAGCCGGAGACCGGCTACGGCTATATCCGCATCGGCGCTGCGCTCGATGCCGGCGTCTATCGCGCCGAGAAATTCGTCGAAAAGCCGAGCCGCGAAGTCGCCGAGACCTATCTCGCCGAACGCCGCTATGCGTGGAACGGCGGCATCTTCCTGTTCCGCGCCGGCAGCTATGTCGACGCGCTCGAACGCCATGCGCCCCAGATCGCCGAGGCGGTGCGCGCTTCAGTCGTCGCCGGACGTCGGGTTGGCGATAGACTGTATCCGGAGGCCGATGCGTTCCGCCGCTCGCCATCCGATTCGGTCGATTATGCCGTGATGGAGAAGGCCGAGCGCGTCGCGGTGGTGCCGGTCGAGATCGGCTGGTCGGACGTCGGCAGCTGGGATGCGCTGCACGAGATCGCGCCGAAGGACAGCGACGGCAACGTCCATCGCGGCGAGGTCGTCGCGATCGATACCTCGGGCTGCCTGATCCGCACCGACGGACCGCTGGTCGCCGCGGTGGGCGTCAAGGATCTCATCATCGTCGCGACCGGTGACGCGGTGCTGGTGCTGCCGCGCGGATCGAGCCAGGACGTGAAGCGCGCGATCGAACAGCTGAAGCGCGACGGCCACGTCACGCTCGATCGCGCGGTGGTCTAGGGAGCGGTGATCTCGGGACTGGCCACGCCTCTCCGGGAACGCGATCTTATTTCCCGTTCGTGCCGAGCGAAGTCGAAGCACATGGTGTAGGCGCTGCGCTCTGAGGCACGTCCTTCGACGGCGCTCAGGACGAACGGATCGGTCGGGGCTCGCGGAGTGCGAGCCGAGACCCGGCAGAACGGGCAAGGAGACAGATGATGGAGAAACGCAAGCTGGGCGTGAGCGGCCTGGAGACGATTCCCCTGGTCCTCGGCGGCAACGTCTTTGGCTGGACCGCCGATCGCGACGCGAGCTTCGCGGTGCTCGATGCCTTCGTCGCCGGGGGCGGCACGATGATCGACACCGCCGACGTCTATTCGGCGTTCGCGCCCGGCAACAAGGGCGGCGAATCGGAGACGATGATCGGCGAATGGCTGAAGCGGCGCGGCCGGCGTGACGACGTGCTGATCGCCACCAAGGTCGGCTTGCTCGCGGGTACGGGCGGCGAGGGGCTCGCGCCGAGCCGGATCGAGGCGGCGGTCGACGAGTCGCTGGCGCGGCTCCAGACCGACTATATCGACCTCTATTTCGCGCATCGTGACGACCCGGACGTGCCGATCCTCGACGCGCTTGCGGTGTTCGACAAGCTCGTCCGCGCGGGAAAGGTGCGCGCGATCGGTGCTTCCAACTACAAGTCGTCGCGCCTCGCCGAGGCGCTGCGCGTCAGCGACGACAACGGCTTCGCGCGCTTCACCGTCCTCCAGCCGCTCTACAACATGATGGAGCGGCCCGCGTTCGAACGCGCGCTGCAGAAACTGGTGATCGACGAGGGGCTCGGTGTGGTCCCCTATTTCAGCCTCGCCTCGGGATTCCTCAGCGGCAAATATCGCTCGGAAGCCGACGCCGGCGGCAAGGCGCGGAGCGGCTTCGTCACCAAATATCTGAACGATCGCGGTATGGCGGTGCTCGCCGCGCTCGACGCGGTCGCCGGCGAAACCGGCGCGACGCAGGCGCAGGTCGCGCTCGCCTGGACGATGGCGCAGCCCGGCATCACCGCGCCGATCGCGAGCGCGACCAAGGTCTCGCAGCTGGAGGATCTGCTCGGGGCGACCACGCTCCGCCTGACCGACGCGCAGCTGCGCCGTCTCGACGAAGCGAGCGCCCCCGTCGAAGCCGCCGCCTGACCATCGTAACTGGGGATAAGCGGCGGCGGTGGATTCACGCCGCGCCGCCATCGCGCTAAGCAGCGCGGGTGACCCTTGCCTGCAACGTCGATCGTTCGATCCTCGGCCAGCCGTGGCGCTGGCGTGCCTTCGCGAACGGCGACGAGGGCTTCGCGCCCGATGATCTGACCGCACGATTGCTGCTCGCGCGCGGCTGTCCGCGCGACGCGCTCGATCTGCACCGCGCGCCGACGATCCGCGGTTTCATGCCCGACCCCTCGATCTTCCGCGACATGGATCGCGCCGCCGACCGGCTCGCCGATGCGGTCGCGGCCGGCGAGGCGGTGACGATCTTTGGTGATTACGACGTCGATGGTGCGACTTCGGCGGCGCTGCTCGTGCGGTTGCTGCGCGCGCTCGGGCTCGATCCGCAGGCCTATATCCCGGATCGGCTGATGGAGGGCTACGGCCCCTCGGGCGAGGCGCTGGTGCGGCTGAAGCAGGGCGGGGCGAGCCTCGTCGTCACCGTCGATTGCGGCGCGCAGGCGTTCGAGGCGCTGACCCAGGCGCGCGCCGCCGGCCTCGACGTGATCGTCGTCGATCACCACAAGTGCGCCGCCGCGCTCCCCGAGGCTTTCGCCTTGGTCAATCCCAACCGGCTCGACGAGGCGGAAGGCGCGGCGCACGGTCATCTCGCGGCGGTCGGCGTCGCCTTCCTGCTCGGCGCGGCGCTGCTGCGGACGTTGCGCGGGCGCGGCTTCTTCGCCGATCGGCCCGAGCCGCGCCTGATCGCGCTGCTCGATCTCGTCGCGCTCGGCACCGTCGCCGACGTCGCCCAGCTCCGTGGGCTCAACCGCGCCTTCGTCGCGCAGGGGCTGCGGCTGATGGCGGAACGCCGCAATGTCGGGCTTTCGGCGCTGCTCGATGCCGCCGGCATCAAGGGCGCGCCGTCGTGCCACGATCTCGGCTTCGCGCTGGGGCCGCGGATCAACGCCGGCGGGCGCGTCGGCCGCTCCGATCTCGGCGTGCGGCTGCTCACCACGGAGGATGCGAGCGAAGCGGCCGCGATCGCCGCGGAACTCGATCGCCTCAACCAGGAGCGCCGCGCGATCGAGGCGCATGTCCAGGAGACCGCGGCGGAGCAGGCGGCGCGGCAGGGCAATCGCGCCGTCGCGGTCGTCGCCGCGAGCGGGTGGCACCCCGGCGTGATCGGCATCGTCGCCGGCCGCCTGAAGGAGGCGCTCGGCCGGCCCGCGATCGTCGTCGCGCTCGACGACGCCGGCGTCGGCAAGGGTTCGGGCCGCTCGATCCCGGGCGTCGACCTCGGCGCGGCGGTGCTCGCCGCCAAGGATGCCGGGCTGCTCGCCGCCGGCGGCGGCCATGCGATGGCGGCGGGGCTCACCGTCGCGGCCGATCGCGTCGATGCGCTCGCCGAGTTCCTCGATGCGCGCCTCGGCGCCGATGTCGGCCGCGCGAGCGACGGCCGCGCGCTGATGCTCGATGCGGTGTTGAGCCCCGGCGGCGTCACGCCCGCGCTGGTCGAGGCGCTGGAGGCGGGCGGCCCCTATGGCGCGGGCTGGCCAGCGCCGCGCGTCGCGGCGGGCCCCGTGCGCGTGGTAAAGGCCGACGTGGTGGGGCAGGGGCATGTCCGGGTGGTGGTGGCGGGGGACGACGGCCGCTCGGTCAAGGCGGTCGCCTTCCGTCAGGCGGAAACGCCGCTCGGCCACGCGCTGCTCGGCGCCGGCGGGACGCGCCGGCTGTGGCTGGCCGGGCGCGCCCGGCTCGATACCTGGGGCCAGCGCCGCGCCGCCGAACTCCACCTCGACGATGCCGCCTGGGCCGACTAGCCGGTCGCGCCTTGACCGATGCGCGCCCGCTGCCCTAGGGCGCGGGCCACGCCGCGGCCCCATCGTCTAGCGGTCTAGGACGTCGCCCTTTCACGGCGAAAACACGGGTTCGAGTCCCGTTGGGGTCACCAACTCCGGAACTAGATGAAAAGGCGGCGTTTTTTCGCGCCGCCCGAGGCGGTGATGCGGGCGCGTCCCCCTTTGTAGGATCTCGCGTCCCCCCGTTCCCCACCCCCTCCCGAGGGCGGGGACGGTGAGCGGGCTTCGGATGCTCTCCGATGCCGTGATCAGCGAATGCGGTCGCTATCGGTATATGTTGACCCGCCAATGGGCTGGCGGTCACACGTCGACCGGGACCTGGTTGCTCCCGATCATCATGCTCAACCCGAGCACGGCTGACGCGAGCATTGATGACCCGACGATCCGGAGGTGCGCGGCCTTCGCCAAGCGCGAGGGCTGGCACGGCATTCGCGTTGTCAACCTATTCGCGTTCCGCGCGACAGAGGTGGCTCGGGGAATTTGAACAGTGGGGATGAGTGGATTGCC
>JAFAZF010000077.1 GCA_019239915.1 Sphingomonadaceae bacterium
GTTCGATCCCGCCTTCCTCAGCCGCGTGGCGACGCGCATCGTCAACGAGGTCAAGGGCATCAACCGCGTCGTCTACGACTACACGTCGAAGCCGCCGGGCACGATCGAGTGGGAATGAGCCGGAGAGGCGAGCATCCGGGGGATACCCTACTTCGGTTCACTCGGCGGCGATCAGCCGCCGTCGGCGCCGCTCGATCGTCTTTGCGCGTGGCTCTGCTCGCCGGGTTGCTGCTCGCCGCGCCCGCCGTGGCGGATCCGCCCGATCCGCCCGAATGGACCCAGCCGATCGCGCCGTTCCATCTCGTCGGACCGATCGACTATGTCGGCAGCAAGGGCATTGCCGCCTATCTGATACACACCTCCGCCGGCGCGATCCTGATCGACGGCACGCTGCCTGCCAATGCCGACATGATCCGCAGCAACGTCGAGGCAAGGGGCGTGCCCATCCGCGACGTGAAGTGGATCCTCGTCAGCCACGCGCACTGGGATCATGTCGGCGCAGTGGCGGCGCTGGCCCGGATGAGCGGCGCCAGGGTTGCGGCCGGCGCGGGCGATGTCGCGGCGCTCGAAGCGGGCACCCCGCCCGGCGACGTGCTCTACACGCCGAAGCGGTTCACCCCGGTGCACGTCGATCGTGCGATCCATGACGGCGATCGGGTGACGCTCGGCACCATCGCTGTTACCGCGCATGCGACGCCGGGCCATACCCCCGGCTGCACGAGTTGGACGATGCAGGCCGCCGGCCGCCGGGTGATCTTTCCCTGCAGTATCACGGTCGCGGGCAACCGGCTGATCGGTAACAAGGTTTATCCTGAAATCGTCGCTGATTTCCGGCAGAGCTTCGACAAGCTCGGCGCGATGAAGGCGGATGTCGTGCTGCCCGCGCATCCCGAAATCGCCGATGTGATCGGGCGAGCGCGGTCGGGCCGGCTCGTCGATCCCGGATTGTTGCCTGCGATCGTCGCGCAGTCGCGGAGCGCCTTCGAGGCGGAGCTCCGGCGCCAGGCGGCGACTGTCGCGCCGTGAGCGGCGTCGCTAGGCGGTGTCGCTCTCGTGTCGTCCCAAGTTACAGAGCGCACCGAGACCACGCCGCAGCTGTGCGACACACTCCTCACCGACGCGCTTGGCGAGATCTGCATCGACGCGTTCGCGCGCGGTGGCTTGCGCGACGGCGGCGGCACGGCCGCGCTCGGTCAGTCGGACGCTGAGCTTGCGGCGATCCGCAGGGTCGATCGTGCGATCAAGATAGCCGCGTAGCACCAGAGTGTCGACGAGCTGCCCAGCCGCCTGCTTGGAGACGCGCAGCTCCTTGATCAATTGACCGAGCGGGATGGCGCCGTCCGCCCGCGCGAGGCCGCCGATCACGTACATGCCGTTCGCCGGCATGTCGTCGCAGTCGATGTCAGCGAGCGCCGCGCGCATCGCGGTGCCGTAGACGGTGCGCGCGTGGCGCAGCAGCGCCGGCAGCGCGACGGTCTCGTACCAGGGCTGCGGGAGCGTTGATTCCGTCATGGCATCCTCCTCGATCGAGGAGGTACTCCGAGCAAAGCTGACAGTCAACCAAATGGACTGTCTTGATCAGAGACTTCTAGGCCCTGGCGGTAGTCTCCACGACGCCCGGCACTTCCATTACGCAGGTGACGCCGCTGCGCTTGAGCTCGCGGTGCAGCGTGCCTTTGAGCTGACCTTCGATCAGGCGCTTGAGCAGCCGCGACCCGAAATTCTCGATGGCGTGGGCGCGGACTTCCGGCCCGTCGCGTTCTTCCCATTCGAGGACGAGATGCTGCTGTTCGCGCCGCCAGCGTACCTGAACGCGGCCGGACCGCGTCGAGAGCGCGCCATGCTTGAGCGCGTTCGTGGCGAGCTCGTTGAGGACGAGGCCGATGCTGATCGCCATCGCGCTCTCGAGCTCGATCTTCGGCCCGACGATCTCGAGCCGGCCAGGGCTTTCGCTGCGATAGGGATCGAGCTCCGCCTCGACGAGCTCGGCAAGCCCGATCGAGGTCTCGTGCGCGAGCTTCTGGTCGATCAGCTCATGCGCACGCGCGAGCGCGGCGATGCGCGTGTTGAGCGCGCGCGCCTGTTCGCTCGGCAGCGAAAGCGCGGCGAGCGCCTGCGCCGCGGCAAAGGCATTCTTGACGCGATGACGGAGTTCGTTGCGAGCATGTTCGGCATCCGAGAGCGCGCGGGAAAGCGCACCAACGAGCCGGACATTCTCGATCGCGGTCGCGGTCGCGCGTGCCAGCGTCTCGAGCGTCTCGATCGCGTCCCGCGAGGGCTCGTGGCTTTCACTCCAGTAGGCGCCGATCGCACCGATCGGATCGCCGGAGCGGACCGGCGCCATCACCAGGCTTCTGACGAAGGTGTCACGATAGAGATCGTAAGGAACGCGCTCGTCTTGGCTGATGTCCGGTATCACGACGGTTTCGCGGTGGATCATCGCCCACCCGCTGACGCAGGAGCCGAGTGGGAATTTCTGCCCTTTCCAGAGCCGCCCGATCGCATCTTCCTCGACGTAGTGGCAGTGATCCTCCTCGCGCAGGATCATCGCAATTCCGTCCGAACCGACGAGGCGGCGCGCCGTCGTGCGCACGATCTCGACCACATCGTCCATCGCGCCGGCGCCTGCGAGCTGCTCGACGGCGTGGACAAGACCGCGCAGCCGCGCCTCGCGCAGCGTTCGGTCATGCTCCGGTTGGGACGCGGACATCTCGTTCCTGATAAGCCTAAGTCATTATAGTAAGGGACGATCCTTCGATTCAACTAACCCGGGGCCGCAGGACGCGGGAAGTCGCGCACGGCTCGCCGCGCTATTGAAACGAACCGGCGCGACGCGCATTTATGGCAGGACAGGGTGCGTCTTCGTTAAAGGAACAAGAAAATGAGCGGAAACAGAAAGATGGCCCGAATGCGCCGGCTCATTCCGGCACTCGCCTCGGCGCTGGCCTTGGCCGCGTGTGCGACGCCGACGCCGTATCAGCCGCTGACGCCGAACAATCGCGCCTCGGGCGGCTACACCGATCAGCAGATCGAGGCGAATCGCTATCGCGTGACGTTCTCAGGCAACAGCATGACCTCCCGCGAGACGGTCGAGACCTATCTGCTCTATCGCGCCGCGGAGCTGACCATCGCCAGGGGCTATGACTGGTTCCAGATGGCCCAGCGCAACACCGATCGCCATACCAACACCTATGTCGATCAGCCGTTCGGGCCCGGGCCGTGGGGCTATTGGGGGCCGTCCTGGCGCTACCATGGCGGCTTCGGCTGGCGTGGCTGGGACCCGTTCTGGGGCGACCCCTTCTGGGGCAACGACATCGATGTGACGACCGTCGATCGCTACGAGGCCAGCGCCGAGATCCTGATGGGCCATGGCCCGAAGCCCGCCGACAATCCGCGTGCATTCGATGCGCGGCAGGTGGTCTCGAACCTGCAGTCGCGGATCATGATGCCGAAGTGACGAGCCGCCGAGACCGACCGTCCCTGTTGCGGGGCGGCCGGTTTCCGCGCCGCCAGCGAGCCGTGCCGCGGCTTGCCGCAGCGCAGCGCGGCTCGTAGAAGGCCACGATGTCGACGACCTATACCATCGACACATCCACGAGCCGCGCGCATCCGACGCCGTCACCCGTACGTAGGCTCACCGTGCCCGCGATCCGCGACCACAAGGGCAAGCAACCGCTGGTCGTGCTCACCGCATACACGGTGCGAATGGCGCAACTGCTCGATCCGCATTGCGACCTGCTGCTCGTCGGCGATTCGCTTGGGCAGGTGATCTACGGTCTGCCTTCCACGATCCCGGTCAGCCTCGACATGATGTGCGCGCACGGCGCTGCGGTGGTGCGCGGAAGCTGGCATAGCGTCGTCGTCGTCGACATGCCGTTCGGCAGCTACGAGGCGTCTCCCGCGCAGGCCTTCGAAAGCGCTGCGCGGATCCTCAAGGAGACCGGCGCCGCCGCCGTGAAGCTCGAGGGCGGGGCGGTGATGGCCGAGACCGTCGCCTTTCTCTCTGCCCGCGGTATTCCGGTAATCGGCCACATCGGGCTGACGCCGCAGGCGGTGAACGCACTCGGCGGCTATGCCGCGCGCGGACGCAGCGAGGCCGAGGCGGCGAAGATCCTCTCCGATGCGCGCGCGATCGATGCCGCTGGCGCGTTCGCGATCGTGGTCGAGGGCGTCGTCGAGCCGCTCGCGATCGCGATCACCGAGGCGGTGGCGTGTCCGACCATCGGGATCGGCGCTTCGGCGCAGTGCGACGGGCAGGTTCTCGTGATCGACGATATGCTCGGCATGTTCGAGCGCGTGCCGCGCTTCGTGAAGCGGTTCGACGACGTCGCGGCGCGGATCAGCGCGGCGGCCGAGCGCTACGCCGCCGACGTGCGCGCGCGCACCTTCCCCGGCCCCGAGCAGACCTACCAGCCGAAGAACTGACGCGCCGATTGACCTTGGCGGCGGCGTCGCTAGGGTCCGGGCGCCCGAAACCCGGGCAGGAGAGACTTTTCTTGCCGATCACTCCCCGAGCGGAAGACCACGCTTTTCTGCGCGAGGTCGACGAAGAGCTTCGCCGCGATCAAATGGAAGGGCTGGTGCGCCGCCACGGCCGCACCGCGATCGTCGCCGCGATCCTGCTGCTCGCTATCGTCGGCGGCGTGCTGGCGTGGGGCGCGCACCGCACCGGCGTGCGCGAGCGGCGCGCGGAGCAGTTCACCCAGGCGATCACCGATCTTTCCGCCGGCGACAAGGCCAAGGCAACGCCGGCGCTCGCCGCGCTGGCAGGATCGAGCGACGCCGGCTACCGCGCGCTTGCGCTGCTGACGCAGGCCGATGCCGCAGTCGAGGACGGCCATCAGGATGCCAAAGCGATCGCGCTCTACAGGCAGATCGCGGACGACACCGCCTTCGCGCAGCCGGTGCGTGACCTTGCGCGCGTCCGCCAGGCGGCGACCGCGTTCGACAGCGTGCCGCCTTCGCAGATCGTCGCAATGCTGAGCCCGCTCGCGCAGCCCGGCAACCCCTGGTTCGGCAGCGCCGGCGAGATGGTCGCGATGGCGTATCAGGCCGAGGGCAAGGCGGCGGAAGCGGCCCGGCTGTTCACGACGATTTCGAAGGACGCGAAGGTGCCGGACTCGATCCGCTCGCGCGCGAGGCAGATGGCGGCGTCGCTGGGCGATGGCGCGGGGAAGGCATCGGCAACGGGCAAGACGGCGCCGGTGATTGTGGGCGGGGACGACAAATGAAGCGTATCGTAGGTGCGGTCGCCCTGTTGGCGCTGCTCGGCGGCTGCGGCGTGTTCGGCGGCGGCAAGGTCAACAAGCCCAAGACCGCAGTGCTGGGCGAGCGCATCCCCATTCTCGCCACCGAGAACGGCATCGACGTCGATCCCGGTATCGCCGACACCCCCGTCGTGCTGCCGCCGGCGACGAACAATGACAACTGGACGCAATCGGGCGGCAACGCCGCCAAGTCCATGGGCCAGCTCGCGCTCGCCGCAAATCCGCACGAGGTGTGGACGGCGAGCATCGAAGGATCGAGCCCGAAAGCGCGGCTCAACGCCTCGCCGGTCATCGCCAACGGCCGGCTCTATGTGATGGACGTGATGGCGGTGGTGCACGCGTTCGATGCGAACACCGGCGCGCGCGTCTGGGAGGTGCCGCTCAAGGCGACGCCGAAGGCCGCCGACGACGGCAAGAAGTCAAAGCATAGCGACGACAGCTCGCGCGCGCTGTTCGGCGGCGGCGTCAGCTACGACGACGGCAAGCTCTACGCGACCACCGGCGTCGGCGACGTCGTCGCGCTCGATGCGGCGGGCGGCAAGCAGCTGTGGCGCGTCCACCCCGGCGGGCCTCTGCGTGGCGCGCCGACGATCGCCAACGGCAATATCTACGTCGTGACGCAGGACAACCAGCTGTTCGCGCTCAAGCAGGATACCGGCGAGACGGTGTGGACCTCGGCCGGCACGGTCGAGACCGCCGGCGTGTTCGGGGCGGCGGCGCCCGCGGCGGCGCAGGGCACGGTGATCGCCGGCTTCTCGAGCGGTGAACTCAACGCCTATCGCTACGAGAACGGCCGCGTCGTCTGGCAGGACGCGCTCACCCGGACGACGATCTCGACCTCGGTCTCGACGCTGTCGGACATCGATGCCGATCCGGTGATCGACCAGGGCCGCGTCTTCGCGGTCGGCCAGGGCGGCCGCACCGTCGCGCTCGAGCTCGTCACCGGCCAGCGGCTGTGGGAGCTCAACGCCGGCGGCGGCTCGACGCCATGGATCGCGGGCGACTGGCTGTTCGTGATGACCGACGATGCGCGGCTGCTCTGCCTGCAGGCGTCGACCGGCAAGCTGCGCTGGACCGCGCAGTTCGCGCGCTGGCACAACGAGGCGAAGCAGAAGCGGGCAATCGAGTGGGTCGGTCCGGTGCTGGCCGGCGGACGGCTGATCGTCGCAAATTCGGAAGGCGAGGTCGCCAACGTCGACCCGAACACCGGCAAGTCGATCGGCACGCTGGACGTCAAGGGCCCCGTCGATCTCCAGCCGGTGGTCGCGAACGGCACGCTCTATATCCTCGACACCAAGGGGCGCATGCACGCCTGGCGCTGACCTGGCGGACAATCCAGTCTTCGGACCGAGCGTGTCGAAACCCTGATCATCTTGAAGTAAGAACGGCCCTCCGACAGGCTCAGGGCGAACGAACTCCACAACTATGAGCAGACGCCCTACCGTTGCGATCGTCGGCCGGCCCAATGTCGGCAAGTCGACCCTCTTCAATCGTCTGGTCGGGCGGCGGCTGGCGCTCGTCGACGATCGGCCGGGCGTGACGCGCGATCGCCGCGAGGGCGACGCGACGCTGCTCGGCTCCGAATTCCGGGTGATCGACACGGCGGGTTTCGAGACCGACGATCCGCAGACGCTGCCCGGCCGCATGCGCGCGCAGACGCAGGCTGCCGTCGCCGAAGCGGACGCCGCGCTGTTCCTGATCGATGCGCGTGCCGGCGTCACGCCGCTGGACGAGGAGGTCGCGCGCTGGCTGCGCGAGGCGGACACGCCGGTGATCCTCGTCGCCAACAAGGCCGAAGGGCGCGCAGGCGAGAGCGGCATGTATGAGGCGTTCGCGCTGGGCTTCGGCGAGCCGGTCGCGCTTTCGGCGGAGCATGGCGAAGGCGTCGCGGATCTCCACGAGGCGCTGTTGCCGTTTATCGATGACGATGACGCTGATGACGGTATGGAGGAGATTCAGCCAGATGGGGACGCGCCGCTCAAGCTCGCCATCGTCGGCCGGCCGAACGCGGGAAAGTCCACTCTTGTCAATAGGTTGCTGGGCGAGGAGCGGCTGATCACCGGCCCCGAGGCGGGGATCACGCGCGATTCGATCGCGGTCGACTGGGAATGGCAGGGCAGGGCCGTCCGCCTGATCGACACCGCCGGCCTGCGCCGCCGCGCCAAGGTCGACGACAAGCTCGAGAAGCTCTCCGCCGCCGACGCGCTGCATGCCGTCGACTTCGCCGAGGTCGTCGTGCTGCTGCTCGACGCGACGCGCGGGCTCGAGGCGCAGGACCTGCGCATCGCCGATCGCGTGCTCGAAGAGGGCCGCGCGCTCGTCATCGCGCTCAACAAGTGGGACGTCGCCGAGAACGGCTCCGGCCTGCTCCAGGGCGTCCGCGCCGCGCTCGACGAGGGGCTGAGCCAAGTCCGCGGCGTGCCGTTGCTCACCGTCTCTGCGGCGACGGGTAAGGGGCTCGACCGCCTGCTCGAGGTCGCGTTCGAGGTGCGCGAGGCATGGTCGCGCCGCGTCGCCACCGGCGAGCTCAACCGCTGGTTCGAGGGCGCGATCGAGAGGAACCCGCCGCCGGCTCCCGGCGGCAAGCGCATCAAGCTGCGCTATCTCACGCAGGCGCGCGTGCGGCCGCCGAGCTTCGTGCTCTTCGGCACGCGCGTCGATCAGCTTCCGAACAGCTACCAGCGCTACCTGCTCAACGGCATCCGCCGCGATCTCGGCTTCGGCGCGGTGCCGGTGCGCCTGACGCTGCGCGCGCCGAAGAACCCCTTTGGCAATCGCTGAGTCCGATCTCATCGATGCGCGCGGGCTGCGTTGTCCGTGGCCGGCGCTCCGGCTGGCGCGCGCGATGCGCGATCGCCCTGCGGCGCGCATCGTCGCCGACGATCCGATCGCCCCGGCCGAGCTCGCGGCGCTGGCCAAGGAGCGCGGCTGGGCGATCGCCTCGATCGAAACCGCGCTGGGGCAAGGATTTCTCGTCAGCGCGTGAACGGACGTCAACCTGCTGTTTACCCATTGCCGGCATAAGCGAGCCTGCGTGGAGTTCCCTGACGAGGGCATTCCGGGGGGAACGCAGCGGGAGTGATGCGTGTGGCCATTGAAGGTAACGAGCTGGTCGACTGGGAAGTGTTCGGGCGTGCGCGCTCCGAGCTCGGCACCGGCTTCGTGCGCATCCTGAGCTATTTTCGCGAGGACGGCGCCAAGTCGGTCACGCAGATCGAGCAGGCGATGCGCTCGCTCAGCGCCGGCGCGCTGGTAATGCCGGCGCACACGCTGAAGGGCGAATCGCGCCAGTTCGGTGCCGAACCGCTAGCCGACCTCGCCGAGCATATCGAGATGACCGCGCGCCGCTGCGTCGAGATGCGCGAGACGCCCGAGGAGCTCATCGAGACCGTCGTCAAGCTGCGTCCGCTGTTCGATGCGACGCTCAAGCTGTTCGATCGCGAAGCGGCACCGCCCGCCGCGCGCCGGCCGGTCGCCTTCGGCCGCAAGACGGTGGGCTTCGGCGCACGCGCCTGAATCCCACCGATCAATATCTCCGTTCGTGCTGAGCTTGTCGAAGCACCGTCCTTCTTCGACTTCAAAAAAGAACAGCCCTTCGATTTCGCTCAGGGCGAACGGGTGATGGTGGATCCGTCAGCGCGAAACGCTCTAGAGCCATTTTCGACCTAACTGATCCACCATTCCCCGTTCGCCCTGAGCGAAGTCGAAGGGCAGCCACAGCGCATGGGCTTCGACTGCGCTCAGCCCGAACGGCTGAGGCGATTCTGGCTGACCGAATAGCGCTCTAGCCGCTTCAGCCGCATGTGACGCCAGCTTTCGCTGGCATGACGGTTCACGGAGCCGACGGGAACTCAGTCGCCGCTGGACGACGACATCTCGTTTGCCGGCTTCGATTGCAGCTGGACATAATTCTCGATCCCCATCAGCTTGATGAGGTCGAACTGCCGCTCGAGCATGTCGACATGCTCCTCCTCGCTGTCGAGGATCTGCTTGAGGAGATCGCGGCTGATATAGTCGCGCACCTCCTCGCAATGCGCGATCGCGTCGCGCAGCAGCGGGATCGCCTCCTGCTCGAGCGCGAGATCCGCCTTCAGGATCTCTTCGACGGTCTCGCCGATCTTGAGGCGGCCGAGCATCTGGAAGTTGGGGAGGCCATCCAGGAAGAGGACGCGCTCGGCAAGCCGGTTGGCATGCTTCATCTCGTCGATGGATTCGCCATATTCGAACTTGGCGAGCCGCTCGACGCCCCAATGCTCCAGCATACGATAGTGCAGGAAATATTGGTTGATCGCGGTCAGCTCGTTCTTGAGCGCGGCGTTGAGGAACTCGATGACCTTTGCGTCGCCCTTCACGCGCGCCTCCACTGACTTGGGTTGGAACCCAACGCCCTAGCGCGCGGGGCGGATGCCGGCAAAGCCGATCGAAGGGAGCGGCTCAGGCGGCGCTGCGTTCCTCGGCGATGATCGCGCGCGTGAACGGAAAGCATTGGCCGCAGCGGGGGCGGCAGCCGAGCGCGGCATAGGCGCTGGACGGGCAGCCGGCGCCGTTCTTCACCGCGGCGCGCACATCCTTTTCCCGAAGCGCATTGCAGACGCACACGACCATCCGTCGATTCTCCTGCTCCTGCGAATGGTTCTAAGGTAAGATGCGACTAAATCGCAATAGCCTTTCTTCGCATTGGCTGCGCGGCGCCGCGCGCGAGCGAGCGCCACAGCCATTCAAGCGGGCCGTGACGGAAATGGCGCAGCCATAGCGGGCAGGCGAGCAGCAGCCCCAACCAGAGCATCGCGACCGGCAGCAGCAGCTCGGCGCGGGTCAGGCGCCCGTAGAGGCCCAGGCCATAGCCGTCGAACAGCAGCGAGAAGAGGATGCTGGTGCCGACATAGCCGCTCAACGCCATCCGCCCGACGGCGCGGAGGCGCATCGCCAGCGCACCCTGTGATGCGAGCAGCAGGGCAAGCGCGGCATAGCCCAGCGCGAGCAGCGGCCGCAGCGGCGCGCCGCCGAGGATCGCGGCGGCGGACAACGTGACCGGATCGAGCCCGGACGCGAAGCACCAGCCGAGCAGCGCGACCTCGCCGGCGATGCCGATCGCAGTGCAGGCGATCGCGATCCGCGCGTAGCGGCGGCGCGGCCAGGCGGCGGCCAGCGCGCCGCTGCGCAGGCCCGCCATGCCGATCAGCACGAAGCCGAGCGTTTCCAGCCCCGCTTCCTCCAGTTGCGCGACGCGCGTGCTCCAGCCCTGCGCGAGGCGGTCGGCAAGGACCGCGCCATAGCCGGCGTCATGAAGCCGCATCGCCGGGGTGGCCGCGTCGGCGCGGCGCGGGCCGAGCGCGTCGAGCGTGGCGGCCCAGGCGGCGCGCGCGGCTGCGGGCGCGTGCGGTGCGGCCGCCGCCGCGCGGAGCGCTCCGAGGTCGACCAACGCGACCGCCGCCGCCGCCATCTGGGCGACGAGGCACATCGCGGCGGCGACAAGCAGGGCGGTGATCGGCTTGTCGCGGAAGGTGAAGGCGGCGAGCCCGACCAAGGCGTACATAACGAGGATGTCGCCGGGCCAGATCAGCAGCGCGTGGAGAAGCCCGATGACGAGCAGCCAGAGCATCCGGCGCACGTGGACGGTACCGGGATCGCGGCCGCCCGCTTCGGCGCGATCGGCGACGAGCAGCAGGCTCGCGCCGAACAGCATTGAGAAGAGCGCGCGGAGCTTGCCGTCGACGAGCAGGAACTCGATCGCCCATATGGCGAGATCGCGCGGCGACGCCGGCCCGTAGGCGACGGGATTGTCATAGGCCGCCGGCGGCAGCGCGAAGCTTGCGACGTTCATCAGCGCGATGCCGAGCACGGCGATGCCCCGGATGAGGTCGAGCCCGGCGAGGCGATGTTCGGAATCCGGCATCGCCCCGGCGTCTAACCGAGCGGCGGCCGATTTGCATCGCCGCGCGCGGAACCGTGGCCTGTAGCCGTCGGTTTTCCGCGCCAAGGTTCCTCGACATCGCGAAAGGACATCCGCCATGGCGACCAAGGCTTCGCACGACACTTCCAATCGCCGCCCCGCCAACGATCAATGGGGCAAGTTCGGCGGCACCACCGGCATCGTGCTCGGCGCGGCGGCGGCAGGTGTCGTCGCCGGCGTCGTCGCCAATCTTGGCCGCAAGGCGGTGGTGCAGGCGCCGAGCGCACTCGCCGGCGACTGGTTCGAGGCGCTGAAGGCGGAGCACAAGGCCGCGCTCGGCCTGTTCGACGCGATCCAGGCGACCAAGGACGAGCAGACGCTGCGCCGCTCGATCCTGCTCACCCAGCTCAAGCACGCGCTCGGCAAGCATGCCTTCACCGAAGAGAATGTGATCTATCCCGAGCTGCGCGACCATGGCGACAAGACCGACGCCGACGAGCTCAACAAAGAACATGGCTATGTGAAGCAGTATCTCTACGATCTCGAGAAGATGGACAATTCGTCGCCGGAGTTCCTCAAGAAGGTCGCCGCGTTCCGCGCTGATCTCGAGGATCATATCCGCGACGAGGAGACGCGCATCTTCCCGCAGCTCCACGCCAAGCTGGGCGACAAGAACAAGGCGGTGACGGCAGCCGCGAACAAGGAAGGTTTCAAGCTGGCTTGAGCGTGATCTCCCCTCCCTGGAAGGGAGGGGTAGGGGGTGGGTTGCTATCGGGGCGAGCGCTCCGCCAGTTGCCCACCCACCCCAACCCCTCCCTTCCAGGGAGGGGCTTAGCGATCATGCCAGCGCGGCGTCGGCGTCGGTGCCCATCAGCTTCGGGAAGAAGCTTTCGTGGGCGCGACGCAGCTCCTCGAGATGGAGCGCGTAGTCGCCGTCCTTGAGTTCGAAGATGAGGCGTTCGCGCGTCGTGCGGCCGATCGGCTCGGCGTCGACGCCGGCGGCTAGCGCGGCGGCGAGGAAGTCGGCGAGGCCGTGATCGCAGAGCGTCACGATATAGATGCCCTGGTCCTCGGCGAAGAGCTGCGCACCGCCTTCCAGCTGATCGAGCTCGATCAGCGCACCGTGGTTGCCGGCGAGCGCCATCTCGGCGATCGCGACGGCGAGGCCGCCGTCCGAGACGTCGTGCGCGGCGGTGACCCAGCCGTTGGCGATGCCGGTGCGGACGAGATCGCCCGCCGCGCGCTCGGCGGCGAGATCGACCCGCGGCGGCGCGCCCGCCTCGCGGCCATGGACCTCGCGTAGCCACAGCGATTGGCCGAGATGGCCGCGCCGCACACCCACCGCGATGATGACGTCGCCGACGTCCTTGAACGCGATCGTCGCCGACTTCGTCCAGTCCGACAGCAGGCCGATTCCGCCGATTGCGGGCGTCGGCAGGATCGCTGAGCCACCGCCCGTTGCCTTGCTCTCGTTGTAGAGGCTGACGTTGCCGCTCACGATCGGAAAGTCGAGCGCGCGGCAGGCCTCGGCCATGCCGTCGAGGCAGCCGACGAACTGCGCCATGATCTCCGGGCGCTGCGGATTGGCGAAGTTGAGGCAGTTGGTGACCGCGAGCGGGGCGGCGCCGACCGCCGAGAGGTTGCGCCAGCATTCGGCGATCGCCTGTTTCCCGCCCTCATGGGGATCGGCGTAGCAATAGCGCGGCGTGCAGTCGGTCGAGATCGCGATGCCCTTGGCGGTGCCGTGGACGCGCACCACCGCAGCGTCGCCGCCCGGGCGCTGCACCGTGTCGGCGCCGACCATGTGGTCAAACTGCTCCCAGATCCAGCGGCGCGAGGCGAGGTCCGGCGAGGCCATGAGCTTGAGCAAATCGGCGGCGACGTCGGTCTTGAGGTCGATGTCGCCCAGCGGCTCGACCTTCGCCCAGGCGGTGTATTCGTCGCGCGAGATGAACGGGCGCTCGTAGAGCGGCGCCTCGTCGGCGAGCGGGCCGAGCGGGATGTCGCAGACCGTTTCGCCGTTCCACTTGAGGATCATGCGGCCGGTATCGGTGACGTGGCCGATCACCGCGAAATCGAGCTCCCACTTGCGGAAGATCGCCTCGGCGAAATCCTCGCGCCCGGGCTTGAGCACCATGAGCATGCGCTCCTGGCTTTCGCTCAGCATCATCTCGTAGGGCGTCATGCCCTCTTCGCGCTGCGGCACGGCGTTCATGTCGAGCTCGATGCCGACGCCGCCCTTCGAGGCCATCTCGACGCTCGACGAGGTGAGGCCGGCGGCGCCCATGTCCTGGATCGCAACGATCGCGTCGGATGCCATCAGCTCGAGACAAGCCTCGATCAGCAGCTTCTCGGTGAACGGATCGCCGACCTGAACGGTGGGGCGCTTCTCGTCGCTGTCCTCGCCGAAATCGGCGGACGCCATCGTCGCGCCGTGGATGCCGTCGCGGCCGGTCTTGGAGCCGACATAGACGATCGGATTGCCGATGCCGGAGGCCGCCGAATAGAAGATCTTGTCGGTGTCCGCGATGCCCACCGTCATCGCGTTGACGAGGATGTTGCCGTCATAGGCCTTGTGGAAATTGACCTCGCCGCCGACCGTCGGCACGCCGACGCAGTTGCCGTAGCCGCCGATGCCGTGGACGACGCCGGCGATCAGGTGGCGCGTCTTGGGATGGTCGGGCCGGCCGAAGCGCAGCGCGTTCATGTTGGCGATCGGCCGGGCGCCCATCGTGAAGACGTCGCGCAGGATGCCGCCGACGCCGGTCGCGGCGCCCTGATAGGGCTCGATGTAGCTCGGGTGGTTGTGGCTCTCCATCTTGAAGATGGCGGCCTGGCCTCGCCCATCCGGACCTGGGCCGATATCGACGACGCCGGCATTCTCGCCGGGGCCGCAGATCACCTGCGGGCCGGTGGTCGGCAGCTTCTTGAGATGCACGCGCGAGGATTTGTAGGAGCAGTGCTCCGACCACATCACCGAGAAGATGCCGAGCTCCGTGAGGTTGGGCTCGCGGCCGAGCGCGTGGAGCACGCGCTCATATTCCTCCGGGGAGAGGCCATGCTCGGCGACGATTTCGGGGGTGATGCGGGAAGCGGTCATGGCCGCGGGCTCTAGCGGCTGGAGAAGAGCATCGCCACCACCTCCGTTCGTGCTGAGCGAAGTCGAAGCACGTGCCGTGCAGAGCCGCACCCGTTCGTGCTGGCATTAGTCGAAGCGCAGCCACCGCGTGGCCTTCGACTTTGCTCAGGCTGAACGGAGCGCGCCGCCTGATGCACGTCCTTCGACTTGGCTCAGGACGAACGGGATGGGAGACTCTCGATCTGGGCTGGGCCATGAAAAAGGGCCGGCGGATCGCTCCGCCGGCCCGAATGGGATTCGAAGATCGTGCGATCAGGCGTCGCAGCTCTGCTTGCCCTTGCCCGGCTGCTCGACCGTGACGCTCGAGGCGGTGGAGCTGCCCGTCAGGCTGTAGCCGCCGGCCGCGGTGAGCGGCTTGCCGGCCTCGTCGGCCTTCAGCACGGTCGGCGAGCCGTCCTTCTTGCTGCGGAGCGACGCCTGCTTGCCGCCGGTGAACCAGTCGACATAGACGACGCTGTTGTCCTTGCAGCGATAGGATTTGCTGGCCTCCATCGCGGGCGGCAGCTCGACCGGCTTGGCGGTGTTGAGCTGCGCCTGCATGTCGTCCGGCGGGCCGGCGACGATGGTGGTGGGCTTGTTGTCGCAAGCCGCTAGAGTGGCGAGGGCCGCGAATGCGGCGGTGCGGAGAAGTGCGGGGGGGATGCGCATAGCGCGCCCGCTTTCCGCGAGAGCCGGTTGCGCGTCAAGACGGTTGATGCACCGCAACGCACGGTTGATCGCGTCTTTGCCGCTTTCGGCTACGCGGCCTGCGCGTTCAGCCAAGCTGAATCCCGCGAAAGCCGATCTGCGTTGCGGGCGGCAGGCGAGCGTTCTAGTCCGACACTATGGAGACCAAGCCCGCCCAGGACCTGCTCGCGCTCATCGGCAACACGCCGCTCGTCCGGCTGGTTGGGCCGAGCAGGCTCACCGGTTGTGACATCTATGCCAAGTGCGAGTTCATGAACCCCGGCGGATCGGTCAAGGATCGCGCCGCGCTCCACATCATCGAGGATGCCGAGCGGCGGGGGCTGCTCAGGCCCGGCGGCACGATCGTCGAGGGGACGGCGGGCAACACCGGCATCGGGCTCGCGCTCGTCGGCAACGCCAAGGGCTATCGCACGATCATCGTTATCCCCGAGACGCAGAGCCAGGAGAAGAAGGACACGTTGCGCGCGCTCGGCGCCGAGCTGATCGAGGTCGCGCCGACGAGCTATTCGAACCCGGCGCACTACGTCCACACCTCGCGGCGCATCGCCGAGGAAACCGAGAACGCCTATTGGTCGAACCAGTTCGACAACACCGCCAACCGCATGGCGCATATCCACGGCACCGCCGCCGAGATCTGGGCGCAGACCGGCGGCAGGATCGACGGCTTCGTCTGCGCGGTGGGCACCGGCGGCACACTCGCGGGCGTCGGGCTGGGCCTGAAGGAGCATGACGAGAAGGTGACGATCGGGCTCGCCGATCCACACGGCGCCTCGCTCTACGACTATTATGCCCATGGCGAGCTGCGCGCCGAGGGCAATTCCGTCGCCGAAGGTATCGGCCAGAGCCGGATCACCGCCAATCTCGAGGGTGCGCCGGTCGATATCCAGTTCCGCGTTTCGGACGAGGAGGGGCTGGCGCAGGTTCACGCGCTGCTGGCGGAGGAGGGGCTGTGCGTCGGCCTTTCGTCCGGCATCAACGTCGCGGGCGCGATCGCGCTCGCGCGCGCGATGGGGCCGGGCAAGACGATCGTGACCGTGCTTTGCGATTCCGGGATGCGCTATCTCTCGACGCTGTCGAACCCCGCCTGGCTGAAGGCCAAGGGCCTGCCCGTGCCGCACTGGCTGGAGGGGTGATCTTCTCCCCTCCCTAGGCGGGAGGGGTCAAGGCGATCACGGCTTCGGCGCCTTAGCGTCCATGTGATCGAGCGTATCCTGCACCGCCGCCAGGCGGTCGGCGAGCTCGGACTGGCCGGACTTGGTGACGGCGATGATCTCGGCATCCTGGCGCGGCTGCTGCGCGGCGATCGCCGTGCGCAGCCCGTCCAGTTCCTTCTGGAGGGCGGTCAGCGTCACCGGCTGGCCGGCGCGGCTCTGGGCGAGGGCGGCGAGCGCCGCCTGTTCGCCGGCGATGACGTGATCGAGCTTGTCGAGCGTCGCGGGCGCCTCGGCAAGCGACCGCGCTTCGGCCTCGGCGCTGTGGCGCGCGGCGTCGGCGGCGGCGATCGTGCGGCTGGCGACGAGCAGGCCGACGGTGGCGATCACGCTGGTGAACAGCGCCAGCGCGAGCGCGCCGGCGAGCAGCCAGGTCGGCAGCCCCAGCCTGAAGGTCGCGATGCCGGCTGCGGGTGCGGCCGCGGCGGCCGGAACGACGGTGGCGGGCGCTGGCGCGGGCTCTTCCGCGATCGGCGGAGCGACGGTCTCGGGCGCGATCGCCGGCGCCGGATCCTCCGCGAGAGGGGCATCCGCCGCGGCGGCCTTGCGCCCGGTCTTGACGCGCTTTGGCATAGGCGGCGCGATCTCGACCTCCTCGAACACCAGCTCGGCGCCATCGTCGATCGCGGCGGGGTCGAACTGGGGTCGGTCGGTCATTGCGGCGCGCCTTCGATCAAGTCTGGAAACCGATGACCCCCGGCACGGGGAGCATGTGTGCCGGGGGTCGGGTTTGAAGCTGAGTAAGGTGGACCAGACCTTACTGGATCAGCTTCAGGACACTCTGCTGGCTCTGGTTCGCCTGGGCGAGCATCGCCGTCGCAGCCTGCGAAAGGATCTGTGCCTTCGCGAGGTTCGTGGTCTCCGCCGAGAAGTCCGCGTCTTCGATGCGGCTGGCGGAGTCGTTCAGGTTCGTCACCGTCGAGGTCAGATTGTTGACGGTGCTTTGGAGGCGGCTCTCATAGGCGCCCATCTTGGCGCGGCTGGAAGCGACGCTGGTGATCGCCGAGTTGATCGAGGTGAGCGCCGAGGTGGCACCCGCCTGGGTCGACAGGTTGATCGCGTTGATGCCGAGCGTGGTCGTGTCCATCTTGTCGATCGACATCGTCACCGTATCAGCGGCGGCGGTGCCGACCTGCAGCTGGAAGCCACCCGAGACCGAACCGTCGAGCAGGTTCTGGCCGTTGAAGTTCGTCTTCGACGCGATGTCACCGATCTGGGCGGTGAGCTGCGTGACTTCGACGTTCAGGTTGCTGCGATCGGTATCGGTGATCGTGCCGTTGGCCGATTCCACCGCGAGCTCCGAGAGGCGCTGCAGGATGTTGGCGACGTTGCCCATCGCGCTTTCCGCGGTCTGCGCCAGCGAGATGCCGTCGTTGGCGTTGCGGATCGCGACGGTGTCGCCCTGGACGGCGGCGTCCATCTTCGAGGAG
>JAFAZF010000023.1 GCA_019239915.1 Sphingomonadaceae bacterium
CCCGCTGCTCGAGGCCGACATAGGAGAATAGCTCACCCGAGCGCCTGTCTGTGCCCCGCATCCAACCCTCTCGCCCACCTGTCAGGCGACGAATGAATCATGTTCGCGGTCGCTACGCCACCGACTTGTTCAACGGCCTGCTAGAGCAGCGCCAGCGACGCCTCCGGCAATGCGCCGGCGCGCGTGCGGACGTCGTGGCGCACGTCGACGATCGTGCCGTCTCCGCGTCGATCCGCTCGACCAGCTCCAGATCGGCGCGCGGAAAGGCAAAGGCGCCGTTCTGGGCCAGCGCCTCGGCCAGCATGCGGCGGCGCCCGTCGCCGGCCGCGGCGGCCCGGCGCGCCGCGCGCAGCTCCGTACGCAACGCCCCGGTCGCCGCCGCGTCGTTACCCTCGGCGGTCAGCACAACGCCGTAGGCGTCCCGTGCCGCCGCCGGCGTCACCGCGCCCATCCGCACGTCGGCAACGACGTCCTCGGCAGCGCGGTCGAGCGGGTCACCCCAGCCCGCCCCGCCGGGATAGCGCTGGCGCCAGACGTCGCCCTGCTTCAGGTGGATGCCATTGCTCTTGGCAGCGATCGAGCGGCCCTCGGGCAGCGCCGCGGGCGTGGGCAGCGCCCCGCCCTGCCCCGGCGCCGAGGCCAGCGCGCCCGCCTCGACATGCTCGATCTTCGTCGCGCCGCCCGGATAGCCGCCGGCGATGCCCGGCACCGGGATCTGCCAGCTCGCGGCGTTGGTGATGCCGGTCATCTCGTCGGCGCCCCACAAGGTCCACGCCGCATCAAGTCCGACGCCGCCGCGCCGCAATCCGGCGCCACCCGAATCCGGCGCGAGCGCACGCCACAGGAACAGCACCGGATAGGCCTGCTCGTAGCTCTCGACGTCCGGCATGCGCAGGCTGGTGCCGGCCTGGCAGGCGCCGGCATCGAGCCCGTCGCGCACCGGCGAGGCGCCCCCGCCGGTCGCGAGCGCGGTCATGTCGGCGAAGACATGATAGGTACCGCCGCGATCGAGCCCGGCAAACACGGCAATGCTGGCGGACGCCGAATAGGGCGCGCAGGCGCGCGTGCGCAGCTCGGGATCGGAGGATCGCTCCATCGCCTGCGAAAGCAACCGGGTAGTGCAGGTAAGGATCTTCATCGATCCGTCCATGTGGCCTGACGAGACCGGCGCCGGTTCGACCGCGCAGACGATCGTGCCGGGCGCGGCGGCGACCTCGAAAACGCGGCGAACGCCCTCGTTCACCGGCAAATCCCAGAGCAGCATCATCACCACGGCGGACGAGAGGAAGCCGACCAGGCCCGATCCCGTCGAGTTTATCAGTCCGTTAGTCTGCGGCACGCCGGTGAACTCGAAACGCAGTTGCCGATCCGCGACGATCAACCTGCCGCGCACTTCATAGAGGTCGTTGACGTGGCCGTTATGTTCCATCCAGTCGACGACCTCGTAGTTGCCTTCGGGCAGCGCGGCGAGGCGATGGCGGCCAGCGCGCTCGCTACGGGCGATGATCGCGTCGAGGATCGCCTCGAAGCGCTGGCGGCCGTAGCGATCGACGAGCGCACAATATTGCCGTGCGCCCGCCTCGCCCGCCGCCGCCATGCCGCGCAGATCGTTGAGCAGGGCACCGGGCAGGCGGGTGTTACGGGCGATGATCCGCTTCACCGTTTCGTTGACGCGGCCCTTCTCGACATATTTCACGAACGGCACGCGGAATGCTTCGCCGAAGCAGTCGGTCGCGCCGACGCCCCAGCTCCCCGGCACGATGCCGCCGACGTCGAGCATATGGGCGTGGAGATAGCAGAAGCCGATGCAGGTGCCGTCCTGGAAGACCGGCGTGATGGTCTGCACATCGTTGGCATGCATCGCGCCGGCCGTGAAGGGATCGTTGCCGAGGAAGGTATCGCCTTCCTCGAAGCCGCCGTCGCCGAACTCGGCGAGGAATAGCTTCATCGCGCGGCCGGCGGAGCCCGTATAGACGGGGCCGCGCGGCGCATCGAGCAGCTCTCCCTTCGCGCTGTAGATCAGCACGGTGAAGTCGTCCGCTTCCGTGATCGCCGGGGAGCCGGAGATGCGGGTCAGCACCGAGGCCATCTCCTCGGTGATCTGGCGGATCGCCATGCGCACGACCTCCTCGGTGACGAGATCGGATGCGGTGGTGATGGCATGATCGGACATGGCGAGCTCCCCTGGCAGGCTTGTCGGAACGTCAGGACGCGGCGTCGACATCGTCGTGCCCTGTGATATCGATGAAGAGGTTCTTCTGCCCGTCGGCATGGGCGACGCATCCGGGTGGCACGACGATGGTGGTGTCGTCCGATTCGAGGATCGCCGGCCCGATCAGCTTCTGCCCCGCGGGAACGCTCGCGCGATCGTAAACGGGCCACGATGCGAAAGCCATGCGGAACGGCCAGAACACCTTCCGCACGGCGCGCGGCTTGGGAAGGCCGGCATCGTTGGCGGCCGGCGCGCCGCCGACAGCGCCGGTGGAGCTGAGCACCACGCCGGTAACACGAATGTTCAGCATTTCGACCGGCGTGTCCGGCCAGATCGCGCCGGCACCGAACTCGCGGGCATATTCAGCGCGGAAATTGGCATCGAGCGCCGCCGAGAAACCCTCGTCGACCGAGCCGGGCGGCAACGGCACCGCGATCTCGGAGGCCTGGCCGACGAAACGCATGGCAGCGGTGCGCTCGAGCCGGATCGCCGCGGCCGCAAACCCCGCCTGCCCGACTTCGCGGAGAACGCGCTCCTCGAGCGCGGCGACGATCTGCGCAACGACGCTCTCGTCGCCGCCGACGCGCCAGGCGCAGCTGCGGATCGCGGAGCGGCGGTAGTCGCTCATCAGCGCGCCGAGCGCGGAGAAGACCGCGCAATTGCTCGGCGCCACCATCTCCGGCACCGAGGCGAGCGCGCAGACCGGGGCTAGGAACAGGCCGCCTGCGCCGCCATAGGAGAAGGGCGAGAACTCGCGCGGATCATGGCCCTTGTCGACCGACATGCGGCGGACGTTGGCGGCCATGTCGGCGAGCGCCAGGCGATACATCGCGGCGGCTGCCTCCTGCTCGTTCGGCAGGCCCAGCGGCTCGAAGATCCGGTGCCGCATCGCCGCGATCGAAGCATCGCGATCCAGCTTCTGCGCGCCGCCGAGGAAATTGTCCGGATCGAGCAGGCCGAGGATGACGCAGGCGTCGGTCAGCGTCGGCTCGGTTCCGCCACGCCGAAGCAGGCCGGCCCCGGGTTGCTGCCGGCGCTCTGCGGGCCGACGCGGACCACGTCGCGCGCGTCGATCCAGCCGATGCTGCCGCCGCCGGTGCCGATCGACGACACGTCCATCATGCTGAGCCCGGTCAGATAGCCGGGGCTCGGATGACCCGCCGCCGGCACCATCGTGCGGTGGCGGGGCGCGAGGCGCCCGTCGACGATCATACCGGCATCGAAGCTGGTGCCGCCGACGTCGGCAGTGATGATGTTGCGCCGCCCGAGGCGGCCGCCGAACTTCATCGCGCCGACATAGCCGGCGACCGGTCCCGAGTTGATCAGCGTCACCGGCGCGCCGCGCACCTCGTCGGCGGTCGAGACGCCGCCGGCGGCATGAACGAGGCGGAGCGCGCCCTTGAAGCCGTTCTCGCGGAAATATCGCTCGAGCTCGCGCAGATATTTGCGCACGCCGGGCGCGATGAAGGCGTCGATGACGGTGGTGTTGGTCCGCTCATATTCTCGCATCGCCGGGAAGACCTCGCTGGAGATCGATACCGGCAGGTCGGGATAGAGCTCGGCGGCCACGCGCTTCACCAATTGCTCATGATCGGGATGGACGAACGACCAGAGCAGAGAGACCGCCACCGCCTCGACGCCATGATCCTCGACCAGCTCGCGGAGCCGCGCCTCGACATGCGCGCGGTCCAGCGCGCGGACGACGTTGCCGCCGCGATCCACCCGCTCGTCCAGCTCCAGAATGCGGTCGCGGGGCACGATCATCGGCAGCGGGCTGAGCTGCGCCAGGTCCATCGCGCCCCAGCGCTGGATGCGACCGATATATTGGGTGTCGGCGAAGCCGCGCGTGATGAGCGCGCCGACGCGCGGCCCCTTGAGCTGGGCGAGCACGTTGGTCGCCACCGTCGTGCCATTGATCACAAGGCTGCAGCGCTCGATGAAATCCGCCGTGGCGAGGCCCAATTTTCCGGCGATGGCCTGCACCGCGGCGCTGATGCACCGGCTATAATCCTCGTGCGTGGAGAGCACTTTGGTGGTGGTGACGCCGCCATTCGAATCCGCCACCACCGTGTCGAGGAACGTGCCCCCCACATCCATGGCCAGCATGTAGCTCGTCATCCCCGCCTCCCGACCCCGTCCCGACCCGTTCGTCTAATAGTACGCGCTTTGTCGCCGAAGCCAATATTGCTCCGTCCGCTGGACGCCCGGCGCAGGCACGGCTCGACATAGCGTATGCGGAAATCTAAATCCCCGCTTATGGAACATAGTGGGCAGCGGGAGCAGATGAGCACGGACAATCTGATCCTCTACGGCTCCAGCAGCCCCAATGTGCTCAAGGTCGGGATCATGCTGGAAGAATGCGGGCTCGCCCACGAGCTGCGCTTCGTACACATCTTCACCGGGGAGCAGTTCTCGCCCGACTTTCTCGCCAAGAACCCGCTTGCCAAGGTGCCGGTGCTCGACGATCCGCGGCTCGGGCGACCGCTGTTCGAATCGGGCGCAATCCTGTTCTGGCTGGCCGAGCGCGAGGGCCGATTCCTGCCCGCGACGCAGCCCGAGCGCGCCGAGGTGATCGAATGGCTGATGGTCCAGATGGCCAATATGGGTCCGATGCTGGGCCAGGCCAATCATTTCCACCTGTCACTCGCCGGCAAGGCGATGCCTACGCGACGAGCCGCTATCTTACCGCATCGGAGAAGATTTACCGGCTGCTCGACAATCGCTTTCGCGAGCGGGAATGGATCGCCGGGGGCGCCTATTCGATCGCCGACATGGCGACCTATCCCTGGAGCATGTATCTTGAAAAGCATGGCTTCGATCCGAAGGCTTTCCCCGCGCTCCTGTCCTGGCGCGAGCGGATCGCCGCACGAGCGGCGGTCGCGACCGCGCAGGCGGGCTGGGCCGAGGCCTTCGCCAGGCAGACGCGCGCCAGCGCGAAGATCGCTACCGATGCCGATTTCGATCGCTTCTTCGGCCGGGCCGAAAACGCCCCTTCCGCCGATTATTCTAATCTGCGGCACCGCTGAGGCGGGCGGCTTTTCAGCCTCGCGCAAACAGTATACTGATGTTGCGCAAAAGTTGCATCGATGATCGCCGCCGGAGGGAACCCCTTGCGGATACGCGAGATCGATAGAGGAGAAGGATGGTGCGGTTTGGCATAACGGTGCCGAAGATTTATGATCCCTCTTCGCGGGATCCGTACGCAAAGACCTTCGAACTCTGCCAGATGGCGGAGGATCTGGGCTATGATTTCTGCAGCGTCGGGCATCATTCATTCACACCGGACGGCGGCACCGAATCCGCGCCGTTTGTGTTCCTGGCGGCGCTCGCGACGCGGACCAGCACGATCCGGTTGGTGACGGGAATCTATTTGCTGCCCCTCCATCATCCCGCCGCGGTCGCCGAGCAGCTCGCGACGCTGGACGTCATCTCGAACGGCCGTGCGGTGATGGGCGTCGGCGTGGGCTATCGTGACTATGAGTTCGATGCGTTCGGCGTCGACATCCACCAGCGCGGCGCGCGGATGAACGAGGCGATGACGGCGATCCGCTCAGCCTTCACCGAAGGACGCTGGAACCACGCGGGCAAGTTCTGGACGCTGAAGGATCTGCCGCTCCAGCCGACACCTATCCAGAACAACGGGCCGCCGATGTGGGTCGGTGGATCGAGCGACGCGGCGATCAAGCGCGCCGCGACGCTCGGCGACGGCTGGATGTCCGACAACATGATCAACATCGACGGCGAGGCCGAGCGCGCCGACTTCTACCGTAACGCCTGCAAGGCAGCGGGGCGCGAGGTCGGCGAGGTTTGCATCCTGCGCACCGCCTGGATTTCCGCAACGCGCAAGGAGGCCGAGGATGCGGTGATGCCGTCGATGCGCGCCTATCTCGCCCACTATACAGGTGCCAACGCCGGATCCGGCACGCTGCCGTGGGAAAGCGACCTCATGCAGCGCATCGCCCGGCAGGAGCACGTCCCCGTCGAGGAGTTCACGCGCGGCCAGGCGCTCGCCGGCACGCCCGACGACGTCATCGCCGAGCTGGAAGGCTGGCGCGACAAGGTGAGGCCCGATTCGATCGAGCTGATGATCACCGGGCCGGGCGACTACGACAGCCTGAAGCGGATGATCTCGCTGTTTGGCAAGGACGTCCTGCCGCAGTTCAGCTAGAGCAGCGAGGGAGGCGAGCGATGGGCGGGCGGGCATGAGCATCCGCATCGGGCTCGGCGCGGGCCTCTCCCGGCCCCTCTCACCTCGCGACTATTGGCGGTGGGTCGATGGCTGCGAGACCGCCGGCATCGACAGCATCTGGCACTCCGATCAGATGCTGGGGCCGACGCCGGGGCCACTCGCGATGCTCGCCGCGCTGGCGGCGCGCACCGAACGGATGCGCTTCGGCACCAATGCGTTGATCGTCCCGTTTCGCGATCCGCTGCTTGCCGCCAAGCAGCTCGCGACGATCCATTTCCTGAGCGGCGGCCGGATCTTCCCGGTGTTCGGAGTCGCCGACGCCGCCGATTCCTATTGGGTCGCTACCGGCGCCGGCGCCAAGGCGCGCGGCGCCCGATCGAACGAGGCGCTCGCATTGATCCGGCAACTGCTGGAGCAGGATCATGTGGAGTTCGCCGGCGATCATGTCCGCTATTCCGGCCCGGGCGTCGAGCCGCGCCCGGCGACGTCAATCCCGCTCTGGACGGGCGGCCATTCGGCGGCGGCGATCCGGCGCACCGCCGCGCTCGGCGACGGCTGGCTCGGTGGCCTGGTCGACCCCCAAACGGCTGGCGCCACGCGACGCGGCATCGAGGCGGCGCTCGCCGAGACCGGACGCCTGATCGAGGATGATCATTATGGCGTCAGCCTGCCCTTTCGCATCGGCGGCGCGAACGATCCCGCCGTCGCGGAGGCGCGCGAAAGGCTGCGCGCGCGGCGACCGACGATCGTTGCGGACGACGTCTTCGCGGTCGGCACTGCTGACGAGGTGATTGCGTTGCTGCGCCGCCACGTCGCGGCCGGCATGTCGAAATTCGTGCTGCTGCCGCTCGCCGGCGACGCCGACGATCTCATCGCACAGACGCGGCTGCTGGTCCGCGACGTCGCTCCCGCGATCGAGAACCGCGCGGCGCCGATCACCCGCACATAAGAAGGAAGGATGCCGCGATGCCCCGAATCTCCTACGGCCCCGAACGCGATGCCCAGCTCGGCCAATGGGCAACCAAGCAGCTCGCCGACTATATCGATACCGGCGGCGTGAAGGGTCATATCGAGGATATGAGCTTCGTCGGCGGCTATCGTTACGAGACGATGCTGCTCATTCGCTACACGGGCCGCAAGAGCGGGCGGACGATGATCGTCAGCTTGGGCTACTGCCAGTTCGGGCCGGAGGTCGTGATCGTCGCCTCGCTGGGCGGATCGGACGAGCATCCGCAATGGTATCGCAACATCGCCGCCGGCGGTCCGCTCGCCTTCCAGATCGGCACGCAGGCGTTCAACTGCAGCTGGCGCGAGGCCGGCGGCGACGAGCGCGACGAGGTCTGGCGCTGGGTCGCGCGGTCCAACCCGCTGCTCGGCAGTTATCGCATCGCGACGACACGCGAGATTCCGCTGCTGATGCTGACGCCGCTGGAGGAAATCCCCGTCTTCACCCGCGCGGACATCAGCGCCGCCTGATCAATAGCTGCGCTGCGTTCTCACCGGTTTCAGCGCCGGCAGGATGCTGCAGGACCATCCGCGGGGCCCGACACCCGACTTCCACGTCCCGAATGAAAGGACATTGCCATGACGAACCCGACGCTCGAGGAAATGGTCCAGGAGCTCTATGACAAACAGAAGATCCGCGAGGTTGCGATCCGCTATGCGCGCGGCGTCGATCGCATGGACCGCGAGCTGCTGATGTCCGCCTATCATCCCGACGCGATCGACGATCACGGCTTCTTCGTCGGCAACCGCGAGGATTTCTGGACCTGGGTGAACACCTATCATGTCACCAACCAGTCAACCCATCAACACATCATCGGCAACCATTATTGCGAGATCGATGGCGACGTCGCCCATACCGAGACTTACTGGCTGTTCGCGGCGCTCGACAAGAACGGCGCCAATCTTTCGATCGGCGGTGGACGCTATATCGACCGCATGGAGAAGCGTGACGGCGAATGGCGCATCGCCGCGCGCAAATGCGTGCCCGACTGGGGCGGCGTGCCGACCACCGGACAGTCGAACCCCGAGCAGTCCAGGATGCTGCGCGAAAGCGGCATTGTCGCGCGCGACAAGACCGACAGCTCCTACGAGCGGCCGCTGTCCATTCCGAAGGAGCGCGTCGGCATCAACGTAATGTTCTAGCGTCTCTTTCAGCCGGGCCGCATCGACCCGCTTCCCCCGGGTTCGCCGCAAATATCGCTTGCGGGGTGCCCCGGTGGGGACCGAAGCGCGAAGTCCGGGCGGTGCGTAGCGTCATCGGAAAACGCTGGAGAGCGTGCCGCTTCAACGAAGCCGAAACGCAACTTGACATCATGCATGCCGCCGCCCGCGGATCGCGGCGACAGCGATCCTCCGATCGGGCGGCGGCTGCGACCGGCATTTTTCCGATCGGCGCCTACCCTTTCATCATCGCACGGAGACGCGCGACAATCTGCGCCTTGCCCGGGATCTGGCTGTTCTCGATCTCTTGCGAATAGCCGATCGGCGCATAATCGCCGCCGAGCCGGCCGACCGGGCCTTTTAGCGTCGAGAATAATTCCTCACCGATCGTGCTGGCTAGCTCGCCGCCAAAGCCGCAAAATTCGGTGGCGGCGTGCACCACCAGCGCGCGACGCGTCTTCTTCACCGAATCCAGCACACGATGATAATCGAGCGGCACCAGCGAGCGCAGATCGACGACCTCGATATCGATGCCCTCCTTGGCCAGCTCCTCGGCGGCGGCGAGCGATTCCGCCACCTGCCAGCCATAGGTGATGATGCTGAGGTCCTTGCCCGGCCGTTTCACCTTCGCGACGCCGAGCGGGATGCGGTAAGGCTCGACCGGGACCTCGCCCGAGAACAGCCGCACCTTCATGGATTCGAGGTGAACGCACGGATCCTCGTCGAAGATGCAGCTCGTCAGCAGGCCCTTCGCCTCAAACGGCGTCGAGGGATAGACCACCTTGAGGCCCGGCGTGTGCAATAGCCAGGCTTCGAGCGACTGCGAATGCTGCGCCCCGAAGCCGCCGACGCCGCCGCCGACCATGATGCGGATGGTGAGCGGCATGTGGGTCAAGCCGCCCGACATGAAGCGCTGCTTGGCGACATGATTGACGATCTGATCGAGGCAGACGGCGGTGAAATCGGAGAACATCAGCTCCGCCACCGGCCGCATACCGACCAGCGACGCACCGGCGGCGGCGCCGATGATCGCCTGCTCGGCGATCGGCGTCGGGCGGACGCGGGTGCGGCCATATTTGGTTTCGAGGCCATCGGAAGTCTTGAACACGCCGCCGGGCGGATCGCCGATATCCTCGCCGAGCAGGAACACCTCGGGATCGGCGGCGAGCGCCTGATCCTGCGCGGCGCAGACCGCCTGGAAGGTCTGCATCTTGCGCGTCTCGCCGGCGATCTCGCCCTCCGCCTCGCGCAGCGGATAGACGCCGCGCTGCGGCACCACGGTGGGATCACCGTAGACATCGATCAACGTATCCGACGCCGGCGTGACTGGGGCCTTAAGGGCCTCGGCCATCGCCTCTTCGACCTCGGCTGTCGCCGCCGCATCGATCGCGGCGAGCTCTTGTTCGGTGCTGACGCCGGTTTCGATCATGAGCGCGCGCGTCTTCGGCACCGGCCACTGGGCCTTGGCGAGCGCCAGCGCCTCCTTGGAGAGGTGGGTGGTGTCGCCGACACCGGCATGCTTGCCGAGCCGCATCGTCAGCGCCTCGACGAAGACCGGCCCCTTGCTGGCGCGAACGTCGGCGACGACCTCTGTCATCGCGCGATTAAAAGCGATCGGATCGTTGCCGTCGACCCGCAGGCCCCGGAAACCATAGCCCTCGGCGCGCGACGCGAACTCCTTGCTGGCGGTATATTCGTGGATATAGGCATATTCGCCGATCTGATTGTTCTGGCACAGGAAGATCACCGGCAGCTTCCACACGCCGGCGAGGTTCATCGCCTCGTGCACCGCGCCGATGCTGGTCGCGCCGTCGCCGAAATTGACGATCGTTACGCGTTTCTCGTCGCGCATCTGAGCAGCGAGCGCGAGCCCGTTGGCGATCGGCGCGCCGGCGCCGACGATCGCAGTGGTCAGCATCGATCCTGAGGCAGGATGCGAGATGTGCGGACTGCCGCCCTTACCCTTATTGACGCCCGTCGTACGGCCGAGCGCCTCGGCGAACAGGCCGACAAGCGGCACCCCCTTCGCGACCTGATCATGGATGCCGCGATAGATGGTGACCATGTAATCGTCGGTGGACGTCATCGTCGAGAGCACCGCCGGGATCGCCTCCTGCCCGGTCATCGGCCAATAGCTGAACAGGAATTTGCCGCCCGAAAGCCCGCGCTGGATCGCGACGTCGACCGCGCGGATCCGCGCCATCTGCCGGTAGATTTCCTTGAGGGTGTCCGGCGCAATGCCGACATTGTTGGTCGGTGATTCGATCACGCTCATTGGCCGAAGCCTCCTCTCCGAAGCGGCGGGCGGTCACCGCTACGCCGCAATACGCACACTGTTTCCTATCCTGTGCTGAGCAAGCTTTCCAGTCGACTTCCGCCTACCGGGATATCATACCACCGCCCATCGCCGGCCGGGACACGAACCCGATCGAAGCAGGGAGCGAGAGGACGTCATGTCGATACAGTCGGAACTGCCGCCGGAGGTGTCGGGTCTCCTGCGATCCGCCGTGGTCAGCGAGTTCGCCACGATCAGCGCGGCAGGCGTGCCGATCGACACGCCGATCCTATGCTTGACGCCCGACGATCTCGCCACCGTCGATCTCGCCACCGGCATCGCCTACCCCGCCAAGGCCGAACGGGCCCGCCGGAATCCGAGGGTCGGGCTGCTGATCGAGGGCATGGCGCCCGGCGAACCGGTGATCTCGATCGCCGGCCTCGCCAGCGTCCGCGATGCCGACATCCAGGCCAACGCGCTGCGCTATATCGCGGAGACCGCGTCGGGCGGTGCGGTGATCGTGCCGTGGGAAACGGCGCGCGAGGCGGTCTGGTACTGGAGCCGGATCATCATCGAGGTGACGCCGGTGCGCGTTCTCTGGTGGGCAAGCCGCGACTTGATGGATGG
This sequence comes from Sphingomonadaceae bacterium, assembly GCA_019239915.1. GTDB lineage: Bacteria > Pseudomonadota > Alphaproteobacteria > Sphingomonadales > Sphingomonadaceae > Solisphingomonas. The sequence goes on from JAFAZF010000023.1 coordinate 11,470, forward strand.
TCCGCCGCAACGCTGGGAGGCAACCGCCGGCACGGTCAGCCGCCCGTCCGATCCGGCACCCGCCGGCAGCATCAGCGCGGCACCGAAATGGGGCGAGACGCCGTGGCGCGAGCTCGCCGCAGCAGCCGCGGCGAGCACGATGCCCGCACATCTGACACTCCTCGACGAACATGGCTTTCCCCTGCCCTTCCGCGTCGCTGACATCGTCGTGACCGACGCGGGCTCCCGCTTTTGCGTGCCGGCCGGCGCGCCCTGGCAGAAGCAGGGCAAGGCAACGCTCTCCTATGAAGGCCGATCGACTTTCGTGGGCGAGGCGACGCTGGACGGTGCCGAGGCGACAATGACCGTCGAGCGGACGCTGCCGATGGTCGCCGATCTCAACGAGCTCTGGACACCGAGCCCGACGACGCGGGAACCGCTCATGGCCCGTCTGCGCCACGAGCTGGCGCGGCGCGGCCAGACCATTCCTGCCATTCCCGACGCCGAGCCCGCCCCGACCAAGGGCGCACAAGCCCGCAAGGCACGGATCGAGCGGCTGAAGGCGCTGGCCGGCTAGGCCGCCGCCGGCAGCGTTCCGTTGGCGCGCATCCGCGCGACATCCGCCTCATCGTAGCCGAGCTCCGCAAGGATCGCCTCAGCATGCTCGCCGAGGCGGGGCGGCGAACGATAGCTGTGTGGCACCGGCGCGCCGTCCCGCATCTCGACGCAGGGCGAGGCAATCTGGCGGAAGGGCCGCCCCTCGCGCTCGGCTGCGACGATGCGGTGGTTTGCCGTCACGGCGGGATCGGCGACGACGTCGGCGAGCGTCTGAATCGGCTCGAACTTGACCTTGCCGGCATCGAGCAGCGGCGCGAGCTCGGCGAGGTCCATCGCGCCGATGATCGCATCGGCCTCGTCGACCAGCGCGGCGCGCATCTCGCGCGATAGGCGTGGCGACGCGAAGCGCGGATCGGCGAGAAGATCCAGCCGGCCGACCGCCGCTGCGAACTCCGGCAGGTCGGTATTGAGCTGCAGCCAGCGACCGTCGCGCGTCCGGAAATAATTGGCGAGCGGGATCGCCGCCGCGTGCCGGTCGCGACTCGGCACCGAACGGTCATAGTTGAGCATGTTCGTATAGTCGGTGGCGAACGCCCACATGCCCGCGCCGATCAGCGAGGTGTCGATCCAGCGACCGATGCCGGTGCGCTGCGCCTCGAACAGCGCCGCCAGCATGCCCGCGCAGGCGCACATGCCGGTCGAGCGATCGCCGACCGCCTGGCGGATCGGCAGCGGATCGCGGCCCTCGACGGTGAGCAGCCCGGTGCCGCCGCCGCGCGCCCAGAAGCCGAGATTGTCGCTGGCGCCGCGATTGCGATCGGGCCCAACCTGGCCAAAGCTCGACACCGAGCCGTACACCATGCGCGGATTGAGCGCGTGCAACGTCTCATAATCGAGCTGCAGCCTCGCCAGCCGATCGGGCAGCAGGTTGGTGATGAACAGATCGGCATCGCGCACGAGACGCAGGATGATGTCGCGCGTGTCGGGTGCCGACGTATCGAGGGCGATCGAGCGCTTGCCGCGGTTGTGCGGATCATAGTTGGCGCTGCCGAGCGGGCTGCCGGGGCGAGCGCGCATCTTGTCCCCCTCGTGCGGCTCGATTTTGATGACGTCGGCGCCCCAGTCGGCGAGGAAGCCGGCGGCCGCCGGCCCCGCGACCATCGAGGCGAAATCGATCACGCGAAGCGCCTGCAGCATTCTCACCCTCCGCGCAGATTCCGTACGGTGGCCGCCTTGTATGGATTGGCCGGCTTGATCAACCCCTGAGCGCGGGCGGCACCCACCAATGGCCAGATCCGATAATAGTCATGCTGGCTGTCTGCTAGCTATATATGCTGCTGCTTATAGTATTCCGGCTCTTGATAAGCCAGCTCACTTTGTCAGACTGTTGAATTGATGTCACGGAGTGAAGCAAAACGAAATTTACGATAGAAAGCGCTGACGCTGGTCTTGCGCAACCTTGGATATGTTTTTACGCATCGCGGCGAAAGATGGCGGCGAAAAATAATGCTGCGCCGCAATAGGGAGGGGAAAAGCCAGATGACGTCTGTGAAAATTGGTCTGCTGTGCGGTGTCGCCGCGCTCGGCTGCGCCGCCGTGCCCGCGTTTGCGCAGACCGCGCCTGCCGAGACCCCGGCGACCAATCCTAGCGCGCCGCCCGCCTCGGGTGCCGCGAGCGCAGCACCGATCGGTGACATCGTGGTCACCGCCCGCCGCGTCAACGAGCGCCTTCAGGACGTTCCGGTCGCGGTTTCAGTCGTGACGCCGGCGGTCATCGCCAGCAAGGGCGTGTTCACGCCGGTCGACATCGCCGAGAGCTCGCCGGGCCTCTCGGTCACCGCCTCGGTGTCGGATCGCAACAACCTGACCTACACGATCCGCGGCCAGGGCTTCTCCTAAGGCACGCTGTTCCCGGCGGTGATCACCTACTTCAACGAAGTTCCGATCACGCAGCTCAATACCGGTGAATTCTTCGATCTCGCCAACGTGCAGGTGCTGCGCGGTCCGCAGGGCGTCAACTTCGGCCGCGTCACCGACGGCGGCAACGTCATGGTCGGCGCGCAGGCCCCGAAGAATGATTTCGGCGGCTATGTCGAGCTCAAGCTCGGCGACTACGGCCTCAAGACCGGCGACGGCGCGCTGAACATCCCGCTCGTCGAGGATCGGCTGCTGCTGCGTGGTGCTTTCGAGATCGCCCGGCGCGACGGCTTCACCAAGGATCTCCAGACCGGCGAAGATCTCGACAACGTCGACTATGAATCCTACCGCCTCGGTCTGACGGAGAAGTTCACCGATACGCTCCAGAACACCACGACGCTTGCTTACCAGCATACGCACGACAACGGCACCGCCGTGGTCAATTCCGGATCTAACACGCCGGTGATCGCGGGTGAGTTGGCCGGGCTGGCGGCCGGCTTCGGTGCAGCCTATGGCATCGCGCCGGACGGCTCGGTCGTGCCTGCAGGGACTCCAGGCGCGGCGCCGTTCACCGCTGCCGGCTACGCCGCGTCGCAGAGCGCACAGCTTGCGGCGCAGCTGGCCCGCGGGCCGCGCGCAGTCTACTATAATGCGCCGAGCTTCGACCGGCGGACAAACATCTTTCTGGTCAACGCCACGACCGCCGATCTGAGCGACACCGTTCAGCTCAAGAACATCTTCGGCTATATCAACGTGAAGGATTTCGAGGCATCGAACTTCTCCGCGTCGAACGGCAACCTGATCCTCACCTGCCACTCGGCGTGCCAGGCTTTCGGCGGCGACGCCACCGAGAGCCTGCCGTTCAACTGGCAGGAGCAGTTCAGCGAGGAGCTGCGCCTGTCCGGCAAGTCCTTTAACAACATGTTCACCTGGTCGGTCGGCGGCTATGCCGACCAGCAGGATCCGGGCGGCAAGTTCGAGAACGACACGATCAACGTCGCCATCCTCGAGCGCACCAACGTTCAATATGCAACGACCACGTCGAAGGCGGTCTATGCGTCTGGCGAATACGATCTCCAGCAGCTGCTACCGGGGCTCAAGGTCAACGGCGGCATCCGCTACACCCACGATACGGTCGATGCGTTGAGCGTAACCTATTTGCGCCCGATCTTCTTCCCGGCCTCGGCTGTCTTCCCGGCGATCCCGCAAGACGCAGCCGGGTTTCTTCGATGTGGACGAGCGGTTGGCGGCGTTGTCGGCGGCGGGTGATCCGCTGGAGCGGCTGAGCGCGGTGGTGGATTTCGAGCTGTTCCGCGCCGTGCTCGATGCGGCGCTGGCACGATCGGATCGCAGCCGCGGCGGCCGACCTCCCTATGACGCGGTGCTGATGTTCAAGGTCCTGGTTCTGCAGGCGCTCTACAGCCTGTCGGACGACACCGCCGAGTTCCAGGTGCGGGATCGGCTCTCATTCATGCGCTTCCTCGGCCTGGGGCTCGGCGATCGCGCTCCGGATGCGAAGACGATCTGGTTGTTCCGCGAGCAACTCGTGCGCGCCGGCGCTATGGACAAGCTGTTCGAGCGATTCGACGCCGCGCTCCACGATGCCGGTTATCTCGCCATGGGCGGAGCCTGCCAAGAAGGTTCCGGCGATGCGCAGCATCGTTGGAAGGCAGGTGGAGGGGGGCAGATAATCGATGCCACCGTCGTCGCGGCGCCGCGCCAGAAGCTGACCGATGACGAGAAGGCCATCGTCCGCGGCGGCGGCACGCCGCCTGGCTGGTCGGAGGCGAAGCGGCGGCAGAAGGACCTCGATGCACGCTGGACGATCAAGCGCGGCCGCTCGAAGCGCAGCGAGGCGAGCAAGATGAAGGCGACCGGCGTGGAGATCGCGGTGCCGGTATTCGGCTACAAGAACCATGCCGGCATCGATCGGCGCCATGGCTTGATCCGACGATGGACCGTCACCAGCGCTGCCGCGCACGATAGCCGTCCGTTCGAGGACCTGCTCGATCCAAAGAACACGGCGTCGAAGGTGTGGGCCGACACGGCCTACCGCTCCGCCCGGAACGAGGCGGCGATGACGAAGCGCGGACGCATATCGATGGTGCACTACCGCAAGCCGAAGGGGCAACCGCTTCCGGCGAGCCACGCCAAGGCCAATGCTGCGCGCTCAGCGGTCCGCTCCGCCGTCGAGCACGTCTTCGCCGGGCAGAAGCATCGGATGAAGCTGGTCGTCCGCACCATCGGCCTCGCCCGCGCTGAGGTGAAGATCGGCATGGCCAACCTCGCTTACAACTTCACGCGCGTTGCGTGGCTCAACGCGCGAGCCGCGCCCGTCTGACCGACCGATCCATCGAAAACGGACCTGCAGCTCTAACCGATCCTCCTGCCAAAAGGCCCGCGGAACGGCCGAAAGCCTCGAAATGTGACCTTATCCCGCGTCAAAATGGCGTTCTTCGAGGCGTCCATTCGTGTGCCTTCGCTGAGTGCTTCCATGCCGACTTCGCTGCCGTTGGCGCGGCTGGCCAGAATGACCGGCCAGTCTGTATTTTGCCGCCAATTGCCAAGGAAGACGATGGCCTTCATCTTACAGACCTCCGCTTGCTAGCGGGGTCCTGTCAAGCGAGTTATAGATGCGGTTTGTCTGGATCTAGCTTGCGCTGTTCGAGCTCGGCCCCCAGCGCGCTGCTCAAGTTTCGTATAGCGTTGATTTCGCCAATCTGCCCCTTGCCTAGCAGATAATGGGCGTGGGAGAGCACATTGCGCCAATGGTTTAACGTGTCGGGATACACAGGCTTGTCGCGAAAACGGCGCGCGCTCGCCAGCGCAGCCTGGAGATTGGAGACAATGCTACCGTCGAGCTTCATCGCGTGGCTTTGGCGTAGTAATGGCACGGATCCTCACGAAGCATGACAAGAGATGCCGGGGGCAGAGGCGACCTTCTCTCCGATCATCAAGGAACTTAACAGGCCGTCGCGTTCGCCCTTGCCCCACCATTGCCATCCGCCACCACTGTACCGGGCACCATCAGCCGATGGCGCCAGCTTCATCTGAATCGGCTCACCGTTAATCGTCACAACGGCAACTTCCGCGCCGTAGAGCACCTCGATCATCCGGCCGTCGCTGCAACTATAACGCGAACTGAGGCCGTTGAAGGCTGGCGCGCTTGGCACGGCCGGCTCGGGGGCGCATGCCACGAGCATAAGCGGCAGGAGAAGGTTGCAACAGCGCATGCGAGCACAGCGTCTCATCACAGGCGCGGTTCTCAACTCGCCGGGTCCGATTGAACACTGACCCAGCCCACTGCTAACACGCAAGGGTGTCCGATAAGCGCCGCATTCTCAACCAGCATGGCAACATTCAGCTCGAGGCCATTTATCGCCCCGGCGCAGCCGTTGCCGATGACGCCGTCCGCTATGTGTTATTCGTCCCCGGCCAGCCGCAGCGGCGCTTTGCCAGCCGCGCCATCGCGGAGTCGGAGTTTGAATTTGTGACGAAGAGAGTTCATCGCACCTATAGAATGCGTTATTTGACCGCAAGCATGGCACGGCCGACCGCGCAGTCAGAAATGAGTAAGCTAGACGTCATGCCAACTCGCGAACCCAAGCATGCCGCACCCATCGCGGCGCAGGAGAGAAAAAATGGCAAAACACGGCTCGAGCGAGCATCATCACAACGCCGCTTCGCATCACGAGGCCGCGGCGCACCACCATCGGCAGGCCGCTCATCATCATGATCAAGGCAAGCACGATGAGGGGAAGGCGCATTCGGCCTCTGCTCACGAGCACTCGAAAACGGCTCACGAGCACACCGGCAAGGCGCACGAGGCCTCGAGCAAATAATTAGGGGGCTGGCCGGCTTCGGCCGGCCAGCCGTTCGGCGCTTTTTCCCGGCGAGGGGCGGCGCCTCGCGGGCCGGCCCCGTTGCAGTGACGGCCGCCGTTGTGTGTTTGTGCGCTTACTGCTGAACAGTCTGATAAAATAAGTGTTATGTTAAATTCGGATGATCCTCGTCGGAAGCGGCCGTCGGGTCGCGCGCGGTTGATCCCGGCCGGCGATCGCCGCAACACGGGCGTATGAGAAAAACCGAGCAGCCCGATCCCGCGAGCGACGACGGGCGGCCCGCGCCGATCCGACTGGCACGACGCATGGCGCGCGAGGTCATCGAGTCAGAAGCGCCGGTCGGCACCTATCTGGGCGCGCTGCCGGAGGTCGCGCAGCGTTTTCGCATCAGCGTGCCGACGTTGCGCAAGGCGATCGTCTACCTGCTCGACGACGGCGTCGTCGCGATGCGCGAGGGGCGCGGCGGCGGGCTGTTCGTCGCGGCGCCGCCGATCGAAAGCGCCATGCGCGCAATGCACCTCTACCTTTCCGACCGGAATCTCTCGGCAGAACAGGTGGCCGAGGCGCGCAAGGCGGTCGACGGCGCGCTGATCGAGCGGGCGCTGCGCTTTGTCGACGGCTCCGATCACGACGTCCTGCGCGCACTGATCGCACCGCCCGAAAACGAGACCGCGCTCGCCGCAACTGCCGAAGCACTCGAGGACGCGGTACTCGCCGCGGCCCGGCAACCGATCCTGGCGCTCTTTTCCCGCCTCATGAGGCGGCTTGGCAACGACGATGCGATGGGCGCCGAACACGACTTTCATACCGAATGGAGGTTGCGTTGCGACGCCGCCGAGGCCATTCTTGCCGGCAATCTCGCGGACGCCCTTTCCAGCTGGGATGCGCGTCGCTCCCTAGCGGATAGTCCGGGCGTTGATCCGGATAGGGTCGAGCGGCTGGCTGATCGGATCGCCGTCGCGATCAAGACCTTCATCGGCGCCGAGCGCCTCGCGCCGGGCGACGAGCTTGGCCACGAAGCCGGGCTCCAAGAGCGTTTCGCCGTCAGCCGCAACACGCTGCGCGATGCCATCCGCATCCTCGAGCGCAGTGGTGCGGTCAGGGTCGCGCAGGGCCGCGGCGGCGGGATCTTCGTGGGCGCCGCCGAACCTTATGCGGCCATCGAGATGACGTCGCTCTATCTTTCGACGATCCGGTTGGACTTCGCCGAGCAGATCGAGGCGCGGCGCGTGCTCGAGGCCTGTGCGGCTCAGCTTGGCGCTGCCCGCATTGCGCCGGACCTTGCAACCGAGCTCCAGGCCGCGGTCGCGGCAGATGTCGCCGCCGCGCGTATCCCGACGGCGGATTGGGCCAACAAAGGCGCGCGCGTGGAACGGTTGGTCGCGCAGGCGTGCCAAAATCCGCTGGTCGAATTCTTCACGCTGGTGATGATTGAGCTTTCGATGAGCGAAGCTGGGCGCAGCAAGACCATTTTGCCGCAGGCCGATCTGGCACGGCTCGTCAGTGTGAACCACGCCGAGATCGTCGACGCGATCATCACGCGCCGGCCGATCGATGCCGCGTTCCGTACCCGTCAGTATCTGACCCATCTCGCCCGCTGGCACGCAACGTCGTTGTCGGCGACTCATGACGATCGTCGAGAGCGTAACGCCCCCTGACGTTTCACCGTCCTCGATAGGCCGGCGCGCGCTTGCCCTTCACGGCAGCAAGGCCCTCGCGGAAATCCTCGCTCTTCAGCAGGATCGCCTGGTTGTTCACGTTGGCGGACCATTCCGCTTCCATCGAGGTTTCGAGCCCGCGATGCATCGCCTGCTTGACCGAGGCGTAGGCCAGCGGCGCCACCGCCGCGAGTTCTGCCGCCAGCTCGGCGCCCCGCGACGCGAGCGCGTCGAGCGCCACCACCTCTGAGGCCAGCCCGATCCGCTCCGCCTCCTCCGCCTTCACCTGGATCCCGCGCAGCACCATCTGAGACGCACGGCCGAGGCCGATCATGCGTGGCAACAGGAACAGCCCGCCAAGCGGCGGCATGATGCCGAGCCTGATCCAGCTCTCCTGAAGGAAGGCGTTGTCGGCCAGCACCCGGAAATCGCAGGCCAGCGCCAGTTCGCAGCCGACGGTCACCGCCGCACCCTGCACCAGCGCCAGCGTCGGCTTCGGGCAATGATAAAGTCGCCGCGCAGCACCTTGGAAATGCTGATAGACAGACGCCTTGATCTCGCTACCGCTCATCGCCTCCATCTGCTCCAGGAAGGCAAAGTCGGCGCCGGCGGAGAAATGCTTGCCCTCGGCGCGCCGCACGATCGCCGCGACCTTGTCATCGGCGATCAGCGTGTCGAGGCCGACGCAGATTTCCGCCAGCGTATGCGGCCGGACCGTATTGCCCTTCTCGGGCCGGTTGATGCTGACCGTGCCGATACGATCCGCCACGCCGACCGAGATGTCTTCGAACTCCGCCATGGCATCCCTCCGCTCGATCGATCCGAATCCGGCTTGCACCTAGGGTCAGGACCCATTAAAGTGCTTGCGGCTGGTCGGCGTAGCTGATTCATGATCCGGCGGAGGTGCCGCATGGATGATTTGTTTTTGCTGAGCGAGGCGCAGATGCGCCGCATCGAGCCGTTCTTTCCGCTTTCGCATGGCATTCCGCGGGTCGATGACCGGCGTGTGCTGAGCGGCATGTTGTTCGTGATCCGCAACGGGATGCGCTGGCGCGACGCACCGGCCGGTTATGGCCCGCACAAGACGATCTACAACCGCTTTATTCGGTGGAGCCGGTTGGGCGTGTTCGACCGCATCTTCGCCGAGCTATCGAAGAGCAAGGGCAGTGAGCAACTCATGATCGACGCCACCCACCTCAAAGCGCATCGCACCGCGGCCAGCCTCCTAAAAAAGGGGCTCTACCCCGCTGCATCGGGCGCAGCCGCGGCGGCCTAACCAGCAAGCTGCATGCCGTATGCGACGGCCACGGCCGCCCCGTCCTGCTCCGGCTGACGGCGGGTCAGACAAGCGACTACAAGGGCGCGGCGATGATGCTCGATGCCCTGCCGACCGCCAGGACCATGCTCGCCGACCGTGCCTACGACGCCCGCTGGTTCCGTCAGGCGCTCACCGACCGCGGGATCACGCCGTGCATCCCGCCACACGCCCAGCGGAAGATCCAGCACAGCTACGATCGCACCCTCTACCAGCAGCGCCACCGCATCGAGAACATGTTCGCGCGCCTGAAAGATTGGCGACGCATCCACACCCGCTACGACCGCTGCGCACACACCTTCCTGTCAGCCGTTACCCTCGCCGCAACCTTCCTGTTCTGGCTCAATGAGTCCTGACCCTAGTTAGATGTATCGACATGCGAAAGCGCAAGGAGAGCGACCCATGGGCAATACCGTGAGAATCGGCGGCGCCTGCGCCTTCTACGGCGACAGCTCGGTCGCGCCGACACAACTGCTTCGCGCCGGTGTCGACTTTCTGGTGCTCGACTATCTCGCCGAGGCAACGATGTCGGTGCTGGGATCGATGCGCGCGAAGCGCGACACGCTGGGCTATGCGCATGATTTCACCGAGTGGGTCTGGAAGGACAATCTCCGGCTGATCAAGGAGACCGGCGCGAAGATCGTCACCAATGCCGGCGGCGTGAATCCCCGCGCCTGCCTCGCCCGCATGGAGAAGATCGCGGCCGAGGCCGGCCTCTCCTTCAGGATCGCGATCGTCGAAGGCGACGACATGCTGGGCTCGCTCGACAGGATCGCAAGCGATCGCGAGATGTTCACCGGCGTTTCCTTCCCGCCGCGTGAACAGATCGTAACCGCCAACGCCTATCTCGGCGCGACGCCGATCGCCCCCGCGCTGGCGATGGGCGCGGATGAGGTCATCACCGGCCGCGTCGTCGATTCCGCGCTCACTCTCGGCCCGCTGATCCACGAATTCGGCTGGGCATCCGACGAATATGACCGCCTCTGCGCTGGATCGCTTGCAGGACATGTCATCGAATGCGGCGCGCAGGCGACTGGCGGCCTGTTCACCGACTGGGAGGACGTGCCCGACTGGGCGCATATCGGCTACCCGATTGTCGAATGCGCCGGGGACGGCAGTTTCGTCGTCACCAAGCCGGAGGGCAGTGGCGGCCTTGTCAGCGTGCCGGTCGTCGCGGAGCAGATCCTCTATGAGGTCGGCGACCCGCAGGCCTACATGCTGCCCGACGTGGTGTGCGACTTCACCCGACTGAAGGTGGAGCAAATCGGCCCCGACCGCGTGAAGGTGACGGGCGCGATCGGCTATCCGCCAACCGGGCGCTGCAAGGTCTCGGTGACGCACAGGGATGGCGAGCGCTGCATCGCCTTCATGCCCGTCGTCGGACGTGATGCGGCACGCAAGGCGATGCGGCAGGGCGAGGCGGTCGTCACCCGCGTCGAGGAGATGCTGCGCGAGCGCAACATCGGCCCGTTACGCGCGACCCGGATCGAGACGATCGGCGCCGAGGCGAGCTATGGCGCGAACGCGCGCGCCGGCAACACCCGCGAGGTGGTCTGCAAGGTCGCGGTCGAGCACGACGATCCGCGGGCCTTCCCGATCTTCCTGCGCGAGTTCGACGCGCCGACCACGTCGATGGCGGTCGGTACGACCGGCTGGTTCGGCGGCCGCGCGCAGGTGACGCCGGTGATGCGCGTTTTCTCGACCACCGTCGATCGCGAGGCGTTGCCGATCGCGATCAGCTTGGGCGAGCGGACCGATATGATGGTCGTATCCGCACCCGCGGACGGGACCTACGATCCCGCGAGCACGGTGCGTGCCGAGCCCGGTCTCCGGCGGGACGCTTCGGGCGAGACCCGCACGGTGCCGCTGATCGAGCTCGCCTGGGCGCGATCCGGTGACAAGGGCGATGCGTTCAATATCGGCGTGATCGCGCGCGATCCGGACCATCTCCCCTATATCCGCGCCGCGCTGAACGAGGCGGCGATGGAACGCCATTTCGCGCACGAGTTCGAAGGCGGCGCCAATCCCGGCGTTGACATCTACGAGGTTCCCGGCCTCGACGCGCTCAACCTGCATTTCCGCGATGCGCTGGGCGGCGGACAGTTCGCCTCACTCCGGCTCGATCCGCTCGCCAAGGGCAAGGCGCAGCAGCTGCTCGACTATCCGATCACGGTTCCCGCCGCCTGACGCGCCAGAACCTGCCGGCGAGATCAGGTTTCAGCGCCCGATCACTCAGTCCCGCAGGCGGACAGCCGAGTAGGCGGTCAATCCCGCCAGCCCGATTGCGCTGACGAGATAAGGCAAGGCGTGCGATTGATCGTACAGGAAGATGCCGATGGAGGGGCCGAGCACGAACGTATAGCCGTTCACGGCGGCGACACGCCCCGCCACCACGCCCTGCTCTGCCGCGCCCACCGCCAGCGAAGCGCCGGCGGTGAAGCCCGGCCGCAAAAAGCCGAAACCCAATGAGGCGACCGCGAAGGTAACGGCGATGCCGTGCAGATCAGTCGCGAGCGCGATACCGAGGCAGCCGAACGCTGACAGCGCGGCGCCCCACAGCACCATCGCGCGAGGCCGCAGGTCAAGGCGGGGAATCACGCCTCATTGCGCCAGCAGCGCGGCGAGCGCGCCGCCCATGAGGATCATGCCGATCAGCGGTTGTGCCGTGGCCGGCGGCGCGGCCAGCCGGTCGATGACGAGAAAGGCAAGCGTCTGGCCCGCGATCGCCTGGGCATGACCCGAGATCAGTCCGGCCAGTATCCAGGGCCAGATTCGCGGATCGGTGTAGCCGACGTGCACGCCCGCTGCCGGTGCCGCCGCGGCCGCGGCCGTCACATCGCTCGGTTCGCCGCCGATCGTCGGTTCCTCCAGCGCCACGGCATGGGCGTCGGAGGACCTCGGCACATCACGGAGCTGCGTCGCGATCACCACCGACATGAGGATGCCGAGCACCGCGAAGACATAGGCCGGTCCGGCCAGCCCGGCGAAAGGAAAGACGAAGAAAGGCGCCAGCGCCGGCCCGAGGATGGTGCCGAGCCCGAACGCCGAGGCGAGCACGCTGAGCGCCTTGGTCCACGCCTTGCGCGGCGTGATCGTCACCACCATCGACTGGGCCGCCGGCGTCGCGGCCGAACCGAACAGGCCATAGATGCCGCGCCCGACCACGAAGCAGCCGAACGCGATCGGCGCGGCGAGGACGCCGCGCAGCCCGGCGGTCAGCGCGAGGCCACACACCACCATCGAGACGACGAACCCGGCATTGCCGATCTGGATCATGCGCTTGGAGCCGAACGCCCCCAGCCGCTTCGCCCAGGCGGGTGCTGCCAGGGCGAACAGCAGCGCCGACAGCGAGAAGGCAACCGCGATCACCGGATCGGGCAGATGCAGGCTGCGGCCGATCGCGGGTAGCACCGATTGCATGCCGGTCGTGCCGATCGCCGTCGCCAGCATCACGCAAAAGAGCAGGATCTGCTCGCGGACGCCATCGGCCAACCCGGACTGACCTGTCACGGGCATCAGGCGGCGCCTCGCGCAGGGCGTCGGCCGCCGCGTTCCGTGATGTTGCCGTTCAGTCTTATCCCCATCAGCGAAGCAATCCTCTAGCGACGATGACGGACCTGTCCAGCCGAACACGGCGCCGGCGGTTCGACCTCCCCTTCAACGGCGACGGCCGCCGAACAAGAATTATGCCGCCTATTTTAGTTCAATATGCCCCTTGTGGCCTGCCGAGCACTGCCTAGAACCGTGCTACATAGGAGAGAGACATGGCTACCCAGGCAGTCACGGACGAGCGGCCAGCTACCCCCGATTTTCCGGTCGTGCACGAGCTCAAGACGCACAACCACCTGATCGGCGATCTCGCCGCGCTCGATGAGGCGTGGCGGCGGGACGGCTACTGGTTCTTCCGCGACGTGCTCGACACCGACGCGGTGGGCAAGCTGCGCGCCGAATATGTCGCCGAGCTCGAGCGGCAAGGCGTGACCGATCCGGTCGGCGATGCGCCGACGGACCGCAGCGTGTGTTACAACGGCGCCAGCCTGGCCGACTATCCGTTCCGCATGGAACCGCTCGCAGATCGCCAGCTCTGGAAGCTGCTCGCCGCGCAGAAGCCGATCAACGACTTCTTCCAGCGCCTCTTCGAGGACGAGCCGTTCTGGGTGCCGATCGCCGAATATCGCGCGACGCCGCCCAGCCGGGAGCCGGCGCAGCCCCGCATCGACGGCATTCACCAGGACGGGCCCTACAGTCCCGGCCTGCCCTTTCGCATCTGCTGGATCCCGCTCGCCGAGATCGACGAGAACGTCGGCGGCCTCATTCTGGCAGAAGGGCTGACCGAGGAGATCAATCGCCACCCGAAACTGGCCAACGGATCGAACACGTCGATCCCGCTCGACGCCATCCCGGCCGACGCATGGCGCCGCGCGACCTATCGGGCCGGCGACGTGCTCCTGATGAACCTATGGACACCTCACACCGGGCTCAGCAACATATCGGATCGCTTCCGGCTGTCGCTCGACACCCGCATCATGGCGCGCGGCGACGATTGTCCGATCGTCGGCGAGGTCGTATCGATCGCGACAGATCGCGTCGAGGTAAAGGATGATCGCGGCGTGCAGGCGCTGCGGATCGAACCCGCAACCTATGTCCGTAACACCCGCGGCCAAAAGCTGTCGGGCACCGAGATCACCGATTTCTTCACGCCCGGGTCCGACGTGATCATCGCCCGAACCGGCGATCTCGCAACCGTCGTCCGCCCGCCGCACTGACGGCGACCCACCGCAAACGGCGGCGAGGTTATCGCCCGACGCCGGCGTCCCGCATCCATCGCAAGCATACATTGACGGCAAGCAGCGCCGGCTCCATGAATGATGGCGTAAACCTATAAACAAGTTGTGGGTTGGGATATGGATGCGGCGGACTATCACGCGCTGGGTCTCGCCGCGCCTGCCCATCGGGCCCATCCGCCCGTCGGTCCGCGCGATATCGCATCGCTGCTCGACCGCCAGCTGGCGGAGCGACCGGATGCCGAAGCGCTCGTCGACGCCCGCCGCCGGCTGAGATACGTCGAGGTCGATCGTGCCGCGACGGCAGCCGCGCACCTTTTCCTGAGCCTCGGCGTGGGACGCGGCGACCGCATCGCCGCCTCGCTGCCGAACTGCTGCGACATCGCGATTGCGTTTATGGCTGCGCAGCGGCTGGGTGCGATCTGGGTGGGCATCAACACCGTCCTGTCGCCCAACGAAAAGCTCCATATTCTCGTCCATTCCGAGGCGAAACTTCTGCTGACCGACAGCCGTTTCGCCGAACCGTTCGACGCCCTGCGACCCGAGCTTCTCGCGCTCTCGCACGTGATCGTGATCGATGACGCGACGCGGGATATCGGCTGGCAAGACGTCTATACCGCGCAAGGCCCCGCGCCGCTCGCGACCGGTCCCGTTGATCCCTTCGCGCCCGCCGCGATCATGTACACCAGCGGCACCACCGGCACGCCTATGGGCGTCGTCCACAGCCAGCACAACATGATCGCGATCGTCGCCGTGATGTCGGAGGCCGGGCTGTCGCATCCGGACCGGCGGCGCGGCGTCATTCTGCCGCTCACCATCTGCAACCTGATGATCTTGGGTCCAGTGTTTGCCTTCTGGAACGGCCAGAGCTGCGTCTGCGGCACCACGACCAAGATCGATCCGGTGGTCGACTGGCTGGAGCGCGAGAAGATCGGCACCTGCACTTTCGTGCCGACGATCGTATACGATCTTCTCCAGTCGAACCGCGACCTGCCTGAGAGCGTCCATATCGGCGCCGGCGGTGCGCCGCTGCCGATGCCGATCCGCAACGCCTTCAAGGCGCGCTACGGCTATCCGCTCGGTGGCAGCTACGGCCTTACCGAGGCGCCGACCGTGGTCACCGAGACTCGCGGCATCGAGCCGCCGACCGGCTCGAGCGGCCTGCCCGTCCCGCATCTCGTCGTGACGATCCGCGCCGCGGACGGCAGCATCCTGCCGGCCGGCGAGGTCGGCGAGGTCTGCGTCTCGGGCGTCACTTAGGGACCGTGGGCGAACGTCTACACGCCCGCGCTCGGTTATTGGAACAATCCCGAGAAGACCGCCGAGCTGCTGCGCGGCCGCGTGCTCCACACCAGCGACATGGGCTCGCTCGACGCGGAGGGCTGGATCTATCTCGCCGACCGCAGCTCGGAGCTGATCCTGCGCGGGGGCTCGAACATTTACCCGGCCGAGGTCGAGCGCGTGCTCCACGACCATCCTGAGGTCGCCGCCTGCGCGCTGATCGGCAAGCCCGACCTGCGCCTGGGCATGCGCACCGTCGCCTTCGTCCAGCCGGCGCGGCCGGGCGCGGAAGATCGGCTGCGTGCCGAGCTCGGCGCGCTGTGCGAACAGTCGCTTGCCCGCTACAAGATGCCGGACGAGTGGATCTTCGTCGCGGAGTTCCCGCGCAACGCGATGGGCAAGATCGTGAAACCGGTGCTGCGCGCGCGACTGGCGGAGCAGGCCGAGAAACAGGAGGCTTAGGAGATGGGCGATCTGCTGTTCGTGCTGAGCAAGGGCAAGCTGGGGCGCGAGGCGGACTATCTGAGCTGGTACGGCTCCCGGCATCTCGGCGACGTGAAGCGGGTGCCGGGCGTTGACGACGGCGCGCTCTACACGATTGCCAAGCCAGAGGACGCCGCGCGCTGGGAAGTTGCGGCACGCTACCCGCTGTCGGCGCCGATCGGCGACGTGCTGGGTGGCCTGTTCGCCCGCTCGGGCACCGCCGACATGCCGCTGACCGACGCGATCGACGGCACCAGCGTGCTGATGCTCGCCGCCTCGCCGATCCGCGAGCGCGTGCGCGCTGACGGCGGCGCGGACCGCAACGACGGCACGCTGTTCGTCGTGCTGACCAACGCCACCGAAGGCGACGATGACACGTTCAACGACTGGTACAATGACCGCCACATCCCCGATGTGCTCGCGGTGCCGGGCTTCATCGCCGCGCAGCGCTTTACTATCTCCGCCGCCGTGCCGGGCCAGATGAGCCCATGGCGCTATCTCTCGCTCTACGAGGTCGCTCCGGAAAATCTCGAGGTCAGCATGGCCGACCTGCAGTCGCGCGCCGGCACCGACAAGATGCCGCTCTCGCCGACGCTTTCGAACGACGTCTACGCCACCCTGTTCGCGCGCGCGGCGTGAACAGCGAGGTTCCTTCCCTTCCCCGGCTCGCCCGGCTGAAAGGCTGCACCGCGATCGTCACCGGCGCCGGCTCGCTCGGCGAGGGCTTCGGCACCGGCAAGGCGATCGCCCTGCTGTTCGCCTCCGAGGGCGCGCGCGTCGCACTGGTAGACCTCGATCGTGATCGCGCCGAGGAGACGCGCGCGCTGATCGCGGCCGAGGGTGGCGAGTCGGTCGTCGTTCAGGGCAGCGTCGTCGATGCCGACGATTGCGCGCGGATCGTAGCCGAATCAGTGGCAGCGCTGGGCTCCCTCGATATCCTCGTCAACAATGTCGGGATGGGCGCCGGGTCGGGCAAGCTCGAGGAGATCGACCCAGCGATCTGGCAGCGCGGCGTCAACCTTAACCTCGCCAGCGCCTTCCTGATGACGCGCGCCGCCGTACCGCATCTGCTCGCCGGGGCCGGCAAGGCGGTGATCAACATCGCCTCGGTCGCCGGCATGCGCGCTCACGGCAACGCTTCCTACGGCCCGGCCAAGGCGGCGATGATCCAGTTCACTCGCGAGACCGCCGTGATGTACGGCGCCGACGGCCTGCGCGCCAACGTCATCGCGCCGGGCCACATTATGACCCCGCTGGTCGAGAAATTCTCGGCGCCGACCGCGCGGTCGAACAGGCAGCGGGTCGGCGCGCTCTCCGCAGTCGAGGGCAATGCGTGGGATATCGCCTATGCCGCGCTGTTCCTCGCCAGCGCCGAGGCGCGCTTCGTCAGCGGCGTCTGCCTGCCGGTCGATGGCGGCGTGACCATGATCGGTCCGCTCGCCGCCTTCGAGCGGATGACGGGCTGATCGCCGGATCGCTCGGCCCACGATGACAGCCGCCAGCACGAGATGGCGTCACCGGGGCCGCGAACACTGTTGAGAGGATAGCCATGACCCGCACTGCCTCGCCCGCCGCCGCGCTCCCTTCCAGCCGATCGGAATTCGCGACCGGCTGGCCGATCCTGCTCGGTGGCGCGCTCGGCACCGGCGTCACGGGCGTGCATTTCCAGGTCGTCGGCGCGATGCTGAATCCGCTCCACACCGCCTATGGTTGGAGCCGCGGCGACGCGGCCTTCGCGCTGACCATCGCGACGGTGGTGATGTCGTTCGTACATGTGCCGGTCGGGATCCTGGTCGATCGCTTCGGTCCGAAGCCCGTGCTCGTCCCGGGGTCGCTGGGCTTCGGTCTTGGCGTCGGGTTGCTGGGCCTGGCGGGGCCGACGCTATGGTCCTGGTATGCTGCCTATGCAGTGTTCAGCATCCTGGTCGTGCCGGCGAGCGCCTTCGTCTGGATGAACGCCATCGCCCGGCATTTCGTCGTGCAGCGCGGCCTCGCGCTGGCACTGGCGCTGGTCGGCTCGGGCGTGCTCACCGCGATCATTCCCGGGATCGTGCTCAAGCTGGTCGGCAGCTACGGCGTGCGCGGCGCCTATTTCGTGATGGCCGCGGGCGCACTGGCGTTGACCTTCCCCTTCGCCCTGCTGTGCATCCCGCGCGAGATGGGCGGGGCGGGCGATCCGGTGCACGCGCCCGCGCCGAAGATTGACCGCAGGGAACGCTGGGCGTTGCTGCTCGGGCCGCGCTTCTGGCGCATCGCGCTTGCCGTCGCCCTGGTGTCGATCTGGATCGGTACGTTCTCGGTTCATTTCCAGCCGATGCTGACCGATGCCGGGCTGACCCCAGCGGCGGCCGCGAAAGAAGCGCTGTTCCTGGGCGTATCCTTCCTCGTCGGGGCGCTGGGCACCGGCATTCTGTTCGACCGGTTCAACCCGCGGCTGGTCGCCGCGGGCAGCTATGTCGTGCCGGCGATCGCAAGCGCGCTGCTGCTTGGCTTCCATGGGGGTTTCGCCTTCGGCGCCGTGATCGCGCTTCTGGTCGGCGTCGGCCTCGGTGCCCCGGTCAACGTCCTATCCTATGCCAGCAGCTATTATTTCGAGCTGCGGCATTACGGCTTCGTGCTCGCCGCGCTGTATGCGATCCTGGCGATCTCGATCGGCATCGGCTCCGCGCTTGCGGGTTCCCTGTTCGATGCGACCGGCAGCTATCAAAGCGCAAACATGCTGCTGATCGTGGCATCGCTGATCGCGGGCCTGTTGCTGCTGTCGCTGCGCGGCGCGGCGAGCACGGCGCCGCAAGTGCCCGCGCCGGCGGGCTGACCGGCGCGGCCTGCCATTACGGCCAGTCGATCGCACCGAAGGGCGAAGCGAGCCCCATCTTGCCGGGATTGCAGATGCCGTGCGGATCGAGCGCCTGCTTGATCGCGGCCAGCGCGTCCAACGCGGAGCCCAGCGCCTCGCGCATGAAGCGCGATCGGTTGAGGCCGATGCCGTGATGGTGGGCGAGGTTGCCGCCATGCGCCAGCACGGCGCGCGTGCCGACGTCCCACAGCCTGTTGAAGGTCGCCTCGATCTCGTCCGCAGGCGGGCGGGCGGTCATTGAGAAATAAAGCGCGCCGCCGGACGTGTAGGCATGCGAGAGCCGCGCCGTGGCGGCGCGGATATGCGGCACCTCCAGGAGCGCGGCGATCGTTGCATCATAGACCGCGGCGACGCGCGACCACGGCGCCGCGATCTCCAGCGTATCGAACACGAAGCCCTTGCGGACCAGCGGCATCGTCGCGCTGACGTCATTTCGCTTTTCAAACCAGCGATCGAGCGGCTCGGGGCCGATCGGCTCCAGCAGCCCGGCGCATTCGCGCTCGACAATCCGCCGGTTCGCCTCGACCGTGACCGGATCGCCCTCGTCGTAGACGAGCAGGGGCGCCGTCTCCCCGTCAAAGCCGAATAGAGACTTGGCCTCCTTCGGCTCGTGGCAACGCAGCACGGCGGGATCGGCGCCGGCCTGGATGATGCGCCGCGCCGCCTCGATCGCCTCGTGCAGCGTACGGACGGTATAGGCCATGCGCCATTCCTGCTCGGGCTTGCGGCGCAGACGCATGCGGCAGTCGGTGATGACCCCGAGCGTGCCTTCGGCGCCGACAAACAGCTGTGTGAGGTCCGGCCCGATCGAGGCACGGGGGGCGGCGGCGGTGTCGATCACCGAGCCGTCGGCGAGCACGACGCGCAGGCCCTCGGTCATGTCCTCGATCTTGCCGTAGCGCATCGCGAGCTGGCCCGCGCCACGGCAGGCGATGCAGCCGCCGAGCGACGCCAGCTCGAATGATTGCGGCCAGTGGCCGAGCGTGAAGCCGCGTGCCTGCAGCTCGGCCTCGAGTTCCTTGCGCGGCGTCCCGGCGCGGACGACGGCGACCATGCTCGCGGCGTCGAGTTCGACGATGCCGGTATAGCCGGACAAATCGAGGATCACGCCGCCGAAAACCGGGACGGACGCGCCCTCGCCGCCGCTCCGTCCGGCGGCGGCCGTCACCGGGATGCGCGCCTCGTGGCAGATGTGCATGAGAGCGGCGATCTGCTCGGTGCTGGTCGGACGCGCCACCAGCGCCGCGACCTGCCCGACCATGTTGTCCATCGCCCAATGATGGGAGAGCATCCACCAGTCGCGGCTGGCCGAGACGCGCTCGGCGAGGTCATCGCTCACCGCGCAGACCTGGCGGAGCCGCTGCAGTATCTTGTCGGGGATAGTGACGACGCGCGTGTCGAGGCGGGTCCGCACCTTCGCGGGATCGACCTCGACGAAATCGACATCGGCTGGCATGCGGCTCTCCTGCATGTCTTAGGCGAAGCTGAGGTCGACGCGGCCCTTCAGCAAATTCTGCGCGATCGAACGGAGCTGGATTTCGTTGGTGCCTTCGGTCACGAAGCATTGCCGCGCCTGAATCCAGGCCGCGTAGAGCCTGGTCTCGTTTGCGAAGCCCATGCCGCCGTGGATCTGCATGCAGGCGTCGATGATCTCGAACGCCGCGCGCGTGCAGAACAATTTGACGATCGAGGCCTCGGTTCGGACATTGCGCCCCTCGTCCGCCTTGGTCGCGCAGTCGACCGCCATCGCGCGTGCCGCGTAGAGCTTGGCGGTGTTCTCGGCGAGATAGTTCTGAATCGTCTGATGCTCGGCGATCGCCTTGCCGAACGCACGACGGACCTTGGCATAGTCGATCGCCTTGTCCATCGCCCACCGCGCCAGCCCGATCGTGCGCCCGGCATTGGCGAGCCGGCCATGACGCACGCCGAGCATGGCGAGATCGAAGCCCCGATCGACATCGCCAACCCGCCAGGTGTCAGGCACCCTGACATCGGTGAAGGAGAGGATGCCCTCCTCGCCGCCGACATGGCCGAACATCTTCACCACCGATTCGAGCCGGTAGCCTGGCGTGGTCGTCGGCACGTAGAAGCAGGTGATGCCGCCGCGCTTCTGCGAGAACATCCCGGGGTCGGTGACGGCGTAGACCATCACGAAGTCGGCGGTGGGCGACCAGGAGGTCCACTGCTTCGATCCGTTGATGATCCAGTGATCGCCGTCGCGTACCGCGCGGGTGCGCATCATCCAGCTGTCGGATCCGGCGTCGGGTTCGCTCAGCCCGAAGCAGCCCTGCAGCTCACCATTCGACAGACGCGGCATGATCTCCGCCCGGAGTTCCTCGGAAGCATGCTCCCAAACCTCGTGCGGACCGCTCGTGAAGTGCGAGAGGACGAAATAGGGAAGCTGAGTCGTCGGCGCGCCGTAGCGGTGGAAGATCGATTCCCAACAGACGTACCAGAGCCGCATACCGAGATTGGCGCCGCCGAATTGCTCGGGGCAGAACATGGTGTAGAAGCCCGCCTGCGCCGCCTTCTGCCGGGCATCCCTGCGCGCCGCCGTAACGAGCGGCGATTCTCTGCCGTCCTCGCCATAATAAAGCCGCTGATCCTCGAAATGCGACTTCAGGCGGTTCTGGATCGGGAGGATCTCCTGATCGATGAAGGCATGAAGGCCATCCACGATCTGCTGATCGTCACCCCGGCTATCGAACATGGACTCGCTCCCTTGCGTCGGTCGTCGCGACGTCGATCCTGCCATTGCGCGAACTAAATGAAGGAAGCCGCTTCGCTCCTCAGGCGGCGCCGAACCGCAGCTTGCGATTGTACCAGGAGCGGATTTCTCCAGCGCGCGGCGTCAGCCGGATGATCGCGCGCTCGCGGGCATAGTGCATGCGCGTCGCCTCCGGCATGGCATTGCGATCCATCCGGAACGCGCCATATTTGCGGTCGAGCCCCGCCTGGACCCGGGCGATCTGATCCTCGTCCTCGACGAACATGGCGTCGCAGCCGGCGATCACGGCTTTGAGATCAACCCATTTCTCGCCCTCCTCGACGAGGCAGCAGGCACGCGGATCTCTTCGGAGATGCTTGGCTTTTGCGGAATTGGCGCCCGTGCCGATCCAGAAGGCGCCGTCGATCCAGACGTACCAGACAGGTGTCATCAGCGGCTCGCCCGACTTGCGGATGGTCGAGACGATCAGAGTGTGCCCCGCTTCGAGAAACGCGTTCAACTCGTCTTCGGTCAGCCTGACGCCCATGCGCTGCTCCTCTCCGATGCGATGCCCCGCGATATCGCATGCGGATCGCCGTTCCAGCCCGTTGTTGCACGGTCGCCACGATGCTAGGCCGCGCGGATCATGCTGATGTCGATACGCTACAACTTTCGCAATCCGCGTGAATGGCGGCGATCCTCCGCTGCGTTGTACAACCGCATCCTCGATCAGATCGCGTGGGCGGACGAGGCCGGCTTCGATCGCGTCACCTTTGCCGAACATCATTTCCTTGAGGAGGGCTTCCTGCCGTCGCTGATGCCGATCTGCGCCGCGGTCGCCGCACGAACGAAGCGGATGCTGATCGACACCGAAATACTGCTGCTACCGCTACACCATCCGGTCAGGATCGCCGAAGACGCGGCGATCGTCGACATCATCTCCAACGGCCGCCTGACCCTGTCGGTGGCCGGCGGCTATCGCGAGGAGGAATATGCCGCGCTCGGGATGAAGCTGTCCGAGCGCGCCGGGCGGATGGAGGAATGTCTCCAGATCCTCCGCAACTGCTGGACCAAGGACTGTTTCTCGTTCGACGGTCGCTATTATCGGCTGCGCGACGTGCGCATGTTTCCCAAGCCGGTGCAGCCTGGCGGCCCGCGCCTCGTTCTGGGCGGCGGCACGATGGCGGTGGCCCGGCGCGCGGCGCGCTTCGCCGACGACATGGCGCCGATGGATCCGGCGATGTGGGACGTCTATTATGACGAGCTGGAGCGGCTCGGCCGTCCCGCTGCTCGTGTTCCTCATCCGACGGCGCCACCGGCTCTCATGCATGTGACCGAAACGCCGGAGCGCGACTGGGAGGCAATCCGCCCGCACGCCATCTTCGAGGTCAACCAGTACAGCGCCTGGGGTCTGACCAACGCGAGCAGCTATGGCGACCTGCAGCCGAGCGAGGACACACTGCGGGCGATCCATAAGGTGTGGTCGGTGAACGAGGCGCTGGAGATCCTGCTCGCCCGACAGGCGGAATTTCAAGATTCAGTTTTCTCCTTCGCGCCGCTGCTGGCCGGCATGGATCCCGAGCTGGCCCAGCGCTCGCTCGGTCTGATCGCCGCGCGCATACTACCCGAGCTGAAGGCCGCACGCGCCACCTGAGGCCTTCTCGATCTGGCGTTCAAACGGTGTGCGAATTAGCAGGGCGAGCTGCTCCTGCCGGCTCGCGGTCGGTGGCGGGAGCCATAAACTGGGAGGGCCCGAATGCGGATCGGCGTAACATATCCTCAAACCGAGATCGAGGCGGATCCCGGTGCCGTTCGCCATTTCGCGCAGGCAGTCGAGGCGATGGGCTACACGCACCTCCTCGCCTTCGACCATGTGCTCGGTGCCAATCGGGCCTCGCGCCCTGGCCGGACGCTGCCCTATGGCCTGGAATCGCAGTCGCGGCGTCGGCCCCTGCGTGCGCGCGCTCAAGGGCGAGGCCGCCGAGGCGATCGCCGACGGACGGCTGACCGTGCTCGATGCGCTCAAGCACACCCGCAAGGCCGTTTATTTCGACGGCGATCTGACCGGCGGCCTTGCGCCGGCCGGCGAGTCCTCGGCGCTGATCGACGAGGTGCTGCCGGTCGACACGATCGTTCGCCGCACGATCGAAAGTTTCTGGCGCGAGATCGACCGCCTGGCCGCGCTCGCGGCACCCCGGCAGCCGGCAGTCGCGGACCGCTGATCTCCGCTGACCGAACCTAGACGCCGAGCAGGTTGAACATGTCATGCTCGACCGCCGCCGCCGCGAACCGCACGGCGGCGGCGGTGTTACGCGATTCGGTCTGGAACTCGGTGCCGTTCAGCATCCAGATCTTGAGGCCCCAGGGGATGCTCTTGCGATAGCTCTCCCACGCCTCCTCGAACGACGGCGCATCGACGCCATAGGCGGCGAGCCGGGTGAGATAATGCTGGATCAGCGCCCCCTCCCATTTGGGGCGATTGAGCAGATCGAGACCGGCGATGATGAAATAGCTGACGTCGAGCGACCAGGGCGCATAGCGCGGCTGCCAGTCGAGCAGGCCCGGCGTGCCGTCGGCATCGGTGTAGAGATTGCCAAGATGCATGTCGCCATGGTTGACGACGAAGGGCTGCGTCTTGTGGAACTGGCGCATCGCTTCGAACACGCGCAGCATCCGATTGGCATCGACGAGCGATTGCGGCATCGCGGCGCAGCGCGGCGACTGGACGAAATGATCGAAGCGCGCCGGATCCTCGAGGATGGCGATATAGTGGCCATTCTGCTGCCGGCTGGTGTCGGGCACCCAATCGAAGATGTCGTCGCGCGTCGCGCGCCAGCTTCGCGCGTGAATCTTCGCCAGCGCATCGAGGAAGCCCATCGCCAGCTCGAAACCGATCGGCTTCAGCGGCGACAGGAAATGTACGCCGCGCTCGTCGAGATCCTCGAGGATCACCAGCGAATGGCCGGCCGCATCGCGCCCGGCGAAAAAGCATTTCGGCGTGTTGACGTCGAGCAGCGGCACCAGGTCGCGATAGGCGTGCATCTCGTTGTCGTGCATGCCGCGCATATTGGGGCTGTGCGGCTCGAAGCCGGCCTTGACGATCACGCTCGACGGCGCCTCGTTGCTGTTGGTGCGCAGTTTGACGCGCGCCTTGGTCGAGGCGCCGGGAATGCGGCCGGTAATCGTCGCATCGTCGACGATTAGTCCGGGAATGTCGGTCGACAGCGCGTCGGTGAGCCAGCCGGCGGTCACCTCCTCGATTTCGTGCGGTATTTTCACCTGCGTGGCGACGTCTGCCATCATTCATCCTCCCTGATCGGCCACCATCGGCGTGCCGCCTGAAATAACTAGCTATATATTCGATTCGGACAATGACCGAAGCCGCGGAGAGGTAAAATGACGACCGACGCGATCGCGCGCCGAGACGCACGCAACCAATGGCTTGCGCAGACGATCGAGGCGATCATCGAGCCCGATCTGCCGATCATCGATCCTCACCATCATCTCTGGCCCGGCCTCGGTCATTATCAGGACGGACTCTATGAGCTGGACGAGATCGCCGCCGACGTCGCGAGCGGGCACAATATCGTCGCAACCGTCTATATTGATGCCTACGCCAATTATGCCGAGGACGGGCCGCCTGAGTTGCGCGCCGTCGGCGAGACGCGCCGCGCCGACGCCACCGCCGACGAGGCAGCGCGGCGCGGCCTGAAGACGGCGATCTGCGCCGGAATCGTCGCCAACGCCGACCTAAAGCTCGCCAACGCCGCCGACGTGCTCGACGCACATCTCGCCGCCTCGGCGCGAGTGAAGGGCGTGCGGCAGATCGCCTCGTTCGATGCAGACCTGCCGATCTCGCTCAACGACGATCCCGATCTCTACGACGATCCCGCCTTCCGTCGCGGCTTTCCGCTGCTGGCAGCTCGGGGGCTCAGCTTCGACGCCTGCTTCTACCATTTCCAGCTGCCGAGCGTGACACGGCTGGCGCGCGACTTTCCGGACACGATCATCATCGCCGACCATCTCGCCTCGCCGCTCGGCATCGGCAGCTATGCGGGGCGGCGCGAAGAAGCATGGCGCGAATGGCGCCCGCTGATCGCCGAGCTCGCGCAATGCCCGAACGTGATGATCAAACTCGGCGGCCAAGGCATGTGGCTGGCGGATTTCGGCTGGACCGACCGCGCCGTAGCGCCCGGCTCGGCGGAGATCGCCGACACGCTGGGCGATCGTACCCGCCACGCGATCGATCTGTTTGGCCCGGGGCGATCGATGTTCGAAAGCAATTTCCCGGTCGATCGCAGCAGCATGTCCTATGCCGTGCTATGGAACGCCGCCAAGCGCATGTCGCAGGGCTATAATCCGGACGAGCGCGCGCAGCTGTTCGAGGGCACTGCGCGCCGGGTGTACCGGCTCTAGCAGGCCGTTGAACAAGTCGGTGGCGTAGCGACCGCGAACATGATTCATTCGTCGCCTGACAGGTGGGCGAGAGGGTTGGATGCGGGGCACAGACAGGCGCTCGGGTGAGCTATTCTCCTATGTCGGCCTCGAGCAGCGGG
>JAFAZF010000075.1 GCA_019239915.1 Sphingomonadaceae bacterium
AGGGCTGCCACCTTGGGAAGATTGGCGCCACGCGGCACCACGATTGAGGCAGGCTGCCGTGCCGGGCCCGATCCGTGCCAACCCTGGATCAACCAGAAACCGCCAATGGCGACGACCAGGAGGACGGCCACGACACCGAGGGCGAGCAGCTTCCTCATGCGCGGCTCAGACCGCTTTCATCACCAGGCTGGCGTTCGTCCCTCCGAAGCCGAAGCTGTTGTTCAGCACCGCCTTCACCTCGCGCGCCTTAGCGACCTTTGGTACCAGGTCGACGCCTGCCGTCCCGTCGCTCGGATTGTCGAGATTCAGCGTCGGCGGCACGATCTGGTCGCGCAAGGCGAGGAGGCAGAAGATCGATTCGACCGCGCCGGCACCGCCGAGCAGATGCCCGATCGCGGACTTGGTCGAGCTCATCGACAGCCGACCGATATTGTTGCCGAATAGGCGGCGGACCGCGCCCAGCTCCAGCTCGTCGCCGAGCGGCGTCGAGGTGCCGTGGGCGTTGATATAGTCGATGGCGCCGAGATCGAGGCCGGACTTCCTCAGCGCCATCTGCATCGATCGGAACGCGCCCGAACCCTCGGGGTGCGGCGCGGTGACATGATAGGCATCGCCCGATAGCCCATAGCCGACCACCTCGGCGTAGATCTTGGCGCCGCGCTTCTTCGCATGCTCATATTCCTCGAGCACGACGACGCCGGCGCCTTCGCCCATCACGAAGCCGTCGCGATCCTTGTCATAGGGGCGGCTCGCCTTGGTCGGATCAGCGCGGAAGCCGGTCGAAAGCGCGCGCGCCTGGCCGAAGCCGGCGATGCCGATCGGGCAGATCGCGCTTTCCGCGCCGCCGGCGAGCATCACGTCGGCGTCGTCCATCGCGATCATGCGCGCGGCATCGCCGATCGAGTGCGCGCCAGTCGAGCAGGCGGTGACGACCGCGTGGTTCGGGCCCATCAGGCCGTATTTGATCGAGACCTGGCCCGAGATCAGGTTGATCAGCCGGCCATGGACGAAATGCGGCGAGACCCGCTTGGGGCCCTTGTGCTCGAGCACGAGCGATTCACTCTCGATGCCTGGCAGGCCGCCAATGCCGGAGCCGATCGAGCAGCCGGCGCGATAGCGCAGTTCTTCAGGCATATCGGTGAGGCCGGCGTCTTCGATCGCCTGCCCGGCGGCATCGATGCCGTAGACGATGAACGGGTCGACTTGGCGCTGGACCTTGTGATCGACGCGCCTGCCGGGATCGAACCCGAACTCATGGTCCGGCGCCTTCACCTCGCAGGCATAGTCGGTCTGGAATTCGGTCGCGTCGAAGCGCGTGATGGTCGCCGCGCCGGACTTGGACGCGACGATGTTGCGCCAGGCCGTCTCGACGTCCGCGCCCAGCGGCGTCACGAGGCCCAGACCGGTTACGACGACACGGCGCATCTCTGTTCACCTCTCCGAATGCGTCATCCCAGCGGAATCCGGGATCTCAGGAAGCTGGAGCGTCCCCTACCGCACAAGACTCCGGCTTTCACCCGGGCGACGCGTCATGCCCAAATATCAGAACGGCCCCCGCGCCGGTCAATGACCGGCGGGGAGCCGCTACTATCGGCTCTCGCCGGAAAGCTCAGGCCTTGTGCTCGTCGATGTAGCTGATCGCGTCCTTCACGGTCGTGATCTTCTCGGCGGCATCGTCCGGGATCTCGACACCGAACTCCTCCTCGAAGGCCATGACGAGCTCGACGATGTCGAGACTGTCCGCACCCAGATCGTCGATGAAGCTCGCTTCCTCGGTCACCTTGTCGGCATCGACGCCGAGATGCTCGACGACGATCTTCTTCACGCGCTCGGCGGTCTCGCTCATATGTCTTGCCTTCCTAGGATTTGTGGCGTCGCCCTAACGAGGCGCTTTCAAGCTTGCAAGAGGGGCAACTTCCGCACCACTCGCGGCCGATAGCTGCCCGCGAACCGCGTCTCAAACCATCGCCATGCCGCCGTTGACGTGGAGCGTCTGGCCGGTGACGTAGCCCGCCTCGCGGCTGGCGAGATACACCGCCGCCGCGCCGATATCCGCGCCGTCGCCAAGGTCGCCGGCCGGGATGCGGCCGAGGATCGTCGCCTTCTGCTGCTCGTTAAGCGCGTCGGTCATCGCCGAGCGGATGAACCCGGGCGCGATGCAGTTGACGGTGATCTGCCGGCTGGCGAGCTCCTGCGCGAGCGCCTTCGACATGCCGATCAGCCCCGCCTTCGAGGCGGCATAGTTGGCCTGCCCGGGATTGCCGGTGACGCCGACCACCGAGGTGATCGAGATGATCCGCCCGAACCGCGCCTTCATCATCGGCTTGGTCGCGGCGCGGATGAGCCGGAAGGCGGCCTCGAGATTGACACGGATCACCTGATCCCACTCCTCGTCCTTCATGCGCATCGCGAGATTGTCGCGCGTCACGCCGGCGTTGTTGACCAGGATGTCGAGCTTGCCGCCGAGTGCTTCCACCGCGCGAGGAACGAGGCCGTCGACAGCCGAGCCGTCGGAAAGGTCGCAGGCCAGCAGCGGATGCTCGCTCTCGCCGCCCTTCGGCGTGATCAGACCTTGCTCGGTGCGCTCCCCGGCGATGCTCGCCTGCAGTTCGGCGCGCGATCGCGCGAGCTTCTCCTCGCTCGTGCCCGCAAGCGCGACACGCGCGCCCTGCGTCATCAGCGCACGCGCGATCGACGATCCGATGCCGCCGGAGGCGCCGGTGACGAGGGCGGTCATGCCTGAAAGGTCGAACATTGCCTCACATCCTGCCAGATCGGTAATCCGTTCGCACTGAGCGTAGCCGAACGCATGCCAAGCAGCACAGCGCTCGCGGCACGTCCTTCGACTTCGCTCAGGACGAACGGAGCATGCTATTTGGCCTACAGGGTCTTAGCTAGCGCCTCGATCTCTTCCATCGCGACGATGCTGACGGGCATCGCATCCGGCGCGATGCGCTTCACCATCGGCCCCAGCACCTTGCCGCCGAGCTCGATGAAGCTGTCGACGCCGTCATGCGCCATGCCGAGCACGCTCTCCCGCCAGCGCACCGTACCGGTCACCTGCTCGACGAGCAGGGTTCGGATCTCGCTCGGATCGCTGACCGCCGCCGCGGTGACGTTGGCGTAGACGGGCAGCAACGGCGCATTGAGCTTGGTTTGGTTGAGCGCCTTTTCCATCGCCCGCGCGGCCGGCTCCATCAGCGCGCAGTGAAAGGGCGCGGAGACCGGGAGCAGCATCGCGCGCTTGCCGCCCCGCACCTTGGCGAGCTCGACCGCGCGCTCGACCGCGCGCTTGTGGCCCGAGATCACGACTTGGCCCGGCGCGTTGTCGTTGGCCGCCTCGCAGACATCCTGCTCGGCGGCATCATGTGCGATCGCGGCGACCGCGTCGAAGTCGAGCCCCAGCATCGCGGCCATCGCGCCCTCGCCGACCGGCACCGCCGCCTGCATCGCCTGGCCTCGAACCTTGAGCAGCCGCGCCGCGGTGGTGAGATCGAGCGCCTGCGCGGCGCAGAGCGCGGTATACTCGCCGAGGCTGTGCCCGGCAACGAACTCGGCCTTGTCGGCCAGCTTGAGCCCGCCTTCCTTCTCGAGGACGCGCAGCGTCGCGATGGCGTTCGCCATGATCGCCGGCTGTGCGTTCTCGGTAAGCGTGAGCTCGTCTTCCGGCCCGCCGCACATCAGCCGGAAGAGATGCTGGCCGAGTGCCTCGTCGACCTCCTCGAACACCTCGCGCGCGGTCGCGCTGGCAGCGGCCAGCTTGCTGCCCATGCCGACGGCCTGGCTACCCTGGCCGGGAAAGATGAACGCGCGCATCGGGGGCTCCTCGGTGAGGCGCCCCGCCTAGGCGCAGCCGCCCGCGCCGGTCAAGCAAGCGGAGCGCGGCACCGCGATCAAGCGCCGGCGCGCAAACGCTTCACCGACATTCGATCGCGCCCCGCTGTCAGCCGCCGGCTACGCGGACGCGGCTCGATCCAGCTCGCATCCATCTCGCGCAGGCCGCCATCCCGGAACGCACTTGCCCACCACGCACCGCCTACGAACGCCGACGACGCGCAGCACGTCGCCCCCAGAACCATCACCAACGCATGCATGTCTCATGACCTCTCGACCCGTTGCGCCTCTTTATCCTAGATATAGTCTAGTCGCAATGATTCACTGCGATTGATCGATCCCAGTACTTTGCCGCAGTCGTCCAATTCAATATCGAAGACGGTTCTTACTTGCACCGCATCATAAGCATGCGTGCGCCGCGGCAGCGGTCGATAGTGCGTTGCAACCTTGAAACTATTGTGGAGTATCAACATGTTCGTCGAAGAGGCAGCTCCATGACCCTCATCTACCGCGAGAATGTGCGCCGCTTCGCGCGATGGGCGCTTGCTGCGACCTTCCTCGCGGCAGGAGTGCTGCACATCCATGCACCGCGGCCATTCATCGCGATCACGCCATCCTGGGTGCCGCATCCGGAGGTGGTGATCTTCGTGACGGGGCTCTGCGAGATTGCCGGCGCCGCCGGCCTCATGATCCCGCGGCTGAGACGCCTCGCCGGCATCATGCTCGCACTCTATGCGCTCTGCGTGTTCCCGGCGAACCTGCACCACGCATTCGCGCATATCTCGGTCGGTAAGGGGCCACCGCTCGACTGGTGGTATCACGGGCCTCGCCTCGCCTTTCAACCGGTGATCATCTGGTGGTGTCTGTTCGCGGGCGGCGCCGTCGATTGGCCGCTCACCCGGGTTCGGCCGGCCAGCTCGCCACGGCGCGCGAATCCGTAACGTCTCCGAAGCCGCCACGCCACCTTGCGCGCGAACCAGCCACAGCTAGAGCAGGCATTCGCGTTGGGAGGCGGTGTGGCGAGCGCAATTCGGATGGGGGGCAAGGTCGCGCTCGCAATCGTGGTGGTGGCGCTGCTCGCGGCTCTCGCGCTGTTCCTGGTCCGCCGGCCCACGCAGATTGCGATCGGGCAGCCGGCCGCCACGATGCCCGGCACGGCGCCGCAGGCCGCGCCTGCTCCGCCGCCGCCCCCGCCGCCTCCGCCACCTTGGACGCCGGCGCAGCTACGCGATCTCGCTGCCGCGGTCGGCGAGGCCGATGCGGAGGGTCTGCGCGCCTCCGACTACCATCTCGACGCCCTCCAGCAGGCGCCGAGCGAGCCCCGCGCCACGCAGACCGCGCTGGCGCTCGCGCACGATTTCGCCGCCGGGCGCGTGAACCGGCACAAGTTCAACTGGTATATCGACTATGCCGGCCCCAGCGACGACCAGCTCCGCCAGCAGATCATCGCGGCACGGCAGCAAGGGCGGCTCAAGCCATGGTTCGAGAGCCTGCTGCCGACGAGCGGCCAATATCGCGCGCTGCGAGACGCGCTCGCCGCGACGCCGCCCGACGACGAGACGCGGCGTGACCGGATCAAGGCCAACATGGAGCGCTGGCGTTGGCTGCCGCGCGATTTCGGCGGCGGCGACCAGCTCTACGTCAACCTGCCGACCTATCGGCTCGACGTCGTGGAGCATGGCCAGACGACCGCCACCTACAAGGCGGTGATCGGCGCGACCGATATGCCGACGCCCGCACTTTCGGCGCCGGTGCGGCTCGTGATCGTCAACCCGGACTGGATCCTGCCCCAGAGCATCATCCGCAAGATGCACCTGCATCCCGGCAGCTCGAGCAAATATATCTTCAGCACGCGCCCGGACGGCACGCTGCGCGTCCGCCAGAAACCCGGTGCGGGCAACGCGCTCGGCAAGGTCAAGATCGAATTCCCGAACAAGCTCGCAATCTATTTTCACGATACGCCGAGCCGTTCGCTGTTCGGCGCCGACGTGCGCACCTTCAGCCATGGCTGCGTCCGCGTTCAGAACATCGACGCGCTCGCCGCCTCGCTGGTCGGCAACCAGGCGCGGTTCGATGCGGCGATGGCGAGCGGACAGACGCACGGCTTCACGCCCGCGCACCCCTGGCGCGCCAATATCGTCTATTTCACGCTCGTCGCCGACGCCGATGGCACGCTCACCGAGGTCGGCGATCCCTATCGGCAGGACGAAGCACTCGCCGCACGCCTCGAAGGGCGCCTGCCGCGCACCGCGGTCATTTCGTTGAAGCCGGCAGCTCCCAGCTCCGCGCCGGCCAGGAGCGGCGCGCCGTTGCCTTCAGGCGTATCGGCGCCAAGCACGCCTGCCGATCCCGTCCCGACGCAGGAACCGCCGCCCGTGCAGCCTGAAAGCGATCATGCGGCGCCGAGCGCCAACGACGCGGGCTAGCCGATCGACCTAGAAGTGATGCGTGCAGAGCGCGAGCAGCAGGATGATCGGAAGCGGAATGCCGATCAGCCACAGGAAAATCGAGCGCATCGCTGAACCCCTTTGAACGTTTCGGCGCTGTTACGCCGGAGATCGTCCTCCGGTTCCCGTCGAGAATGATTTCAGCGGTGCTTCAATGCCTTGCCGGCGCCTCGGTCGCGCCGGGCTGGACGCCGGCATCGCCGCCGCTCGGCCAGCTGCCGCCGATCGCCTCGATCAGGCTGATCGCCGCAGTTTGCTGGTCGACGATCGCCTGGGCTTCGGTCTGGCGCGCGGTGAGCGCCGTCGTCTGCGCGGTGATGACGTCGCTGTAAGCGAGCTGGCCCGCGACATACTCGTTCTGCGTCAGCCGCTCGACCTGGTTGGCGGCGGCGGCGGCGGCGACGCGTTGCGCGGCGACATAGGCCAGCACCTTGCTCGCGGCGAGCTCGTCCTCGGTCTGCTGGAATGCCGTGAGCACGGCCTGACGGTAGTTCGCCACGGCCTGGTTATAAGCGGCGCGCGCTTCCGCCACGCGAGCCGACCGCGCGCCGAAGTCGAGCAGCGTCTCGGCGACCTGCGCGCCCAGCGACCAGAAGCTCGATGCGGCGGTGAACAGCGAACCGATGCTGCTCGATTCCCCGCCGACCTCGCCATTAAGCGAGAGCGTCGGGAAGAAGGCGGCGCGCTGAATGCCGATATTGGCGTTGGCGGCCGCGACCTGCCGCTCGGCAGCCGCGATATCGGGACGGCGCTGCAGGATGGTCGAAGGCAAGGTTGCGGGCACGCCGGGTACGGTGCGGTTCCACGGCTCGACCGCCAGCACGAAACTCGACGGGCTCTCGCCGATCAGCATCGCGATGGCGTGCTCGAACGTGGCGCGCTGGCGGACGAGATCGGCGGCATTGGCCTGTGCGGTGATCAGCTGCGTCTGCGCCTGGAGCACGTCTACCTTGGCGACGACGCCCTGGTTGTAGCGATTGTTGGTGATCGTCAGCGCGCGCTGATAGGCGGCGACGGTCGCGTCGAGGATCGCCTTCTGCTGGTCGAGACCGCGCGCCTGGACATAATCGAGCGCGAGTTCGGCCTGGGCGGACAGCGTCGCATTGTTGAGATCGGCCTCGCTCGCCTGCGCGAGCGCCTTCTGCTGGCGGACGCCGTTTCTGAGCTTGCCCCAGAGATCTGGCTCCCAGCTCGCACCGACCGTCACCTCGTAGCGCCGGCTGGTCGAGCGCGTCGAGACGGCGGTGCCGGTCGTCGTGCCGGTGGTGCCGCTGCCCGTCCCGGTCGTACCCGTTCCCGTCGCGCCCGTGCCGGTCGTACCGGAGCCGGTGGTGCCGCCCGTCGTCGTGCCGGTGGTGCCGATGATCGTCGGCGAACTGTTGCCGAACGAGCCCGCGCGCGTCGCGCTCGCGTCGAGATCGACGGTTGGGAACAGCGCCGCGCGCGCCTCCTTCACCTGCGCGCGCGCCTCGGCATAGGCGGCCGCGGCGGCGGCGACGTTCTGGTTGTTGACCGACACGCGCGCCTCGAGCGTATTCAGCGTCGGATCGTTGAGCAGCAGCCACCATTGGCCCTTGGCGACATCGTCGGCGGGCGCGGCGCTCGTCCAGCCCGGCGCTTCCTTGAACGTTGCGGGCAACGGTGTTGCAGGGCGATGATAGGCTGGCGCCATATTGCACGCGGAGAGGGAAAGAAGAGCCGCCCCTGCCAAACGCCGAATGGCCGGCTTCCTCCCGTTCGGGCTGAGCTTATCGAAGCCCTGTCCTTTCTTCCGCGCGCGGGTCGAGAAAGAGAGCAGCCCTTCGACGGGCTCAGGGCGAACGGGACTGAGTGAACGGACCGCGTCGGTCATGCCGGCTGATATCCTGTCGAATCGTCGATGTGGCGCGCAAGCAGGCGCTCGTGCGGAGAGCGGCGGCGGAAGCGGTCGAGCGCGAGATAGACGACGGGTGTGGTGAGCAATGTCAGGAACTGGCTCGCGATCAACCCGCCGAAGATCGCGATGCCGAGCGGGCGACGGAGCTCCGCGCCTTCGCCGAAGCCGATGGCGAGCGGAATCGCGCCGAACGCCGCCGCCATCGTCGTCATCAGGATCGGGCGGAAGCGCAGCAGCGACGCCTCGCGGATCGCCGCGACCGGCGAAAGCCCGCGCGCGCGCTCGGCATCCAGCGCGAAGTCGATGATCAGGATCGCGTTCTTCTTCACGATGCCGATCAGCAGGATGATGCCGATCAGCCCGATCAGATCGAACTGCGACCCGGTGAGCATCAGCGCCGCCACCGCGCCGATGCCGGCCGACGGCAGCGTCGACAGCACCGTCAGCGGATGGATCGCGCTTTCGTAGAGCACGCCGAGCACGATATAGATTACCACCAGCGCCGACAGGATCAGGATCGGTGTCGAGGCAGTCGATTGCTGGAAGACCTGCGCGGTCCCGGCGAAGCTCCCGACGACGCCTGGCGGCAGCACCCGCGCCTGCACCTCGGCAATGCGCTGCGCCGCCTGGCCAAGCGAATAGTTGTTGCCGGTGTTGAAGCTGACCGTGGCCGAGGGCGCCGCGTCCTGATGGTTGATCTGCGCCGCGGTCGAGAGCTGCGACCAGTGCGCGAAGGAGGAGAGCGGCGTCATCGTCCAGGGGTTGGTGTTGACCGCAGAACCGCTCGGCGTGTTGCCGCCCTGCCCGGTCGTCGAGACCGGCGAGGACCCGCTGAGCCCCGCGCCGGTGCCGGTGGTGATGAGGCCGTTCTTCGTCTGCGTGCTGCCGTTAGCGGTGGGAACGGTACCGGTGTCGCTGCCGCTCGAAGCCGTGGCGGCGCCGACCGCGGCGGAGGCGGCGGCGCTCGCCGAGGTCGGCGCGCTCGTCGCCGTGCTCGTGGTCGCCGTCGTAGCGCGACTCGTCGGCACATAGATATTGCGCAGCGCCTCGGGGCTGCCGGTGAACTCGGGCGCGACGCCCATGACGACATGATATTGGTTGAGTCCGCTGTAGATCGTCGCGACCTGGCGCTGGCCGAACGCATCGTAGAGCGTCTGGTCGACCGTCGAGGGCGTGATGCCGAGCCGCGTCGCAGCATCGCGATCGATGTCGACATAGATCTCCGCGCCGCCCTGCTCGACATCCTGAT
This sequence comes from Sphingomonadaceae bacterium, assembly GCA_019239915.1. Taxonomy (GTDB): domain Bacteria; phylum Pseudomonadota; class Alphaproteobacteria; order Sphingomonadales; family Sphingomonadaceae; genus Solisphingomonas. Next base: position 9,407 of record JAFAZF010000075.1, read on the forward strand.
CGAGATCGGTGAGCTCGGGATATTTCTTGAGCGCCTGCACCAGCGCCGGGGCCGCCTTGGCGAGCACGTTCGGATCGTCCGCCTTCAGCGTGTACTGGTAGCTGCTGTTGCCGCCGCGTCCGCCCACCCGCATGTCCTGCACCGGCGTCAGGAAGGTGGCGACGCCGGTGATCCTCGCGAGCTTGGGGCGCAACCGCGTGATGACGTCGCGCGAAGAAGCGCGTTGGCTCTTGGGCTTGAGCGTCACGAACATGAAGCCGCCGCCGGCGCGCGAGCCGCCGGTGAACGCCACCACCGTCGCGACCGCCGGATCCTTGCGGATGACGCGGACGATGTCGGTAAGCTTGTCCTGCATCGCGTTGAACGAAATGCTCTGGTCGGCGCGCAGGCCGCCCATCAGCGATCCGGTATCCTGCTCGGGAAAGAAGCCCTTGGGCACCTCGATCAGCAGGAAGACGTTGAGCAGCACCGCGCCGAGCAGCATCAGCAGCGTCGCACCGCGATTGGCGAGCGCCCAATCAAGACTTCGCGAGTATCGCTGCTGGAGCCGCGCGAAGACGTTCTCGAGCCAACGGCTGACGCGACCCTCCTTTTCCGCCGCGCGTTCGCGCAGCACGATCGCGGCGATCATCGGCGTGGTGGTGAGCGAGAAGACGAGGCTGATCAGCACCGCGATCGTCATCGTCACGGCGAACTCGCGGAACAGCCGCCCGATGATCCCGCCCATGAACAGCAGCGGGATGAACACCGCGACGAGGCTGATCGAGATCGACAGCACGGTGAAGCCGACCTCTCGCGCGCCCTGCAGCGCCGCCGCTCTCGGCCGCATCCCCGCCTCAACATGACGGCTGATATTCTCGAGCACGACGATCGCGTCGTCGACGACAAAGCCGGTCGCGACCGTCAGCGCCATCAGCGATAGATTGTTAAGGCTGAAGCCAGCGAGGTACATCACGCCGAGCGTGCCGAGCAGCGAGGCGATCACCGCGACGGCCGGCACGATCGTCGCGCGCAGCGACCGCAGGAAGATCGAGACGACGATCACCACGAGCAGCGTCGCGATCACCAGCGTCGCCTCGACCTCGTGCAGCGAGGCGCGGATCGTCGTCGTGCGATCCGAGGCGATGGCGATCTTGATGTCGGGCGGGATCGCCGCCTGCAGGCCCGGCAGCTCGGCCTTCACGGCGTCGACGGTTGCGATGATGTTGGCGCCGGGCTGGCGGCTGATCACGACGTTGATCGCGCGCTTGCCGTTGAACAGCCCCATGTTGCGGACGTCTTCAGGCCCGTCATAGACGTGCGCGACGTCCGACAGCCGCACCGCGATGCCGTTGCGCCAGGCGATCACCAACCCCGAATAGTCGGACGCCTTGAGCCCCGGCACGTCGCCATAGACTTGCCAGGCGTCGGCGCCGTTCTCGATGACGCCGCGCGGGCGGTTGGCGTTGGTCGACGAGATCGCGGTGCGGACGTCTTCCAGCGGGATGCCGTAGCGCGAGAGCGCGAGCGGATTGAGGTCGATGCGAATTGCCGGCAGCGCAGCGCCGCCCAATTCGACGTCGCCGACGCCCTGCACCTGCAGCAGCCGCTGCTCGACGACGTTCGAGACGGCATTGTAGATATCGGCTTGGCTTCGCGTGTCGGAAGTCAGCGCGATGATCAGGATCGGCGCGTCGGCGGGATTGATCTTGCGATAGGTCGGGTTGGAGGTGAGCGTCGCCGGCAGATCGGCGCGCGCGGCGTTGATCGCCGCCTGCACGTCGCGCGCGGCGCCATCGATGTTGCGCGACAGATCGAACTGCGCGGTGATCCGCGTCGAGCCGATCCCCGACTGCGAGGTGAGTTCGGTGACTCCCGCGATCGTCGCCATGCGCCGCTCGAGCGGCGAGGCGACGCTCGTCGCCATCGTCGTCGGCGAAGCGCCGGCGAGCGTGCCGGTGACGCTGATCGTCGGGAAGTCGACTTGCGGCAGCGGCGCCACCGGCATGCCGAAGAAGGCGGCGATGCCCGCGAGCATCACCCCGACGGTGAGCAGGAGCGTGCCGATCGGGCGACGGATGAAGGGGGCGGAGAGATTCATGATGCTCCCTATCCCGCAAGCGGGAGAGGGAGGGGCCCGCCGCGAAGCGGTGGGAGGGTTAGGGTCTTCTGCGCGAGAAGTAGGAGCCTCACCAGCGAGCCGCTGCGGAATGCCCCCGGCATTCCGCAGCTCATGCCGGGGGCATGAGCGGCCGGCTCACTCCTCTCCCGCTTGCGGGAGAGGGAGTTCGGTCGCGCGCCCCTCACGCCCTCGCCTCCAGCGGCAGCTCCGGTTCCTCGTCGCGCTTGCCGAAGCGCGCGGACAGCCGCTCGAAGGAGAGGAAGATCACCGGCGTCGTGAACAGGGTGAGCGCCTGGCTGACGATCAGGCCGCCGGCGATGGCGATGCCGAGCGGGCGGCGCAGCTCCGCGCCCATGCCTGCGCCGAAGATCAGCGGCAGCGCCGCGAATAGCGCCGCGAACGTCGTCATCATGATCGGGCGGAAGCGGAGATGCGCCGCCTGGCGGATCGCGTTGCCGGCATCCATCCCCTGCTCGCGCTGCGCCTCGATCGCGAAGTCGATCATCATGATCGCGTTCTTCTTCACGATGCCGATCAGGAGCACGATGCCGATGATCCCGATCACGCCGAGATCGTTGCCGGTGATCAGCAGGAACAGGAGCGCGCCGACGCCCGCCGAAGGCAGCGTCGAGAGGATCGTCAGCGGATGGATGAAGCTCTCGTAGAGCACGCCCAGCACGATGTAGACGACGACGATCGCGGCAAGGATCAGCCACACTTCGTTCTGCAGGCTGGCGCGGAACGCGTCGGCGGCGCCGAGGAAGGCGGTGGTGATCGTCGCCGGCATGCCGATGCGCTTCTCGGCCGCGGTGATCTTGTCGACCGCGCCGCCGAGCGAATGTCCGGGCGCGAGATCGAAGCCGACGGTGGATGCCGGGAACTGCGCGACGCGCGTCACCTCGAGCGGGGCGTCACCTTCGACGAAGCTCGCCACGGTGTTGAGCGGCACCGCCGTCCCGCTCGAAGTCTGGACATAGAGACGGTTGAGCGCATCGGGCGAGGTCAGCATCCCCGGCTGACTCTCGAGGATCACGCGATACTGCGTCGTCTGCGTGAAGATCGTCGAGATGATGCGTTGCCCGAACGCGTTGTAGAGCGCGCTGTCGATCGAGGCGGCCGAGATGCCGAGCCGGGCGGCGGTATCACGGTTGAGCTTCACCGTGATCGCGCGGCCCTTGTTCTGCTGGTCCGAGACGAGGTTGCGCAGCTCGCGAATGTCCTTGAGCGCGGTGACGAGCTTGTTCGTCCAGGTCGTGATCTGGGCCTGGTCGGCGCCCTGCAGCGCGAAGCGGTAGGTTGTCGGGCCTCCCTCGGCGTCGATCGTCAGATCCTGGACGGGACGGACGTAGAGCGTGACACCGGCAATGTCGCGCACCCGCTTCTGGATGTCGCGCATGATCCTGCTCTGGCTCGAGCGATCGCCCTTGTTCGCCAGGTTGATCAGCATGCGGCCCTGGTTCAGCGCCGGGTTCTGACCGTCCACGCCGACGTTCGAGCTGAGGCTTGCGACGCCGGGTGTGTCGAGAACCGCGTCTGCGACCTTCTCCTGCAGCGCCGACATGCGCGGGAAGGAAATGCCCTGCCCGGTCGCCACCACCGCCTGGAGCTGGCCGGTGTCCTGCTCGGGGAACAGCCCCTTGGGGATGACGATGAAGAGCAGCGCCGTCAGCACCAGCGACCCGGCGAAGACGAGCAGCGTCGCGGTCTGGCGCACCAGCACCCAGTCGAGCAGCCGCGCATAATGATGCGAAACGCGGTCGAACTTCTCCATCGTCCATTCGGCATAGCGCGGCGTGCGCACCTCGTGCGCGGGCTTGAGCCAGCGTGCCGAGAGCATCGGCACCAGCGTCAGCGCCACCACCGCCGAGATCAGGATCGTCACCGCGAGCGTCACCGCGAACTCGCGGAACAGCCGGCCGACGACGTCGCCCATGAACAGCAACGGGATCAGCACCGCGATCAGGCTGACGGTGAGCGAGATGATCGTGAAGCCGATCTCGCTCGAGCCGAGCAGCGCGGCATGCAGCGGCCGTTTCCCTTCCTCGAGATGGCGCGCGATGTTCTCGGTGACGACGATCGCATCATCGACGACGAAGCCCGAAGCGATCGTCAGCGCCATCAGCGAGAGGTTGTTAAGGCTGAACCCGAGGAAATGCATCGCCGCGAAGGTGCCGATGATCGAAAGCGGCACCGACAGGCTCGCGATCAGCGTCGCCTGCGCGGAACCGAGGAAGAAGAAGATCGCCAGCGTCACCAGGACAACGGCGAAGACGAGCTCGATCTGTACATCGTGGACGGAGGCGCGGATGCCGACCGTGCGATCGGTCAGCAACGTGACGTGGACGTCTGCGGGCAGCGCCTGCTCGAGCTGCGGCAGCGCCGCCTTGATGGCATCGACGGTGCCGATGACGTTCGCGCCGGGCTGGCGCTGGACGTCGACCACGATGGCCGGGGTGCGGTTCATCCACGCACCCAGCCGCGTGTTCTCCGACGAATCGACGACATCGGCGACGTCGGAAAGGCGGACGGCGGTGCCGCCGCTATAGGCGATGATCAGGTTCTTGTAGTCGGCAGCGGTGGCGAGCTGGTCGTTGGCGTCGATCGACCAGCTCCGTGTCGGCCCGTCGAAGCTGCCCTTGGCGCCGTTGACGTTGGCGGCCGCGATCGCGCTGCGCAGCTGATCGAGCGAAAGCCCACGCGCGGCGAGCGCTTGGACGTTCGCCTGGATGCGCACCGCCGGCCGCTGCCCACCGGACAAGGCGACGAGGCCGACGCCGGAGATCTGGGCGATCTTGTTGGCCATGCGCTGGTCGACGAGGTTCTGCACCTCGGCGAGACTGCGCGTGTCGGAGGTGACGCCGAGGCTTAGCACCGGCGCATCGGCCGGGTTGACCTTGGCGTAAACCGGCGGCGCCGGCAGATCGGACGGCAAGAGCGTGTTCGCCGCGTTGATCGCGGCCTGCACCTCCTGCTCGGCGACATCGAGGTTGAGGCTGAGATTGAACTGCAGCGTGATCACCGACGCGCCCGCAGACGAGACCGACGACATGCGCGACAGTCCGGCCATCTCGCCGAACTGGCGCTCGAGCGGTGCGGTGACGGTGAGCCCCATCACGTCGGGGCTTGCGCCCGGATAGAGCGTCGTCACCTGGATCGTCGGATAGTCGACTTCCGGCAGCGCCGAGAGCGGCAGGAACTTGTAGCCGACGAGACCGCCGAGCAGGATCGCGAGCATCAGCAGCGTCGTCGCGACCGGCCGCATGATGAACGGCCGCGAAGGATTGGCGGAGCCGCTGCCGAGCGCGTCCAGCTCGGCCTCTTCGTCCGCGTCCACCGGGGTGGCGGGTTCGGTCACTGGCCGCCGCCGTTCCCGCCGCTACCCCCGCCATTGGCGCTGTCGCCGCCGCCTTGGCCGCGGTGACGATGGTGATGGCCGCCGGGCTCAGCGCTGTTGCCGTCGGCTGCGCCATCCTGCGCATTCCCCTGCGCTTGCCGGGATTGATCGCCCTGCCCGCCGCCACTGTCGCCGCTGCCGAACAGCCAAGCGAAGAGGCCCGTCTTCTTGGGGCGCTGGCGATGCTGCTGCTGGCCGGGCAGCGTCACCTTGGAGCCGTCGTCGAGATTGTCGGCACCTTCGATGACGACCGTCTGCCCCTGTTGCAGGCCGGAGAGGATCGCGATCGTCGCGCCGTTCTGCGGCCCGAGCTTGACCACCTGCAGTTTCACGGTCTCGTTCGGCTGCAGCACGAACACGAAATCGCCCTGCGGCCCGTGGCGGACCGCGGTGACGGGCACCACCGTCACGTTCTGCAGCGTGTCGACCAGGAGCGACAGGTTGACGAACTGATTGGGGAAGAGCTTGCCGTCCCGGTTGGGGAAGCGCGCCTTTGCCTTCACCGTGCCGGTGGTGGCGTCGATCTGGTTGTCGAAGGTGAGGAAGCTGCCCTGCGCAAGCGGCGTCGTGCCGGTCTGATCGCTGGCCGTCGCGGGCAGGTTGGCGCCGGTGCGGCGGCGGGCGAGCACGTCCGGCAGGTTCGCCTGCGGCACCGCGAACGAAACGTCGATCGGATCGGTCTCGGTGATGATCGCGACGCCGTTCGCGTCGCCCGGCGTGACGTAATTGCCGATGTCGACCTGACGCAGGCCGATGCGGCCCGAAACCGGCGCGGTGATCGAGGTGTAGCGGAGGTTGAGCCGGGCGGTGCCGACCGCAGCCTGATCGGCGGCGACGGTGGCCTCGTCCTGCTTCACCGTCGCGGCCTGCGTGTCGACCTGCTGGCGCGCGATCGAGTCCTGCGCGAGTAGCGTCTGGTAGCGCCTCAGGTCGACGCGCGCGAGGTTGAGCGTCGCCTGGTCCTTGGCGAGATTGGCCTGCGCCTGCGAGAGCGCGAGCCGGTAGGGCCGGGGATCGACCTGCGCTAGCATCTGGCCCTTGGAGACGATCTGGCCTTCCTTGAAGTTGATCGTGAAGATGTTGCCGGAAAGCTGCGGCTTCACCGTCGCGCTGACGATCGGCTGTACGGTGCCGATCACGCCGATCGTCTCCGGCATCGAGCCGAGCGTCACCTTGGCGGTGCCGACCGTCGCCGCCGGGCGGCCCTTGCCGCTGCGACCGCCGCCGGCGCCGGCCTGCGCATTGCCACCGCTGGCGGCATGAACGAGCGCCCAGATCGCGACACCGAGTACGACAAGCGCGAGAAGCGTCAGCAGCGCATTGCGCCGCGCGCGGGGCGATCGCTCCACCTCGACGGGGGCGTAATCGGAGTGTTGATCGTTCATGAACTCGCCAAGTGCTGAAAGACGATGAATAGCAGCTTAGCGTGCTTCAATATTTCACGTTTGAAAAAGCTCGGCCGAGTCTGGGACACGTCGCGCAAAGCGTCTCTCACGCGACCCAGTCGGCCCGGGCGTAGCCTTGCGCATAGAGCAAGGCGGTAAGATCGTTGTGGTCGATGCGGGCATGCGCCGCGGCGGCCGTCTTCGGCTTCGCATGATAGGCGACACCGAGACCGGCTGCCTGGATCATCGGGATGTCGTTGGCGCCGTCGCCGACCGCGAGCACTTCCTCCGCCGCCAAGCCGAGCGCGTCGCGCTCCGCGATCAGCGTCTCGAGCTTGGTCTGCGCCCCGACGATCGGCCGCGCGACCGTACCGACGAGCGCGCCGTCTTCGATATGCAGCGTGTTCGAGAGCGCACGGTGGAAACCGATCGCCTCGGCGACACGATCGGCGAAGACGGTGAAGCCGCCCGAGACCAGCACCGCGCGCGCGCCGTGCGCCGCCATCGTGCGCACCAGCGTCCGCGCGCCCGGCATCAGCGTCACCCGCTCGGCATGGCAGCGTTCGATCGCATCCGACGAGAGCCCCTTGAGCAGCGCGACGCGCGCATCCAGCGCCGCCTCGAAATCGAGCTCGCCGCGCATCGCCCGCTCGGTCACCTCGGCGATCTGCGGCTTGATCCCGGCATAAGCGGCGAGCTCGTCGATGCACTCGATCGTGATCATCGTCGAATCCATGTCCGCGACGATAAGCTTCTTGCGGCGGTGCGCCTCGGGCTGGACGACGATGTCAATGCCGGGGCTGAACGGCACGCTCTCCAGCACCTGCCGTGCACGCACCGGATCACCCTCGAAGCGAATATCGGCTGCGTTGCCCACCTCGATCAATCTGGATTCGACGATTCTGCAATCGGCCTTGCTACTCAGCCAATCTTCCGCGAGCTGAACATTCCTGCCCTCATCGAGATCGTTCGCTATGAGCGTGGCGATGAACACGGGTACCGCAAATCTCCAGAAACCCGTTCGGGCTGAGCTTGTCGAAGCCCTGTTCTTCTCTTGCTCGATAGGAAGAAGGACGGCCCTTCGACAAGTTCGGGGCGAACGGAGGTTGACGTGATGGGCGATCGCCCGAAGGTCGCGCTCATCGCAGGGCCGACGGCGAGCGGCAAGTCCGCGCTCGCGCTGGCGCTCGCCGAACGCACCGGCGGTGTGATCGTCAACGCCGATGCGAGCCAGGTTTACCGCGACCTGCGCGTGCTGAGCGCGCGGCCATCACCCGGCGAGGAGGCGCGTGCGGAGCATCGCCTGTTCGGCCATGTCGACGGCGCGGTCGCCTATTCCGCTGCCGCCTGGGCGGCCGCTGCGCGTGCCGCGATCGCGGCTGCGCACGACGCGGGTATGCCGGCGATCCTGGTCGGCGGCACCGGCCTCTATATTCGCACGCTGCTCGACGGCATCGCGCCGGTGCCGGAGATCGATCCCGAGGTTCGTGCCACAGTCCGCACGCTGCCCATCCTCGAGGCGCATGCCGCGCTCGGGCGGGAGGATCCGGACGCCGCAGCTCGGCTTCCGTCAACCGACAGCGCGCGCATCGCCCGCGCGCTCGAAGTGGTCCGCTCAACGGGCCGCACCCTCGCCGACTGGCAACGCAACAAGGCCGGCGGGATAGGCGGCACGGTCGACCTTGCGCCATTGGTTCTGCTGCCGCCGCGCGACTGGCTGCGCGCGCGTTGCGATGCCCGCTTCGAGGCGATGCTGGCGAGCGGCGCGATCGAAGAAGTCGAGGCCTTGGGCGAGCGGGCGCTCGATGCCCGGCTGCCGGTGATGCGCGCGATCGGCGTGCGCGAGATCATCGCCTGGCGTGCCGGCACGACCGATCGCGCGACGATGATCGCCGCCGCCCAGGCCGCGACGCGGCAATACGCCAAGCGGCAATATACCTGGCTCACGCATCAACCCCCTGCCCACTGGACGCGCCACAACGAGCAATTAGATACTGTCGATAAGCGGAATATCGTAATAAAATTGCTAATATACAGCTTGACACGCTAGTTTCTTGCGAATAGCAGCGCGCGCTCTCCGGCATGATAGGAGAGCCGCCGAATCCCGGCGGGTTGGTTTGCAAGGTGAGCGGCATGATCGTCGAGAAAAGCGGCGCGGACATTTTGATCGAGGCTCTATGCGATCTCGGCGTCGAGGTCGTGTTCGGCTACCCCGGCGGCGCCGTCCTCCCGATCTACGACGCCCTGTTCCAGCAGAAGCGCATCCGCCACGTCCTCGTCCGGCAGGAAGGCGGCGCGGCCCACGCCGCCGAAGGCTATGCGCGCTCGACCGGCAAGCCCGGCGTCGTGCTCGTCACCTCGGGCCCGGGCGCGACCAACGTCGTCACCGGCCTCGCCGACGCGCTGATGGATTCGATCCCGATCGTCGTCATCACCGGCCAGGTCGCGACGCACCTGATCGGCACCGATGCCTTCCAGGAGGCCGACACGGTCGGCATTACGCGTCACTGCACCAAGCATAATTATCTGGTGAAGGATCCGGCGAAGCTCGGCGACATCGTCCACGAAGCATTTCACATCGCGACATCAGGCCGTCCCGGGCCGGTCGTCATCGATCTGCCCAAGGACGTGCAGGTCGCGACCGCGGTCTATCGCCGCCCCAGCGAGACGACGCTCCACAAGAACTACAAGCCGCAGGTCAAGGCGGAAACCGCGCTGATCGAACAGGCGGTGGAGATGCTCGGCCGCGCTGAGCGGCCGATCCTCTATACCGGCGGCGGCGTCATCAACTCGGGTCCGGCGGCGAGCCAGCTGCTGCGCGAGCTTGCGCGGATCACCGGCGCGCCGGTCACATCGACGCTGATGGGGCTCGGCGCCTTCCCCGCCTCCTCGGAGCAGTGGCTCGGCATGCTCGGCATGCACGGCACCTACGAAGCCAATATGGCGATGAACGAGGCCGACCTGATCCTCAATCTGGGGGCGCGTTTCGACGATCGCGTGACGGGCCGGCTCGACGCGTTCAGTCCGCGCTCCAAGCGCATCCACGTCGATATCGATCGCTCGTCGATCAACAAGACGGTGCGTGCCGATCTCGGCCTCGTCGGCGACGTCGGGCGGGTGATGGAGGATCTGATCCGGATCTGGAAGGCGCGGTCGCCGACCCAGCCCGACCTCAAGGCGTGGTGGAAGAAGATCGAGGGCTGGCGCGACAAGAAGAGCCTCGCCTTCCCGCCGAGCAAGAGGGAGATCATGCCGCAGCACGCGATCCGCGCGCTGTGGGAAGCGACCCGCATCAAGAAGCCGATCATCACCACCGAGGTCGGCCAGCACCAGATGTGGGCCGCGCAGCATTTCGATTTCGAGCAGCCGAACAAATGGCTGACGAGCGGCGGCCTCGGCACGATGGGCTACGGCCTGCCCGCCGCGATCGGCGCGCAGATCGGCAACCCCAACGCGCTCGTCATCGACATCGCCGGCGAGGCCTCGATCCTCATGAATATCCAGGAGATGGCGACGGCGACGCAATATCGGCTGCCGGTCAAGGTCTTCATCCTCAACAACGAATATATGGGGATGGTGCGCCAGTGGCAGGAGCTGACCTACTCGTCGCGCTATTCGGAGAGCTATTCGGAGGCGCTGCCCGATTTCGTGGCGTTGGCCGAGGCGTTCGGCTGGAAAGGACTGCGCATCGAGAATCCGGACGCGCTCGACGGCGGCATTGCCGAAATGCTTGCACATGACGGGCCGGTGATGGTCGATTGCCGCGTCGCCAAGCTCGCCAACTGCTTCCCGATGATCCCGAGCGGCGCCGCCCACACCGACATGATCCTCCAGGCCGAGGAAGTGTCCGGCGAGATGGACGACGAGGCGAAGGCGCTCGTCTAGCATTGCACACCTCCAAACCTCCGCCGTCATTCCCGCGAAGGCGGGGATCCATATGCCGAGCGGCCGAGGCAAAGTTCGCAACGGCAGAGGATATGGATCCCCGCTTCCGCGGGGATGACGGGGTTGGATGATGCATATCAAGACCGAACTCACCGAGCGGCACACGCTTTCGATCACCGTGGCGAACGAGCCCGGCATCCTCGCGCGGATCGCCGGGATGTTCACCGCGCGCGGCTACAACATCTCCTCGCTCACCGTCGCCGACGTGACCGAGGATCATGCGGTCTCGCGGATCACGATCGTGACAGCAGGCCCCCCGGGCGTGATCGAGCAGATTATCGCCCAGCTTGATCGACTCGTTCCGGTCCACCGCGTCGTCGACCTCACCGAGCTCGGCCCCCATGTCGAGCGCGAGCTCGCGCTGGTGAAGGTGCAGGGCACCGGCGATCATCGCATCGAGGCATTGCGCCTCGCCGAGGTCTATCGCGCCCGCGTTGTCGACGCGACCACGTCGAGCTTCGTGTTCGAGGTCACCGGCGGCCCCGAGAAGATCGACAAGTTCCTCGAGCTGATGCGCGAAGTGGGGCTTGTCGAAGTCGCGCGCACCGGGGTAGCGGCGATCGCGCGAGGCAAGGAAGCCGTCTAGCGGCAGCGTGTCTCGACTTCGCTCGATACGAACGGAGTCAAACCAGAATCAAACCCGTTCGTCCCGAGCGCAGCCGAGGGACGTGGCAGAAGAGAAAGAACGAACAATGCGCGTCTATTATGATCGCGATGCCGACATCGGCCTGATCAAGGGCAAGAAGGTCGCCGTCCTCGGCTATGGCAGCCAGGGCCATGCCCATGCGCAGAACCTGCGCGATTCGGGCGTGAGCGAGGTCGCGATCGCGCTTCGCCCCGGCTCCGCGACGGCGAAGAAGGCAGAAGAGGCCGGCTTCAAGGTGCTCTCCAACGCCGAGGCGGCGAAGTGGGCGGACATCATCATGGTGCTGGCGCCCGACGAGCATCAGGCGGCGATCTACGCCGACGATCTCCACGCCAACCTCAAGCCCGGCGCCGCGCTCGCCTTCGCGCACGGCCTCAACATCCATTTCGGCCTGATCGAGCCGCGCGACGACATCGACGTCTTCATGATCGCACCGAAGGGGCCTGGCCACACGGTCCGTTCCGAATATCAGCGTGGCGGCGGCGTCCCCTGCCTGATCGCGATCCATCAGGATGCGAGCGGCAACGCGCACGACGTCGCACTCTCCTATGCGTCGGCGATTGGCGGCGGCCGATCGGGCGTGATCGAGACGAGCTTCAAGGAAGAGTGCGAAACCGATTTGTTCGGCGAGCAGGCGGTGCTGTGCGGCGGCATCACCCATCTCATCCAGGCCGGCTTCGAGACGCTGGTCGAGGCGGGCTACGCACCCGAGATGGCCTATTTCGAGTGCCTCCACGAGACCAAGCTGATCGTCGACCTGCTCTACGAGGGCGGCATCGCCAACATGCGCTATTCGATCTCGAACACCGCCGAATATGGCGACATCACCACCGGCCCACGCATCATCACGCCCGAGACGAAGGCCGAGATGAAGCGCGTGCTCGCCGACATCCAGTCGGGCCGCTTCGTCCAGAAGTTCGTGCTCGACAACCGCGCCGGCCAGCCCGAACTCAAGGCCAGCCGCAAGGCGGCGGCCGCCCATCCGATCGAGCAGGTCGGTTCGGAACTCCGCGCGATGATGCCGTGGATCGCCAAGAACAAGCTCGTCGACAAGGCGAAGAACTGACGCCCGCCACGGCCGTCATCCCGGCGAAGGCCGGGATCCAGCAAGGACCCCGGCGGCAGCCGGAGCGGCAAGCGCGCGCCTCCAAAACTGGATCCCGGCTTGCGCCGAGTTGACTGTTGGGGGTTGGCGAATCCGCTGGTCGATCGTTACGCTGGCGGCTCTTCAGGAGGAGGATTTCGCATGCGCGCCAGCCTGTTCGCCGCCGCTCTCGGCTTCGTCGCCATCCCCGCGCTGGCGCAAACGCCGCCCAACCTGCCTAAGGAGGCGCCCGGCAAGCCCGACCCCGCACTCGCGCGCGCCGGCACATATCAGATCGAGCCGAGCCACACACAGATTGGCTTCCTGATCGACCATATGGGCTTCACGCCCTTCGCCGGCGTGCTCTCGCAGGCGAGCGGCAGCCTGACGCTCGATCCCGCACGGCCTGCCGCATCCAAGCTCAGCGTCACCGTGCCGATCGCCAGCATCCAGACGACGAGTAAGAAGCTCGACGAGGAGCTCGTCAGCGCGCAGTTCTTCGATGTCGCGAAATTTCCGACCGCGAGCTTCACCTCGACCGCGGTGAGATCCACCGGCCCGACCACCGCAGAGGTAACCGGCACGCTGACGCTGCACGGCGTCGCCAAGCCGATCACGCTAGCCGCCAAATTCTACGGAGCGGGCACCAACTTCATGACCAAGAAGCCGTCGATCGGCTTCACCGCCAACGCCACGCTGAAGCGCTCGGAGTTCGGGCTCACCGCCGGCATCCCGCTCGTCGGTGACACGGTGACTCTCACGATCGCCGCAGCCTTCGATCAATAGCTGGACGGGATCGTGCGCGCGTTAATAGCGCTAGCGAACGCGCGCGATCAAGCCGCGCGGCGATCAATCCGGGCGAAGCTGCGGAACAGCGCGCGCGTGTTGGGGTCGCTCGTCTGCGCGACGAGGCTGTCGACCATTTCCGCGAGCGGCAGTTCGCCGTCGATATGGTCGACCCGGCTCCACGCCATCGTCCAGTCGCCGAACTCGCGTTTGCCGATCTCCTTCTCGGAAAGCGTCACCGGCGCGCGATGCCGCGGATCCTTGCGGATGCGCGCATAGCAATCCTCGACCAGCCCGCGATCGCCTTCCAGCGCCTGGAGGAAGCGCTTCCCGTCGAACACCAGCAAGCCGGTGATGCGATCGGCATGATTGCGCCGGCGCGCGCTGCCGAGAATCCGGCCGACCTCGTGCTGGTCGACGTCCGGGCGCGCCGTGCTGATGTAGATAAGCTGGAACATGAACGCGCATCCTCTCGCAACGTTTGCCTATGCTCTGGACTTTCTTCATGAAGTTGGCGTAAACGGAGCGACAATGGCTCGCACTCGCGCCCTGCTTACGCTGCGACTTACGCGCCCTTAGGCGCGAGCGACGTCGTGCGGGCGCTTCTCCTGCCCGCCTCCTCCGCCTAAGGGACCGATCGATCGCCGCGCCGGCATGCGCGGCTCACCGATAGCTTTTGCGACGAGACCAGACCGATGCTCCGCGATCCTTCCGTCAAATATCGTGCCTTTCCGACCGTCGACCTGCCTGATCGACGATGGCCTTCCCGTACCATCACCAACGCGCCGCGCTGGCTCTCGACCGATCTGCGTGACGGCAACCAGTCGCTGATCGATCCGATGAACGCCGAGAAGAAGCGGCGCTTCTTCGATCTGCTCGTCAAGATCGGCGTCAAGGAGATCGAGGTCGGCTTCCCGGCCTCCGGTGCCACCGACTTCGACTTCATCCGCGGCCTCGTCGATAGCGGCGGCATCCCCGCCGACGTGATGCCGCAGGTGCTCGTTCAGGCGCGGCGCGACCTGATCGAGACGACGTTCGACAGCCTTGAGGGCGCGCCTCACGCCTGCGTCCATATGTACAACGCGGTGTCGCCCGCGTGGCGGCAGATTGTGTTCGGCATGGAGCGCAAGGAGGTCAAGCAGATCGCCATCGATGGCGTCACCATCCTTCGCGAACAGGCGGAGAGTCGGCCGTCAACCGATTGGCACTTCGAATATTCTCCCGAGACCTTCTCGACTGCGGAGCTGGATTTCAGCCTCGAGATCTGCGAGGCGGTGATCGAGATCCTGGGCGCGACGCCGGAGAAGCCGGTGATCCTCAATCTGCCCGCCACCGTCGAAGCGGCGACCCCCAACATCTACGCCGATCAGATCGAATGGTTCTGCCGCAACATCTCGCGGCGCGACAGCGTCATCATCAGCCTTCATCCGCACAACGATCGCGGCACGGGCGTCGCCGCCGCCGAGCTCGGCCTGATGGCGGGAGCCGATCGCATCGAGGGCTGCCTGTTCGGCAACGGCGAGCGCACCGGCAATGTCGATCTCGTCACGCTGGGACTCAATCTCTATACGCAAGGCGTTGATCCGAAGATAGACTTTTCCGATATCGACGAGGTCATCCAGACCGTCGAATATTGCAACCAGCTGCCTGTCCATCCTCGCCACCCCTATGCCGGCGAGCTGGTGTTCACCGCCTTTTCGGGATCTCACCAGGACGCGATCAAGAAGGGTTTCGCAGCTCAGGAGAAGCGCAACGACCAATTTTGGAGCGTGCCCTATCTTCCGATCGATCCCGCCGACCTGGGTCGCAGCTACGAAGCGGTGATCCGCGTCAACTCGCAATCCGGTAAGGGTGGCGTCGCCTGGGTGCTGGAGCAGGACAAGGGGCTCAAGCTGCCCAAGCGTCTGCAGGCCGATTTCAGTCGCCACGTGCAGGCGCTTGCCGATGAGACCAGTCGCGAGCTCAATGCCACAGACATCTGGGATTGCTTCCGAAAGACTTATCACCTGGACGATGACGGCCGCTTCGCGCTGGTCGACTATCATGAGAGCCTGGGCGTCGGCGGTAGCGGCGATCGCCGCTTCGTCGGTCGTATCCAGACCGGTGGCGACGTCCGCTCGATCTCGGGCAAGGGTAACGGCCTGATCTCGTCGGTGTTGGCGGCGCTGCGCGACGACGTCGGACTCGATCTCGACGTCGCCGACTATCAGGAGCACGCCATCGGCACGGGCCGCGACACGCAGGCTGCCGCCTATGTCGAATGCCGTACGGCGGACGGCCGCACCAGCTTCGGTGTCGGCATCGACGCCGACGTCGCGACGGCGAGCGTGCGCGCCGTGCTCAGCGCAGCCAACGGTCTCGGAGCTTGAAACCGGCTACCGGCGCCCGCCTCAGCGAGACTGAAATCCCCGCGATGATCGCGCGTCCGGTCGCACCGGATGCCGATTGTCGGGGGCACGACGTCCAAGGCGAGCCGCCTATAGATCCTCGATCAACCGCAGCGCGTTGCGGATATGGCGATGGGCGGCGGCGATCCTCGCACGGCGGGAATTGCCGCGGCGCGGTCCCAATCCCAACGCGGCGCGACCGGCGTCGGCAAGCCGATCAAGCGCCGTCTCGCCGAGCGCGCGCATGTCGAGCGCCTCGTGATCGACCATGCGGGCCTCACGCCGAGACCAGATCAGGATGCGGTAGGCCATCGCTCTCTCCTCGCGGCGTCTCACCCTGTCGCATCGCTTCTTAGCGCATGCTTGTGTCCCGTGGATGACCGCGGCTTAGCTATTTTGACGCTTCTTCTCCGGCGCGACACGGAGCGACTCATTTTCGCCCGAACAGCTTCTCGATGTCGGCATGGTCCAGCTTGATCCAGGTCGGTCGGCCATGATTGCACTGGCCGGAATGCGGCGTCACTTCCATCTCGCGCAACAGCGCGTTCATCTCGACCACCGAGAGGATGCGACCGGCACGTACCGAACCGTGGCACGCCATCGTCGCCGCCACCGCATCGAGCCGTTCCTTGAGCGTCAGCGCCTGATCATGCGCAAGAAGATCGTCCCCTAAGTCTCTAACAAGGCTTTTTGCATCGCCGCCGCCGAGTAGCGCCGGCAGCGCCCGGACGAGGATCGCCGCCGGCCCGAACCGCTCGAGCTCGAGACCCAGCTCGGCGAGCTCGGCCGCCGCCTGTTCGAGGCGATCGCACGCCACCTCGTCGAGCTCGACGACCTCCGGCAGCAGCAGCGCTTGGGCGCGAACGCCCCCTTCCCCAAGCCCGTGACGCATCCGCTCGAGCACCAGCCGCTCATGCGCGGCATGCTGATCGACCAGCACGATACCGTCATCAGTTTCAGCAACGATATAGGTCGCCGCCACCTGCCCGCGCGCCACGCCGAGCGGAAAGGACGATGCCGCCGGCGCCGGCGCGACGGCCGGCTCTGCACGCGCCGCCGGTGCGGCCGCAAAGGCAGTCGTGCCCTCGCGCAGCGCCGGCCTGTTCCAGAACAGCGGCGACGGCGCCTCGACGGCCGGCATCGCGGGCTCGCCCGGCCGCCAGACATCCAGCAGCGCCGCAGCCGCGCGCGGCGCGGCGCGATATCCGGCCGCGTCCAGTGCCGCGCGCAGCCCGCCGACGATCAGCCCGCGCACCAGCGCCGCGTCGCGAAAGCGCACCTCGGTCTTGGCGGGATGAACGTTGACGTCGACCTCGCTCGTCGGCAGCTCGACGAACAGCGCCACCACCGGGTGACGATCGCGGGCGAGCAGATCCTGATAGGCAGCGCGAACGCTGCCCACCAGCAGCCGATCCTTCACCGGACGCCGGTTGACGAACAAATACTGATGATCGGCGACACCGCGACTGAACGTCGGCAGGCCCGCGACGCCGCCAAGCCGCACCTCGCCGTGCTGATGGTCGACCGCGACGCTGCCCTCGGCGAGCGTTCGATCGATCAGCGCGGCCACCCGTGCCGGCGCGCTCTCCGCCGGCGATAGCGACAGCACGCGCCGCCCGTCATGCTCGAGGCTGAAGCCGATCTCGGGCCGCGCCATCGCCAGCCGCCGCATCGCATCGAGACAGGCCGCATATTCGGCCCGCGGCGAGCGCAGGAACTTGGCCCGCGCCGGCACCTTCTCGAACAAGCCCTCGACGCGGACCCGTGTGCCAGGCGGAATCGCCGCCGGACCCTCTTCGCTGGCGACGCCATGATCCATGCTGCGCCGCCAGCCGTCGTTCCCGCGCACGCGGCTCTCGATCGTGAGCCGCGCGACGCTCGCGATCGAGGGCAGCGCCTCGCCGCGAAAGCCCAGCGTCTCGACCGTCTCTATCAGCTCGTTCGGCAGCTTCGAGGTGGCGTGCCGCTCCAGCGCGAGCGCGATCTCGTCGCGCGCCATGCCGCAGCCGTCGTCGGCTACCTCCAGCCCGGCAATCCCGCCGCCGCGTAAGGCGATGGCGATCCGCGTCGCACCCGCGTCGATCGCGTTCTCAACGAGTTCCTTGAGCGCGCTCGCGGGACGCTCGACCACTTCGCCCGCGGCGATGCGGTTGACGAGATGCTCGGGCAGGCGGCGGATCAGCATGTCCGCGGTTTAGCGCAGCGCGGCCGCCATCGCGACCCGCCGCAACCATCTATCCACAAGCCGGTTTACAGCCCGCGGCGCGCCTGCTAACCGGCCGCCTCTTCGCGCGCCGGCTCACCGGGCACGCGGGTTGGACGCATAGCTCAGTTGGTAGAGCAGCTGACTCTTAATCAGCGGGTCCCAGGTTCGAGCCCTGGTGCGTCCACCACTTTTTCAATGACTTAGATGCGAGAGCGCGGCGGCGATCCGGCGCCGGGGTCCCATTGGGGTATCAGAACGCTGCCGTTTAGACGCCGTGTGCAAATCGCCGTCTAAACAAGGTGGTATAGGCTAGCTCCGATTCTAGCTCCGCCGGCTACTCCGCGCCCCGAAAGCACCCGCGAGCGAGAAGCCGAACGAGGGGCCGGACGCCGCGATGTTCATCTTGACGTGCGCCATGACCCGCATCGCCTCGTCACTCGGATCCTTGCCAACAAGGACAACCGATCGGGCGAAGGCCGTGATCCCGCGCCGATCGGGTTTCACGACGCCTATGTTGCCGCGCCGAGCCAGAAGGCGGCGCTGGACGCCTGGGGCAGCGACGTCAATCTGTTTGCGCGCGGTGTCGCCGAGCGGGTCTCCGATCCCGAGTTGATCGCCGAGCCGCTCGCCAAGCCGGGCGCGGTCATCAAGCGGCTGCGCGAGATGCCAGCCGACTCTACCGCCGCGCCGCGAAGGTCCAGCGCACACCGATCGAAGACGCCTGGCGCTTCCACGCGCGCGGCTCTAGTCAAGCCGAAGCCGCGCCCCGATCGCTCCAAGCTCGACGCCGCCGAGCGGGCACTCGATGCCGCCGTCGCGCGCCAGGCCGAGGAGGAGGATGCGCTTGCCGAGCGCGAGGCGACGCTGCGCCGTGAGCGCCACGACTTGGAGGAGCGCCACCAGGCCGAACGGCAACGGCTGGAGAAGGCGCGCGCGACGCGGCCGCAGCGCGTTACCGGCGCGCGCTCGATCAGTGGCGCGCGTAGTGGTGCTTCAACCGGTGGCGAGCCGGCGGGCAATGCCCGCACGTCGGGCGAGCAGACCTGCCGCGCCGGCGAGGACACCGAGCAGGACGGCGCCCGTTGCGGCGGGGTGCAGCACGGCGGATGTGTACAGGCTGTAGCTCCGAGCGGTTTCGACGCCCGATCGCTCGCGTCCGGCGTCGCTGCTATCGAACAGCGAATTGGCGCCGGTCTTGGGTCGCGAGCGGTCGATCACCAGCGAGACGAGCGACGGCGTGACGAGCTCGAGCAGACGCGGGAAATGCGTGCCGACCAGCACGTTCAGCCGACCGACGCCGCCGACCGTGATGTCGCGGCGGGGATGCTCGGCGGCATGGCAGATCGCCTCCGCGACGAGCTCCGGGGCGTAGACCGGCGGCGGCACGCGCGCCTCGCCCTGGCGCGCGCCATAGCCATGATTGGCGGCATGCTGCGCGATCGGCGTATCGATGCCCGAAGGCTTGACGATCGTGATCGCGATCGGAGCGCCATCCGCACGCAGTTCCAGGCGGAGCGTCTCGAGATAAGCACGCACCGCATGTTTGGAGGCGTCATAGGCGCCGATCACCGGGCTCGGCAGATCGGCACCGATCGAAGCGACGGTGATCAGCGCGCCGCCACTTCGCAGGTAGGGAATCGCCGTGAGGCAGCCGTTGACCACGCCGAAATAGTTGGTTTCGAAGAGCCGCTCATGCTCGTCCGCCGGCGTATCGACCAGCTTGGCGTAGATCGCGACGCCGGCATTGTTCACCCAGCTGTCGATCCGGCCGAACCGCTCGACCGTCTCGGCGGCCGCACCTTCGAGCGCCGCGCGATCGGCGACGTCGGCGACGGCGAAGGCCGCTGCGCCTCCCGCTTCCTTGATCTCGTCGACGGCGTGGGCGAGCGCCTCGCGGTTGCGCGCGACGAGCATCACCTTGGCCCCTGCGGCCGCGGCGCGCTTGGCGGTGACGAGCCCGATGCCCGAGCTCGCCCCGGTTATCACGATCACCTGGTCCCGCAGCGGTTTCAGTGGAATGCGCATCAGCAGGTGGCCTGCGCGCGCTCGTTCCCTACGTGATTCATGCTGCTGCTCCCTTTGATCGGACGCGCTGACAACTTTCGGCGGCGATAGTGGTTCACCGCTGCGGGAACCGATCGCAGCAGCGCCAATTCGCCCGGTGACGCCGAAAACGCGGCGCGGATCACCTGCGTTAATGACGCACGCCCTGGCCGATTTATTCCGAGTTTGGGCGGGGCGATCGGGGCGGCGTGGAGATCGTGTGATGGCCAGCGCTATGACTGCTCATATCCCGATCCTGCAGCGAACGTTCGGCATCTTGCCTGCGAAGCGCACGCCAGCCTCACCGCCCGGCTCGATAACAGATGCGAGAGGAACCCAAATGACGCTTGGCACGGCACGTCACGGATCGGAGCGGCCGGAGCAGTTCGACGACGGCGCGCGTATGCTGTCGCAACTGCTCTTTGAACCACCCTCCGATGCGGAGCTGCGGCGCGAGGAGATCGAACATCGCCGCAAGGTGCGCGACGCGCGGCCGAGCCAGCGCCTCGGAGGCGCCACCGATTAGCGCCCGCGCCGAAGCACTGTCCCGCCGAAACCTTCGGGGGAGATGCTATTCCCGTCAGCCTGAGCTAAGCTTCGCGAACGATTGCACAACCATCGGAGCGGCGACTTGAACTTGGCCGCAAGCGCAGCGGACTCGCCGCCCCCCGCCCTGCCCCGCGTCTTTACGCTTCGGACATTCGCCGACCGGCTCGGTTTCGAACCGGCGCTGTTCTCGGCGAAATGTTTCGCGGCGGCCGTACTCGCCTACTGGCTCGCGCTGCGCATCGGCCTCACCAGACCCTATTGGGCGGTGACGACTTCCTACATCGTCGCGCAGCCGCTCGCTGGTGCGGTGCTTTCCAAGGCAGTGTTCCGCGTCGCCGGCACCGTGCTGGGCGCGACCGCCGCCGTCGTCCTCGTGCCGGGCTTCGTCAACGAGCCCGCCGCGCTCAGCCTCGCACTCGCCTTGTGGCTCGGGCTTTGCCTCTACGTCTCGATGCTCGACCGGACGCCCCGCGCCTACGTCTTCCTGCTGGCGGGCTATACCGCGAGCATCATCGGCTTTCCCTCCGTGGAAAATCCCGGCGCGATCTTCAACGTCGCGATCGTGCGCGTCCAGGAGATCGTGCTCGGCATTCTCTGC
This sequence comes from Sphingomonadaceae bacterium, assembly GCA_019239915.1. Lineage (GTDB taxonomy): Bacteria > Pseudomonadota > Alphaproteobacteria > Sphingomonadales > Sphingomonadaceae > Solisphingomonas. Next base: position 30,531 of record JAFAZF010000075.1, read on the forward strand.
GGCAGCCTGATCCATGGCACGATCCTGCCGCGCACCGTTTCCAACCAGCTGCTGAGCCGCATCGACAAGATGATCGACGACGCCGAGCGCTGGTCGCGTCAGTCGCTCGCCGGGACCGGTGGCGAGCCGCTCGCGCGCGAGCGGCGCCGGCTGGCGGTCGATCTGGGCGAGCTCCACATCCTTTCGACGCATCTGCCGTTCGATACCGCGCGCTTCGTGCCGCGGGTCCGTTCCGTGCGCGCGCTGCAGGATGCCGTGTCGATGCTGCTGCCGCTGGCGAGCGCGGTCGAGGATCGCCGGCTTCAGCTCGAGCGGCTTCCGGGCGGATTGGACGCCGATCTCCAAATCCTGCTCGCGCGGACGAGCGACTGGCTGGCGTCTTCACTGGAAATGGCGGAGTGTCATGCGACGGGCGAAGCGCTGATCGCGCAGTCGCGCGCGCTCGAACCGGCGATTGGCCCCGCTTCGGGATGGGGAGAGGCGCTGCGCTTGAGTCTGCTCGCCCGCCTCGCCGAGCTGATCGTGGCGCACCTCGACATTCGGGACCTCCGCGAACAGATCAAGACGCCCATTGCGCGCGCGCTATCCGATCGCGTGCGGCTGCTGCTCCAGCAGGGGCGCAGCCGCGTGCTGCACCGCGATCGCGGCATAGCGCTCCGCTCGGCGCTCGGGACGATCGCGACGGTGGTGCTCGGCTGCGGATTCTGGATCGGGAGCGGCTGGCCGGATGGCGCGGGCGCGGTGCTGATCGCCGGCGTTTGCTGCGCGCTGTTCGGCAGTTCGGACGATCCCGCGCCCGCCGTGTTCCAGTTCCTGTGGGGGTCGGTAATCGGCATCGCCATCGCGGCTGTCTATGCCTATGCGATCATGCCGCAGCTCACTGCTTTCCCTGTGCTGATCGCCGCGCTGGCGCCGACGATGCTCGTGCTCGGCGCGTTGCTGGCGCGGCCCGGCACGCAGTTCGTGACGCTGGGTGCGGTGCTCGGCGTGCTCAACAGCGTCGGGCTCGCAGATCGCTACACGCCCGGCTTCCAGAGCTTCGTCAACGGCTCGCTCGCGCAGATCGCCGGGACGCTTTTCGCCGCCGTCACGGTCGGCCTGTTCCAGACCGTCGGCGCCGAGCGCGCCGCCGAGCGGCTGATCCGCGCAGGCTGGCGCGATCTCGCGCGGCGCAGCAATCTGCCCGGCCCGCCCGACGCGATCGGCTGGACCAGCCGCATGCTCGATCGCATCGGATTGCTCGCGCCACGCCTGGCGCTGCGCGGCGAGGATCCCGGCAAACCGCTGCTCGACTCGCTCGTCGATCTGCGCACCGGTCTCGCCGTCGCCGAGTTGAGGACGTTGCGGCTGGCGGGCGGCACACCGCTCGTCACGCCCGTGCTGAAGGCGGTCGGCCGCTTTTACGGATCGCTCGACGTCCGCGCGCCGGAGGCGCCTCCGGCCGCGCTTCTCCTGTGCATCGATCGGGCGATGCACGATACGGCCTGCGATGCCGATCCCGAGCGCCGTCGTGCCGGCATCGTCGCGCTCGTCAGCTTGCGCCGCAACCTGTTCCCAGACGCGCCCGCGCTCGAAATGGCACAGCCATGATCGGCGAAATCTCGATCGGCGGCGTCTATATGCCTTCGCTGCTGCTGCTCGGCGTGGTGGCGCTGCTGCTGACCGGTATCGCCGCACGCCTGCTGAACCTGATCGGAGCCTATCGCCTCGTGTTCTACCGTCCGCTCGCCGATGTCGCGCTGTTCGTGCTGATCCTCGGCGCGCTGGTGTGGTGTTCGGCGCCGCACGGGAGCCCGGCGTGAGGCCGCTGCCCGCCGCCTTGCTGCGTTTCGCGATCACGGCGCTGCTCGTCGTTCTGGCGATCATCGTCACGGTTTGGTTGTGGCATCGCTACGAGCGCGATCCGTGGACGCGCGACGGCCATGTCCGCGCCGACGTGGTCCGCGTGACGCCGGACGTCGCCGGCCTCGTCACGGCGGTCGCGATCCACGACAACCAGCAGGTCAAGCCTGGCGACCTGCTCTTCGTCGTCGATCGCCCGCGCTATGCGCTCGCGCTGGAGCAGGCCAACGCGCAGATCTCGAGCGCGCGGGCGACGCTGCTCCTGGCCAAGCGCGAGGCGAAGCGCGACGTCGCGCTCGGCGATCTCGTCGCCGCCGAGACGCACGAGCAGAACCTCGCGCGCGTCGCCACCGCGAAGGCGGCGCTCGCGCAGGCGGTCAGCAGCCGCGATGCGGCCGCGCTCAATCTCCAGCGGACGGCGGTGCACGCCACCGTCAACGGCATCGTCACCAATCTCGATCTTCATCCCGGTGACTATGTCGCCGCGGGCCAGCAGGCACTGGCGCTGCTCGACACCGATTCGTTGCGCGTCGAAGGCTATTTCGAGGAGACCAAGCTCGGCCGCATCCGCGTTGGCGCGCGGGCCGCGGTGCGGCTGATGGGCGATCCACGAACGCTCGAGGGTCATGTCGACAGCATTACCGCCGGCATCAGCGACACCGAACGCAGCAATGCCGGCAATCTGCTGCCCGACGTCAACCCGACCTTCACTTGGGTGCGGCTCGCCCAGCGCATCCCGGTGCGCGTCAAGCTCGACCACGTGCCCGCCGACGTGCGGCTGATCGCCGGCCGCACCGCTACCATCTCGATCCTGCCGAGCGACATAGGGTGACCCGGCTTCGCGTCGGCGGCCCGCTGCTCGCACTCGCTGCGGCGGCATGCACCGCCGGACCTGACTATCACGTTCCCGAAAAGGCGGTCGCGCGCGCTCGCCACGCTCGGCAGCGCTTCGATGCCGGCAACGAACCCGCATTTGCACAGGCGCCGCTGCCGGATCGCTGGTGGCATCTCTACGAGGATCCACGTCTCGACGGTTATGTCGGCGAGGCGATCGCTGCCAATGCGGATCTGCGCGCGGCCGATGCCAATCTCCGCCGGGCGAGCGCGGTGGTGCGCGAGGCGGAAACGGCGCGCACCATCCAGACGACGATCAGCGGCGGCGCGATCGCCGCGCAGGCCGGCAACTTCAACTTTCCGACCGTCGCCGGCACCAGCTATTCGCTCGGTTTCAGCCTCGCCTATCCGCTTGATCTCGCCGGCGGCATCCGGCGCGGCATCGAGGCGGCCCGCGCCAATGCCGAGGCAAGCGTCGCCGCGCGCGATCAGGTGCGCGTCGTGGTCGCCGCGGGCGTGACGCGCAGCTACGCCGCCGCCTGCTCCGCCAATGCGACGCTCGCCGCGACGAACGCGGTGCTGGCGCTGCTCCGGCAGACGCTGACCGCCACGCGCCGGCTGCAGCAGGGCGGCCGCGGCACCGCGTTCGATGTCACGCGCGCGCAGGCCGCCGTCGAGCAGAGCGAGGCGACAATCCCGGCGATCATCGCCGCCCGCCAAGCCTCGCTCTACGAGCTCGCCGCGCTGATGGGCCGCGTGCCAGCCGACTATCCGCGCGAGGTGGCGAGCTGCGCGCACGCGCCGCTGCTTCGCGTGGCGCTGCCGATCGGCGACGGCGCGGCGCTCATCCGGCGGCGGCCGGACATCCGCGAGGCGGAGCGCGCGCTCGCCGCCGCCACGGCGCAGATCGGGGTCGAAACCGCGCAGCTCTATCCGCAGGTGAGCCTCGGCGGATCGGCCGGCGTCGCCGGGCCGTTCAGCACCTTCACCTCGGGCACGAGCTTTGGCGGTTCGATCGGACCGCTGGTGAGTTGGAGCTTTCCGAACCGCGCTGCCGTGCGCGCTCGCATCGCCGAAGCCGGCGCCGCGGCGGATGCGGCTGCGGCGCAGTTCGACTCGACGGTGCTGGATGCGCTTCGCCAGACCGAGACGGCACTCTCCGCCTATGCGCGCGAGCTCGACCGCGATCGTGCGCTCGATGCCGCCCGCAACAGCGCCGCGCGCGCCGCCGATCAGGCCGGCCGCCTCTATCGCTTCGGCCGGACCGACTTCCTCTCGCTGCTGACGGCGCAGGCGAACCTCGCCGCGGCGGAAGCGACGCTCGCGCAATCCCGCGCCACGCTGATCGACCGCCAGATCGACGTCTTCCTGGCGCTCGGCGGCGGCTGGGAACGCTGAGGCTGAGACATCATGCGACGGAGGGGCTCGGCGCCGTGACGCCGAACCCCTCGCCGAGGGTGCTGTCGGGTTGGGGAATTTAGCGGCTCGACGAACCACTGTTGCTGTTCGAACGCGCGTTGCTGTTGGTGTTGCCGTGGTTGTAGTTGGTCGAGCTCCCGCCGAGCGTAGCGCCCTGGAAGGCGAGCGGCAGGCTCAGCGAGCCCGAATTGTGGTTGTTGCGATTGCTGTTGTTGCTGCTGCCGTTGCTGTTCGTGCCGCTCGACGCGTTCGAGTTGCCCGAATTGTTCGAGCTCGAATAGGCTACGTGCGGATCGGCGCTGATGCCGCCGATGGTAGTGTCGTTGCGATTTGTGTTGAAGCCTGTTTGCGCGCTGTTGCCGTTGTTCGAGGCCGAGTTCGTGTTGTTCGACGAGCCGCCGCCGCCACTGCCACCGAGCAGGTTGCCCGCCGACTGGGCGAGCGCCGGTGATGCGCCGATCGCCGTGACCGCGGCGAGCGTCAGAATCATCTTACGCATGATGTAACCTTCCCTTGAATAGAAGTCTTTAACCGGCGTCGCTAATCAACGATTGACTTGCGCACCGTGTTATTAAAACCAACCTGTTAGTTCAGTGTTCCTTAAATATTTTCGTTACATAGGCGGATTACTTTAGATTAGGTACCATCATCTACGTTGATGCTTAGAGGATCGTTCGGATCGAGAAGAGAGCGCGCCATTTCTCGCGATCCTCGTAGAAAACGGGATTGGTCAGCCCGCGGCTCGCTTCGATCTGCACCACGGCGCGCTTCACCACGTGAAGGCGTATGCCGCCGCCAACCGATTGGATGTGGCTTTGAAAGCCCGCGAAGCCGAAGCGGCTGCGATACCAGATCTTGCCGCCGTCGCCGAAGGCGTAGAGCTCGGAGCCGTCGACCAGCTTGGGCAATCCTCGCGGCCGCCAAGCCAGTTCGCCGGAGCCTGCGAAGCCATAGTCGCCGGCGATGATCGCGGCCTCGTACGCCCGCCCGAACTCATCGCCGCCGAGCGCGATCTGTTCGGATGCCGGCAGCCTGTCGGGCGTGAGCTGACCGAAGCCGCTCACGCGCAGGACGAAGGTCTTGCCGATCTGCTGCGCGTCGGAGCCCTTGAGGTTGACCTTGCGGAAGCGCTGGTCCGATTGGCCGGCGAGCACGCGTGCACCCAGCACATCGAGGCCGAAGCTCGCCGTGCCGCTGAGCGACAGCTCGTTGCGCGCCGCGGTGTAGCTGTAGGAAGCCGCGAGCCGTGTCGCCCGGATGCGATCGTCGGAAAGCGTGAAGCCGAGCAGCGCATTGTCGACGTCGATCCCGTCGAGACCGAGCGTCAGATAGAGGTTGCGCTTGTAGCTGCGGATCAGCGGACGGCTGAGCTGGAGCCCGAAAGCCGTCGCGCTGCCCTTGAGCGGAAAGGCCGCGGGCCGGGTACGCAGATGCGAGACGTCGAGCGAGAGCGTGGTGCCATCGGTGTCGAGCGGGGTGCTGTAGCCGAGAGCGTAATATTGAAAGCGATCGACATGCGTCGGCAGCACGAGCGTGCCGCGAAGCTGATCGCCGCCTCCGAGCACGCCGTTGACGTACGCATCGGCCTGCACCTGCGTGCGCCCCAGGAACGCCGTTCCGCGATCGCTGATTCCGAGCGAAAGCTGCACCGGCTTCTCGTGCGCGGTGACGACGAGCTTGACCGCGCCCTGATCATGGCCGCGCTCGAAACTCAGATCGGGAAAGAAGCCCGGCAGATCGCGAATGAGCGAGACCACGCGCTGCAGCGTCGAGGTGTGCAGCGGCCGCTCCTGTTCGATCCGCCGCAAATAGCTGCGCAGCAACGCAAGCCGCCGGTGCCGAAGCTTTCCCCGCACCTCGACGCTCTCGATATAGCCTTCGACCGCTACCAGCCGGAGTATGCCGCCGGCGAAATCCTGCTGCGGCACGAGCACCTCATAGAGAGCGACGTCGCTCTTGCCATAAGCGCTGGCGACCGCATCGGTGATGTCGGTCAATGTCTTGTTGTCGATCGTGCGCCCTACGAACGGAGCATAGGCCGCTTCGACTTGCGGCGGCGGCAGGGTCGCCCCAGCCACGCTGGCGCCGCGCAACTGAAAGGGTGCGATCGGCGCGTTCGGATTGCGCGCGATGAAGTTGGTGGGCGTCGGTCCGCCCCGGCTCGGTGCGCGCATCGGGTTCTGGTCAGGGCGGTTGGCGGGAACGCCTTCTACGCTGGTCTGCGCACAGGCCATGCCGGCAGGCAGGAGTGCCGCTGCCGGCCACAATAGACACCGGGTGGTCGCGGCGAGGCGGCGCCGCGGATCGCGATCGATCATCCGTTCAGCAGCCGCGCAACGGGCAGAGATGGACGAGGTTTGCCGCGGTGCTGGTGACGAGGCTGTTGGCGTTGCTCGTGATCGTCGGCAATGCGCTGCCGCCGAGCGGGTTGCCCGTCGTCTGGAGCGCCTGCGAGACAACGGTGACGGCCGGTACGCTCGACGGCTGGACGGCGAGGCCCGGCCCGGCGGAAAGCGTCGCGCTGTTCGCCGGCGTCGTAAGAGTTGCCGTCAATGTCGGGTTCGCAACCGGCATGGTAACGTTGGTGCTCAGCCCGCCGACGCCGACGCCGGCCTTCACGCCTCCGCCACCCAGCGCTGCAGTCGCCGAAGCGGGCAGCGCGCCGGTCAACGCGGCCGTGGCCGGTGCCACGAGGCCGGTACCGACGTTCAGGGCGGTGGTGCGGCCGGCAGCGTTCAGGCCGATATCGGCGTCTGGGCTCGGGGCCAGCGCAACAGCGGCGGACAGACCGACTTGATGGAGGTCTGCCGCTGCTGGCGCGGCGGCGGCGACATCGCGCACCAGCACCGGCAGCAGCGCGTTGCCGCCTGCCGAAACATAGCTCGGCACGCCGTTATCGAAGCTGCCTGCGGTGAGCCCGCCGTCGCTGTCGTTGTCGCCGGACGGCTCGGCCGTCGCGACGATCGTGCCCGATCGATCTGTCTGTTCCGAGAAGAACAGCGGCGCCTGCGTGAAGCTGGACGTCGATCCCGCCGCGCATCCGGAGAGAACAGCCAGCGCGCCGAGCGCCGCCCATCGATGACGTTCGAGCCTAAGGGTGGACATCGCTCTGCTCCGGCTGCGGCGTTCGGCACCAAGCCGCAACCGCACCGGAAGTTCCTGCTCACGAGAGATATAGTTGTTTTAGATCAGATATTTAACATACGTCAGCAAGATTGAGAACATGCCCTGATGCGCCGTCACGCAGCGGCGTAGATGCGGTCGATCAGCGCGGCGGACCGGATCAGTTCCTCGGCCATGGGGTCGAAGCGCGAACCTCCTGCGAGCCGCTCTCCCCAATCAGCGGCGGCGCGCCCACCCCAATCGTCAGGCGGCGAGCAAAGCGTCGTTGCTTGTGTGCCGCTGAATTGCTCCGCCGTGAAATCGTAGAAGGAGCCGCCGACGTTGCGCAGCGCCGCCCCGCCGTCGGTGCCATAGAATGCGACGGAGATCTCGGCATCGCGCCCGGCGTGCAGCCGCCACGAGCAGGCGAGCCGGACCGCGACGTCGCCCAGCCGGAAGGAGGCGAGCGCAAAATCCTCGACTGCGTCGCCGGCGGGCTCGACCCGGCCTCCGCCGTTGAGCAGCGTCGCATGAACGTCGCTGGGTTCGTCCGAAGTTCCGGTTGCCCAGAAGGCGAGATCAATCAGGTGCACGCCGAGATCCATGAGGCAGCCACCGCCGGACTGCGCGCGATCATAGAACCACGGCTTGTCCGGCCCGTAGGCGTTGTGAAAGACGAGGTCGATCGCGAACAGCCGGCCGAGCGCGCCCTCGCGGATCAGCGTGGCGATGCGTCGCATGCCCGCGGCGAAGCGATAGGACATGTCGACGCCGAGCAGACGATCGGCCGCGCGTGCCGCCGCGACGACGGAGCGCACCTCCGCCGCGCTGCGGCCGAGCGGCTTCTGGCAGAATACCGCGGCACCCGCCTCCAGCGCGCGGATCGATTGCGCGGCGTGCAGCGCGCTCGGGCTGGCGATGACGATACCGTCGAGCCCTTCGCCCAGCATCGCATCGAGCGACGGCATGACGGCCGCCTCGGGGGCCAGTTCCTGCGCCGGCGCGATCATCTCCGGCGAAGGATCGCAGATCGCCGCCGCCTCGACCGCGCCGGTGGCGAGCATCGCCGCCATGCGGTGGCGCCCGATCCAGCCGACGCCCAGAAAACCGACGCGCGGCTTGCTCATAGCTCGACCAGCGCCTTGACGAAGCCATCGGGCTTGTCGCGCGTCGCATCGAGCGCCTCGCCGAGCCGATCGAGCGGGAAACGATGCGTGTAGAGCGGTGCCGGATCGATGCGGCCGGACGCGACCGCGTCGACCGCCTCGCGCAGGCCGGACAGGCAAACCTCCGGATCGCGTTCGTGCGCGTTGATCACGTCGATGCCTTTCCAGTTCCAGTTCTGCATGCTGACTTGGCGGGGCCCGTCCTGGTGGTAGCCGGCGACGATCAGCTTGCCGCCGAAGCCGACGATCTCGCCGGCGAGATCAAGCGGCCACTGTCTGCCGACGCATTCGATCACCCGCTCGCACAGCCGCTCGCCGGTGAGCGTCGTGACGACGTCGATGATCGCCTGGTGGTCGTTCATCGCGATGGTTTCGGCTGCACCGTGAAGCTTGGCGAGATCGAGCGAGCTCTGGCGACGCGAGATCGCGATGACGCGGGCGCCGGCGTCGCTCGCCAGCTTGGTGAGCACCGCGCCCAGGAAGCCGATGCCGATGATCGCCACCGTCTGGCCGGCGCGGATGTCGCTCCGGCGGAAGATGTTCATCGCGCAGCCGAGCGGCTCGCCCGGGAAAGGTTGCCCGGCGAGCGCGGCGGGTAGCTTCACCACCGCATCGGCGCGGGCAACGTCATATTCTGCGAAGCTCCGATCGGAGAGCGCCGCGACGCGATCGCCGACCGCGAGACCGTCGACATCAGGCCCGACCGCGTCGATCACCCCCCAGCCCTCGTGCCCGAGGCCGCCCGGCTCGCCGGGATAGCTCAGCCACGGCAGCCCTGCCCACGGTTCGAGGTTCGAGGCGCAGACGCCGCATCCCTCCAGCCGGAGGCGAACCTCGCCCTCGCCGGGCTCCGGCAGCGGCGCCTCGATCAGCCGAATAGCACCGGGGGCATGGAGAACTGCCGCCCTCATCGCGACCGCCGAAGGATGCAACGAACTGCTGGCGCGGGAATTTGAACCGGCATGGCGGATCCCTTCCAATTCGAGATGAGCGAGACGCTGCGGCAGAACATCACGCGTCTCTCCGAACGGCGACGGCGCGACCATGCCGAAGCCCCGCTCAGCGAGCGCATGGCGGATCGCATTACCTGCTTCGTCGGATCGATGCGCTTCGTCCTGCTCCATGCCGTGCTGTACGGCTGCTGGATCGCGGCCAATATCTGGCCGCTGCCGCGCATCGGACGCTTCGATCCCAGTTTCGTCATTCTCGCGATGGAGGCGTCGGTCGAAGCGATCTTCCTATCGACCTTCGTGCTGATCAGCCAGAACCGCATGGCGAGCGCCGCCGATCGCCGCGCAGACCTCGATCTCCATATCAACCTGCTCACCGAGCACGAGCTCACCCGTATCGCGCACCTGATCGAGCGCGTCGCGCGCAGGCTGGAGATCGACATCACGGATCCTCAGTTCGAAGAGGTCAAGAAGGACGTGCAGCCGGAAACTGTGCTCGACGCGCTCGACAGCGAGCCGAGCTCAGCCGACTGATCCGTCGCCGGCGATGAACGCCTCGACCGCCTCGTGCGCACGATCATCGGTGGTCTGCACGGGCGGATGCTTGCAGAAGAAGGCGGACGCCGCCTCGATCGGGCCGCCGATGCCGCGATCGCGCGCGAGCTGCGCGCAGCGCACCATGTCGATGGCGACGCCGGCGGAATTCGGGCTGTCCTCGACGGACAGGCGCAGCTCGAGGTTCATCGGCACCCCGCCGAACAGCCTCCCTTCCATGCGCAGGAAGCAGACCTTGTTGTCGTTCTGCCAGGCGACATAGTCGGACGGGCCGACATGGATGTTCTCGTCCTCGAGCCGATGCTCGGCGACGGACTGGACGGCTTCGGTCTTGCTGATCTTCTTCGAGGCGAGCCGCATCCGGTTCGACATGTTGAGGAAGTCGGTGTTGCCGCCGGTGTTGAGCTGGTAGGTGCGATCGAGCTCGGCGCCGCGCTTGGCGAACAGATCGGTGAGCACGCGGTGGACGATCGTCGCGCCGATCTGCGCCTTGATGTCGTCGCCGACGATCGGGACGCCGGCGTCCGCGAAGCGGCGCGCCCAGGCTGGATCACTGGCGATGAACACCGGGATGTTGTTGACGAAGGCGACGCCGGCTTCGAGCGCGCACTCCGCGTAGAACTCGGTCGCCTTCTGGCTGCCGACCGGCAGATAGTTCAGCATCACGTCGACCCTCGCTTCGCGCAGCGCTGCGACCACCTGCGAGCGATCGGGTTCGGCGGCGTCGGCGAGAACGAAGGTGCGGTCTTCCTGCGGATGATCGAGCATGTGCGCGGCGACGCCGTCGAACACCGGGCCCATGCGCACGAGCGCGCCTGTCGACTCGACCTCGGCGCAGAACACGGTCGTACAGTTGGGCTTGGCGAAGATTGCCTCGGCGACGTCGCGGCCGACCTTGCGTGCATCGACGTCCCAGGCGGCGACGACGTGAATGTCGCCAGGCCGATAGCCGCCGATTTCGGCATGGAGCAGCCCGGTGAGATCGTTGACGCCGCGGCGATAATGCTGGATGCCCTGAACGAGCGAGCTGGCGCAATTGCCGACCCCGACGAGCGCGACATTGATCGGGCGGGAAGCGGGCGCGAGCATCAGGCGGCGCTCCGCTCGGCAGCGAGACGCTCGTCGCGATCGAAGTGGAGCGTGGTCAGCGGCGAGGCGCCGGCGATCTCCAGCGGCGCGAACGGCGCCGGCGCGGCCTGGCTCGCCTGCACCGGGGCGTAGCGGTCGATCATCCAGGCGCAGAAATCGGCGAAGGCCTGCGGATCGCGCGCCGGGCTGGTGTGGTGCGGCGCGATGCCGAGATGTGCGGGCGTGAAGCAAAAGGTGACGGTCACCTCGAAATCGGCGAGCGCCTCCATCTGGCGATCGAACCAGCCGATCGCGTCGTCGCGGAAACTGTCTGCCCAGGAGAGGCCGGTGCGCAGCCGCTTGGTGCCGAGCCGCTTCAACCACGCGACCGCCTCGTCGAGCCGTGGATCGCGATAGTGAAACCATTGCATCAGGCCGACTTCGGCGGCGTGCCGCGCGTAGGTTTCGAGCGCGGGCTTCGGCGTGCCGTCCTCGCGGATCAGGCCGAGATAGAAGTGGCGATAATAGGACGAGCCCTCCGCCTCGCGGTGACGCGTCTCCGCGCCCCAGCTCTGCGGCAGATCGAACAGCGAATACCAGAAGATGCGCTCGGCCTTGCCCTTCAGCAGCGCGGCGGTGCGCTCCAGCCCGAAGACCTGCACCTCCTCCGCGCCGAACGAGCTGACGCCAACCTCCGTCACCCACACCGGCTTGGTCGTCACCGCCTCGATCTCGGCGATCTTGTCCGGCCAGGCGTTCAGCGGCCACAGGTTCCAATCCAGAGGGAAACCGTGGACCGCGACCGCGTCGACGGCGCTGAGTGCGCCATAGCCGTCCATCCGTCCGAGCCAATGCGGATCGATCGGCGACATGCCGCCGAGCACGCGCGTCACCGCCGGATTGATCGAGCGGATCGCGGCGCCGGCGCGGATGACGTGATCCGCGAACTGCGACCAGTCGGGATCGACCGTAGGATCCCAGTGCGACTTGTTGTTGGGCTCGTTCCATATCATCGCGGCTTCGATCAACGAGCGTCTCCTCGCGCGGGATAGACCGCGCCCGTGGGGCCCCAGCCTTCGAACGGGATCGGCGCCACCCGGCAGAGATAGACCTCCTCCTCCGGGTTCGCCTCGATGGTGAAGCCCGCGGCGCGCAGCATCGCCTGGCTGCAGGCGGCGTTCGGCGCCCACCAGTTGGTCCAATCGTGCGCGAACTGCCGCTCGATGAAGTGCATCTTCGGATAGCCGGGATTGTCGAAATAGCGCGGCGGCTGGGTGGTGCCCGGCAGATGGAAGGGATGATCCTCCGGCACCTGCAAAATGTCGGTCGAGCCCTGCTGCATCGTCTGGAAGAGCATGAGATCGACGGCGACATGCTCGCGGATCAGGTCGAGCGCGAGCAGCGGGTGGCGCAGATGGTAGAGCACGCCCATGAAGATCACGAGATCGAAGCGCTCACCGAGCGCGGCGACATCGTAGACCGACAGGTTGCGCAGCTCGATGTCGGGAAAGCCGAGCGTGTCGGCGACGAAGCGGGCTTGGGCGAGATAGCGATCGTCGCTGTCGATACCGAGCACGCGGCCGGCACCGCGGCGCTTCATCTCGACAGCGTAGAAGCCGGCGTTGCAGCCGATATCGAGCACGCTCTTGCCGCCGAGATCTTCCGGCAATGCGTCGGCAAAGCGTGCGAACTTGAAGCGCGGATAGTCACCGAGGAAATGATCGGGCGCTGTCATGAGCCCGTGACCGAGATCGATGTTCTGGAACCACGGCGCGAGCGCTTCGACCTTGCGGCGGAGCGCGGCGGACGCGATCGGGCGGATGGCGGCCTCGCGATCGCTCATGCCGCGCGCTCGTTGAGGGCGACGACACGGCCGCCGCTGGAGGAATGGAGCGCGAGCGTCGTCAAGGAGGCGGGATCGACGTCGAACGCGAGCAGTCGATCGAGGTCCAGACCGAGATAATGCGCGACGACGCCGCGGATGATGTCGCAATGGCTCACGCAGAGCGTCCCGTCGGGAACGCCGGCAATGTGATCGACGGCGCGACCGACCACGCCCGCCATGTCCTCGCCGCCGGGCGTGCGGGCGCTGGCGCGGGCGTCGTTCCAGAGCGTCCAGCGCGGATCGGCCGCCAGCGCGTCGAAGCGGCTGCCCGTCCATTCGCCGAAGTCGATCTCGTCGAGCGCGTCGACGACCGTGACGGACAGATCATGGCGGGCGGCGACGATCGCCGCCGTCTCCCACGCGCGGCGGCGCGGACTGCTGTGGATCGCGGCGAGCGGCACCTGCCGCAGCTTCTCCGCCAACTGCTCCGCCTCGCCGCGCCCGGCTTGGTTGAGCGGAATTTCGGAGCGGCCGCTGAGCACCAGGCCGACCTCGTCGTGGCTGCCGTGGCGTGCGAGCAAGACAGTAATGCTCACCGGGCAGCGGTGGGATGCGGCAGGATCAACATAGAAGCTAGGAACCCCGTCCGCGTATATCTGTTCCGACTCCGCATCGAAAAACTTTGTTCCGAACGTTTTAGGCAGGGAACAAAGATGAAGAAGAAGCACTTATCGCACCCGTTCTCACCCGAAGTCGGCTCTTAACTTACATCATAAAGCAGTTTCTCAAAATGCAATTGTTGATCTAGATCAATAATCGATGTTGCATCTTTATTCGGATCGACCCAAGCAGCGGGGGTAGCCATCGACGTGGAAAATATCCTGATCACCGGCGGCGCCGGTTTCATCGGCCGTTCGGTCGCGAACGAGCTCCTCGCGCGTGGTCATCAGGTACGGGTGCTCGATAGCCTGATCGATCAGGTCCATGGTGAGACCGATGGTGCCGAGCTGCTCGACGACGAGGTCGAGCTGATCGTCGGCGACGTGCGCGACAAGGATGCGGTGCGGCGCGCGCTGCGCGGCATCGACAGTGTTGTCCACCTCGCCGCCGAGGTCGGTGTCGGCCAGTCGATGTACGAGGTCGAGCGCTATACCTCGACCAACGATGTCGGCACCGCGGTGCTGTTCGAGGCGCTGATCGACCATCCGGTGCGCCGCGTCGTCACCGCCTCATCGATGTCGATCTACGGCGAAGGCCTCTACCGTGACGCCGACGGCGCGCCGATCGAGGATGCCGAGCGCAAGACGCTGCGCGACGGCCAGGCCAATTGGGAGCCGCTCGACCGCGCGGGACGCCCCCTAACCCCCGTCGCGACGCCGGAGTGGAAGCGCCCCAACCTCGCCTCGATCTACGCGCTCAACAAATATGTGCAGGAGCGCACCACCCACATCATGGGTTCGCCCTACGGGATCGAGACGGTGTGCCTGCGGCTGTTCAACGTCTACGGGCCGGGCCAGGCGCTCTCCAATCCCTATACCGGGGTGCTTGCGATCTTCGCTTCGCGGCTGCTGAATGGCCAGCAGCCGCTGATCTTCGAGGATGGCGAGCAGCGTCGCGACTTCGTCCACGTGTCCGACGTGGCGCGCGCCTTTGCCGATGCGCTGGCGCTGCCGCAGGCGGCGGGCGGCACGTTCAACATCGGCTCGGGGAAAGACCGCTCGGTGCTCGACGTCGCGCATTCGCTCGCCCGCGCGATGGGCAAGAATGCGATTGCGCCGGAGATCGTCGGCAAGGCGCGGATCGGCGATATCCGCCATTGCTTCTGCGATACCCGTCTCGCCGCCGATCGGCTCGGCTTCGAGGCGCGACAGGATTTCGAGGAGGGGCTGGCGGCGCTCGCCGAATGGGTCGCGCAGCAGACCGCGCAGGACCGGATCGAGCAGATGCGCGCCGAGCTGGACGCACGCGGGCTGGTGGCATGAGCGGCGGGCGCGACGCACGGCCGGTGCTGGTCACCGGCGGCGCCGGCTTCATCGGCTCCAATCTTTCCGACCGGCTGGCCCGCGACGGCCATCGGGTGATCGTCTACGACGCGCTCGCGCGCGCCGGCGTCGAAGCCAACCTGGCCTGGCTGCAGTCGCGGCACGGCCACAAGGTCGAATTCGTCCATGCCGACATCCGCGACGCTGATCGGCTCGCCGATGCTGCCGCTCAGGCGCAGGCGGTGTTTCATCTCGCCGCACAGGTCGCGGTCACCACCAGCCTCACCGACCCACGCGAGGATTTCGCGATCAACATCGCGGGCACGCTCAACCTGCTCGAGGCGCTGCGCACCCGTGCGCCGGAGACGCCGATCGTCTTTGCCTCGACCAACAAGGTCTATGGCGACCTCGCCGATCTCGATTTTCGGCTCGAAGGCGACGCTTACCGTCCGATCGACCGCGAGGTGCGCGCCCACGGCATCGGCGAGCTCCGGCCGCTCGACTTCCACACGCCCTATGGCTGCTCGAAGGGCGCGGCCGACCAATATGTGCTCGATTATGCGCGCAGCTTCGGCATCCGTGCCGCCGTGCTGCGGATGAGCTGCATCTACGGCGAGCGCCAGATGGGCACCGAGGATCAGGGCTGGGTCGCGCACTTCCTGATCCGCGCGCTCCGGCGCGAACCCATCACGCTCTACGGTGACGGCCATCAGGTTCGCGATATCCTCCACGTGTCCGACGCGGTCGCGGCATATCTCTCGGCGTGGCGGCGGATCGACGCGGTCGGCGGCCGCGCCTTCAATCTCGGCGGCGGGCCGGCCAACGCGGTCAGCCTGCGCCGGCTGCTCGGGCATATCGGCGACCTGCTCGGTCAGGACGTCGAAATCGAGTTCTCGGATTGGCGCGCCGGCGATCAGCGCTACTTCGTCGCGGACACACGCGCCGGCGAAGCGGCGCTCGGCCTGGGACCGAAGCGCGACTGGCGCGACGGCGTCGCCGATCTCGCACGCTGGCTGGCCGAAGAACGGGGGATCCCGCTGCCCGGTCCGATGCTCGCGGAAGCCGCGGCATGAGCGGCACGCGCCGCTTGCTGATGACGGTCGATGCGGTCGGCGGTGTCTGGCAATATGCGACCGAACTCGCCACCGCGCTGGCGCCCCGTGGCTGGGAGACGGTGTTGGCGCTGCTCGGCCCCGCCGCGACCCCGGCGCAGCGTGGCGCCGTTTCGGCCATCGTGGGCGCGCGCCTGATCGAGACCGGGCTGCCGCTCGACTGGCTCGCCGACGACGCGGCGGCGGTCAGCCAGACGGCGGAAGCCGTCGCGGCGCTGGCGGCGGATAAACAGGTCGACCTGATCCATCTCAATCAGCCCGCACTTGCCGCGACGGCGCGGTTCCCCACCCCGATCGTCGCCGTCGCGCACAGCTGCGTCGGCACCTGGTGGGAAGCGGTGCATCCGGGTGAGCCCGAGCCTGAGGCATTTGGGTGGCAGACCGACCTCATGCGCCGCGGATTGCAGCGCGCGGACGCAGCCATCTGTCCGAGCGCCAGTTTCGCCGAAGCCGTCCAGCGACGCTACGCGCTGGCGCGGCCGCCGCATGTCGTTGCCAACGGCCGTTCGCCGCTCGCCGGCCCGGCCGGCGCGCTCCATGATTTTGCGTTCACCGCGGGCCGCCTGTGGGATGCGGGCAAGAACGTCGCGACGCTCGATCGTGCAGCGGCACGGCTAGGCGTGCCGATCAAAGCGGCCGGTCCGCTCGCCGGGCCCAACGGCGAACGCGTCGCGGTGTCGCACCTGCATGCGCTTGGCAGCGTCGACACGCGCCGTCTCGCCGGCTGCCTGGCGGCGCGGCCGGTATTCGTGTCGGCGGCGAAATACGAACCCTTCGGTCTCGCCGTGCTTGAAGCCGCGCTGGCGGGATGCCCGCTCGTGCTGTCCGACATTCCGACCTTCCGCGAGCTCTGGGGCGGCGCCGCGCTGTTCGTGCCCGCCGACGATGCCGATGGCTTCGCCGACGCGATCGAGCATGTGCTGCGCGACGGTCGGGAGCGGCTGACGCGGGGCGACCTCGCGCGACGCGCGGCGCAGCGCTTCACGCCCGCGCAAATGGCGGCGGGCATGGCCGCGATTTACCGGCCGCTGCTCGCGCCGCAGGCAAAGGCGGCGGCATGAGGATCGTCTATTTCACCCACTCGCTTGCATCTTGCTGGAACCACGGCAACGCGCATTTCCTGCGAGGGGTGCTGCGCGAGCTGATCGCGCGCGGCCATGATGTGCGGGCGCTGGAGCCCGCCGGCAATTGGAGCCTCGGCAACCTCCTTGCCGATGGCGGCGAGGCGGGGCTCGAGCCTTATCGCGCCGCCTACCCGGAGCTTTCCTCCGAAAGCTTCGCCGCCGATGCCGATCCGGAAAGCCTTGTCGGCGATGCCGAGCTGGTGATCGTGCATGAATGGAGCGAGCCCGCGCTCGTCGCCGCGATCGGCGAACTGCGCAAGCGCGGCGGCCGCTTCACTCTGCTGTTCCACGACACACATCATCGCGCGGTGAGCGATCCCGAGGCGATCCGCGCCTTCGATCTCTCCGGCTATGATGGCGTGCTCGCCTTCGGTGAGGCCCTCTCAGCGGTCTACCGCCGCTGGGGATGGGGAAACCGGGTCTGGACCTGGCACGAGGCGGCCGACACCCGGCATTTCCACCCGCCCGCCGAGGAGGGCGAGCGCAGCGGCCTTGTCTGGATCGGAAATTGGGGCGACGGCGAGCGCACCGCCGAGATCGAGGACTTCCTGCTCCGCCCCGCCGCCTATGCCCGTCTGCCGCTCGACATATACGGTGTGCGCTATCCTGACGAGGCGAAGGCGATGCTCGCCCGCCACGGCGCGCACTATCGCGGCTGGGCGCCGAACGCCCGCGCGCCGGAGATCCTCGCGCGCCACCTCGCCACCATTCACGTGCCGCGCCGCTATTATGCGACGATCCTGCCGGGCATCCCGACGATCCGCGTGTTCGAAGCGCTCGCCTGCGGCATCCCGCTGGTCTCGGCGCCATGGGCCGACGCCGAGCATCTGTTCCGCCCCGGCCAGGACTATCTCACCGCCGGGGACGGCGCGGAGATGACGCGCCGGCTGATCGCGCTGCGCGACGACGCTGCGCTGCGCGAGGCGCTGGTCGCCTCCGGCCTCGAGACGATCCGCGCCCGTCACAGCTGCACCCATCGTGTCGACGAACTGCTGGCGATCGTCTCCCAGCTCGCGCCATCCCACCGTGAACCGGAAGCGCGGCAGGCGGAGGCCGCCCCTGCGGCACGGGATCCGAGCTTTCGCTGGGACGACGACAAGGAACACAATTCGGAGATCGCCGCATGAAGATCGCCTTCTACGGTTCCAGCCTGCTTTCTTCCTACTGGAACGGCGCGGCGACCTATTATCGCGGCATCCTGCGCGCACTTGCCGAACGCGGCTATGCCATCACCTTCTACGAGCCCGACGCCTTCGACCGGCAGCAGCATCGCGACATCGACCCGCCGGAATGGGCGCGATCCGTCGTCTACCCCGCGACCGAGGGCGCGCTACGCGGCGTGCTCGCGGAAGCCGCGGATGCCGACATCGTCGTCAAGGCCAACGGCGTCGGTGTGTTCGATCGCGAACTGCTTGAGGGTATCGTCGCGTATGCGCAGCCCGATGCATTGCGCATCTTCTGGGATGTCGATGCCGCCGCGACGCTCGATGAGATGCACGGCGATCCATCGCATCCGGTGCGCGCGGCGCTCGTCGACCTCGATCTGGTGCTGACCTATGGCGGCGGGCCGCCGGTGATCGACGCCTATCATGCGCTCGGCGCGCGGATGTGCGTGCCGGTCTACAACGCGCTCGATCCGACGACCCACTTCCCGGTCGCGCCCGATCCGCGCTTCGCCTGCGATCTCGCCTTCCTCGGCAATCGCCTCCCCGATCGGGAAGCGCGCGTGGAGGAATTCTTCCTGAAACCCGCCGCCGCACTGCCCGAGCGGCAGTTCCTGATCGGCGGCAATGGCTGGGAGAGCAAGGCCATGCCCGCCAACGTACGGCATCGCGGCCACGTCTACACGGCCGAGCACAACGCCTTCAACTGCACGCCCAAGGCGGTGCTCAACGTCGCGCGCGACAGCATGGCGAACGTCGGCTTCTCGCCCGCCACGCGCGTGTTCGAGGCAGCGGGCGCCGCCGCCTGCCTCATCACCGACGCGTGGGACGGGATCGAGCTCTTCCTGACCCCCGGCGACGAGGTGCTGATCGCGCGCGATGGCCAGGATGTCGCCGAGCATCTCGCCACGCTGACGCCCGAGCGCGCGCAGCGGATCGGCCGCGCCGCCCGGGCACGGGTTCTCGCCGAACACAGCTATGATCTCCGCGGCGATCAGGTCGACCGGCTACTGAAGGGCTATGTCGCGCTGCAGCGGGAGGCGGCATGAGGCTCGTCGTCCTCGGCCTGTCGCTGTCCTCCTCGTGGGGTAACGGCCACGCGACGACGTTTCGCGCGCTGCTCAAGGCGTTCGCGGCGCGCGGCCAAGACATCCTCTTCCTCGAGCGCGACGTGCCCTGGTATGCGACCCAGCGCGACCTCGCCGCACCCGATTATTGCGAGCTGGCCTTCTACGCGGACCTGGACGATCTCGCCCGCTGGCGCGGCACGATCGCGAGCGCTGACGCGGTGATCGTCGGCTCCTATGTGCCGGAGGGCGTTGCCGTCGCGCGGTTCGTGCAGCAGGCGGCGAGCGGCGTCACCGCCTTTTACGACATCGACACGCCGGTCACGCTGGCGAAGCTCGCGCGCGGCGATTTCGAATATCTCTCGCCGGATGTGATACCCGGCTACGACATCTACCTCTCCTTCACCGGCGGGCCGACGCTCGACCGGATCGAGCGCCGCTACGGCTCACCCGCCGCCCGGCCGCTCTATTGCTCGGTCGATCCGGCGCTCTACGGCCCGACCGGCGCCGCGAAACGCTGGGATCTCTCCTATCTCGGCACCTACAGCGTCGATCGCCAGCCGACGCTCGAACGGCTGCTGATCGCGCCGGCGCGCGCGCTTCCGGAGCGTCGCTTCGTCGTTGCCGGGCCGCAATATCCGGATGGGATCGACTGGCCGGCGAACGTCGAGCGGATCGAGCATTTGCCGCCCGCCGATCATGCCGCCTTCTATTCCGCCTCGCGCTTCACGCTGAACGTCACCCGCGCCGACATGATCGCCGCCGGCTGGTCGCCGTCCGTGCGCCTCTTCGAGGCGGCAGCGTGCGCGACGCCGATCATTTCGGACGTTTGGGACGGGATCGACAGCCTGTTCGTGCCCGAGCTCCAGATCCTGCTTGCCGCCGATGGCGTCGACGTGATCGAGGCGTTGGGCCGTGGCGACGCCGACGATATCGGCGCAGCCGCCCGCGCCCGCGTGCTCGCCGCGCACACCGCTGCGCACCGCGCCGCCGAACTCGAGGCGCATCTCGCCGAAGCGGCGGCGACACGGCCCGCCGCGCTTGCGTTCGCCTGAAGCGCGCGAGCCGCGTCTTGTAACTGGCGCGCGATCGGACCATCTCCGCGATCCTCATGTTCAGTGACACACTTCCAGCGGCGCTCGCCGAAGCGCTGACCGCACGCGGCTATCCGGCGCTGACACCCGTCCAGGATTCGGTCATCCAAGAGGAGGCGCGCGGGCACGATCTGGTCGTCTCGGCGCAGACCGGCTCGGGCAAGACGGTGGCCTTCGGCCTCGGCATGGCCGAGCAGCTCTTTACGGACGGCCAGCTGCCTCCACCGGCGCTGCCGCTGGCACTCATCATCGCGCCGACGCGCGAGCTGGCGCTGCAGGTCAGCCGCGAGCTTGGCTGGCTCTATGGCACCGCGGCGGCGCGGATCACCACCTGCGTCGGCGGGATGGACGCCGCGCGCGAGCGGCGTGCGCTGTCGCATGGAACGCATATCGTCGTCGGCACGCCCGGGCGGCTGCGCGACCATCTCGAGCGGGGCGCGCTCGATCTCTCGGGACTGCGCGTCGCGGTGCTCGACGAGGCCGACGAGATGCTCGACATGGGCTTCCGCGAGGATCTCGAGGAAATTCTCGATGCGACGCCGGCCGAGCGCCGAACCTTGCTGTTCTCCGCCACCATGCCGAAGCCGATCGTCGCGCTCGCCAAACGCTATCAGCGCGACGCGGTCCGGATATCGACCGTGGGCGAGGAACGCGGCCATGGCGACATCGCCTATCAGGCGGTGCTCGTCTCCCCGTCCGACATCGAGGCCGCCGCGATCAACTTGCTGCGCCTGCACGATGCCGAGACGGCGATGCTGTTCTGTGCGACGCGGGACAATGTCCGCCATCTCCACGCCAGCCTGGTCGAGCGCGGTTTCGCGGCGGTGGCGCTTTCGGGCGAGCACAGCCAGAACGAGCGCAATGCCGCGTTGCAGGCGCTGCGCGACGGCCGCGCCAAGGTCTGCGTCGCGACGGACGTCGCCGCGCGCGGCATCGACCTGCCGACGCTCGGGCTGGTTATCCATGTCGAGCTGCCGCGCGACGCCGAGACGCTGCAGCACCGTTCGGGCCGGACCGGACGCGCCGGCAAGAAAGGCGTCGCGGTGCTGATCGTGCCCTATCCGCGCAAGCGGCGGATCGAGGCGATGCTGCGCGACGCGCGGATCCGCGCCGAGTGGATCGAGGCGCCGACTCCCGCCGCGATCCACGCACGCGATCGCGAGCGGATGCTTGGCGCGCTGCTCGCGCCCACCGACTATGAGGAGGATGATCTCGCGCTCGGCCGCGAGCTGCTCGCAGGCAAAAGCGCGGAGGAGATCGCCGCCGCGCTCGTTCGCGCCCACCGGATCGCGCTGCCCGCTCCCGAAGAGCTCATCGAGGCAACGCCGGAGGCGCGACGCACCGCCCAGCAAG
The DNA here is from genome assembly GCA_019239915.1 of Sphingomonadaceae bacterium. Lineage (GTDB taxonomy): Bacteria > Pseudomonadota > Alphaproteobacteria > Sphingomonadales > Sphingomonadaceae > Solisphingomonas. Next base: position 52,187 of record JAFAZF010000075.1, read on the forward strand.
AGCGGCACCGCGCCGGATTCGACGATATCGTCTGGTTCCGCCTCAACGTCGGCCGCCGCCACAATGCCGATCCGCGCTGGATCCTGCCGTTGCTCTGCCGCCGCGGCCACATCACCAAGCAGGAGGTCGGCGCGATCCGCATCGCGCCGAACGAGACGCTGTTCCAGGTGCCGCGCGCGATCGCCGACCGCTTCGCCGGCGCGGTCGCGCGCAGCGCGGGGAGCGACGATGGCGACGTCCGCATCGAACGGGCGGAGCGCGGACCCGAGCACGCACCACAGCGCCCAGGTCCGGCCGGCGCCGCTGCGGAGCGCCGCCCGCCGTCGAGCCGCCCACGCTCGAGCCGACCACCGGCGCGGAACGCCAGGCGCTCGTGACGGTTCGCGTCCTGGTCGATGCCGACGCCTGCCCGGTCAAGGAAGAGATCTACCGCGTCGCACTCCGCCATGAGGTGCCGGTGACGATCGTGAGCAATGCGCCGTTCCGCATCCCGGCCCACTCGCTGCTGACACGCGTCGTCGTCGCCGACACGTTCGATGCCGCCGACGATTGGATCGCCGACCGTGCCGACCCGAGCGCGGTGGTGATCACCGCCGACATCCTGCTCGCCGAGCGCTGCCTCAAGGCCGGCGCGACGGTGCTCGCGCCCACCGGGAAGCCGTTCACCGGCAGCTCGATCGGCGCGGCCATCGCCACGCGCGCGATCATGGCGGATCTGCGCGCGGGCGGCGAACAGATCGGCGGCCCCGCCCCCTTTGCCAAGACGGATCGATCACGCTTCCTGCAGGCGCTCGATACCGCGCTCGTGCGGCTGAAACGGACCTGCTAGACGGGCGGCATGGCCGAACGCTTCGAACGACATCGCCAGCCGTGGCGCCCCGACGAGCTCCAGAAGCTCCACACTCTCGCCAAGAAGGGCATGGCGCTGAAAGCGATCGCCAAGGCGCTCACCCGCAGCGAGGAATCGGTGAAGGAACGCGCGAAGCTCGACGGCCTGTCGATCGCCAAGCTGCACTGATGGGCGTCGCCGCGACCAAACAGGCCTAACGGCCAAGGTCCGCAAAGCTCGCGTCGAGAAACGCGAGTGCCGCCGACCAGGAGACCGCATCCGCGACCGGATCGTAGCGCATGCGCGGATCGTCGAGCGCGTCGACGTCGGCGTTGGTGAAGCTGTGCCAGGCGCGCCCATGCGTCAGGAGATGCCAGTCGGCACCGGCCTGCCGCATCTCCTGCTCGAACGTGCTCACGTCCCCGGGCGGCACGAGCGGGTCCATCGCGCCGGTCGAGGCGAGAATCGGCGTCCGGATTTCACCGGCACCGGCGCCCCGCGGGCTGGTCAGGATGCCGTGGAAGCTCAAGACGGCGGCCGCCGGCGCACCGGCCCGGGCGAGCTCGAGCACCGCGAAGCCGCCGAAGCAATAGCCGATCGCCGCTACCCGCGCGGGCGGCAGCCCGGTTTCGACAGAAAGGGCGTCGAAGGCGGCGCCGACCCTCGCGCGGATCAGAGTCGCATCGTTCCGGAAGCGGGCGATCGCGGGCGGGATCTCGTCCGGTTCCAGCACCCTGCCGCCGCCGTGCATGTCCGCGGCCGCCGCGACATAGCCCCGCTCCGCCAGCAGCACGCAGCGCCGGCGGACGTTCGCGCCGATGCCATCGGCTTCGTGGACGACCAGAACGGCGCGGCCGTTCGGCGGTCCATCGGGCTCATACAGCTCACCGACCAGCTCGATCGCGCCATCGGCGTACATCCAGCGGCGCCCGGTCATTCACCCCTCCTCCGCCATTCGTCGGCTGAACAACGCGCGACCGGCCATGCAGTCGCTCCGCGCTGGTGAGCCGCTTGAGACATCACGGAAAAGACGTTCCATTCACCGTCTTGACCTGCGTAAGCATCCGGAACCTTGCGCCTCCGTCGCCATTCTGAAGTCTTCCACGAGGAGGTCTCGACGGCGCAGAAGGGCGCGCGCGGTGACCACGAAGGGTGGCGAGGAAGGCTCCGGCATGAATTCAACGGCACCGGTGGCAAGGGCGGCGGCGGCCGGTCCGGTGGAAGCAAGAGCTGCGGCTTCCATCACTGAGCGGCGATCATGCGCATCCACCATCTGAACTGCGGCACCGACTGCCCCTTCGGTGCGACGGGTTCGGGATGTTCGTCGTCGAGCATGATGGCGCCCGGGTCGGTTTGTGCGGGCTGGTCCGGCGGGCGGGGCTCGAGGCGCCGATCTCGGCTTCGCGTTCCTCGAGGCGCAGGTCCGCCGCGGCTCTGGCCTCAAGGTGTCGACGGCAATGATCCTGTGGGTGCGCGAAGCTGCGGGATTGAGCCGGCTGCTGGCGATCAGCACGTTGGACAACGCAGCTTCGATCGCATTGCTAGCTCGGCCAGGCTTCCGCGAAACCGGCGTCATCCGCTTGCCGAGCCATGCCGATTTGAGCCGCCTGTTCGAGCTGATCCTCGGTCGTCATACCGGCGAGAGCCGGTATCCTGCTCCGGCGGTCGCTGATCTGGATCCCGGCCTTCGCCGGGGTGACGGGAAGAGCCGATCGGAGTAGGAGCGCCGCAACCCGAAGGACTTGACCTCATGCCCGCCTATCGCTCCCGCACCACCACCCATGGCCGCAACATGGCCGGCGCGCGCGGACTGTGGCGCGCGACGGGAATGAAGGACGAGGATTTCGGCAAGCCGATCATCGCGGTCGCGAACAGTTTCACCCAGTTCGTGCCCGGCCACGTCCACCTTAAGGATATCGGCCAGCTGGTGGCGCGCGAGATCGAGGCGGCGGGCGGCGTAGCCAAGGAATTCAACACGATCGCGGTCGATGACGGCATCGCCATGGGCCATGGCGGCATGCTCTATTCGCTGCCGAGCCGCGAGCTGATCGCCGACAGCGTCGAATTTATGGTCAACGCACACTGCGCCGATGCGGTCGTCTGCATCTCCAATTGCGACAAGATCACGCCGGGCATGCTCCTCGCCGCGCTCAGGCTCAACATCCCGGCGGTCTTCGTCTCGGGCGGGCCGATGGAGGCCGGCAAGGTCGTGCTCAAGGGCAAGGAGGTCGCGCTCGATCTCGTCGACGCGATGGTCGCTGCGGCGGACGAGACCTATAGCGACGAGGACGTGAAGGTGATCGAGCGATCGGCCTGCCCGACCTGCGGCAGCTGCTCGGGCATGTTCACCGCGAACTCGATGAACTGCCTCACCGAGGCGCTCGGCCTGTCGCTGCCGGGCAACGGCTCGGTGCTGGCGACGCACGCCGATCGCGAGAAACTGTTCCGCGAAGCCGGGCACTTGATCGTCGATCTTGCCAAGCGCTGGTATGAGCAGGACGACGCCACCGCGCTGCCGCGCAGCATCGCCACTTTCGCCGCATTCGAGAATGCGATGAGCCTCGATATCGCGATGGGCGGTTCGACCAACACGGTGCTCCACCTGCTCGCCGCGGCGCAGGAGGGGGGCGTCGACTTCACCATGGCGGATATCGATCGTCTCAGCCGCCGCGTGCCATGCTTGTGCAAGGTCGCGCCCGCCAAGCAGGACGTCCACATGGAGGACGTTCACCGCGCCGGCGGGATCATGGGCATCCTCGGCGAGCTCGATCGGGCGAGGCTGATCGACGCCACGCAGCCGACCGTTCACACGCCGTCGCTCGGGCAGGCGCTCGCCCATTGGGACATCGCGCAATCGAACAGCGAGGATGTCCGCCGCTTCTTCAGGGCGGCGCCGGGCGGCGTGCCGACGCAGGTCGCGTTCAGCCAGTCGGCGCGCTGGGAGGATGTCGATGCCGATCGCGAAGCGGGTGTCATCCGTTCCGCCGCGCACGCCTTCAGCCAGGACGGCGGGCTCGCCGTCCTCTTCGGCAACATCGCGCCCGAAGGCTGCATCGTGAAGACCGCCGGTGTCGACGAGAGCATCCTGACCTTCCACGGCTCGGCGATCGTCTACGAGAGCCAGGATGCGGCGGTTGCCGGCATCCTCGGCAATCAGGTCAAGGAAGGCGACGTCGTTGTGATCCGCTACGAGGGGCCCAAGGGCGGCCCCGGCATGCAGGAGATGCTCTATCCGACGAGCTACCTGAAATCGAAGGGGCTGGGAAAGGCGTGCGCGCTGCTCACCGACGGCCGCTTCTCGGGTGGCACCTCGGGCCTGTCCATCGGCCACGTCTCGCCGGAAGCGGCCGAGGGCGGGCTGATCGCGTTGGTCGAGACCGGCGATCCGATCGAGATCGACATCCCGAACCGCTCGATCCGTCTCGCCGTCGACGATGCCGAACTCGCCCGCCGTCACGGCGCGATGGAAGCGAAGGGCGCGAGGGCGTGGAAGCCGCACGGCCGCAAACGCGAGGTCTCTCCGGCGTTGCGCGCCTACGCCGCGATGACGACGAACGCGGCGCGCGGCGCGGTCCGCGACGTCAGCCAGATCGAGCGCGACTGATCGCGCTAGGCTGGTTCGCGCCGAGCCACGCCCAGGCGCGGGATGTCGATCTTCGGGCAGCGGTCCATCACGACCTTGAGACAGGCAGCCTCCGCGCGCGCCGCAGCCGCCTCGTTGATGACGCCGAGTTGCATCCACACCGCCTTGGCGCCGACCGCGATCGCCTCATCCACCGCCGCGCCGGCGGCTTCCGGGCGGCGGAAGATGTCGACGAGATCGATCGGCTCGCCGATCTGCGCGAGATCCCGCCAGACATATTCGCCGTGAACATGCTCGCCGGTGATCTGCGGATTGACTGGCAGCACGCGGTAGCCGTGGCGCTGCAGGAAGGCCATCACGCCGTAGCTCGCACGATCGGGGCGATCCGAAGCGCCGACCATCGCGATCGTGTGTGTCTCCTCAAGCAGCGTCTTGATCGCGGCGGGATCAGTGAGCGGCATGGATGGGTCCTCCTCGGGGGAACAACCTCCGGAACACGCGCTAGTTCACTTCCAGCTCATTCGAGCAGTTTCGAGCTTGTCGAGAAGCGTCGGTCGAGATCCGGCCACGTCCCTTGCCTTCTCGACTTCGTTCCCGACAGGGTCGAACCCGCTCCAAGCGACCGTATAAGGTTGGTTGCGGAATAAGGATGGTCGCGGAGCTGCGCTTGGTTGGGATCGTGCCCCCTGAAGCCCAACCTTACGCCAACCAAAGTCTGTCAGGCGGCCGGCGCCGCCGTTTCGTTGCGGTCGAGCCAGTCGCGTACGCCGCGCGCCAGTGCGAGGAACGGGGCAGCGGGCTCGCCGTCCATCGCGGCGGGCGGGTGGCCGAGATCGGAGGCGCGGCGGATGGCAACATCGAGGGGAACGCGGCCGAGGAAAGGCACGCCCATCGATCGCGCCGCCGCCTCGGCGCCGCCGATGCCGAACGGATCGGAGACCTCGCCGCAATGCGGGCATTCATAGCCCGCCATGTTTTCGATGATGCCGACGATCGGCACGGTCGATTGGTTGAACAAGTCGATCGCGCGGGTCGCGTCCATCAGCGCCAGGTCCTGCGGCGTCGAGACGATGATCGCGCCGGCCGGCTTGTGCTTGGAGATCATCGAAAGCTGAACGTCGCCGGTGCCGGGAGGCAGGTCGACGATCAGGATCTCGGCCTCGCCCCAATCGGCATCGAGCAGCTGCCCGAGCGCATTGCCCGCCATCGGCCCCCGCCATGCGATCGCCTGGCCGGGCTGGACGAGCATCCCCATCGAGAGCAGCGGCACGCCATAGGCCGTCGCGACCGGCAGCAGCTTCTGGCCCTCCGCCTGCGGGCGCGTGCCCTCCGCGCTCATCAGCCGCGGCTGGGAGGGGCCGTAGATGTCGGCGTCGACGAGGCCGACCTTGAGGCCCGAGCGGGCAAGCGCGATCGCGAGGTTCGCGGAGAGCGTCGATTTGCCGACGCCGCCCTTGCCGCTGCCGACCGCGACGATCCGTCGGGTCGTCTTCTGCGAGGTGAGCAGCACGCGCGTAGAGGCGACGCCCTCGACCGCCATCAGCGCTTCCTTCACCGCCTCTTCGAGCGGCGCATGGCGCGCGGTCGGTACGCCCGAGACGTCGACAATGACGCGCGCGACGCCGCCGACCAGCCGCGGCGCCGCGGCGCGGCCGCTATCGACGAGTCCGCGCCCCCCGATCGGATCGAGCACGCGGTTGACGGCATCGCGGAGCGCTTGATCGGTGTCCATGGCAGGGGCCTTTAGCTTCTGACCGGCAGATGCAAACCCCTGTTCGCCCTGAGCGTAGTCGAAGGGCACGCACCGGCAGTTGCTGTGCTTCGCCTGCGCTCAGCACGAACGGGGTTCCGCGCAAGGGGGACTCTCGCATCGGACCCCTCTGTTTTTCCGTTCGCCCCATCCTATAATGGCCGCATGGACGTGGAAGACAGGCGGTCGCCTTGGCGGGCTATGTGCTGAACGACAATGGCGAGGGCCCCTGGGGCGGCGGCGGTGGTTCGGGCGATGGCGGGGACGGCGATGGCGGCCTCGGCCCGCGCAACCCATGGAGCCAGCCGCCGCGACGGCGCTCGGGGCGACGCTCGTCGATCAACCCGTCGGCGATCGAGCAGCTAGTTAATCGCGGCCGCGAGCGCTTCGGCGGTCGCCTGCCGAATGGTTTTGAGAATCGTTCGATGTGGGGCTGGGCGCTGCTCGCCTTCGCCTGCCTCTGGATCGTGCTCACCAGCATGCATCGCGTCGAGCCGCAGCAGCGTGGCATCGTGACGCGCTTCGGCCGCTACGTCGCGACGCTGGGTCCTGGCGTCGGGCTAACCTTCCCGGCGCCGATCGACACCGTGACCAAGCTCAACGTCGACGAGATCCGCCAGATCGACATCGGTGCCGGCGCGAGCGACACGAGCTATCTCGTGCTCACCGGCGACGAGAACATCATCGATCTCGCTTATTCGGTGCGCTGGAGCATCCGCGATCCGGAGCTCTACATGTTCGCGCTCGCCGATCCCGAGGATACGATCCGCGAGGTTGCCGAGAGCGCGATGCGCGCCGAGATCGCGCGCGTGACGCTGCAGGACGCGATTGGCCCCGGTCGCGGCGCGATCGAGGATCGCGTCCAGGCGCGCATGCAGCAGATCCTCGACGGCTATCGCGCCGGCATCGAGGTCGAGGGCGTGGCGATCAACCAGGCCGATCCGCCGAGCGCGGTCAACGATGCCTTCAAAGCGGTTTCCGCAGCGCAGCAGCAGGCGCAGTCCGACATCAACAATGCCAACGCCTACGCGCAGCAGATGATCGCCAAGGCGCAGGGCGACGCGGCTGCGTTCGACAAGGTCTTTGCGCAGTACAGGCTCGCGCCCGAGGTCACCCGGCGGCGCATGTATTACGAGACGATGGAGGAGGTGCTGTCGAGGGTCGACAAGACCGTCGTCGAGACGCCGGGCGTGATGCCTTACCTGCCGCTTCCCCAGGCCAAGCCGAAACCGCAGGCTGAAGGCAATGCGAGCGCTGGAGAGGGCCAGTGAGCGCCGTCGAGCGCTTCGCGCGCACTCCGATCGCCTGGGCGATCCTCGCCATCGCTGCGGTGCTCGTCGCCGCCAGCACGCTCGCGGTCGTACCCGAGACCAAGCAGGCGCTGATCGTGCGGCTCGGCCAACCCAACCGCATCGTCAACGCCTATAAGTCCGGCGAGCCGTTCGGCCGCACCGGCGCCGGGCTTGTGGCGCGTATCCCGTTCCTCGAGCAGGTGGTGTGGATCGATAAGCGCGTGCTCAGCTTCGACATGGATCGCCAATCGGTGCTGTCAACCGATCAGCTTCGCCTCGAGGTCGACGCCTTCGCGCGATACCGCATCGTCGATCCGTTGCGGGCCTATGTCGTCGCGCGGGGCGACGAGCGCCGCGTCTCCGAGGCGCTGCGGCCGATCCTCGGTTCCGAGCTGCGCAACGAGCTCGGCAAGCGGCCGTTCGCGGCGCTGCTCAGTCCGGAGCGGGGCCGGATCATGGAGGATATCAAGGACGGCCTGAACCGCATCGCGCGGCAATATGGCGCCGAGATCGTCGACGTGCGTATCAAGCGCGCCGATCTGCCCGACGGCACGCCGCTCGACAGCGCCTATAACCGCATGCGCACCGCGCGCACGCAGGAGGCGCTCACGATCCAGGCGCAGGGCCTCAAGCAAGCGCAGATCATCCGCGCCGATGCCGACGCGCAAGCCGCCAAGGTCTATGCCGACGCCTTCGGACAAGATCCCGACTTCTACGATTTCTATCGCGCGATGCAGTCCTACCGGCACAGCTTCGGCGCCGACGGCACGCAAGCCGAGGGCTCGACCACGATGGTGCTGGGCCCCAATGACGCCTATCTGCGCCAGTTCAACGGGGGAGGACATACCGAGCGGCGGTGAAGCCTTTCATCCTCCCCCGGCCGGGGGGAAGTGGCAGGCGTCGGCGTTACGCTAGGGGTGGGCAGCGAGGCAGTGCAAAGGCCGTTGCATTCCGCCCTCTCCGTCGGCTTCGGCGCCACCTCCCGGCGGCGGATAGGGCAAGCCAATCCCTCCACGCCAGGAGTAGAAGTCACCGTTCAATATGTGTTCAGCCGGCCGCGCCAAGCATCGCCATCGTCGCTGCGTCCTGCTAGCGCCTGAAGAAATCCAGCCCATCGGAGACCGACCATCGTGCGTTACGCTTATGCGATCACCACCGCGCTTATTGTCGGCGGCGCCGCCGCGACGCTGACGCTGCAGCAGCCTGTTGGGGCCCAGGTCGCACAGAACGCACCGGGGACCGTGCCATCGATGGTGCCGCGGGCGGGCGCGCCGTTCAGCTTCGCCGATCTCGCCGCCAAGCTGACGCCGGCGGTGGTCAACATCTCGACGACGCAGCGCATCGCGGTCCAGCAGGCCGATCCGTTCGCGGGTACGCCGTTCGGCGACTTCTTCCGCCACTTCGGCGGCGGCGACGACGATTTCGGCGGCGGCGACGACAACAATGGCGGCGGCGCACCGTCGGGCAAGGGCCGGCCGGTGACGCGCGAGGCGACCTCGCTGGGATCGGGCTTCATCATCTCGCCGGACGGCTATGTCGTCACCAACAACCACGTCATCTCGGGCGGCAATCCGGGCTCGAGCGCGCCGGTCGAATCGATCACCGTAACGCTGCCCGATCGCACCGAATACAAGGCGCGGCTCATCGGCCGCGACACCGCCGCCGATCTTGCCGTGCTCAAGATCGAGGCGCGCGACCTGCCGTTCGTCCAGTTCGGTGATTCGCAGCACGCCCGCGTCGGCGATTGGGTGATCGCGGTCGGCAATCCCTTTGGTCTCGGCGGGTCGGTGACCGCCGGCATCATCTCGGCGCTCCACCGCAACATCGGCGCGGGCGGCGCCTATGACCGCTACATCCAGACCGACGCCTCGATCAATTCGGGCAATTCGGGCGGCCCGATGTTCGACATGCAAGGCAACGTCATCGGCATCAACACCGCGATCTACTCGCCGACCGGCGGCAACGTCGGTATCGGCTTCGCCATTCCGGCGGAGGCTGCCAAGCCGGTCGTCGACGTGCTGATGAAGGGCGGCACCGTGAAGCGCGGCTATCTCGGCATCGGCATCCAGCCGGTGACCGACGACATCGCGACCTCGCTCGGCCTGCCCAAGAACCATGGCGAGATCGTCAGCCGCGTCGAGCCCGGATACGGCGCCGCGCGCGCCGGCATCCAGCAGGGCGACGTCATCGTGCGCGTCAACAACCAGGATGTGACGCCCGACAACACGCTGAGCTTCATCGTCTCGAACCTGCCGGTGAACACGCGCGTGCCGATCGAACTCGTCCGCGACGGCAAGCGCATGACCGTCACCGCGCAGGTCGGCCAGCGCCCACCCGAGGAGCAGCTGGCCAAGGAACTCGGTGGCGATCAGGGCGACAACGGCGCGATGCCGGGCGGCCCCAATGCCGGCCAGCAGCAGGCGCGCGCGTCGCTCGGCCTAACGCTGCAGCCGCTGACCGCGACGGTCGCGCGCCAGCTCGGCGTACCGGCGACGGTGCACGGCCTCGTCGTCTCGGCGGTCGATCCGTCGAGCGATGCCGCCGAGAGCGGGCTGCAGCGCGGCGACGTGATCCTCTCGATCAACCAGCAGCCGGTCGCGACCACCGCGCAGGCGGCGGCGATCGTCGCCGCGGCGCAGAAGGCGGGCCGTCCAACGGTGCTGCTGCTTGTCCAGCGCGGCAGCCAGCCCGGCCGCTTTGTCGGCGTGAAGCTCAACAACGGCCGGTAGGCTCCCCGCCGTCACCGTTCGCTTCGAAGCGGTCGAGAAGCGGCGACGGGCGCGGCGCCCGCGGCCGGTTCTGGCAGGCTCGAGCCGAATGAAGGGGAAGAACTACGCCTTCGCTTACCTCCTTGATCCGTTCGCCCTGAGCAGCCACTGAGCGAAGTCGAAGCGGTGACCGTCGAACGGCACGCGCGACAGGCTGTGTTTCGACTGCGCTTAGCACCAACGGCTGTGGTGCGGAGTGGAAGGGAGCTTCATGGCGGACGGCTCGGACGGCATCTTCATCGGCGCGGGCCAGGGCGGCGCCGATCCGCAATATCTCAACCTCAAGCGCGCCAATCGTCACGGTCTCGTCGCGGGCGCGACCGGAACCGGCAAGACGGTGACGCTGCAGGGCATCGCCGAGAGCTTCTCGCGACTGGGTGTGCCGGTGTTCGTCGCGGACGTGAAGGGCGACCTCTCCGGCCTGGCGATGGCCGGCTCGCCCGATGCCAAGATGCATGAGATCTTGGCGCAGCGGGCCAAGGACATCGGCGAGACCGACTGGGTCTATGCCGACACGCCGGCGGTGTTCTGGGATCTCTACGGCAAGAAGGGCCATCCGGTCCGCACCACCATCTCGGAAATGGGCCCGCTGCTGCTCTCGCGGCTGATGAACCTCAACGACACGCAGGAGGGCGTGCTCACCGTCGCCTTCACACTCGCCGACAAGGAGGGGCTTTTGCTTCTCGATCTCGACGACCTGCAGGCGATGCTCGCCGAGATCGCCAACCGCGCCGACGAGCTTTCGACGACCTACGGCAACGTCTCCAAGGCGAGCGTCGGCGCGATCCAGCGCGCGCTGCTGCAGCTCCGCTCGCAGGGTGCCGAGCATTTCTTCGGCGAGCCCGCGCTCGACATGAACGACTTCTTCGCGGTCGACGAGCAGGGGCGCGGGCGCGTCAACATCCTTGCCGCCGACGCGCTGATGGCGGCGCCGAAGCTCTACGCGACCTTCCTGCTCTGGATGCTCTCCGAACTGTTCGAGCTTCTCCCCGAGGTCGGTGATCCGGACAAACCCAAGTTGGTGTTCTTCTTCGACGAGGCGCATCTGCTGTTCGACGATGCGCCGGATGCGCTGCTCGAGAAGGTCGAGCAGGTGGTGCGGCTCATCCGCTCCAAGGGCGTGGGCGTGTATTTCGTCACGCAGAACCCGGTCGACGTGCCGGACAAGGTCGCCGCGCAGCTCGGCAACCGCGCTCAGCATGCACTGCGCGCCTTCACGCCGCGCGACCAGAAGGCGATCGACGCCGCGGCGCAAACCTTCCGTGCCAACCCTGGCGTTGACGTCGCCAAGGCGATCATCGAACTGAAAGTGGGCGAGGCGTTGGTCTCGCTGCTCCAGGCGGACGGCTCGCCGACGCCGGTCTCGCGCACGCTGATCGCGCCGCCGCGCTCGCGCGTCGGGCCGGTAACGGATCAGGAGCGCGCGCTGCTGATCTCGACGTCACCGCTCGCGGGCAAGTACGACACCGCCGTCAACAAGGAGAGCGCGGCCGAAATCCTCGCCGCCAAAGCGGGCGATGCCGCCGCTGCCAAGGCCGCCGCCGAGAAGGCAAAGGCCGATGCCGCGGCGGCGGCTGAAAAGGCCAAGGCGGACACCGCCGCACAAAAGGAGGCGGATCGCGCCGCCGCCGCGCAGGCCACCGCCGAAGCGCGCGTCCAGGCCGCGCAGGCCAAGGCTGCCGCGCAACCTTCGATGATGGACAAGATGATCGTCTCGGCGACCCGCGCGGCCTCGTCCTCGCTCGGTCGCCAGATCGCCAACCAGGTCGGCCGCGAGATCTTCGGCGGCGGCCGGAGCAACTCCGGCGGCCTTGCCGGCACGCTGGTGCGCGGCATCTTCGGCAATTTGCTCAAGTAGAAAAGGAAAGAGCAGCCCTTCGACGAGCTCAGGGCGAACGGAAGTGACCATGCACCAATCCCGTTCGTGTGAGCCTGTCGAAGCACGGTCCTTCTTCGGGCGAGACAATGGCGGTTCAAACACTCTCATTGCGCGATGGCGATCGCGATCCCGCCGGCTTAGCCGCGGCGCTGGGGCAGTCGCTGGAGACGACCGGCTTCGCGGTCGTCGCCGATCATGGCATCGATCCCGCGCTGATCGCACAGGCCGAGGCGAAGGCGCGCGCGTTCTTCGCATTGCCGGACGCGGAGAAGCGGCGATTCCATGTCGCGGGCGGCGCGGGGCAGCGCGGCTATACGCCGTTCGGGACCGAGGCGGCAAAGGGCTCGGACGCGGTCGATCTCAAGGAGTTCTGGCATGTCGGCCGTGCGCTGCCCGCCGGCCACGCGCATGCCGCGCTGATGCCGGCGAATGTCTGGCCGGAGCGCCCCGCCGGCTTCGCCGAAACGATGCTGGCGCTGTTCGCCGCGCTCGAAGCGGTCGGCATGCAGCTGCTGGCGGCGATCGGGCGGCATCTCGGCTTGCCGGCCGGCTGTTTCGACGACGCGATCAGAGACGGAAACTCGGTGCTGCGGCTGCTTCATTATCCACCGATCGCCGTCAGCGCGGCCGGCATCCGCGCCGCCGCGCACGAGGACATCAATACCATCACGCTGCTGCTCGGTGCCGAGGAGGCGGGGCTCGAGCTGCTGACGCGCGAAGGCGAGTGGATCGCGGTCGCGCCGCCGCCGGGCGCCCTCGTGATGAACGTCGGCGACATGCTCCAGCGGCTCACCAACGGCCGGCTGCGCTCGACGACGCACCGCGTCGCCAATCCATCGCCCGAGCGCGCCGGCCGCTCGCGCTATTCGATGCCGTTCTTCCTGCATTTCCGGCCGGACTTCGTGATCGAGCCGCTGCCGGGCATGGGTGGTGGCGAGCCGCCCGCGCCGATCACCGCCGATGCCTATCTGCGCGAGCGGCTGCGCGAGATCGGGCTGCTATGAGGCAAAGCATCGCAATCGCCCTCGCTGCGCTGGCGCTGGTCGGTGCCGCGGTGGGGGTGCGGAGCATGGCGAGGCCGATGAACTACGGCGAGTTCGAGGAGCGCGTGCCGCAGCCGGCGGCCCGCGGCCCGATCATTTCCTACGGCCCCGATCCGCTTCAGCATGTCGAGCTGTGGGGGCCGGCGATCAAGCGGCCGATCGGTGTTGTGCTGATGCTTCACGGCGGCTGCTGGCAGACAGGTGTCGCCAAGGCAGACATCATGCATGCGGCAGCCGCTGATCTGGCAAAACGCGGGTTCGCGGTGTGGAACGTCGAGTATCGCGGTGTCGACGTGCCCGGCGGCGGTTATCCCGGCACCTTCCACGATGTCGCGGCGGCGGCGGACCTGCTCGCGCAGCGGGGCAAGGCGCTCGGGGTCGATACAAGCAAGGTGGTGGCGGTGGGTCATTCGGCGGGCGCGCAGCTCGCGCTTTGGCTAGCCGGACGTGCGCGCATCTCCCGCTCGAGCATCCTCGCTGGCAGGCCTCCGCTTCATCTGCTGAGCGTCGTCAGCGTCGGCGGACTGCCGGACCTCGCCTCCGCGCGCGTCGATGCGGCGGGCGCCTGCGGCACGGATACCGTCGACCGGCTTGTCGGCGCGCCTGGCGCAGCGCGTCGCGACGTCTTTGCCGATACGTCGCCGACGGCGCTGCTGCCGCTCGGCATCCGCATCGATCAGGTCAGCGGCGCACAGGACCCGATCGCGCCGCCGCGCTTCGCCGAAGCCTTCGCCGCGAAGGCGCGGGCGCACGATCCGGTAACGACGACGGTGGTACCGGGCGCAGGCCATTTCGAGCTGATCGCGCCGGGAACGGCGGCATGGGCGGCGGTCGTCCGCAAGATCGAACGGCCGTTCACCGCCGAAATCGGCGCCCGCGCCGCCGCTCAGCCGCGCCCGCGATAGCTCGGCACGCCCTGGTCGGGCAGCCAGAGCTCGGCCGGGGGCGCGCCCGATTGCCAGAAGACGTCGATCGGCATGCCGCCGCGCGGATACCAATAGCCGCCGATCCTGAGCCACAGCGGCTGCATCTCGGCCACGAGCCGCTCCGCGATGCCGACAGTGCAGTCCTCGTGGAAGGCCGCATGGTTGCGAAACGCGCTCAGGAAGAGCTTGAGCGACTTGGATTCGACGATCGTCGCGCCCGGCGCATAGTCGATCACGAGATGCGCGAAGTCGGGCTGACCGGTCACGGGGCAGAGCGAGGTGAACTCGGGCGCGGTGAAGCGGACGAGATAGGGTTTGCCGGGGCGAGGATTGGGCACATAGTCGAGCACCGCCTCGCCAGGGCTGGCGGGCTGGGCGCTCTGTTGGCCGAGATGGGTGATCGCCATCGCGTGCACCTAGGTGCGAGGCCGCCAGCGCGCAATCCCGCCACCGAATGGCCAGGTGACGCTAGAGGTATCGCGCTGCGGCGGCTGCCTCGAACTCGGCCGCGTCATGGGCGCATAGCACGTCGACGTCGCCTCATCGTTCGATCGACAGGCGCCGCACCCGCGCCTGGTTCTCGAGACGGAGCCGACGATCGACTTCCATCATGACCTGGTGGCCGCGCAGCCCAGGCGTGCAGCGGCGTCTGCGCGAGCGAACTTCCCCGCGGTAGAAATAGGCGTCGCCGGCGTGCAGCAGCCAGCGCTCGCCGGTATCGATCGCGACGCCGGCATCGCCGCAGGCGTGGCCCGGCAGCGGCACCATCAGGATCTCGGGCGGCAGGCCTTCCAGCCCGTGGACGGCCTGGAAACCCATCCATGGCTCGCCCTGTACGCCAGGAGCGCACCTCGTCGAACTGCGAGGGCCGATAGCGGTTGCGCGCCACGAAGCCCTCCCGAGGACCCACCGCCGCCTGCCATTCCGCATCGAGCAGATGGATCATGGCCTCGGGAAAATCCTCGAGCTCGCCGGCATGATCGAAGTGGAGATGGGCACGATGTCGCGGACATCCCGCGCGGTGAAGCCGAGCGCCTCGATCTGGCGAAGCGCGGTATCCTGCTCGCGCAGATGGATGCCGAGCAGCGTCCACGTGAAGCGCGTGACGCGGGGGTTCGGCGTCCGGTGCGGATGATCGACGTCGCGCAGGCGCTAGCCGGTGTCGACGAGGACGAGACCGTGCGCATCGGTCTCGATGAGCAGGCAATGGTAGACGAGCCGCCGGTCGGCGCGCCGATCGCCCGTCGAACAGCGCGCGCATAGGCCGCAATCACGCGCTCGGCGAGATAGCGCGCGGCGTCCCTCTTTGTTCTCACGACGCGGTCGCCTATGTTGGCGATGAACCCGGGATCGTTGAGCAGCGCGGACGAAGAAGTCCGCATCGACGGGCTCGGCATGCCTGACCGTGAGCCGCGCCGTTTGAAGATTTTTCCCACCAGATACTCCTTCGATCATCATCTCCCGTTCGCTTCGAGCGGAGGTCCGAGCCTTTCGAGAACCGCAGTCGAGAAGATTTTGCGTGTGGTCGCTTCTCGACCGACGCTTCTCGGCTTCGCTCGAAGCTGCTCGAAGCGAACGGTGGAGCGCAAGGGCTTGCAAAGATGACCCGTGCCCGCGTCCTGCTGCTCAATGCCGCGCTGGGGCCGCTCGACTATCGCGTGCCGCGCGAGATGACGGTCGAGCCCGGCTCGATCGTGCTCGCGCCGCTCGGGCCGCGCCAGCTCGCCGGAGTCGTCTGGGAACCCGAACGGATGCCCTCCGACGCCGAGGTCGGTGACAACCGCCTGCGCAACCTCGTCGGCGTTTACGAGATCCCGCCGCTCAAGGATTCGCTGCGGCGCCTGATCGAGTGGACCGCCAACTATTATCTCGCGCCGCCCGCCGCCGTGCTGCGGATGGCGCTGGCCTCGGCGAGCGCGCTCGAGGGCGGACGCACGGTCGTCGAGTATCGCGCGACGACGCACATCCCCGACCGGCTGACGCCGCAGCGCGCGCAGGCGCTCGAGCGGATCGGCGATCGGCAGGGGCTGGTGCGCGAGCTCGCCACGATCGCCGGCGTGTCGGAAGGTGTGATCCGCGGGCTCGTCAAGGCCGGCGCGATCGAGGCGGTCGAGATCCATATCGACGATCCCTTCGCCGCCCCCGATCCCGATCACGCCCCCCCGAAACTCTCGACCGAGCAGCGCGCCGCCGCCGAGGCGCTGGGCGCCGCCGTCGCCGCACGCAAGTTCGCGCCGATCCTGCTCGACGGCGTTACCGGGTCGGGCAAGACCGAAGTCTATTTCGAGGCCGTGGCGCAGGCACTGCGCGAAGGACGGCAGACGCTGGTGCTGCTGCCCGAGATCGCGCTCACCGAGCCGTTCCTGCGGCGCTTCGAGGCGCGCTTCGGCGTGCTGCCGGTCGCCTGGCATTCGGACCTGCGCCAATCCCAGCGGCGACGCGCCTGGCGCGCGATCACGACGGGGGAGGCGAAGGTGGTGGTCGGCGCACGCTCGGCGCTGTTCCTCCCTTATGGCGATCTCGGCCTCATCGTCGTCGACGAGGCGCACGAGACCAGCTTCAAGCAGGAGGACGGCGTGCTCTACCACGCCCGCGACGTCGCGGTGATGCGCGCGCAGTTCGAAGGCCTGCCGGTGGTGCTCGCCTCGGCGACACCCGCGATCGAGACCCGCCAGATGGTCGAGATCGGCAAATATCGCGAGCTCAAGCTGCCCGCCCGCCACGGCGGCGCGACGATGCCCGACATCAAGGCGATCGACCTGCTCGCCGATCCTCCGCCGAGAGGCCGTTGGCTGGCGCCGAGCCTTGTCGCCGCGATGGAAGAGACGCTCGCCAAGCGAGAGCAATCGCTGCTCTTTCTCAATCGTCGCGGCTTCGCGCCGCTGACGCTGTGCCGCCATTGCGGGCATCGTTTCCAATGTCCGAACTGCACCGCGTGGATGGTCGAGCATCGGCTGCTCAACCGACTGCTCTGCCATCATTGCGGACACAATATGCCGCAGCCGCATGCCTGCCCCGAATGCGGCGAGGAGGATGCGCTCGTCGCTTGCGGTCCCGGCGTCGAACGGATCGCCGACGAGGTCGCCGAGCTCTTCCCCGAAGCACGCGTCGTGCAGGTCACCTCCGATACGATCTGGTCGCCGGCGCGCGCGGCGGAGTTCGTTGGGCGCATGGAGGCGGGCGAGATCGACATCGTCGTCGGCACCCAGCTCGTCACCAAGGGCTATCATTTCCCCAACCTGACGCTGGTCGGCGTGGTCGATGCCGATCTCGGGTTGCAAGGGGGCGATCTGCGCGCCGCCGAGCGCAGCTTCCAGCAGATCGCCCAAGTGGCCGGGCGCGCCGGGCGGGGCGCCAAGCCGGGCCATGTCCTCGTCCAGACCCGCGAGACCGCCGCGCCCGTGATCCAGGCGCTCGTCGGTGGCGACGCGGCCGGCTTCTACGCAGCCGAGACGCAGAGCCGGCGCGAGGCGAACGCCCCCCCCTTCGGCCGCTTCGCCGCGATCATCGTCTCGTCGGAAAAGCTCGACGAGGCGGTCGAGACCGCGCGCGCGATCGGCCGGGGCGCGCCGCAGGTCGAAGGGATGCACGTGCTCGGCCCCGCCCCCGCTCCGCTCGCGATGCTGCGCGGCCGCCACCGCCAGCGCCTGCTCGTCCACGCCCGCCGCGCGCTCGACGTGCAGGACGTGATCCGCGGCTGGCTCGGCGCGCTCGAATGGCCGCGCGGCGTGCGCGTGGCAGTCGACGTCGACCCGTACAGCTTCCTGTGAGCGTTCCCGCCGCTTCCTCCGTTCATCCCGAGCGAAGTCGAGGGACCTGCAGCATGCGTTGTGCTGACTTGTCTCGAGTTGGCTCGACACGAACGGAATCTCGAAGGTGATCGGATGACCGTCCCGTCGCCCTGCACCAAGGTTTGCGAAATCGCACCGCGCTCACGGCTCTGCCGCGGCTGCCGCCGCACGATCGACGAGATCATGGCGTGGCCCAGCGCCAGCGACGAGGAGAAGCGCCGCATCCTCGCTGCGCTGCCGGCGCGGCGACCGTGACCACGCTGATTCCGGTCTTCGGTGATCAGCTCAGCGAGCATCTCGGCTCGCTCCGCGACGTCCGGCGCAAGGATGCCGTCGTGCTGATGGTCGAGGTGGAGCGACCGACCCGCTATCACAAGAAGAAGCTGGTGCTGGTCTATGCCGCGATGCGCCACTTCGCTGCCGCGCTGATCGAAGCGGGCTGGACCGTCGACTATGTGAAGCTCGATCAAGGCGATAACAGCCGGCGCTATACCGCTGAGCTTACAAGGGCAATCGAACGTCACAAGCCTGAGCGGCTGCGGCTCGTCGCGCCATCCGAATATGGGCCGGCGAAGGCGGTGGAGTGCTGGCAGGCGCGCTTCGCCCTGCCGGTCGAGATCATGGCGGACGACCGCTTCGTCGTCGGCCGCGAGGAGTTCGCGCGCTGGGCGCAGGGTCGTTCCTCGCTGACGATGGAGTTCTTCTATCGCGAGGTGCGGCGCGCCACCGGCCTGCTGATGAACGGCGACGCACCCGCGGGCGGCCGCTGGAACTATGATCATGACAACCGCAAGACGCCGCCTAAAGGCTTGAACTTTCCCGCGATGCCGGCATTCGCCCCCGACGCCATCACGCGCGAGGTGATCGCGATGGTCGGCCGCCGCTTCGCCGATCATTTCGGCGATCTCGAGCCGTTCGGCCTCCCCGTCACCCGCGCTCAGGCGATGCTGGCGCTCGACGCTTTTATTCGGGTCTCGCTGCCGCGCTTCGGCGATTATCAGGATGCGATGCTGGCGGGGCAGGACCTGCTCTATCACTCCGCGCTGTCGCCGGCGCTCAACCTCGGCCTGCTCTCGCCCGTGGAAGTCTGCGAGGCGGCGGAGGCCGCCTATCGGTCCGGCGAGGTCCCGATCAACTGCGCGGAAGGCTTCATCCGCCAGATCATCGGCTGGCGCGAATATGTGCGCGGGCTCTACTGGCTGGACATGCCCGGCTTCCGCGAGGCGAACCGCCTCGGCGCGACGCGGCCTCTGCCCGGCTTCTACTGGACCGGCGACGCGCCGATGCACTGCCTGCGCGAATGTGTTGGCCAGGTGCGGCGCGAGGCCTATTCGCATCACATTCAGCGGCTGATGGTGCTCGGGAATTTCGCGCTGATCGCCGGCGTCGATCCCAAGCAGATCGACGACTGGTTCTGGGTCGCCTACGCCGACGCCTATCAATGGGTTGAGCTGCCGAACGTGATCGGCATGAGCCAGTTCGCGGATGGCGGCCGGCTCGCGACCAAGCCCTATGCCGCCTCGGGCGCCTACATCCGCAAGATGTCCGATTATTGCGACCGCTGCCGGTTCGACGTGAAGCAGCGCGTTGGGCCCGACGCCTGCCCCTACAACGTGCTCTATTGGGACTTCCTCGCTCGCAACCGCGCCGCGATCGGCGACAATCCGCGCCTGACCAACATCTACCGCGCCTGGGATCGCAAGAGCGAGGAGGAGCAGGCGGCGTTGCGCGCCAGCGCCGCCGCCTTCCTCGACACGCTGGAACCGGCGACGGGCGGCTGGGTGCGCTGATCGCTCAGCTCAGCCCATCAGACCAGAGACGTACCACGCGCGCATCACCATGTTCTTGACCAGCCGACAGCCGCAGCGCGTGCAGCGGCCGGTGACCGCGTCGCCGTCCTTGCGGATGGAGGCACGCGAGACGGTGTGCTGTCCCTCCGAACAGTGCTGTGAAGCCGTGGCGGGCGATGCGCGGCGGAGCGCCTGATGGTCGGGTGCGGTAGCCATGCGGCGTCTGTGGCTGACGAACCGGACGTCGGCATGTCCGCATGTTTCACGGGCGCAACATCTCCCGGATTTAATCCACGCGTTCACGCTCCAGCAACGCGCGCTTTATCGCGGGCCCGTAGGCATAGCCACCGAGGCCGCCGCTCCGTGGCGTCACGCGGTGACACGGCACGAGCACCGCGACGGGATTGGCGCCGCACGCCGCCCCCACCGCACGCGCCGCGCCGGGCTTGCCGGTGCGGGCCGCAAGCGCGGCATAGCTCAGCGTCTCGCCGGGCGGGATGCGGGCCAACTGCTCCCACACCGCCTGCTGAAACGCGGTGCCGCGCATATCGAGCGGCAGATCGTGCGGGCGCGACGGTGCTTCCACCGCCGCCACCGCGCGGGCGAGCAGATCGGCGAACTCGCCGTCGCCGGCGAGGATCTCCGCATTGGGAAAGCGGCCGCGCAGATCGTCGCCATCTTCACCGAAGGCCAGCCGGCAGATGCCGCGCACGGTCGCCGCGAGCAGCATGTCACCGTAGCGCGTCGGCGCGACCGCATAGCGGATCGTCTCGCCGCGGCCGCCGTCGCGCCAAGTCCGCGGGTTCATCCCGAACCGGTCCTTCGCATCGGCATAGAAGCGGCTCGGCGCGGCATAGCCCGCCGCATAGAGCGCGGCGGTGACGTCGCCGTCGTCAGCGAGCGCCGCCTCGGCCCGCTTCGCCCGGACGGCACGCGCATAAGCGGCCGGCGTCACGCCCGTCGCGCGCTTGAACACGCGGTGGAAGTGATGCGGGGCATAGCCCGCGACGGCCGCGACGGCCTCCAGCGACGGCGGCTCCTCGGCCTCCTCGACGAACGCGATCGCCTTGGCGATCGCGGCCTCGTCGCGTGCCTGATCGTCGGGGCGGCAGCGCTTGCAGGCGCGCAGACCCGCCGCCCGCGCCGCCGCACCGTCGGCGAAGAAGCGGACGTTGCCGCGCGCCGGGTGACGCGCCGCGCAGGACGGTCGGCAATAGATGCCGGTCGTCAGCACGCCGGTGACGAAGTCGCCATCGGCGCTGCGGTCGCGCGCCAGCACCGCGCGCCAGCGGGCGTCGTCGATCGGCATCTCAGGCGCGATCCGCGCGGGCGAGGAAGCATCCGTAGGCGGCATGGTGGACATCGACATAGGACACCTCCGGACGATCGAGGAGAGCGCGGATGCCGGCATCCGCGCCACCCGGCTCCGCGACTGCGGCATCGTGGATCATGCCATCGAGCCCGAAGCCCCGCAGGCTGAGCGGCCGGCTATCGAGATAAGCTGGGACGGCGTTATCGTAGACCGGTGCCGTCTTCGCGCCTTCGCGGATATAGATTGCATGGGTGGCGCGGAACGGCGTGTCGACATCAGCCGAGAGGTAGTTGAGCAGGATCACGGTTTCGCCGGGCTCGGCGTCCGCCAGGGTTACGCGGCACGGATAGCTGTCGGACGGTTCGGCCATCTTCCGAATCGCGCCGCCGGCGATCAGCGCCGCAGTATCGGCGAAGCGCGCCGGATCGAGGCCTTTAATACGATAGGTCATCACGGTGTCTCCCGTCGTTTGGACTGGAGCTATCTAGGCCGCTGAAGATGCCGTCGCTTCCCGTGGCTTGCGCTCAAAACACGGGGCGGCGGGACTCACCTTGCATCGCTGTAACACGCCTGCTAACCGGCCCGCGTTCCGGGCGGGCGGCCTCAGCCGAGCCGTCCTTTCTGCCTGGAAAGCGACATCGGGGGACTTTTCGCGCGTGGAGACATCCGGCGTTCTTGGCGGTGGCATAGAGGCAAGCCTCGGCGGGCGCTATGCGCTCGCGCTGTTCGAACTGGCCAATGAGCATGGGCAGCTCGATGCGGTTTCGCAGAGCCTCGCCGCGCTGCGCGACGCGCTTGCGCAGTCCGAGGATTTCCGCCGGCTGACGACGAGCCCGCTGGTCTGCCGCGAGGATGCGGTGAAGGCCGTGGACGGCGTCGCGATCGCGATGCGGCTCGATCCGCTCACCACCAATTTCCTCGGCGTACTCGCGCACAACCGCCGGCTGTCGCAGCTCGGCCCGGCGATCCGTGCTTTCCAGACGCTGCTCGCGCGCCACCGCGGGCAGGACAGCGCCGAGGTCGTCTCCGCGCACCCGCTCGATCAGGATCAGGTCGAGGCGCTGAAGACCAAGCTTCGCCAGCGGCTCGGCCGCGAGGTGCAGGTCGATCTCAGCGTCGATCCCGCGATCCTCGGCGGCCTGATCGTCAAGCTCGGCTCGCAGCAGATCGACGGTTCGATCCGCACCAAGTTGAATTCGCTCGCACTTGCGATGAGGGGCTGACGGCACACGCTGTCGTCTTTGGATAGGTCTGACGGCGGATCCGCCGTCGTAAGGCAGAATGGCGGCAGCCGCCGCCGGGGAAGGGTTGAGAATGGATATCCGCGCCGCCGAAATCTCGAAGGTCATCCGGGATCAGATCGCCAGCTTCGGCACCGAGGCCGAAGTCTCGGAAGTCGGCCAGGTGCTGTCGGTCGGTGACGGCATCGCGCGCATCTACGGCCTCGACAACGTCCAGGCCGGCGAGATGGTCGAGTTCGGCCACGGCGTGCAGGGCATGGCGCTCAATCTAGAGGCTGACAATGTCGGCGTCGTGATCTTCGGCTCGGACGCCGAGATCAAGGAAGGCGATACGGTGAAGCGCACCGGCACGATCGTCGACGTGCCGGTCGGCAAGGGTCTGCTCGGCCGCGTCGTCGACGGTCTCGGCAACCCGATCGACGGCAAGGGCCCGATCGAGGCGAGCGAGCGCCGCCGCGTCGAGGTGAAGGCGCCCGGCATCATCCCGCGCAAGTCGGTGCACGAGCCGGTACAGACCGGCCTCAAGGCGCTCGACGCGCTCGTCCCCGTCGGCCGCGGCCAGCGCGAGCTGATTATCGGCGATCGCCAGACCGGCAAGACCGCCGTCGCGATCGACACCTTCATCAACCAAAAGGGCGTCAACGCCGGCACCGACGAGAAGGCGAAGCTCTACTGCATCTACGTCGCCGTCGGCCAGAAGCGCTCGACGGTCGCGCAGATCGTCCGCCAGCTCGAAGAGAATGGCGCGATGGAATATTCGATCGTCGTCGCCGCGACCGCGTCGGAGCCCGCTCCGCTGCAGTTCCTCGCGCCCTACACCGGCTGCGCAATGGGCGAGTATTTCCGCGACAACGGCATGCACGCTGTGATCGTCTATGACGACCTGTCCAAGCAGGCGGTTGCCTATCGCCAGATGTCGCTGCTGCTGCGCCGCCCGCCGGGCCGCGAAGCCTATCCGGGCGACGTCTTCTATCTGCACTCGCGCCTGCTTGAGCGCGCGGCGAAGATGAACGACGACAACGGTTCGGGATCGCTCACCGCACTGCCGGTGATCGAGACGCAGGCCGGCGACGTCTCGGCTTACATCCCGACCAACGTGATCTCGATCACCGACGGCCAGATCTTCCTAGAGACCGACCTCTTCTACCAGGGCATCCGTCCCGCTATTAACGTCGGCCTGTCGGTGAGCCGGGTCGGCTCCTCGGCGCAGACCAAGGCGATGAAGAAGGTCGCCGGTTCGATCAAGCTCGAGCTCGCCCAGTATCGCGAGATGGCGGCGTTTGCGCAGTTCGGCTCGGACCTGGATGCGTCCACGCAGAAGCTGCTCAACCGCGGCGCGCGCCTGACCGAGCTGCTCAAGCAGCCGCAATTCTCGCCGCTGCCGTTCGAGGAGCAGGTCGCTTCGATCTTCGCCGGCACGCAGGGCTATCTCGACACGATCCCGGTCGGCGACGTGACGCGCTACGAAGCGGCGATGCTCGCCGATCTGCGCGCCAACAATCCGGGCGTGCTCAAGACGATCCGCGACACCAAGGACCTCGGCGACGAGGCGCGTTCGGCGCTCAAGGCCGCGCTCGACGGCTTCGCCAAGACGTTCGCGTAACGACCAGCAGAGAAAGAAGCCCCGTTCGCCCTGAGCTTGTCGAAGGGCTGTCCTTCTTCTCCGGAAGAAGGAAGAACAGGGCTTCGACGGGCTCAGCCCGAACGGGGTAATTGAACGGAATGCCGTCACTCAAGTCCCTCAAGATCCGCATCGGCTCGGTGAAGTCGACGCAGAAGATCACCAAGGCGATGAAGATGGTTGCCGCCGCCAAGCTGCGCCGCGCGCAGGAGGCGGCCGAGGCCGGCCGTCCCTATGCGGAGCGGCTCAACGCGGTGATGGCAAGTCTTGCCTCGAAGATCACGATCGGCCCGCAATCGCCGAAGCTGCTCGGCGGCACCGGCAAGAGCGACGTGCACCTGCTCGTCGTCGCGACCTCCGAGCGCGGCCTCGCCGGCGCGTTCAACTCGAACATCGTCAAGCTCGCGCGGCGCACCGCCGACCGGCTGATCGCCGAGGGCAAGACGGTGAAGTTCTACCTGATCGGCAAGAAGGGGCGTGCCGTGATCGCGCGGCTCTACCCGGGCAAGATCGTCCATCAGGTCGATCAGAGCCACATCAAGTCGGTCGGCTTCAGCGATGCGCTCGACGTCGCGAAGGACCTTATCCATCGCTTCGAGGCCGGCGAGTTCGACGTCGCGCACCTGTTCTACGCGCATTTCCGCTCGGCATTGCTTCAGGAGCCGACCGAACAGCAGATCATCCCGGTCTCGATCCCGATCGCGGCGAACGATACCGATCAGAGCCTCGCCGCGGTCGAATACGAACCCGACGAGGAAGAAATCCTCGCCGCGCTGTTGCCGCGCAACGTCGCCGTCCAGCTGTTCCGCGCGATGCTGGAGAATGCCGCATCCGAGCAGGGCAGCCGCATGACCGCGATGGACAACGCGACGCGCAACGCAGGCGACATGATCAAGCGGCTCAGCATCCAGTATAACCGCGCCCGCCAGGCGGCGATCACGACCGAGCTCGTCGAGATCATCTCGGGCGCCGAGGCGCTGTAGAATGTATCGCCACCGTGCTCCTGCGTAAGCAGGAGCACTCCGTAGCGGTGGAACGGGGCTCCTGCTTTCGCAGGAGCACGAAAGAGGCAAGGAAAGCAGGAAGAGACGATGGCAACCGCAGCTACCACCAACAACGTCGGCCGCATCTCGCAGGTCATCGGCGCCGTCGTCGACGTGGCGTTCGACACTGCGCTGCCGCCGATCCTGGGCGCGCTCGAAACGACCAACCAGGGCAATCGCCTCGTCCTCGAGGTCGCGCAGCATCTCGGCGAGAACACCGTCCGCACGATCGCGATGGACTCGACCGACGGCCTCACCCGCGGCCAGGAGGTCAAGGACACCGGCGCGCAGATCCGCGTGCCCGTTGGCCCCAAGACTCTCGGCCGCATCCTCAACGTGATCGGCGAGCCGATCGACGAGCGCGGCCCGGTCGGGTCGGACATGACCGCCCCGATCCACGCCAAGGCGCCGGACTTCGTCGATCAGTCGACCGAGGCGGCGATCCTCGTCACCGGCATCAAGGTGATCGACCTGCTCGCGCCCTACGCGCGCGGCGGCAAGATCGGGCTGTTCGGCGGCGCCGGCGTCGGCAAGACCGTGCTCATCCAGGAGCTGATCAACAACATCGCCAAGGGCCATGGCGGCGTCTCGGTGTTCGCCGGCGTCGGCGAGCGCACCCGCGAGGGCAACGACCTCTATCACGAGTTCCTCGAGGCGGGCGTCATCGCGACCGACAGCGACGGCAACGCGGTCTCCGAAGGCTCGAAGGTGGCGCTGGTGTTCGGCCAGATGAACGAGCCGCCGGGCGCCCGTGCCCGCGTCGCGCTCTCGGGCCTGACGATGGCGGAATATTTCCGCGACCAGGAAGGCCAGGACGTGCTGTTCTTCGTCGACAACATCTTCCGCTTCACCCAGGCGGGCTCGGAAGTGTCGGCGCTGCTCGGCCGCATCCCCTCGGCGGTCGGCTATCAGCCGACGCTCGCCACCGACATGGGCCAGCTCCAGGAGCGCATCACTTCGACCACGAAGGGCTCGATCACCTCGGTGCAGGCGATCTACGTGCCCGCCGACGACTTGACCGATCCGGCGCCGGCGACGTCGTTCGCCCACCTCGACGCGACGACGACGCTCAGCCGCGCGATCTCCGAGCTCGGCATCTATCCGGCGGTCGATCCGCTCGATTCGACCAGCCGCGTGCTGTCGCCTGCGGTTGTCGGCCAGGAGCATTACGAGACGGCGCGCGCCGTCCAGGAGACGCTGCAGAAGTACAAGTCGCTGCAGGACATCATCGCCATCCTCGGCATGGACGAACTTTCCGAAGAGGATAAGCTGACCGTGCAGCGCGCACGCAAGATCCAGCGCTTCCTTTCACAGCCGTTCCACGTCGCCGAAGTGTTCACCGGCATCCCCGGCAAGTTCGTGCAGGTCGAGGACACGGTCCGCTCGTTCAAGGCGGTGGTGAACGGCGAGTATGACCACCTGCCGGAGGCCGCCTTCTACATGGTCGGCGGCATCGACGAGGCGGTCGCCAAGGGCGAGAAGCTGGCGGCCGAGGCGGCGTAATGAGTCTTCCCCTCCCTGGAAGGGAGGGGATTGAGGGGTGGGTCGCTATCGCAAGTGCGGTCGGCCGCCTCTCGCAACCCACCCCCGACCCCTCCCTTCCAGGGAGGGGGGAGTAGAAGAGACATGGCGCTCCACTTCGAACTCGTGACACCCGAGAAGCTCATGCGCTCCGAGGAGGTGCACATGGTCGTCGTTCCCGGCACCGAAGGCGATTTCGGCGTGATGCAGGGGCATGCGCCGTTCATGTCGGTGATCCGCTCCGGCGATCTCGTCATCCACAAGACCGCGGGCGCGGCGACGACGCACATCCGCGTCGAGGGCGGCTTCGCGGAGGTCAACGAGAAGGGGCTGACCGTCCTCGCCGAACGGGCGACCGAGGCGCACTGACGGTCTCGCCGTCGGTCCGGCGGGAGCGAGGATCTCGCCGCTCCCGAACGGGACAGATCGCAGCGGCACGCCGTCTGCATGGGCCAGCCCGATAGACCGGGGGCGAAGCGGGCCATCTCTTCACGCCCTATTAGCCAAATATCAAAGCTTTCCGCTTAACCCGCCGCTGTTCGTCCCCTGATCGGGGCACATTGCGGAGTTGGCGGCGATTATGAGCGCATTCGGCAAACGAGGCGGGATGACCGGCGGCGGCGGCGGCAGGCCGTCCTTCGGCGTCGCGCGCCCCATGCAGGGCGAAGGCCAGGGCGGCGCACAGTTCCCGCCGATAGAGAGCGCGCCGCTGCCCGGTGCCGCCGCGGCATCCGCACCGACCTCGACGCCGCCGGCGGACGGTCAATCCGACGCGATGGCGCGCCTCGCCAGCCGCGAGGCGCAGGTCGCCGAGGCGAGCGCGAAGCCGGAAGGTTTCGAAGCCTCCGTTCACCGCATCAAGGAG
Source organism: Sphingomonadaceae bacterium (assembly GCA_019239915.1). Taxonomy (GTDB): domain Bacteria; phylum Pseudomonadota; class Alphaproteobacteria; order Sphingomonadales; family Sphingomonadaceae; genus Solisphingomonas. Next base: position 79,441 of record JAFAZF010000075.1, read on the forward strand.
CAGGTGCTTCCTCGCCTGCTCGAGCGTGTCGATCCCGAGGCCGCTGCGACGCTGTCCAAGGACGAACTCGCCGAGGAGTTTCGCCCGATCATCGGCGAGGTCCTCGCCGAGCTGAAGATCAACCTCAATCGCCGTGAGCAGTTCGCGCTCGAGAAGGTGCTCGTCGACGAGCTGCTCGGGCTCGGACCGCTCGAGGAACTGCTGAGCGATCCCGACATCAACGACATCATGGTCAACGGTCCCGACCAGACGTTCGTCGAGCGCAAGGGCAAGCTCGAGATCGCGCCGATACAGTTCCGCGACGAGGAGCATCTGTTCCAGATCGCGCAGCGGATCGTGAACAAGGTCGGCCGCCGCGTCGACCAAACCACGCCGCTCGCCGACGCCCGCCTCCAGGACGGCAGCCGCGTCAACGTCATCGTGCCGCCGCTCAGCCTCAAGGGCACCGCGATCTCGATCCGTAAATTCTCCGCCAAGCCGATCACGCTCGACATGTATGTCGGCTTCGGCTCGATGAGCCCGAAGATGGCGACCGCGCTCAAGATTGCGGGCGCGAGCCGCTTCAACATCGTCATCTCCGGCGGCACCGGCTCGGGCAAGACGACGATGCTCAACGCGCTCTCCAAGATGATCGATCCCGGCGAGCGCGTGCTGACCATTGAGGACGCCGCCGAGCTTCGCCTGCAGCAGCCGCACTGGCTGCCGCTCGAGACGCGCCCGCCGAACCTCGAGGGCCAGGGCGAGGTCTCGATCCGCGATCTTGTCAAGAACGCGCTGCGTATGCGCCCGGACCGCATCATCCTGGGCGAGATTCGCGGCGCCGAGTGTTTCGACATGCTCGCCGCCATGAACACCGGCCACGACGGCTCGATGTGCACGCTTCACTCCAACTCTCCGCGCGAGGCGCTCGCCCGTATGGAGAATATGGTGATGATGTCGGACATCAAGGTGCCGAAGGAAGCAATCTCGCGCCAGATCGCGGACTCCGTCGACATGATCATCCAGGTGAAGCGCCTGCGCGACGGCTCGCGCCGCGTGACCAACATCACCGAGGTGGTGGGCATGGAAGGCCCGGTGATCGTGACCCAGGAGCTCTTCAAGTTCGAATATCTGGACGAAGGCCACGACGGCAGGATCGCGGGCGAATATCGCTCGATGGGCCTGCGCCCTTACACGCTCGAGAAAGCGCGCCAGTTCGGCTTCGATCAAGCCTACCTCGAGGCATGTTTGTGAGCTTCTAGGTCCTCCCCAGCTTTTGCTGGGGAGCGGGACGGCTCGCGAAGCGATCGGTGAGGGGCTTTCTCCTCGCAAAAATCCCTCCACCAGCTTCGCTGGTTCCCCGCCCCTGCAAACGCGAGGAAGGATTTGGTATCAAGCACCATGCGCGCGCTCATCGTCGTCCTGTTGCTCGTCGCGCTCATCCTGCCGATGCTCGCCGGCATCCGCCGTCTACGCGATTTGCCGCGCGACGCGGGCGAGGATCGCGAAAGGCCGTAGCCTTTCGGCGCGTGCCGCCCTATCGCGGCGCCGGATCATGGACATCTCCGATCTCCGCGTCGCGCTCTTTTCGGGCAATTACAATTATGTTCGGGACGGCGCGAACCAGGCGCTGAACCGGCTGGTGCGCTATCTGCAGGATCGCGGCGCAGCGGTGCGCATCTATTCGCCGCGCACTGCGACGCCAGCCTTCCCCTCGGTCGGCAAGCTGATCGGCGTGCCGGCGATCCCGTTTCCCGGCCGCGGCGAATATCTTGTTCCGCTCGGCCTGCCGCCCAGGGTACGGCGCGACATCCGCAACTTCCGGCCGACGATCTTCCATATCTCGAGTCCGGAGATCCTCGGCCACCGCGCGGTGGGGTTGGCGCGCAAGCTCGACGTGCCCGTCGTCGCCTCGGTACACACGCGCTTCGAGACCTATTTCCGCTATTACAACATGGCGTTCGTCGAGCCGCTGATCGAGAGCGTGCTGCGGCGGCTCTACCGCCGCTGCGACGCGATCTTCGCCCCTTCCGAGTCGATGGCGCAGACGCTGCGCGAGCAGCGTATGAGCTACGACGTTCGCATTTGGTCGCGTGGCGTCGATCGCGAGATCTTCACGCCCGCGCGTCGCGACCTGGGCTGGCGGCGTTCGCTCGGCATCGCCGACGACGAGGTCGCGATCGGCTTCGTCGGACGGCTGGTGATGGAGAAGGGCCTCGACGTCTTTGCCGACACGATCGACCGGCTGCGCGCGGCAGGCATCCGCCACCGCGTGCTGGTGATCGGCAAGGGGCCGGCTGAGGACTGGTTCGAACGCCGGCTGCCGGAAAATGCGGTGCTTGCGGGCTTTCAGAAGGGCGCCGATCTCGGCCGCGCGGTCGCATCGCTCGACATGCTGTTCAATCCCTCCGTCACCGAGACGTTCGGCAACGTCACGCTCGAGGCGATGGCGGCGGGCGTGCCGGTGGTCGCCGCCGCCGCGACCGGCAGCAGCAGCCTCGTCGCCGACGGCATCAACGGTCGGCTGATCGCCCCCGGCGCGATCAGCGCGTTCGCCGACGCGCTTGGCGCCTACTGCCAATCACCGGAAATGCGCGCCGCCGCCGGCACGGCCGGGCACGAACTCAGCGCCCGCTATGGCTGGGACGAGGTCAACGGCGCGCTGGCCGACGATTATCTCCGCCTCGTCCGCCAGCGCACTTCCGGCGCCAAGCTGCCGTTCAAGATCGCGCGCTAACTCGGCCGCGCCGTTCTCCCGTTCGTACTGAGCGAAGTCGAAGGACGCGCCGCAGGAGCGAGCGCGCGGCGAACGCACTTCGACTTTGCTCAGTGCGAACGAAGGAAATGGCGCGGTCAGCACCAATCGAAAGCGAGCGGCGCTTCGCGGAAGGCGAAGCGATCGAGATGGCGGGCAAGCGCGCCTTTGAGCGCCTCGAGCTGGCCCGGCTCGCTCGCCTCGATTCGGCATTCGAGCGTGTCGGGACGCGCGATCATCGTCACTTCGCCCTTGTCGCGCCAGTTCGCGCCGCGCGCATCGCGGGGAAAGGTCACCCGCCCCTGCTCAGGCGTGAACTCGACCTCGAGATTGTGCGCCCAGTGCTTGCAGAGCTGCTGGAGATAGCGGCTGCCGTTGGCGGTCGGGACGAGCGCGGTGCTGGTCACCTGCCGGGTGGTTGTCGTCATGCCTGTTCCCTCGTCTTCGGCCGCCGGGGCATCGAGCCACCGGCGGCGCAGCAATGCGATGCGGCTGTGCTTCACAAGCGCTCGATGCGCTTGGCTGCTTCGTCGAGAATGTCGGCGATCTCGTGGAGCCGGGCGGGATCGACCTCGCTCTCGAGCGACTGCTGGAGCACGAGGCGGAGGTTGTGCATCGCGCGGCGAACCGGCGTGCCTTCGCTGCGGCGCGCGGCGGTGCCGAGCGCGTCAAGACGGGCGAACAGCGCCGCGACCTCCTCGCTCTTCTCGTCGAGATGCGCGCGGCCGGTGTCGGTGGCGGCGAAGCTGCGCTTGGCGCCTTCGCTCGCCTGCTCCTCGATCTGCCCCATGTCCTGGAGCATCGTGATCGTCGGATAGATGACGCCCGGGCTCGGCGCATAGGCGCCGCCGGTACGCTCCTCGATCGCGCGGATGAGGTCGTAGCCGTGGCGCGGCTCGTCGGCGATCAGCTTGAGGAGGACGAGGCGAAGCTCGCCGCCATCGAAGACGCGACGCGCGCGGCCGCCCTCCTCGCGGAAGCCGAAGCCGGCGCCGAACCGGCCGCCGAAGCCGCCGCGGCCGAAACCACGGGGGGTGCCATGGCGATGATGATCGTGATGATGGTGCCACATGGGCTCAGCAACTCCATAAATGCTGTTTCGATGTGGTGTAGATATATCTACGGATTGAACTGTCAAGATATATCTCGGATAATCTGACATCATTGTGCCAGGAAGGATTTTGAGGCGGCGCCCTGCCCTGCGGCCCGACCGTGCTCCGGCGAAGGCCGGAGTTCTGGCGGCAGAGGACACATCCGAGCCTTCAGCGCTCCCGCCTTCGCGGGAGCAACGAAAGGCCGCGTCGCGCCGGTGGAGAACGGGGCTCGTCCTTCCTATATTCCCGCGATGGCCGACCTCTTTGCCGGGCTGGCGCCCGCTGACATGCCTGACGAGCCCGCCACCGCCGGCGGCCCACTTGCCGACCGGCTCCGTCCGCAGCGGCTCGAGGACGTCGTCGGCCAGGAGCATCTGACCGGGCCGGACGGAGCGATCGGACGGATGGTCGCGGCCGGGCGGCTCGCCTCGATCATCCTCTGGGGGCCGCCCGGCACCGGCAAGACGACCATCGCGCGGCTGCTCGCGCAGGCGGTCGACCTACGCTTCGTCGCGATCTCGGCGGTGTTCTCGGGCGTCGCCGATCTCAAGAAGGCGTTCGCGGAAGCGCGCGAGCATGCCCGGCTCGGCAAGCGCACCTTGCTCTTCGTGGACGAGATCCACCGCTTCAATCGCGCCCAGCAGGACGGCTTCCTGCCCTATGTCGAGGACGGCACCGTCACACTCGTCGGCGCGACCACCGAGAACCCCTCGTTCGAGCTCAATGCCGCGCTGCTGAGCCGCGCGCAGGTGCTGATCCTGCGCCGGCTCGACAACAGCGCGCTCGAAACGCTGCTCGCGCGTGCCGAGGCGGTCGAGGGCCGGCCCCTCCCCCTCGATCCGGACGCGCGCGCCGCGCTGATCGCATCGGCAGACGGCGACGGCCGCTTCCTGCTCAACCAGACCGAAACGCTGTTCTCGATCGCCCTGCCCGCTCCGCTCGATCCCGCCGGACTCGCCGAGCTGCTCCACCGCCGCGTCGCGGTCTATGACAAGGACCGCGAGGGCCACTACAATCTGATCTCGGCGCTGCATAAGAGCCTGCGCGGCTCCGATCCGCAGGCGGCGCTCTACTATATGGCGCGGATGCTCACCGCGGGCGAGGAGCCGCTCTACGTGCTCCGCCGCCTCACCCGCTTCGCCTCGGAGGACATCGGCCTCGCCGATCCGCAGGCGCTCGTCCAGTGCCTCGCCGCCAAGGACAGCTACGAGTTTCTCGGTTCTCCGGAAGGCGAGCTCGCGATCGTGCAGGCGTGCCTTTATCTCGCCACCGCGCCCAAATCGAACGCCGCCTATGTCGCGCAGAAAGCGGCGTGGCGCGCCGCCAAGGAAACCGGATCGCTGATGCCGCCGCCCACGATCCTCAACGCGCCCACCCGGCTGATGAAGGATATCGGCTACGGCAAGGGCTATGCCTATGATCATGACGCCGAGGAGGCTTTCTCCGGCGCCGATTACTGGCCCGAGGAGATGAAGCCCCGGAGCTTCTATGAACCGTCACCGCGCGGCTTCGAGGCCAAGATCGCCGAGCGGCTGGCTTATTGGGAGGGGCTCAGAAACGAGCAGAAGGAGCGATAAGCCGCTCGTTGCAGGGAAGAGGGAACCGATGCCGTTCGACTGGGACGACGTGACCGCCTACGGCACCGCGCTCGAAGGCGTCGCGCTGTCGATGCACTATCGCCGGCCCGCCCTGAAGGCGCACGGTCAGTTCCTCGCCGGTACCGGTCATGAGAGCGAAGAAGCGTTCGTGCTCGCACTGCCGTTGGATCTCGTCGAGATGGCCAAGGAGGTAAGGCCGGACATCTTCTACCAGACGCGGCATTATGAGGGCTGGGCGAGCGTGCTGGTGCGCTATGCAGCCGATTTCGCGGACGTCACCGACTGGATCGATCGCGCGCACGCGACGGCGCTGACGAAAAAGCCGAAGAAGCCACCGCGAACGCAGGTCCGCACCTGCTCTTCCCGCTCGTCCTGAGCAAAGTCGAAGGACGTGTCCGCAACGATCCGCCCGCCGCACGCGCTTCGCCTGCGTTCAGCGCCCGCGGAGCTTTGGTCGCTCGCCTGATCCCATGCGCCGCTTCGCCCGCTTCGCCTGCATCGATTGGTCCGGCGCACGTACCGCGTGGCAGCGGGGGATCGCGGTGGCGGTGTGTTATGCGAACGATGCGGCGCCCCGGTTGGTGTCGCCGCCGGATCGCGCCTGGTCGCGCGAGGCGGTGCTGGCCTGGCTGCTCGACAATGCCGATGCCGACATGCTGATCGGCGTCGACTTCTCGGCCAGCCTGCCTTTTTCCGACGAAGGCGCCTTCTTTCCGGGACATGCCGAGAGCCCGGCGGATGCCCGCGCGCTGTGGCGCTTCGTCGATGCGCGTTCTGCCCTCGATCCGCATCTCGCGGCGACCAGCTTCGTCAGCGATCCGGCGCTCGCCGGATATTTCCGCGTCGGCACCGCGACCGGTGCGCGCTTCGCCAGCCGTGATCCGCTTCGCCGCAACGGCCGGCTGCGGCGTGTCGAAGCTCATGTTGCAAGCGGACGGCCGACCTCCTCGTTCAACCTCGTCGGCGCGGCGCAGGTCGGGCTTTCCAGCCTGACCGGGATGCGCGTGCTCAATCGCCTCGCCGGACATATTGCGATCTGGCCGTTCGATCCGGTCCCGCTTCGCGGCGCGGTGCTCGTCGAGCTCTACACCAGTATCGCCGCCGCCGCCGCCGGGCGGCCGCTCGGCGCGACGAAGATGAAGACGATCGAGGCGCTCAACGCCGCGCTGACCTCCGACGCGATCGCCAGCGCGCGCTATCCCGGCGCCGGCGCGATCGACGATCACAGCAGCGACGCGCTGCTCACCGCCGCCTGGCTGCGCCGCGCCGCCGGACGGGCCGCGCTCTGGTCGCCGCAGGATCTCGATGCCGTCCGCGACGCCGAGGGCTGGACCTTCGGCGTGCCGTGACGCATCAGCGGGCGCGCGCCGGGTTAGCTCAGCTGGTAGAGCAACCGCCTTGTAAGCGGTAGGTCGTCGGTTCGAGTCCGACACCCGGCACCATTGTTTTTCAATGGTTTATCACCGCTTTTGCGAGCGATGGCGCTCGCCCTTTTGACACCCGTTTTGACAGGCATTTCGACATTCTCGGTCTGTTCGGAGCCCTCTGCAAGCTCCGAATCATCCTCGTCCGAACCGCCCATCAAGAGAATATGCTCGCGCCGCCGCGCCGCGATCCGGCGCGCCTTCTCCGCGCTCGCCTTGTTGTAGATCGAGGTCACCTGCAGCGTCCGGTGCCCGCTGATCGCGCGCACGTCCGCCTCCCCGCTGTCGCCGATCTCCGTCAGGCCACCGTGTCGGAAGCCGGTGAACGTCATCCCGGCGGGCAGCCCCGCGGCGATGCGAATGCGCCGGTGGAGCTTCTGCATATAGTCGATCGTGTAAGGCTCGCCGGTGCGCTCGTCCTTGACGATCACGCCGCCGCCATGGCGCTCGGTGCGGGCCAGCTCCTCCTCGAGTTCGGGGTAGAGCTCGAGGCGCTCGCCATCCATCATCTCGACAAGCGGGATCTCGACGGCGTTGCCCGTCTTCGACTGCACGAGGCTGATTTCCTCGCCGGGGAAGTAGCCCTCCCAGCGGATGCCGCGCTCGATCTTCCCGTCCTCGTCGACGAAGCCGAACACATCCCAGACGCGCTGGCAGGTCTCGAAGGCGAGCGCCGCGGCGGTCGCCATCGACTGCTTGCCCATCTGGCGAGCCTTCTCGCGATAGAGGTCATATTCGGCGCGCGTCGTTGCCCGGTTGCCTTTGGCTGCCGTGCTCCTGATCTTCATGCCGGCGAAGGGGTTTTCCTTCACCTCTGTCGTCTTCGCGTGGCGAGCTGCCCAAGTCCAAATCGCGCGGCATGTCGACATCATGTAGGCGGCTTGGCGCTCGCAGCGCGGTTTCAGTTTCTCGTAGAGCTTCTCCGCAGCGGTCGCGTCGATCGCGCCGGCGCGACGATCGCCGAATGTCCCGTTCTTCATCGGCACGCCGGCGAGATCGTCCATCATGGTCCGATAGGCGCGGCGCGTGCGGTGGCGGAGATCCTTGTAACGCGCCTGCTCGCGATACCAATGGAAGAGCCATCGAACGGTGCCCTTGGCAGGCCCGGTCTCGGCGCCCTTGCGCCACTGCGTGAAGCCCTCGTTGATCGCGTTCGCGAGCCGAACCGCCTCGGCAAGATCGGTGCCGAGCTTGGTCGTCTGATAGGGGCACTGCCGCCCGTGCCGCTCAGCGGGTGGGTTTGCCCAGGACGGACGCACCCACCAGTAGCCGGTGGCACCGCTCGCAAGCTTTCGCTTGTTGACGTAGGACGGGAGGCGCTCAGTCGCCAAAATCCATGTCCTCCTCGAGCCCTGTCGTCGGGCTTGAGAACAGATCGCGCAAAGCGACGTCGAGGTCGACTCGTTGCGCGATCATCTCGCCGCGGGGGCCGCAGGCGCGGAACTTCACGAGACCGCGTCGCATCCACTCCCGCATCTTAGCCTCGCCTACACCGGTATAGGCGAGCGCAAGCTCTCGGCTCATGGCGGCCGGCCAATCGGGCAGCTTCTCCGCCGGCATCCCCATCTATGCCGCCTTCCCCAGCTTTCTCGCGAAATATGCGACAGCCTTCGGAGTGGCTTTGGTCTGCCCGCGGAGCTTCTCGCCGACGAAGCGACCCGTCCATTTGAAGAGCCCCATCTGTGCGAAGCGAGCGTGCGGTTTGAGCACCCCGCTTTCCTCGAACAGATAGGGGCCCTTCAATCGGTCGATAAACTTGTTCGGTGGCTGGCCTAAGGAGCGTCCGAGATCCTGCAGGGTCATCAGGCCATCGGCGTTCAGATACTTGTCGAAGATCGCGGCCTTGGGCGCGGTGACCTCGACGACGTGCTCAAGCTCGGCGGCCTTCGTCTCGACCTCCGTGACTTTTTGTTCGAGCTGGTGGTTGCGATCGACGCTGTCCGCCAGAGCCCGAAGCGCCGAGGGAAAGTCTTTCGGGAGCACGGCCGCAATCCGCTCCTGCGCCTCAAGCTCAAGCTCTTTCCAGCGGTCGATGACCTTTGCCCGAATCCTCACGCTGTAGCCCGAGACGAGAATCATGAACTCCCGTTCGGGAAGCATGAAGCAGGGGCGATCCTCGCCGTTCGCGCCGCGATAGACGCCCCCAAAATCGGGGACGTCGCCATCGGGATAGAGCTCGGCGAGCATGCCGCGAATATCCCGCATCACATGGTCGTGACGCTTCCCCGCGCGCTCGGCGATATCGAGGCTCGACATCCGGACTTCGCAGTCGAAAGGCGTCATCTCACCCATCGGACACCTCAGATGATAGCGGGGCGGCAGCGGCTAGCTTGCTCAGAGATTCACTGCCGCCCCGATCGCGCGCTGGGTGCGCGGGATCTGGTCTCTTGACGCGGACGCCGCGGATCGCGGCCTTCGCCTCGCTGATCACGTTCTCGTAGGCGTATTCAATTGCCTCGTTGCCATCGTCGAGACCCCAATCTTTGGAGGCGCGCCGGTGCAGCGTTTCTGGCGATT
>JAFAZF010000055.1 GCA_019239915.1 Sphingomonadaceae bacterium
CGCGCGACCAGCGCGACTTGGCCAAGGTGCGCGGCCTTTCCGCCAACTGGGCGACCAACGATATCGGCGCACGGCTGATCGGCGCGCTGGCGGGCGCGACGCCGCTCCCCGAAGACGAGATGCCGCCGCGCGACGATCGCAAGCCCGGGCTCGGCCGCGAGGGCGCGCTCGTCGCGGACCTGCTCAAGCTGCTGCTCAAGATCCGCTCGCGCGACACCGACGTCGCGCCGCGGCTGATCGCCCGCTCGGACGAGCTCGAGCTGCTCGCGGCGGGCCGGCGGGAAGGCCTCGCGATCCTCCAGGGCTGGCGGTTTGAGCAGTTCGGCCGCGACGCGCTCGATCTCGTCGAGGGCCGGCTCGCGTTCGCGGTCGAGAATGGCAAGCTGAGGATGCGGCGCAGCGAGGAGGCCGAACCTTCAGCCCAACGCCCGTCCGTCCTGACCGAAGTCGAAGGGGATGTGTCCCACCGCAACAGCCGTTCGCACTAAGCTTGTCGAAGTGCAGCCACCGCGTGGCCTTCGACTTCGCTCAGGCCGAACGGATGTCGGCGCCAAAGCCTTCGGCTGCGCTCAGCACGGTCGGATCATTTGATTATTCTCGTGATCAATCCACCACCAGCACCGGCTCGGCGCCGAACGCCTCGGCGAGCGCGCGGTGGCGGCGTTCGACCGCTTCGCCATAGAGGGGCGCATCGCCAGGGGTAAGATGGAGCTTGAGCGTACCGCCCGCCAGCTCCATCCGGCTCGCCTTGAGCGGCGGTGCGACGCCGCCGGACAGGCGCTGACCGAGTCGCATCGCCAGCCCCCAGCGGCAGGCACGCGCGCGGTCCTCGGACGAGCATAGCTGCGCGATGATCTCGGGTGCAGTGTCACCGCCGAAGCTGATGTAGAGCGACTGCGCCATCATCGCACGACCACGCGCGTCGACGCCGACCCAGTTCCCATGCAGCGCCGTCTCGAGGCCACGCTCGGCGCGGAAATCGGGATGTGCGCGCCAGCCGATGTCGCCGAGCAGACAGGTCGCCTGCCGCAACCGGCTGTCGGCGGCGCTCTCGTCGGCGAACAGCGGCGCGATCCAGCGATCGAGCAGATCGCCATGCTCGGGAAAGCGGCCCTGGCGGCGCCCCTCGTCGCGCGCCGCGGCGATCAGCGGATCTTCGTCGCGGATCGGCGCGGGCAGCGCGGCGTGGAGCACGCCCTCGCGCAAGCCGTTGGCCGAGACGATCAGCTCGGCGCTCTTCAGCTCGCGGATCAGCGAGGCGAGCAGCAAGGTCGCGTCGGGCAGCGTCGCGGCGCGCCCGCTGGTGATCGGCGCGAGGATCTTGAGCGCTTTCTTGTCGAAATGGCCGAGCGCGCGCAGCAGCCGCGCCGGCGCGTCTATCGGCATCTGATATTGGTGGACGATCGGCAGCGGATAGCCGGTGCGGTGCATGTCGACCTTGGCGAGCGCGCGCCACGATCCGCCGACGAGATAGAGCGGCTTGGCCGCACCGCGCCCAATCCAGCCGTCGGGCTTTAGCGCCTCGCACAGGGCCTTGCGCAGCGCCCGCGGCCCGCGCTTGCGGATCGCGCCGACGCGCAGCGTGCCGAGCGGAAAGGAGCCACGCTCGTGGACCGCGCCGCCCGCGATCCGCGCCAGCTCGAGGCTGCCGCCGCCGAGATCGGCGACGATGCCGTCCGCCTCGGGAATTCCGGCGAGCACGCCTTGCGCGGACATTTCCGCCTCCTCGTCGCCCGAGAGTAGCGTGACGTCGAGCCCCATCTCGGCGAGGCGTGCAAGGAAGCGCGGGCCGTTGCTCGCATCGCGCACCGCAGCGGTGGCGACGACGTGGAGCTGGCCGACCCCGATCTGCCGCGCGAGCAGCTGGAAGCGCGCGAGCGCCGCATAGGCGCGATCGACGCCGGCGGCATCGAGGCGTCCCGTTCCCGACAGACCGCGGCCGAGCCCGGCCATCACCTTCTCGTTGAGCAGAATGGCCGGGATCCGCGCCGGCGAATCGTAGACGACAAGCCGGATCGAGTTCGATCCGATGTCGATGATGCCGATCGGCCCTTGCTGGCCGGTCTGCGGGGCGATGCTGAGCGAGCTGGAACGCGACACGGCGCGGCCCTAGAGCAACTTCATGTCACATTGAACCCTGCTGTCGCTCGGCCTATGCACCTTCGTCATGAGCGACATCGACGGATGCGCTCCGACCGCGCCGTCTGGCACTCGGCAAGCGTTCAGCGCGAACCGGCGATGCTTGCAGCGCCTGTCAACCGCCCCGCCGCAGTTTCAGCCGCGGGACGCTTTCCGCCTTCAGCGCGGCGCCGCGGCCGGAGAGCGACGGGTTGGTCATGAAGTAGCGGTGAAGGTTGAACGGACGGCCGCTCAGCTCGAGGCGGTGGTAGGTCCCGTCGGCGTCGAGCTCCCAGCTCTGTTCGGTATCGATCAGGTTCGCGACCATCACCTGATCGAGCACCTGCGCGTGCACCGTCGGGTTCTCGATCGGCAGCATATATTCGACGCGGCGATCGAAGTTGCGCGGCATCCAATCGGCCGACGAGATGAACACCTTCGCGCCGGGGTTGGGCAGCTCCTCGCCATTGCCGAACACCATGATCCGGCTGTGCTCGAGGAAGCGGCCGACCACCGACTTCACGCGGATGTTCTCGGACAGCCCCGGCACCTGCGGGCGCAGGCAGCAGATGCCGCGGACGATCAGATCGATCTGCACGCCGGCGGCGGACGCGCGATAGAGCTTCTCGATGATCGCGGGATCGACGAGGCTGTTGAGCTTCACCCAGATCCGGCCGGGCTTGCCCGCGCGCGCGAAATCGATCTCGGCGTCGATCAGGCCGGCGAGCTTGTCGCGCAGCCCGTGCGGCGAGATCGTCACCGCCTCCATGTCGATGGGCTCGACATAGCCGGTGATGTAGTTGAACACCTGCGCGGCATCGCGGCCGATCCGCGGATCGGCGGTGAAGAAGCTGAGATCGGTGTAGATGCGTGCCGTGATCGGATGGTAGTTGCCCGTGCCGAAATGGCAGTAGGTGCGGTAGGCGTTGTTCTCGCGGCGCACGACCATCGAGATCTTGGCGTGCGTCTTCCAGTCGACGAAGCCGTAGACGACCTGGACGCCGGCGCGCTCGAGCTGTGACGCCCACATCAGGTTCTGCTCTTCGTCAAACCGCGCCTTCAATTCGACGACCGCGGTGACTGACTTCCCATTCTCGGCGGCGTCGACCAGCGCCTTGATCACCGCCGACTGTTTGCCGGCGCGATAGAGCGTCTGCTTGATCGCGACGACGTCGGGGTCCTGCGCAGCCTGGCGCAGGAAGGCGAGCACGACGTCGAACGTCTCATACGGGTGATGGATGACGATGTCCTTGTCGCGGATCGCCGCAAAACAATCGCCGCCATGCTCGCGAATGCGCTCGGGGAAGCGCGGTGCGAACGGCGTGAACTTGAGATCGGGACGGTCCTCGTCGACGATCTGCGACAGGTCGGCGATGCCGAGGAAGCCGACCCCTTCCGACACGAGCGCGGCGCCGCTGCCGACCTCGCGGCAGATGATCGAGACGAGCTCGTCGGGCATGTCCGCCTCGAGCCGCAGGCGGATCACCCTGCCCCGCCGCCGCCGCTTGATCGCGGTGCGGAAGTAGCGAACGAGATCTTCCGCCTCCTCCTCGATCTCGAGGTCGCTGTCGCGGATGATGCGGAAGGCGCCGTCGCCGAGCACCTCGTAGCCCGGGAAGAGCGCGTGCGTGAAGCGGCGGATGATCGTCTCGATCGCGATGTAGCGCGCGAGCGGCTCGGCCGCGTTCGCATCGTCGGGCAGCCGGACGAAGCGCGGCAGCGTCGGCGGGATCATCAGCAGCTCGCGGATCGGCTCGCCGTCCGAGATGCGCTTGAGATCGAAGATCAGGCTGAAGCCCTTGTTCGGGATGAACGGGAACGGATGCGCCGGATCGAGCGCCTGCGGCGTCAGCACCGGGAAAATCTGCTCGCGATACTGCGCGTCGAGCCAGGCCAGGCTCTCGCCGTCCAAAGCGTCGAGCGCCGCCGCGTCGAGAACGTGGACGCCGGCGCCGTCGAGCAAGCCGCGCAGATCGCGCCATACCGCCTGCTGATGCGCCATCAGGACGTCGGCACGCTCGCCGATCGCGGTGAGCTGCTGGCTGACGGTGAGGCCGTCGGCCGAGCGCGCGTCGACATCCTGCAGCTGCTGGCCCTTCAGGCCCGCGACTCGGACCATGAAGAACTCGTCGAGATTATTGCCCGAGATCGAGAGGAAGCGCAGCCGCTCGAGCAGCGGATGGCCTTCGTTGGTCGCCTCTTCGAGCACGCGCTCGTTAAAGGCGAGCCAGCTGATCTCGCGATTGAAATAGCGCTCCCGCGGCGCCACCGGCGACTCCTGCGTGATCTCGACCGGCGTCTCGGCGGCGACCACTGCTTCGGCCGCGACGGACTCGGCGTCGATGCTCTGGACTTCTAGGGATTGGGCGGCGGGCGATGGATCGGTCATCCGACCATTCTACCCCACGCTTTATGAAGCGTCGATGACGCCCGCCTCGGCGAGCACCTCGCGCGCGAACGGTATGGTCAGTCCGCCGCGCTGGCGGCTGAGCGCGGCGCGGTCGAGCGCGTCGACGGCGCGCAACACCGCGAGATGCGTGCGCTCTATGCGCGGCTGCAGCCAGTCGATCAGCTGTGGCGATACCGACAGTCCGCGCCGCGCGAGCTGCGCTTCGAACAGTGCGGCGATCAGCGGCGGGTCGGGATCGAGGATGCCGACGCTGGGCGAGGCGGCAAGACGCGAGGCGAGATCGGGCAGCGCGATCCGCCACGCCGGCGGCGGCGCGTCGGCGACGATCAGCAACGGCCGACGGCTCGCCGAGGCGTCGTTCCAGGCGTGGAACAACGCCTCCTCGTCCGCTGCCCACGCATCGTCGATTAGTATGCCCTTGGTCTTGCCCACGAACAGCCGCCCGAGCGTCGAACGGCCGGACTTGCGCGGCCCGTGCAGCACCGTGATCGGCAGCGACCAGACCGACCAGCGTTCGAGATGCCGCGCGGCGGCGGCATTGCTCTCGCTCAGGATGAAGCGCTCCCCGCCCTCCTCCTGCGGCCACAGGAGCGGCAGCGGGAGCTGGCTCATGGCCCCGGATTTACGGGCGGCCCGCCGCGGCGGATGCGGAAGCCGTTGGCGGCATCGTCGACGCGCCAGCCATGCGACTGCAGCGCGAGCTTCAGCGCATCGCGATCGCCCTCGAAGGTCCCGCGCAGCAGCGAGACGCCGCCGAGCGCGAGGCTGTTGACGCTGACCGCGTGCATGCCCGGCAGGCCACGCAGCGCCGCCAACGCGGCATCGAGCGTGGCGCCGTCCTGCGTGTCGACCTGCAGCGTGTAGCTTTGCGTGTTGATGTCCGAGATGATCTGCGCGAGCGGATCCTCCCCGCTCTGATCGTCGCTGAGCGCCGTGGGTGGCGGCGCGGGCAGCACCGGCGGAACCAGCGTCGGATCGGGGCTGAGGCCGCCAGCGTGGAGCGCGTCGGTGTAGATCGCGTCGATACGGCGGATACCCTCGTCGAGCGTGGCGTCGAGCTGGGTGTCGTCTGCCGCGACGAGCGTGAACGCGCCGAGCGCGTCGCCGTCCGGCCCATGCCGGGCGACGAAATCGGCGCGGATCGGGCCGCCCGGCCAGGCGCGGTGGAGATGCACTTCGGGCACGACGACGTCCGATGCGCCATATTGATCGAGCAGCAGTCGCCACCAGCCGCGCCCGCGCCGCCCGGCCTGGCCCAGGTTGAGCATCACCGGATCGGCGCCGTCGCCGACGGGGCGCACATAGTCGATCGCCGAGGCTCCGGCGCGGAAGCGTGCCCAGGCGCGCTGCCACTCGGTCTTGCGCTCGAACACCTGCCCGGCACCGCCCGAAAACTCGACCGGGATCACCAGCATCGGTTGCGAGCGCACGATCTCGCCGCCGGCCCCGCCGAGGAAACCGGCGGTGCGCGCGCGATCGAACAGCACCCCGAGTTTGGCGATGTAGCGCGTCGCGCCGATCTCCTCGTCCTCGACCTCGATGCCCGCGACGATCGAATCCAACGTCGAATCGGGGAGCGACGGCGCCTGATCGAGCGGCACCGCGTGGATGCGTGCATAGAGCACCTTCCACGCCTTGCGCTGCGCCTCCCGCCATCCGCCCATCCGCGCCTGCTCGGCGGTCTTGCCAGAGACGTCGACGGCGACGTTGGTCACTTCGAGATTGGACGAACTGTCGACCGGCGCGACGCCGCGATCGCCGGGTGCGAGCTGCGCGCGGATGAGACCGCCGCCGGCGATCGCCAGTGCGAGGGCGGCCGCCCCCAGGGTAGGCCACAGCAGGCGCGTGCGCGGTTGCGGCGCGAGGTTCGGTTCGGAGGGGTACGCGATCACGCCGCGTCTTTTGGCGAGTTGGCCGTGGAAATCCAAGCGCGATGTCGCGTCATTCGCCGGTTCAGCACGGCTGAACCGGGCGCCGCACCGGCCCGCTCCCCCACCCGGCCTCCCATCGGCAGTATCATCAGGAAGGCCGGGCAGCGGAGCGGACCGGTGCGGCCTTTCGGCGCAGCCGAAAAGACTCTAACGGGCTCCGATGGCATCCGCTGACGAAAGCTACACCTACGCCAAGGCCGGCGTCTCGATCGCGGCGGGCAACGCGCTGGTGAAGGCGATCGGACCGCTCGCCAAATCGACCGCGCGGCCCGGCGCAAACGCCGAGCTCGGCGGCTTCGGCGGCTTCTTCGACCTCAAGGCAGCGGGCTATTCGGACCCGCTGCTGGTCGCGGCGAATGACGGCGTCGGCACCAAGCTCAAGCTCGCGATCGACAGCGGCCGGCATGACGGCGTCGGCATCGATCTTGTCGCGATGTGCGTCAACGATCTGATCGTGCAGGGCGCGGAGCCTTTGTTCTTCCTCGATTATTTCGCTTGCGCGAAGCTCGATACCGGCGTTGCCGAGCGCGTCGTCGCGGGCATCGCCGAGGGCTGCAAGCTCGCGGGCTGCGCGCTGATCGGCGGCGAGACCGCCGAGATGCCAGGCATGTATGCCGAGGGCGACTATGATCTCGCCGGTTTTGCGGTCGGCGCGGTCGAGCGCGACCGGGTGCTCACCGCGGACAAGGTCGCGGCCGGAGACGTCATCCTCGGCCTCGCCTCTTCGGGCGTCCATTCGAACGGCTATTCGCTGGTTCGCCGGCTTGCTGCCGACAAGGGTTGGAAGCTGAACCGGCCGGCGCTGTTCGATCCCGAGCAGATCCTGATCGACGCGCTGATGGCGCCGACGCGGATCTACGTGAAGCCGCTACTGCCGCTAATCCGCGCCGGCCAAATCCACGCGCTCGCGCACATCACCGGGGGCGGCCTGCTCGAGAACGTGCCCCGCGTGCTGCCCGCCGATCTCCACGCCGAGATCGATGCCGATGCCTGGGAGCAGCCGCGGCTGATGGCGTTCCTCCAGGCGCAGGGCAACATCGAGCCCGAAGAGTTTGCGCGAACCTTCAACTGCGGGATCGGCATGGCGGTGGTCGTCGCGGCGGACGCCGTCGAGAGCATAACGGCCGCGCTCGTGGAGGCCGGCGAGACCGTCTACCGCATCGGCCGCATCCTCGCCGGACCACGCGGCTGTACGGTGAAAGGCAGCGCCGAAACGTGGAGCGCGCGCAGCGACTGGTCGGCGACGCATGAGGCCTGATCTCCGTCGTGCTCCGGCGAAGGCTGGAGTTCTAGAGAGGGAGCGCGGCGCCTGCCGCCCGCGCTCCGGCCTTCGCCGGAGCACAAGCGATGAATGATCGCCCCAAAGCCCGCGTCGCTGTGCTCATCTCGGGGCGCGGGTCGAACATGGCGGCGCTGCTCTACGCGTCGCGAGCGCCCGACTGCCCCTATGAGATCGTGCTGATCGCCTCGAACGATCCGGAGGCGGCTGGCCTCGCCTTCGCGCGGGCCGAGGGGATCGCGACGTTCGCGCAGAGCCACAAGGGCATGAAGCGCGCCGAGTTCGACGCGATCGTCGACGCAGAACTCCGCCGTCACGCCGTCGAATATGTCGCGCTTGCCGGATACATGCGACTGCTCTCGCCGGGCTTCGTCGCGCAATGGGAGGGGCGGATGCTCAATATCCATCCCTCGCTGCTGCCCGCCTACAAGGGTCTGGATACGCATGCCCGCGCGCTCGAAGCCGGCGATGCCATCGTGGGCTGCTCGGTCCACCTCGTCACCGCCGAGCTCGACGACGGGCCGGTGCTCGGCCGGATCGAGGTCGCGGTGATGCCGGGCGACTCGCCCGATACCCTCGCCGCGCGCGTCCTGATCGCCGAGCATCAACTTTATCCGCGCATGCTCGCCGAGCTGGTGGCGCGCGAGTCCAGCCCGGATTGGCTGCTCGGCGAGGTGCGCCGGCGTGCGCTCGGCCTGCCCGAAGCGGCGGAGAAGCTCTCGCACGGAATGCCGGCCTTCCACATCGCCGGCGGCAAGGTGTTCGGCTATTTCACTTATGACCATCATCATGACGGCGTCACCGCGCTGCTCGTCAAGGCGAGCGGAGCGGAGGAACAGGCGATGCTGATCGAGCGCGATCCCGATCTCTATTATCGCCCCGCCTATCTCGGCCCGTCGGGCTGGATCGGCATTCGCCTCGACGGCGGCGATGTCGATTGGGAGCATGTCGCCGAATGGCTGGCGCGGAGTTGGCGGACGGTGGCGCCGAAGAAGCTGCAGGGGCTGACGGAGTTCATCGCATGACCGAGACACCGCAGGAGCGCCAGGAAGCCGCCGCGATTCGCAAGCGCTGGATCAACCTCGGCGAGTTGCTCGCGATCGCGGCCGTCATCATCTCGGCGCTGACGTTGTGGAACAGCTACAAGGAACGTTCCAACGCGGAAAGCGATCGTTCCGTCGAGGCGAGAAAGGCGGACACGCGGGCGCACAGACTGGTCCTCAAGGCAAGCGTCGCTGCGAACGGTGCTCGGGTCGATCTCGCGCCAAGCGATGCCGATCAGGTTCTGCAGGGCCAGACGCTGCTGTTTCCGTCGAGTCTGACCTTGTCGCCGATCGAGACGACGGGCGATGCCCGGATCGAGGCGGGCTGGTTCGCCGATGCGGTCAAGAAGGCGCGCGACAAGGATGCGACGAAGGCGGTCGGCGATCTGCGCCTGCCGGTCGCGATCACGACGCGCTACCTCGCCGGCGACGCGACGCTATCGGACACGGCAATCTATGAGATCGGCTACACGCTCGAGGGCCATTTCCTCGGCGGCACCGCTGTCAAGTTGAAGGGTCTCAGCGTGGCCCGGCACATATCGGCGAAGGATGCGCAGCGCGCGGTCGACGCGGCTTGGAGTCACTGAGCCGCTTGACGCCCGTTCGTCCCGAGCAAAGTCGAGGGACGTGCCGCCGGGCTTCGCACGAGCATGTCTCGACTTCGCTCGACATGAACGGCGATGGCTTGCCACCGGTGGCCGAGCCGACTGTCTCCGTTCCGTCGGAGAATCGCCCTACCCTCGCATTCTGAATTGGCGTAGCAGCCTTGGCCAAACAGCCGGGTCGCATCGGCAAGCACAACCCGGGGCATTCAGGGGGCAGGAATCCATGGCGACCAAGGCATCCGATCTTTTCGTCCAGTGTCTGGAGGAAGAGGGCGTCGAATATATCTTCGGCGTGCCGGGCGAAGAGAATCTCGACATGCTGGACAGCCTGTCGCGCTCCACCCAGATCAAGCTGATTCTCACTCGTCACGAGCAGGGTGCGGGCTTCATGGCGGCGACCTATGGCCGCCACACCGGCAAGACCGGCGTCTGCATGGCGACGCTCGGGCCGGGCGCCACCAACTTCGTCACCGCCGCGGCCTATGCGCAATTGGGCGGCATGCCGATCCTGATGGTCACCGGCCAGAAGCCGATCAAGAAGTCCAAGCAGGGCCGCTTCCAGATCCTCGACGTCGTCGACATGATGAAGCCGCTCACCAAGTTCACGCACCAGCTCGCGGCGTCCGACAACATCCCGAGCCGCGTGCGCGAAGCCTTCCGCCTCGCCGAAGAGGAAAAGCCGGGCGCGACTCACATCGAGTTCCCCGAGGACATCGCGGACGAGCATACCGACGCGAAGCCGCTCAAGCGCTCGATCGCGCGCCGCCCTTCCGCCGAGGAGAAGGCGGTCCGCGCAGCGGTGAAGAAGATCGAGGCGGCGAAGGCGCCGATCCTCGTCATCGGCGCGGGCGCCAACCGCAAGCTGACCGGACGAATGCTGCTCCAGTTCGTCGAGAAGACCGGGATCCCGTTCCTGACGACGCAGCTCGGCAAGGGCGTGATCGACGAGGCGCACCCTAAGTTTGTCGGCTGCGCCGCACTCTCGGCCGGCGACTTCGTCCACAAGGCGATCGAGGCCGCCGACCTGATCGTGAACATCGGCCACGACGTGATCGAGAAGCCACCCTTCTTCATGCGCGAGGGCGGCGCCGAGGTGATCCACATCTCGACCAAGTCCGCCGAGGTCGATCCGGTCTATTATCCGCAGATCGAGGTGATCGGCGACATCGGCAACGCGATCTGGCAGATGAAGGAGGACATCGTGCCTTCGGGCAGCTGGAACTTCGACCGGATGCTGGCCGCCCGCAAGGCCGAGGTCGAGCACACACAGTCGCTCGAGGACGATGCGCGCTGCCCGATCTATCCGCCGACACTGGTCAAGGCGATCCGCAAGGCCATGCCGGCGGACGGCATCATCTGTCTCGACAATGGCGTCTACAAGATCTGGTTCGCGCGCAACTACCAGGCGCGCCAGCCCAACACCGTGCTGCTCGACAATGCGCTCGCGACGATGGGCGCCGGGCTGCCCTCCGCGATGGCCTCGGCGATGGTCTATCCGGGCCGCAAGGTGATGGCGATCTGCGGCGACGGCGGCTTCATGATGAACAGCCAGGAGATGGAGACCGCGGTTCGCCTCGGCCTCAACCTCACCGTGCTGATCCTCAACGATTCGTCCTACGGCATGATCCGCTGGAAGCAGGCGAACATGGGCTTCAAGGATTGGGGCCTGACCTACGGCAACCCGGACTTCGTCAAATATGCCGAAGCCTATGGCGCCAAGGGCCATCGCGTCACCTCGTGCGAGATGCTGCCGTCGCTGCTCAGCGAATGCCTCGAGACGCCGGGTGTCCACCTGATCGACTGCCCGGTCGACTATTCCGACAACGACCGCATTCTCAATCGCGAGATCAAGGAGCTGAGCGCGAAGCTCTGAGCCTTGCCCCCTCTCCCGCCAGCGGGAGAGGGTCGGGGTGAGGGGCGGCGGCGCAGCCGGCGCTCTTCGCTCGAGAAAAAGACCCCCACCCAACCCTCTCCCGCTCGCGGGAGAGGGCTCAGGGAGAAGTAGCGATGACGCTCAAAGACACCTACCCGCTCTATCTCGCCAACGAGGCGCAGACGCCCAACACCGACCTCGAGGTGACCGACAAGTTCACCGGCGAAGTCGCGACGCGGGTGGCGCTCGCCGACGCCAAGATCATCGATGCCGGCATCCAGGCGGCGGTCGACGCGCAGGAGCCGATGGCGCGGATGCCCGCCTATGAGCGCCAGGCGGTGCTGCAGCATTGCGTGGATCGCTTCACCGAACGCTATGAGGAGCTCGCGCACGCGCTCTGCGTCGAGGCCGGCAAGCCGATCAAAGACGCGCGCGGCGAGGTTGGGCGGCTGATCGACACGTTCCGCATCGCCGCCGAGGAGGCGGTGCGGATCACCGGCGAGGTCCAGCCGCTCGACATCAGCCCCCGCGCAAAAGGCTACCAGGGCATCTGGAAGCGCGTGCCGATCGGCGCCTGCAGCTTCATCTCGCCGTTCAACTTCCCGCTCAACCTCGCCGCACACAAGGTCGCGCCGGCGCTAGCGGTCGGCTGCCCGTTCGTGATGAAGCCGGCGAGCCGCAC
The DNA here is from genome assembly GCA_019239915.1 of Sphingomonadaceae bacterium. Classification (GTDB taxonomy): domain Bacteria; phylum Pseudomonadota; class Alphaproteobacteria; order Sphingomonadales; family Sphingomonadaceae; genus Solisphingomonas. The sequence goes on from JAFAZF010000055.1 coordinate 11,942, forward strand.
GCCATTGGGCGCGATCATCATGGGCGAGGTGATGGCCGAGACCAACCTGCCCAAGGGCGCCTTCTCGATCCTGCCCGCGCATCGCGACGGCGCCGATCTCTTCACCACCGACGATCGGCTCAAGCTGCTCAGTTTCACCGGCTCGCCGTCGGTCGGCTGGGAGCTCAAGGCCAAGGCGGGCCGTAAGAAGGTGGTGCTCGAGCTCGGCGGCAACGCCGCGGTGGTGATCGACCACGACGCCGATCTCGACGACGCGGTGGAGCGGACGATCTTCGGCGCCTTCTACCAATCCGGCCAGAGCTGCATCGGCGTCCAGCGCATCCTCGTCCACGACTCGGTCTACGAGCGCTTCCGCGACATGCTCGTCGCCAAGACCAAGACGCTGATCGCGGGCGATCCGCACGACGAGAACGTCTTCATCGGCCCGATGATCTCGGAAGGCGAGGCGAAGCGGCTCGACGGCTGGATCCAGGAGGCGGTGACCAAGGGCGCGCGGCTGCTCTGCGGCGGCAAGCGCGAGGGTGCGATGCTTGAGGCGACGCTGCTCGAGAATGTCGATCCGGTTTCCAAGCTCAATGTCGAGGAAGCGTTCGGGCCTGCCGCCTTCCTGATCCGGTTCAAGAGCTGGGACGAGGCGATCCATATCGTCAACGACAGCAAGTTCGGGCTGCAGGCGGGCATCTTCACGCGCGATTTCTACAAGGTGCTCGATGCCTGGGATCGCCTCGACGTCGGCGGCGTCGTGGTCGGCGACGTCCCCTCCTACCGCGTCGACAACATGCCTTATGGCGGGGTGAAGGATTCGGGCCTCGGCCGCGAGGGCGTGCGCTTCGCGATGGAGGACATGAGCGAGATCCGGAACCTCGTCATCCGCCGCCTCAAGACCGAGGTTGCGCCGCGCCCGGAATGACTTGCGGCGTGGCGGCGATGCCACGACTCGGACGAGGCGAGCATTTGGCGCCTTGCCTCGCCCGACGGTTCGGACCATAAAACCGCAAAACGGGCCGCACCGAAACGAAACAGGGATTCGAAGCCCCGGCCCAATCGGCCGGGCAGTGGGCGTAACGCGTCGGCCGGAAGATCGGTGACGGCTCGTCGGCTCCGGGCAACAGGGTGCCCCGCCGACATATGAGCCTGAGCTTCCTGCCGTCGGGGCCTCGGCCTCGTGGTGCGTGAACCCCGCTGGATTGGCGTCAAAGACGCGGATCGTCAGGGGGCGAGATGGGGGGCAGGCTTCAGTGGTTCGGCGGCGCGCTTGTCTGCGCCATTCTCACCATCGCCGCCGGATTCGCGCTGCTCGGACTGAGCCTCGATAGCGCGGCCACGGCTGCCGGCGTCGACAGCGCCACACATCTCGGCGTCGCGACCTGCGCGGGCTCGACCTGCCACGGCCGCAGCGAACCGACCGGCCGCGTCGTCCGCCAGGACGAGATCCTTCATTGGCAGGACGCGTCCTCGCAGGCCGGCGCACATAGCCGCGCCTGGACGGTGCTCGGCAACGCGCGCGGACAGGACATCGCGCGCCGGCTCGGCATCGGCGATCCGCAGTCGGCGCCGATGTGCCTCGGCTGCCATGCCGATCCCGGCCCGCGCGGCGGCCGCTTCCAGCTTTCGGACGGCGTCGGCTGTGAAGCCTGCCATGGCGGCTCGCAGCCCTGGCTCGCCTCGCATTATTCGGTTTCGGGCACGCACGCGAACAACGTCGCCAACGGTCTCGTGCCGCTCGATCGGCCGGCGGTGCGGGCGGCGGTCTGTCTCGATTGCCACTTCGGCAGCGATCGGCCGAGTCAGTTCGTCGATCATCGCATCATGGCGGCGGGTCACCCGCGCGTCTCGTTCGAGCTCGACCTGTTCTCGACCCTCCAGCAGCATTGGAACGAGGACAGCGACTATATCGATCGCAAGGGCCGCTCGAACGACGTGCGGATCTGGGCGGTCGGCCAGGCGATGGCGCTTGAGCGCCAGCTCTCGCTCTATGCGCAGCCGCGGCTCGGCCAGGAAGGCAGCTTCCCTGAATTCTACTTCTTCGATTGCCACACCTGCCATCGCCGCATCTCGGACCAGCCGGATTTCCGCGCCTCCGCGACCGCCAACCCGTCGCGTCCGATCCCGAGCGGGATGCCGGCGTTCAACGACGAGAACATGATCATGCTCTCGGCCGCCGCGCAGGTGGTGGCGCCGGGTCTCGCCACGAAGTTCGACGGTGATTCGCGCGCCTTCCATGCCGGCATCGCGACCGATCGGAGCGCGGCGATTGCCGCCGCCGGCCGGCTTCGCGGCGATGCGGCGGCGCTGAAGGACGCGTTCGCCCGCAACGAGTTCAGCCGCGCGCAGACTTTCGCGATCATCGACGCCGTCACCGGTTCCGCGCTTGCCCGCTACACCGACTACGAGGGCGGCGTGCAGGCCGTAATGGCTACCGACACGCTGCTCTCGGCGATGGTCAATGCGGGCTACGTCCCGAAGGGATCCGCCGACGGCATCCGCGGCCAGGTCAACCTCGCTTATGCGGCGGTGAAGGACCCCTACAGCTTCCGTCCGCTGGAATTCCGCGCCGCGCTCGGCCGCGCCGCGAGCTCGATAAAGGCTCTCCGTTGATGCTGCGCAGCAGGCTCGTCGCGCTGGTCGCGTCCTTCTCGCTCCTGCTCGCATCCTGCGGGGGCGGCGGCGGCAACAATTCGACCAGCGGCGGCAGCAGCAGCACCGCGACTCCTACCGTTCCGGCGCCGGCGCAGGCGTCGCTCACCGCCGCGGACGTCCAGCAGGTCGTCGCGCAGGCAGTCGGCGAGGCGCAGGCGCGCGGCAAGGCGGCCAACATCGCGGTGGTCGACCGGGTCGGCAACGTGCTCGCGATCTTCAAGATGACCGGCGCGGTGAACACCGTCACGATCCCGCCCGCGCCGAGCGGCAACAACCACGATTTCCAGGGCGTCGACATCGTGCCGGCGACATCGGCGGCGGTCGCTAAGGCGATCACCGGCGCCTATCTGTCGTCATCGGGCAACGCCTTCTCGACGCGTACCGCGAGCGAGATTGTCCAGCAGCATTTCCCGCCGGCCGCGAACGATGCCAACCTGCCGAGCGGTCCGCTGTTCGGCGTGCAGTTCTCGTCGCTGCCTTGCTCGGACCTCGTCGCACGGTTCAACGCGGCCGGCGGCGCGGGCGCGCTGATCGGGCCGAAGCGTTCGCCGCTCGGCCTCTCGGCCGATCCCGGCGGCATGCCGCTCTACAAGAACGGTGTCGTCGTCGGCGGCATCGGCATCGAGATCGACGGCACCTACGGCCTCGATCCCAACGTCAGCGACGTCGACAGTAGCGACGAGGAATATGTCGCGCTCGCCGGCCTCAACGGCTTCGCGGCGCCGAGCGGGATCACGGCGGATCAGATCCTCGTCGGCGGGGTCGCGCTCCGCTATTCCGACGCGACGACGAGCGGGCTGCGCAGCAACCCGGGCAGCGCCGCCGGTTTCGCCAGCATCAACGGCGCGGCCGGCGCGCTGACCGCGCTGCGCGGCTATTATGACGGCACCGCGGTGCTCGCCGGGACCGCCTATGGTTCGGAAGCGTCTGGTGTGCGCGCGAGCACCACGGCCGAGTTCAGCAATCCCAGCGCCTATGTCCTCAGCGACGGTTCCGGCAACGATCGCTTCCCGATCCGCGCCGGCACCGACAGCGCGACCAATTCGCAGCCGCTCACCGTCGCCGAGGTCACTGCCGTGCTCGAGGAAGCGTTCCGGATCATGAGCCGCGCGCGCGGCCAGATCCGGCAGCCGAAGGACAGTCAGGCGCAGGTTACGCTCTCGGTGGTCGACACCAATGGCGCGATCCTCGGCATCGTCCGCGGACCGGACGCGCCGATCTTCGGTACCGACGTGTCGCTGCAGAAGGCGCGCACCGCCGCCTTCTTCTCCAATCCCAACGCTGCCGCCGATCTCACCGCCAATCCGAGCCCCGACGTCGAGGCCTATGTCACCGCGGCGCGGACGTTCCTGAGCGATCCGACCGCGCTCACCGGCAAGTTCGCATTCTCCGATCGCGCCGGCGGCAACCTCTCGCGGCCCTTCTTCCCGGACGGTGAGGACGGCCAGCCCAACGGCCCGTTCTCGCACCCAATCCAGGACTTCAACCCGTTCTCGACCGGGCTCCAGTCGGCGCTGATCCTGGCCAATGTCGTGCAGGACGTCGCCTATACCGCCGGCGTCTCCGACGTCGACACGCCGGCCCGCTGCACGCAGAACCCCGACGTCGCGCCCGGTCAGAACCGGCTCCAGAACGGCATCCAGATCTTCCCCGGCTCGGTCCCGATCTATCGCGGAAACACCGTCGTCGGCGGGATCGGCATCTCGGGCGACGGTATCGACCAGGACGACATGATCAGCTTCCTGGGACTCTACAACGCCAGCCAGCGCGTGAAGACGATCAACGAAGCGCCGGCAGCGATCCGCGCGGACCAGCTCAACATCACGCCGCCGGGCACGAACGTCGCGACGCGGCTGCGCTTCGTGAGCTGTCCGTTCGCGCCGTTCCTCGACACCAGCGACCAGAATCCCTGCGACGGCAAGTGACGTGCTGCTGACCGCGCCCCTCCTCCAGCTCGCGATGCTGACCGCCGACGCCCCGGGCGTCGCCGACGAC
>JAFAZF010000073.1 GCA_019239915.1 Sphingomonadaceae bacterium
GGCGCCGCGCCGACGTGGACGGCCGCCGCTGCCCGACGCCGAGCTCGTCGCCACGATCCGTGTGCTGATCGCCGATCTGCCGACCTACGGCTATCGGCGCGTGCATGCGCTGCTCCGCCGTCAGGCCGAAGAAAACGGGCGCGCAGCCCCTCCGCCTGCTTTCCAACGATGCTTCGCATCGCCGGAACCTTGGCAGGCTCCGCTGTGAACGCCGCCCCGCGTAATCGCGCTACCAGCAGCGCTTCACACGATGATGATGGCGCCAAACCGAGCGGCAACGCGCATGGTGATGACGCATGTCGGGGCCAGCTGCCGGTCCGCGTGCGCCCGGCGGAACGTCGTGATTTGACTGGGGCGCTGCCCGCTGGTCGGGCGTCGGCTGCATCGGATCGATCTGGGCAATTGCCGAACCGGAGAGAGCCGCCGCCAGAGCGGCGCCCAAGATCGCTTTTGTAAGTTTCATGCACAATCTCCCGGCGCTCAGGGCTCGAGCACCATCGCACCAGTTCGCAGATAACTATATCGTTTCTGCGACATGCGAGGAGCGGCTGATGCCCATAAGAGGGTCACCTGGTCCTCGACGGTGGCAGCGATCGAGACGGATACGATCAGGCCCGCCAGGCGATCGCAGTCCCGATCCAGCGCAGCTACACGGCGCCGGCATGACCGAGCACAAGGAAATCTGACCATGTTCTGGACCAACGCGTGGAAGCTCGGCGCCTCGATCTGGGAGAATGCCCTCGCGCTTCAGGAGACAGCGATCGCGGCGAGCGGTGTGATCGAACATCGCAGCGGCCTCATCGGTAAAGCGCTTCGCAATCCCCTCGACGCCGACCTTGCCGAGCTCGGTCGCATGGTGCCCGAGAAGGTTACGGCGTTCGGCAAAGCGTATCAGGCGATGGCTGACGACCTGGTCGCGCTGCAGGCCGATATGGTCGCGCAAAGCTGGGACATGGTGGCCATGCTCGGTGGCGGCACTGCTGCGAACGCCGCGACCGATCGGATGAGTCAGCGCGGTGCCCGGCTATCCACCGCACTCAGCCTGGCCGGCGGCCGAGCGCTCAAGCCGGTTCACGCCACCGCCACGGCCAATCATCGCCGTTTGAAGCGCGCTAGATAGAGCGGCGGCAGGCCGCATAACGCAGGCACGGCTGACGGGTCGCTGACATCTTCCGGAAACATCCGAGGCTCAGGATCATGCGATCAGGAGTCGCAGGTGCACGATGATCCAGCCGCATGACCGGTCTGGCGACGGCCGCTATTCGCCTTCAACGATGAACGCAGCAATTGCGCTGTACGGCAGCGCCGCACGTCGTTGCTTCAGCTGTCGGCGCGTCGGCTCGTGCAGGGCCTCGCCGGGCGGCATCGGTTGTCTGTTCCAGGCCGAGCATTCCCCTCCCCCGAAGCGCGCGTTTTCGGTTGCTCCGCATGATTGAAACGGCAGGCGCCGGGCGTCTGGCGATGGTCCGCGCCCCTCGAACTCTAGCAGCGGAGCGGTGAGGCAGCTCAGCGCCCGATCACGGCCGTGCGGTTTTAAATGAACGAAAGACCGCTTTCGAGATCATCGGTCAGCGGCTGGAATAACCGCCTAGGGACGCTTAGCCGTCGATCCCTGCCAACCGACCATAAGCGGCTGATTCCAAAGGCGAGCTTCCCTTTTAACAAGCGGGATTTCGGTCGAGCAGTGACATGGGGCGAGGCCGGAAATTTTGGTTTAACCAGAGTTATATGCCGGGTTGAGCTGGAGCTTCCATGGCAACGAGCACCGTCGCGGCGGCATCAGGCCCAGCCGCACTAAATGACGGCGACCTTTCGCGTTCCAGATTAGCGCTCCAATCACTGAACTTCTTCATGGCGGACATGCAGGCCGGCATCGGCCCGTTCCTCGGCGTCTTTCTGCAGCAGCGCGGCTGGATCTCTGGCCCGGTCGGGACGGTGATGACCGCCGGCGGCGTCGCTGGCATGCTGATGACGGCACCCGCCGGCGCGTTCATCGACCATACGACCAAGAAGCGCTGGGTGGTGGTCGTCACCGGCATCTGCACGGTGTTGGCGTCGTTCCTCATCCTCTGGTCTCAGTCTTGGCAGGTCGTAACCACGAGCCAGATCGCGACTGCGATCGCCGGCGCCGCCATCGGCCCCGCCGTCTCCGGCATGACGCTCGGCATCTTCCGACAACATGGCTTCAACGAACAGAACGGCCGGAATCAGGCCTACAACCACGCTGGCAACATGGTGGGCGCTGGACTCGCCGGCTGGCTCGGCATGACGTTCGGCATTCCCGCCATCTTCTGGCTGGCCGCCGGCTTCGGCGTCGTCGCCATCGCGTCGGTTCTTTCCATCCGGGAGCGCGTGATCGACCACCAGGCCGCCCGCGGTCTGGAGAGTGGGCAGAAGGGAGACGAGACTGGCAAGGCCGAAGGCTTCAAGGTCCTGGCGCGCAACAAGCCGATGCTCATCCTCGCAGCCGCGCTCGCCTGCTTCCATCTCGGCAATGGCGCGATGCTGCCGCTCTACGGTCTCGCCGTCGTCGGCGCGGGCAAGGGCAACGCGGCCGCCTTCACCGCCACCACCGTCGTTGTCGCCCAGGCGGTCATGATCGTCGCCAGCATCGCGGCTATGAAGATCGCTGCCGGTCGCGGCTACTGGCTGGCCTTGCTCGTCTCCTTCGCCGCGCTCCCGGTCCGCGGGCTCCTTGCGGGCACGTTCATCGAGCATTGGGGCGTATGGCCGGTGCAGGCACTGGATGGCATCGGCGCGGGCGTACAGAGCGTAGCCGTGCCGGGCCTGGTCGCCTGCCTGCTGAACGGAACCGGCCGAGTCAATGTCGGCCAAGGTGCGGTTATGACCGTACAGGGCGTCGGCGCCAGCCTCTCGCCGGCGATCGGCGGCTGGCTCGCGCAGGAGCTGGGCTACCACGCCGCGTTCTACATCCTCGGCAGCTTCGCGCTCGGCAGCGTTGCGCTGTGGGTCGGTTTCGCTGGCACGCTCCGGTCCGCCTGCGATGGGACCAACGCAGAAGACGGGTCGAGCGCCGCCGGATGACCGCTGCGATCGGCGTCACGTGGGCCATCGCCGGGCTGTCAACGGTAGGCGTCATCGGCCGCCCGCTGCGGTGTCCAGAGTGGATTTGGGCGGTGGCGGGCGCCGCCTTGCTCGTCAGCGCGGGGCTGATGCCGGCGTCGGCTGCCGGCGCTGCGATCGCCAAAGGGTTGGACGTCTACCTCTTCCTCACCGGCATGATGCTGCTGAGCGAGACCGCGCACGAACATGGCGTGTTCGACTGGGTCGCCGCGACGGCGGTGAACCAAGCGAACCGGTCGACTGGCCGCCTGTTCCTGCTCGTCTACCTAGCCGGCATCGTCGTCACGGTGTTCATGTCCAACGACGCCACCGCCGTCGTGCTCACGCCCGCTGTCTTCGTCGCAGCCAAGAAGGCAAAGGCCGATCCACTGCCACTCCTCCTCGCCTGCGCGCTGATCGCCAACGCAGCGAGCTTCGTGCTCCCGATCTCGAACCCGGCGAACCTCGTGCTCTATGGCTCGCAGATGCCATCGCTCGGGCAGTGGCTCGCATCGTTCGCGATCCCGTCGCTCGCCTCGGTCGCGGTGACGTTTGTGACGCTCCGCCTGATTGAGCGGCAGCGGATCGACGGAAGCTGCGAGTGCGACGTGGAGCGGGAGCCCCTGACCTTCGGAGGCAGGCTCGCCCTCGCGGGCATTCTGCTGACGGCCGCAGTCCTGATCCTGGCGTCCGCCTTCGGCTTGCAGCTCGGCCTACCGACGATCATTGCCGGGACGACGACAGCCGTCACCGTCAGCCTGCTTCAGCAGCAATCACCGATCGCGCTGATGCGATCCGTGTCGTGGGGCGTGCTACCGCTCGTGGCGGGACTGTTCGTTCTCGTCCAGGCCCTCGACCGCACCGGGGTCATAGCCCTCATATCCGACCGACTGAAAGGGCTCGCCCAGGATCCGATAAAGACGGCCGCGGTTGCCGGCACGGCGCTCGCATTCGCCTCCAACCTGATCAACAATCTCCCGGCCGGGCTGATAGCGAGCACCGCGGCCGCTCAGGCGCGTCCGCCGCACATCGTCACAGACGCCTTGCTGATAGGAGTCGATCTCGGTCCAAATCTGTCCGTCACTGGCTCGCTGGCGACGATCCTGTGGCTTCAGGCGATCCGGCGCGAGGGCGAGGACGTGGGCTTCCTGCGCTTCCTCACGGTCGGCGCCGTGACTATGCCGACTGCCCTCGCCGCCGCACTCACAGCGCGGTTGCTGATCACCTGAGATCGAAGCGATCGCTGGCGTGAACGTACAGCTTCCGTATGAGGCGACAGAGACAGGTCCAACCAAGTGATGTCGCTGTGTCGGTGGTGAGGCGGGAATGCGGATTCGCTGAGCGAGCGGCAAGTTTGAGGCTGCAGCGATGCGAAGCCCTGTGACCACATTGGGGCGCAGAGCGGCCTGCGAAGCCAGCGTTATGCAACGACGTTGAGGTTCTCAGGCGTGCGCACTTCCTATATGTCGCAGGCTGTGCGGAGGATCACTCCAGCACCAGGAGCCGCTAATCTGTCGCGCGAGGTCGGTCGCAGGATAGCGGCGTCGGTGGCGATCATGAAAGGGGGCGGCGATTCGGATCGCCGCCCAGACGTTGTTACTCGCCATCGTACTCCAGGCCATAATGGCTGTAGACCTGCTCGCCGTAGGCTCGGTCGAAGCTGGGCTCCTGACCGGCGCTGTAACGCGGCGCGTCCTGAAGCTGCTCCTTGCCGATCTCTACCACATATCCTCCCTGGTCTTCGTCGTAGGAGAGCGTTTCCCAGGGCAGCGGGTAATAATCCGTGCCGAGGCCGAATAGGCCGCCAAATGAGAGCACCGCGTACTCGACCTGGCCGCTGCGCTTGTCGACCATGAAGTTGTAGATCGTGCCGAGCTTCTCACCGTCCCGGTCGTAGACCGCCGTGCCCTCGACCTTGTTGGATGCGATCAGCTCCGCCGTCTCATCCGTCTCAATGTTGGTGTCCGCCATGTGGGTCTCCTGAGAGCCCCCCGCCGTGGCTCTCGCTATTCATTAAAGGCTACAATGACATGACGATCGGAGGCGTGATTGGCGCCATTGGTCTTCCTCACGCTAGCCCTTGGCTCGAAAGATTGATGTCGGTCTCAGCGTATTTCCCTGAGCGGAGCTCGACCGCCCGCTTCGGCAATGATCGCCTTCATCGACCGTCACCGCGAAGACAAGCGGGCGATCAGGACCGTCGGGAGCGATGTCGCTGAGCCAAGCATCGGAAGACTCGTCGGCTGAACAGCCACTTACGAACAACGTCGATCCGTATTCAACTTAACCTTTGTAGAGGGCTGCCGTTTTTCAGGAGCAGCCATGTTGTTCAAAAAGCCGAACGGCCACCGCCGGCCCTGGTCCCCGGATGAGGACGATGAGCTACGCCGCCGCTGCGCAGCCGGTGAGACCTTGCCACAGATTGCAAGAGCCTTCGGTCGCACTCAAGAAGCGTGCCGAACTCGCGCGAACAAGCTGGGTATCGCCTGCCGCTCAAGCTGACGCTCAGGCTGGTGTCAGATCAGCCGTTGGGCCAGATTGCGCTTTCGGTAAGCAGGATCATGAGTGACTTCCTCGCCCACCCATAGCGGCAGCTCAATCTCTTCGTCGGCTGAGTTCAGTTCGGTTTCGGCGATCGTCAGGATGAGCGCCATTCCTCGCTCGCCAGAAGGAACTTTTGCTCGTGCTCAATGGCCACTGGAGAACGCCCAGGTTGTGACCGCGTCGTGACAATCGCTAGCCCTCTCCGAGCTCTGGTGCCAGCGGTTAGCTAACCGCTACTCGGCGGCGTATGATCGCGCCCGCGAGCTCAATGATGTCATCAGTCTGTAACTGAAACCTAAGCTGGCCTTTACCACTTCTCGCTAACCCGCTGCGATGTCCACTCGAAAGCTGGCCGCCGATATGCAATCCCTGATTGAAACAGGTGTTCCTGCTCTGGTCCTGGGCGATCGTTTAGCCCGCGCGATCGAGCTATTTAGCGGCAACGAGAATATTCGGCTGGTTGCCGTCACCGCACCGGACGGGCGGCCGATCGGCGCTCTGTATGAGCGTGACATCCGAAGGATCCTCTTCACCCCTTATGGCCATGCTCTGTTCCAGAATTCGGCCTTCGACAGCGCCCTCCCGCGGCTCGTGCGCGAATGCCCGATCGCCGAGGCAGATCGATCTATCACCGCGCTCGTCGAAGCTTACGCTGCTAGCGGAGGCTCGGAGGGCATGATCCTCACCACCAACGGGCGCTATTCAGGTCTGCTTTCGACATCCAGCTTGATGAAGCTGGCCGCGCAGCGCGAGCTGGAGTTAGCGAAAAACGATGCAGAGCGATTCTCCCGTTTCGATTCGACCGCAAACCGATTCCATTCGGAGGCCGCCGAGCTTGCGGCAGCGCTTCGCCAGGCCGCAGACATCTTGTCGCGCTCCGCGGCAGAATCGCGACACAATGCCGCTCAGATTAGCGAACGGGGCGTTGCTGCGGCCCAAACCGCTGAGGAAGCAATCACTGGAATGGTATCGATGGCGCGGAACGGCCGATCGCTCGCCGACGAGCTTGAGCAATTGCTGAGCACAATAGAGGCGGCGCGACGATCGCGTGCTCACGCTTTCGCGCTGATCACCAAAGGCGTCGAGCGGGCGCGTTCGCTGACGTCGGCGGCAAACGAGATCGCGGATGTCAGCACCTTCATTCAGGACGTGTCCAAGCGCGTAAATCTGCTCGCGCTGAACGCGACGATCGAGGCGGCTCGTGCCGGGGAAGCCGGCCGCGGCTTCAGCGTCGTCGCAGGGGAGGTCAAGGCACTTGCCGGCCAAACCCGAGCGGCGGCCCTTGGCATCGCCGATCGCATCGATCACATCCGCGGCTCCGTCGCCCTGATGCTCGGTAGTCACGAGGGCATGGAGGCGGTGATCGGAGAGGTTGACGAACTCTCCCTCTCGATCGAGCGAGCGATCGCGGACCAGACTGGCAACGCCCGTGCCATGGCGTGCCGCGTCGATGAGGTGACAGAAGCCAGCGCGCAGATCCGAGCCGATGCCAACCTGATCGAGCAAAGCGCCGCGGCGACAATCGGCAGTGTAGATGAGCTGAATGGCGTCGCTGGCGAGCTGGGAGCACGAGCGGCTCGGTTGCACGACCGTGTTGGGGAATTTGTGAGCGCGTTGCGGGCTGCTTGAGAACCACTCTCAGTTGTTCAATAGCATTCGGTGTGGCTACCAGTGACACGGAAAAGGATGGCGGCGAGAACCGTTTCGTCCAAGTCTGGACCCGACGCCGACAGCAAGGCGAGGCCGGTTTACGCGGGGCCCGCCCGTAGCTGTCTTCGCTTCCGGATCAAGCCTGCCTGAATACCGGCCGCGTGCGTAGAAGGTTGGCCGTGGCATTAACAGCGGACCGTTGCGCTGCCGCGGCCATCGCGCCCGACGGCGGGACGAACGCGATGGCGCCCGCGGTCGATACAAAGCAATTGCGGTAGGTAGCCGAGAGCAGACGGCTCATACTTCGTCTCCATTTGAAGATTGTCGAGCGAAAGACCTACGAGCGGTCGCGAAGAGGCGGCGGCCCGCGGATTCGGTAGTCTACCTATCGGTTGTCGATAAGGGCGCAGCGATATGCTGCGGTCCGAGGAGGTCGGAGGCGGGCTTCTATTTGCACGGCTGTCCGATCTCGTGGGCCTAGCGGCCGTTACAATCGGTTGAATGCCGCACGCACGGAAGCCTATTGCGAGTCAGTCGCTCGAGGGCCGCCGATGCCGGAAAACAGAATCAACAAGCTAACCCAACGACAGCGTGAATGCCTGCGGCTCGTGCTGACCGGACGCGGTGCAAAGGAAATCGGCGGCGCGCTGGGCATCTCCCCTCAAACGGTGGAAGCCCATCTAAAGGCCGCGAGAAAGCTGCTCGGCGTCGGCGATAGCGGTCTCGCGGCCCGCATGTTGGGCGCACACGAACAGACGACTACCCAGAATTTGGGTACCCAATCGGAACCTCTTCCCGAAGGCCAATTGGGCGGTCAACACGCTGCTCACCAGCACGGGATCGAGCATCAATCGGACAACCAGCCGGTGCTCTTGCGAGAGTATCGGCAGCCTTTTGATGCGCCGCGGGAGCCGCCTGCATCGCGTGATTGGGTCATCCGAAGGAGGGGCCAGCGGCACAATGAACTCAACCGTAAACACCGGCTGATCGCCATCGGAGCGATCACCTTGGCGCTGACAATCGATGCAGCGCTCTTCGTCCTAGCTGCCGTCTCACTCATGCACTTCCTCATCGAGGTAAGCCGGCACGGCGGCTGAACTATCATTACCAACCCTATCGCCTTGCAGGTCGCCTGCGAGGATGGAGACGCTTGTGAACAAGGAAACCGCAAAGACCGCGCTCAATGTCCGCCACGCGATCGTGCCGGCAGAGGATGGTACCGACGCCGTCCTCGGCCAACTGGGCCTCCTCCTGCATCGCGCTTGCGAAGCGCGCCACGAGCTTGGCATTTCAGCGGAGAGCGCGCAGGAGGTCTTCGAGATGATCGTCGCCGCTGCCGGCCAGCAGGTCGCGGCGCGGAGCACCACCTTGAAGATTCATGCCAAGATGGGAGCCATCTTGCGCGATCTGATGCCGGAGGTCGCCTCGGGCGACAATGGCTGCCCTCCGCAGGCTGTTCTCGAAGCGCTGGCGGGTACGCCCACCCACTTGGCGGCTGTCGCCGCTTGACCGTTCAGGTGCGTTCGCCGACATGATGTCGGTGTGACGCACCTGATCGTCTCTCGCGGATTGCTGCTAATCTGCTGCGGTTATGCGCTTCTTCGGGGCGGTGCCCCGGAGCGGATCATTGCCGCAGCCTACCTCGTCAGTGTTCCCGCCACGGTCTATGCGCTCGGCCCACTGATCGGCCGCTTCCGAGGCTTTGAGCTCGGAGCCTTTCTGATCGATTTTGCCTTGTTCATAATCTTCGTGGCGATCGCGCTAAGGGCGGATCGGTATTGGACGTTATGGGTAAGTGCTATGCAAGCGAGCTCACTGCTCGGCTATTTTCTCGGTCTGCTGGGTACAAGCAAGCTCAACCTCGCGAGCGCCATTTTAGTCCAGATGTGGTTCTATCCGATCATGGTCACGCTGGGGATCGCGACGTTCCGTCACCGGCTACGGAAGAGACGGTACGGAATCGACAGCTCCTGGTTCGACTTCTCACGCCTTTCGATCCGGCCGCCGATGAGTGTGCCGATCGGCTGATTGCCGAATTTCACAATCTCGATTCGTCATTGTCATGGTCGGATGCGCGGATCAACCGCGCTCTCGCCGACTTCCCGCATGTTGCTGAATATCTGACCCTGATCCGTGAGCTGATCTCCCGCGTGCTTCGGCAACGTGCGGAGGATCGCTTGATGCTAGGGTCTTCCGATCGCGTGCAAGACTATTTGCGGGCGATCATGGGCCACTTACCAGTCGAACAAATTCGCGTTCTTTTCTTGACGAGCGCAAACCGGCTAATCGCGGACGAGGTCTTTTGCCGCGGTACGGTTGATGCAGCCACCTTATGCTCGCGAGAGATACTGCGAGCGGGTCTCGAGTTCGGAGCGGCCGGCTTCATCCTGGTGCACAACCACCCATCTGGAGATCCTGCTCCGAGCGAGAGCGACATTTCTGCGACGCGGCGGCTCGCACGGACCGCCTCCGAGCTGGATATCTCGCTGTTGGATCATATCATTGTCGCGCGTTCGGGCACGTCCAGCTTCCGCGCGCTGGGGCTGATCTGATGTCCCGCTTGTGGCGCCTAACGCGACCGCTCCTCGATCGGCGGAAGAGCAAACGACAAAAGGTGTTTGAACCTGCGATCTTGCACGACGGCCAAACTGAACGCGAAGCGCACATACTCGATCTATCTGTCGATGGCGCCCTGCTGCACGCCCATCAGCCGCCCCGCAACGGCATCGGGATCACGCTCCGCTTCGGCAGGACGACGGCGCTCGGTCGAGTTGCCTGGATCGCTGGAAACCACCTTGGCGTCGCCTTCCTCAATCCTCTACCCGTGACAACCGTCGAGGAGATGGTCGATAGAGGCCATGAGCGAAGCGGTCCGAGCAATAGATCGTAGACCGAGCCCGCAGGCTGCTCTGCTCAGGCAGTTCAATGCCTAATCCAGCAGCCTCCCCGCCCCTACTCCTAACGGCTTGGCGAGCTTCTCGACGACCGTGATCGTGGGGTTGCGCGCACCACGCTCTATGTCGCTGACATAGGTGCGGTGAACGCCGGCCTCATCGGCAAACTGCTCCTGGCTCCAGCCCTTCTCGTTGCGAAGCTGGCGCAGATTGCGGGCGAGGCGCTGACGGACATCCACGCTGCGCCAACAGCGCGCCTGTCGCCGATCGATCTACAGACGATCAGTGACATTCGCCTTGACTTGCCGCCGCGGCGGAGCGTGTGTCGCCTTCACTCATAGGCGACATAGACATGGCTGTTCTCGACCGCGGCGTGGATATTTCGGCCGATGCTGCCGCTCGGTTGGCGGCACCGAGCGCGGTCCGCTATATCAAGCTGGGCCAGAACGGCCGCTGGGCCCCGCATGCGTTCGAGACCGGCACTCTGCCCTTCGGCTTCACGCAGGTCGATCACAACCTCTGTGCGGCCGCCGATTGGGCTGACGTCCGCGCGGCGCTGGTCGCGGACGGTCGAAGCCCGAGCGGCGCGAGCCAGGGCGTGCGCGAGCTCCGCGACTTCTACGAGCTTGATGACAGTGCGTTGTGGATCACCTTCGCCGACGGCCATCTTTGGTGGGCGTTCGCCGCGCCCGATGTTGCGCCTCTCCCGAACGGTGGCGACGGCGCTCCACGCCGGTCTCGCAAGACACTTGACGGCTGGCATCACCATGCTCTCGACGGCGAGCCGCTCACCATCCGGTCGTTGAGCTCGGCGCTGACGCGGGTCGCCTCGTTCCGGATGACGCTCTGCAAGGTCGAGCGCGAAGCCTATCTGCTGCGTCGGCTGCGCGGCGAGCCGGAACCGCTACATGCCGAGGCAACGGCCGCACGAACGTCATTGCAGGTGGTGGCGCGGCAAATGATCGGCATGCTTGACTGGCGCGACTTCGAGATCCTGGTCGACCTTATCTTCGCGCGCGGCGGCTGGCAGCGCAGCTCCGCGGTCGGCGATGGCGAGGTCGATGTCGATCTCGTCCTTGAAAGCCCGGTGACGCGCGAGACGGCGTGGGCGCAGGTGAAGTCTCGCGCTAATCAGGCTGTGCTCGACGATTATCTCGAGCGCTTTCGCTGCGACGGCAGCTGCCAGCATTTCTTTTTTGCGGTGCACGAGAGCGCGACGTCGCTCACGCTCCCGCCGGAGCGCGGCCTGCATCTTTGGCAGGGCGACGCCCTCGCCGCAGCCGCGCTGCGCGCTGGCTTGTTCGACTGGCTAATCCAGCGCACGCGGTGATCGAGCTTTAGCGTGGGGCTCGCTAAGGCGCTTCCAACCCATGTTGATGAGCGGCTTCGCGTTCATCTCGGAAACCGTGATCACGCGATCCTCCGGCACCGACACCGAAACGCCGTCGAGCAAGCTGACATGGCTCGTACCCTGCGGTACTTCGATGCGGACGGTCGGCTCCTCCCTTGCGCGCCGCTCGCGCTCGTCGCGCTCCTTATAATAGCGGCCGATGCTGGAGACTGATGAATTCTCCTTCATCCAGTTGATCGCGTGCGCAAATGCGTCGGCCATGTCGTCGTTGCGGCCGAGAGGAAACGCGCAGATCTCGTCCACGAATTCTTCGACGCCATCGCCGGCCTCCGGCAGCTCGATCAGCTCATCAGCCATCATGGAGGTCGCAGCGCGGAACCGAAGCTCCTTACTTTGGCGAGCCGGTGCCTCGACCAAGCGAAAGCGCTGGCCGCGCAGTTCCGTCAGCAACGCCGTGCCGAGGCCGGCGTCCTCGATGATCATGACGTCGACCTTGAATCGACGGGCGCGCGCGAGTGCCGTTTCACGTAAACCCTTGAACTCGAGGTGCGCGCGAAACACGTCGAGCAAATAGGCGCGGTCGCCGATCCTGCCGAGGGTGACGAACGCGTGGAAGTCATTGGTCTCGTCCGGCTTCAGCGCCGTGTCGACCGCCATGATGATCTGCTCGAACGTCTCAGGCGGGGTGAGAAACCGCGGAAACCAATGGCGTTTGGCGATATTGCCTTCCGCCGGCAGCGGGTTCTGCTGGTACTGCGCCTCCCAGTCCATCGGCGCCATCTCGCGGCGGCGCTGCGCGTAGGCCTCGAGCGAATCGCGCTCGGGGTGCAGGGCCTCGCCGATGGCGCGATGATGGGTCTGCGGCCCCAGAAACGTTCGATAGTGAAAGGTCTCGTCCGTAGTCGCTATCGCGGGCAGCACGAGATGCTCCCAACCGCCCTGGCTCAGGAACAGCCCCGTCGGGTCTTCTTCATGGAGGCGCTGCTGGACGAGCAAGATACGGCAATCGCTGATGCTGTTGGTGCGCGAGATGAGCGTGTTGCTGATCCGCGCGTTGAGCCGCTTGCGACCGGATTCGGAGGCGGCCTGATCAGGCGGGGTCAGATCGTCGAAAATCAGATAGTCGCCACCTCGACCCGTGACGGCGCCACCCGCCGACCGCGCGAGCCGCTTGCCGCCGCGCGTCGTGTCGAACGCATCGGCGGCCGACTGGATCGGCGATATGCGCGTCTTGGTGATCGCCTTGTACGCGCGCGACTGCATGATCTCGCGCGTGCCCCGCGACAGCTCGACCGCGAGCGTCTCCTCGTAGCTGATTCCGAACACGTGGATGGTCGGATCTCGCGCCAGCAGCCAGGCAGGGTACACCTTCGAGCAGATCTCACTCTTCAGCGACCGCGGCGGCGCGTTGACGATCAAGCGCATGATAACGCCCTCCGCCAGCTGCATCAGCCGATCGCACAGCAGATCGTGATGCCAATTCCATTCGATTTTACGGCCGCTGGTTTCGCTGATGAAGCGATAGGCGAACATCCCGAGGTCGTTGAGGTAAAGGTCAGCAAGCTCCGCGACATCATTCTCCGCCATCGCTGCTCTCCTCGTTCTCCTGTCCACGTTTTGCCTCATCCGCCTCCCGCTCGGCGAGGCGCTTTCGCAACAGCTCGAGCATGGCCAGATCAGCCGGTGCGAGCGGCACATTAGGCACTTGCGCGGCCTCCTTCGCCTCGAGGGCAAGGCCGAGCTCGATGGTTCTGATCAGCGCGGGAACATTTAGCTTCTTAAGGCCGAGCAAACTTAGCTGCTCGATGTTCGCCTCGAGCCGCGACATCGTCTTCATGCCGTCCTTGGAGGGGAATTGCATGAGCTGGAACAGCACCTTTTTTGCGAGAGTCGAGGCATTGAGGCTGCCCTTGGGCCGCCCTTTCGGATTACCTGACTCATTATCCGCGAACGTGCCGAAATTCGTCCGGCCGTCCCCACGATCGGCACCATCTTCCGGCGAGGGGTCCTCCCCCTGCCGGCGCAGACGCGGCGGCTTCGGCTCGCGCTTCGAATTACCCATGTAAACCTCCCGACCCAACGTTCGAATCATCGATCGCAGGGCAAAAATGTGCGGAGCAAGCGAAGCAGGCGGGCGTCGCGCCGGCGGCGCCCGCCCCGCCCCTCAGCCCTTGGCGAGCACCTCGCGCTCGATGTCGTCGAACAAGCGACCGCTCTGCTCATGGACCGCCTGGAGGCCGGTCCAGCGCTGGAGGCGACGGATGGAGGCGTCGACATAGAGCGGGTCGAGATCCATGCCATAGCCGATCCGAGCAACCTTGGCGGCGGCAATTAGCGTCGTGCCCGAGCCGAGAAACGGATCGAGCACGATCTCGCCGCGCGCGGTGCTGTCGAGAATCGCGTCCGCGACGAGATCGATCGGCTTCGGGGTGGCGTGAATGGCGAGCGGGCTTGCCTTGCCCTCGCCATGGCTGAAGCTCAGCGCCGCCGGATATTCCCAGACATTGGTCCGGTGGCGACCGCCGGCACCGAGCATGACGTTATTGCGGCGCTTGCCGCCCGGCCTGGCGAAGATCAGCACCAGCTCGTGCGCGCTCCTGTAGAACGAGCCCATGCCGGCGCGATCCTTGACCCAGACCGCGAGGTTAATGAGCGGCCCGAAGGTCTTTTTGGCCGCGCGCTCGAGCCAGCCAAAGCCGCGCCAGTCCATGCAAATGTAGATGATCGCGCCGGGCTTGCAGGCACTGGCAATCGCGGCCGAATAGCTCTCCGCGAACGCCTCGAGCTCAGCCTTGTCCATATCGCCCGAACCCATCACGAACTCGCGCCGGTTGCGTCGGGTGCTGGCGAACCCAGCAATCTTGCAGCCATAAGGCGGGTCGGTGAACACCGCCGACGCCGAGACGCCGGCCATTAGCCGGGCATAGGCCGAGAGATCGGTCGCGTCGCCGCAGCCGATGCGATTGTCGCCAATCTGGAAGACGTCGCCCAACTTCGCGACGGCGGGAAGGTCCTTGTCAGGCCCGCCCTCATCCTCAACCTCAACCCGATCCGGCTCGGCAAGGATGAGATCGATCTCGCTGGCATCGAGCGCCAAGCACTCGAGGTCGAAGTTCGGCATCTCCTCCTGCACCTCGAGCAGCAAGCTACGCTGCTTCGCGCGATCGACCTTACCGAGCGAGTTGATCTTGCTGAGCGCTTCGGACAGCATTCGCTCCTGGAGCGGCGTCAGGTTGGTGACGTCGATCACGGGGACGTAGGGGATTCCGACTGCCTTGGCGGCGAGCGCAATCAGCTGCCCCGAAATCACTGTACCATGTCGCCCGATCAACACCGGAAGGTGGATGTCGAGCGCCAGCAGCGTGCGCCCGGCGCGCTTCACGTCACGCGGGCTGAAATCTCGGCAGTCGTCCGGGTGCAGCACGAGGCTCTCCGACGCGACATGGCGGATCTTGGGCGCCAGATTGTCGCCAATTGACGGCAACGGGACGACGGGGGGCGCGTCGAGCGCCGGCATATTCGAGATAGGCTTGTTCATTGCATGTCCTCCGGTTGTGGGAGGACAGCTCATTCAACCCCGAAAATTGTGCGAGGCGAGGATTATCTGCGGGACGCACCTCGCGGTCGACCGCACTTCAGCGGCTCGATCGGGTCGAATGAAGGAAGGAGCCCCCTGGGATCTTCCCCGTATGGCAGTGCCGGTTCGACCGAGATGATCGTCTTTTGTGCAGCTCGGAGCGATGCCGGCACAACGGTCCGTAACGGATCCAGGTGGCCCCCCGCATATTCTCGCCACTCGTAATAACGCCTCCGCCAAGTCTCCTTACGCTGCTTAAACTTCCGCGCAGTTTCGTCACCCTCCATCCATTTCTCTAGCGCTTCATCGAGGGTCAAACCGACGTCCAGCATGTTGGTGACGGCCCAGATGAAGCATATCCGGTATTGCCCGTCATGAAGCATGCCCATCATGGACGGCGAGCCATCGCGAAGCGCCACGAGCATCTCCCGGTTAGTAGCTCTCTATAACACAGCGGAGATCCACCGTCGCTGGCTCAGTCGCAACGCAGATCATCCTCCACTGCAAAACGACCTCTTTTCACCTGTTTTCAGACGCGGACACGCACGCCGTCAGACGCAGAAATCTGCCGATCATGAGAAAGATGAGTGCCCGCGAACCTGTATTTTACCCGTAATTCACCTGTAAATCCGGGGCAAAACAGGTGGAGACGGGTTCGCTGTGGACTGGGTGGCGCACCGCGCAGTCAGGTCTCGCCTGCCAGCGGGCCAGTCTCAGCCAGGAGCGGAGATTATCTCCGAACTTCCGGGGCTTTGCAGATCGCACTTCTCCGGCCGCAGGCACAGAGACCATTTTTTCGCGCGGAGGCGCCCATTTACGGCGCAAAATATCTGCGCGACGAAAAGTGTCCTGCGGGCCAAAAGGCGCCGCGGGAGATGCAGCTACCGAAGATGGAAATGAGGAAGGGCGCGACCTCTCGGTGCTGAGGAGCGATCGCGCCGCGCCGTGCATCCCAGCAGAGCGGTAGGTCCGCCGCGCGCAACAGCGAGCGCGCGGTCAACTGCACTGGCTGCGATCCGTTCATGATGGCGCTCACGATATCGGGCGCGAGGAACTTGAGCTTAGCGAGCCGCAGCAGATGGTCACGCTTCGACTTCTCCACCGCGACGCCGGAGCAAAGCTCGGTCCAGGCAAGCTCTGCCTTCGCGAGCAGACCGAGCAGCTTCGGGCCGCGCCGGGTCGGTGCAGCCCGATCCATCATTTGGATACGAGATCCGCAGCTCCATCCTCTTGCGCACCAGCTTCGCCGCGGAGGTGATGGTGACCTCGGTTGCGTGGTCGGCGTCTGAGCCCAATCCGAGCAGTCGGTGGATCGAGAAACTGAGCGCCACCACTTCGCTCCTCAATCGGACGCTGGCGCCGGCGAGGAGCAGCATCTCGCGAAGCTCGCCGCTCGACGCCGACTCCATCTGCGTCGCGCGGTCGCCGCACATCTGCAGCAGCTTCGAGAGCTGGGGATCACCATCGGCGGGTAGGCCCGAAACAACAGCGTTGCGATCCGCGAACCAGATTGCGAGCCTGGTCCGGACGAGCAACTCGATATCGCCCGCCGGCACACGCAAGGCATCCGCAATTTACCATTCTAAGCCTGGATGAGGTGTTCAGTCTGCCGCTCTGTCCCAACGATTAATGCGTCCACCGCAACGGTCCCTTGCGCACCGAGCAGTAGCGGATTGATGTCGACCGCAGTGATCGCGCCGTCGCGAGCCAGCGCCAGCCGTTGGACCGCGAGAAGGATGTCGATCAGCTCTCTCCAACTGGATGAAAGGCGCCAGCGCGGGCCGCGCACGATGCGCCCCAGCGTACTGAGCGCAAGCTTGCGCTCAATCTCAGCTGAGCTCGCCGGGATTGACCATATCGCGTAATCGTCGATCGTCTCGGCATGGACGCCACCGAGGCCTGCGATTAGCAGCGGTCCGACATCAGGCGATACCGTCACGCCAACGATCGCCTCAAGTTCGCCCCGCAGCATCGGTTGGACCAATGCCCGTCCGTCGACCGCGGCGCAGGCGGTGCGCACGGCGTCCGCATCACCGAGGTTCAGATGGACGAGGCCGGCATCTGACTTGTGCGCGACCCCTTCGACCACGCCTTTGACGACGACCGGATAGCCGATCTCGTTCGCCGCCTTCACCGCCGCGTCGGCATTATCGCAGACCACGGCCGTCACGACCGGCACGCCGAACCGTGCGAGCAGGGCCAGACTCTCCGCTTCGCCGAGCGGTCCCGGCTTTAGAGAACCGAGCGTCGCCTCAACTTCATCCGCCACGCTGCCTGACGGCGAGAGAAACGCCACGACCGCCTCCAGGCAGCAGTCGGTCTCGGCGAAACACATCAGGCCTTCCGCTTCGAACGCGGCGCGCCCGGCCTTGTCGAGGCCCGCCGGCGCCAGGATCAGATGCGGCTTGCCGCTCGCGCGCTGCGCGGCGCCATAGGCCTTTGCCAACTCCCCGCGCGATACCGGCGCCAGCGTCGGAAGGAAGCCAACGACAATGCCGACGCTTGGATCGGCGGCAACCGCATGGGCGATCTCGCCGATCGCCACAAAGCTCCCGAACACGCCGACGTCGATCGGGTTGACGGCACGCGAGAAGCGCGTGTGGCGATCAAGCACCGCCTGTGTCTCGGACGTGAAGTCCGCCATCACGATGCCGCGTGCCGCGGCGAGATCGGCCATCAGCGCGCCGCCGGCGCCGGATGTCGACAGGACCGCCGCACCGCCCGCTCCACGCCCGTGGCGCGAGACGAGCGCCGCGCTCGCGATCAGCCCTTCGACCGTGCTCGCCAGTGGAATTCCGCAGGCCTCCAGCAGCGCCCGATATGCGCGGCCGCCACTGGTCATGCGGCTCGAATGCGCAATCGCCGCCGCCTCGCCGCGCTCCGACAAGCCGACCTTGAGCGCCACGATCGACTTTCCCGCAGCGTCGGCCGCACGCGCCAGCCGACGCAGCCGGCGTCCGTCGGCGATACCGTCGAGCACAAGCGCGATCACCTGCGTCGCCTCGTCAGCGATGCAATGTTCGAGGTAGTCGAGCACGTCGAGGTCGGCCTCGTTGCCCGCCGACACGAACAGCGACAGCCCGGCGCCGAAGTCCATCAGGCGCCGCGCGAACACATCGAACAGCGCGCCGCTGTGCGAGAGGATCGCGACATCGCCCGGCGTGATCGGGAGCGCATGGCCGACGTTGAAGCCCACCGACACTGGCAGCCGCGCGTTGTAGATGCCGTTGCAGTTGGGGCCGACGATGCGCGTCCCGTACGCCCGCCCGATCGCGGCAATCTCAGCCTGCCGAGCGGCGCCCGCCTCGCCGCTCTCGGCATAGCCCGCCGAGCCGACGATCACCGCACCCATGCCCGCCGCCGCGCAGGCACGCACCGCATCGGGCGCTGCCTCAGCCGGCACCGCGAGGAAGGCGAGATCGATGCCGGACGGCAGTTCGTCGATCCGCGCGGCGCAATGCACGCCTTCGATCGGCGCGCCGCGCGTTACTGCGAAGATGTCGCCCTCGAAACCGCTCGCGCGAAGGTTGGCGAGCACCATCCCGCCGATCCGCGACGGGTCGGCCGACGCGCCGATCACCGCGACGCTGCGCGGCCGGAACAACCTGTCCAACACCATCGTCACCGCCCTTTCCACTCGGGCTTGCGCTTCTCGACGAAGGCGCGGAAGCCTTCGACCCGATCCTCGCTGGTGTAGGGGCTCACGCCTTCGTTGAGCCGAAGCCCGGCCGCGATCGGCAAGCCCCACGCCTTGTACGCGGTCTCCTTCATGCGCCGCAGCGTGATCGGCGCGTTCGCGGCGATGCCCCGGGCAAGCTCCATCGCCTCGGCGACGACGGAGCCCGGCGCGCTGATCGCGCTCACCAGGCGGATGCGCAGCGCCTCGTCGGCATCGATCGGTTCGCCAGTGAACATCATCCGCAACGCGTCTGAGCGCGCGATGAGCCGCGGCAGGACGACGCTGGCGAAATGCGCACCCATGCCCCGCTTCGCCTCAGGAAGCGCGAAGCGCGCCGCCGGATCGCAGAGGCGGATGTCGCAAGCCAACGCCAGCTCCATGCCACCGCCGTAGGCCGCGCCGTTGACCGCCGCGATGGTCGGCTTCCAGGTCTCGAGCAGCATCTCGTGCAGCGCCCGGCCAGTGCCCATCATCGGCCCGCGCATCGGCGGCGCGCCGGGCGCCTGATAATCCTTGATATCCGCGCCCGCGCAAAATGCCTCAGCACCCGCTCCGGTGACGACCAGCGCACCGACATCGGGATCGAACAGCGCATCGTCGAGCGTGCGCAATAGAGCTTCGTGCAGTGCGGGACTGATAGCGTTGCGGCGTGCCGGCCGGTTGATGGTGAGGAGGCGCACGCCATCGCGCGTCTCGATCAGCAGGTCGTCAGGCACCGGGGCGTCGGTCATTCGACGGGATCCTCAGGAATGGCGAAAGGGACGAAGCTGGGATAGCGCCCGAGCGTCGCCAGCAGCGCGATCGCCACGAGCAGCGCACCGGCGAACGCCAGCCATGCGACACGGTACGAGCCGGTCGCATCGAACACCACGCCCGCCAGAAACGGCCCGGCGCCATAGCCCAGGCCGTAAAGGCCCAGCAGCATGCCATAGATCTTGCCGTAGTGGCGAAGCCCGAAATAACGGCTGGCCAGGAACGCGAGCGTGTCGCCCTCAGTGCCGAGCGCGAAACCGACGAACAGCGCAACGGTGACACCGAACGCCATCGAATGGCCGGGCAGCAGCATCAGGACGCAGGCAAAGAACGGCAGCACCAGTGTCGCCGCAGCGACGAAGGGCGCGAACAGCAGATCGAGCAGCGATCCGCCGATGATCCGACCGGCGACCGTGCCCGGTCCCATTGCGCCAAGCACGATCGCGGCATCACGCGGGCTCATGCCGCGATCGGTCAGCATCGCTACGAAATGGACGCTGAACATGCCGCACACGCCGGCGGCGATGATCAGGCTGATCGTCAGCCGCCAGAAGCGCGACCCGCGCAGCGCCTCGCCGAAGCCGATGCCCGCTTCCTCGGCGGCCGCGGCCGAGACCGTCTCGGCACGCCGCTCGCCCGCAGCCGCGGCGCGCGCACGCAAATCCCTGGCGTCGTAGAAGAACAGCCACGCAAGCGGAAACGCGATGAGAAACGCGTAGGCGCCGAGCCCCGCCCACAGCAATCTCAGTCCCAGCCGTTCGAACGCGATCGTCACGATCAACGGCGTCGCGGTGCCGACCGCAGAGATGCCAGCCATGGCGACACCCAGCGCGAGGCCGCGCTGCCTGTAGAAGCGACTCGCGACGCCGAGGCTCCAGGTCATCGGTCCCACCGCCGGACCGATCATCGCGGTGATCGCGAACAGGGAATAGAAGAGTGAGAGGTTGCCGCCGGCAATCCCGAGCGATGCCAGCGCGAGCGAAAAGATCGGAACACCGACAAGGACGATCCGGCGCGCCCCCCACTGATCGACCGCCGACCCCAGCAGCGGTGCCATGATCAGCGTGCCGAAGCTGAGCAGCAGCGACGTTCCGGATATCTGGGTGCGGGTCCAGCCATAGGCGGCGGTCAGCGGCTTCATCAGCACGCCGATCGCGCCCAACTCGAGCGCCGCTATGCCGACGCCGAGGAACGCTGCGGCCACAAGGCCTGCACCCTCCCGCCATTCGCTGCGCCCCGCATCGCCGGGAGTCTCCGGTCGCACCGCCAGCCAGCCTCCCGCACGCGAGGCTCATCCCCGTCGTCAGAGCGGCTATTTATATTCCTGGGAAAATAGTTCAAGCTTGAAGCGATCAGCTGTTCGCGTCACGCTCGCTCTGTTTGCCGATCCGGCTGAGCATGCGATCGAGGCGCTCCCATTCGCCCGGCGACAGCGCGCCGAGCACTACCGATCGGCTCAGCGTGCGCGCGCGGCGCGCGCGATCCAACCCCTGCTCGGTCGGCGCGATGCGGCACGCCCGCCGGTCATCCTGCGACCACAGACGCTCGATCAGACCGCCCGACTCGAGCCGATCGACGCGCTTCGAGATGCCGCCCGGTGTCACCGCCAGGATCGCAGCGAGATCAGTGATGCGCGGCCTGTTTTCCGCAGTGCTGCGCTGGAGCAGATAGAGAATGTCGAGATCGCCGACCTGCAGTCCGACCCGTTCGGAGACTTCGACCTGATGACGCCGCATCCGGCTGACCAAGCGGACCATCCGACTGAGCGCCACGATCGCGGGCGCCTCGTCGGGGCCGACGATGTCCTTCGAATCCCCGATAAACCGCCGCAGGCCCGCCAGTTCATCGCGCCCGTCATCGTCCTCACCGCTCACGCCGACGCCCGCTCTCGCGCGAGACCGATCCGACGGCCGACCGTATCCGGCTGCGGCAGCGCGCCGTGCGCCGCTGCGATGTCCTGCAGCCGTTCAACCCATTGTGCCGGCATCGGCGCGGACCGGCGCGTCGAGCGATCGACGTGGATGGTCATCAACTCGACTGTCGCGGCCCGCACGCCCGTCGCCTCGTTCACGATCTCGTGAAGATGGTGGATGCGCTTGCCGTCGGCGCCGATTAGCCAGCTCCGCACGATCACCGGGTCGCCGAGCCGCAGTTCGCGCGCGTAGACAATATGCATCTCGAGCTGGAACAGCGTGCTGCCGGCGGCTTCGAGTGTTTCGCGCGTGATCCCGGCGTGGGCGAGGAGTGCCTGCGTCCCGCCATCGGCAGCACGCTTATATTCGATCGAGTCCATATGTTCGTTCTCATCGACCCAATCCGATGGAACGCTAAATCGGTAACCACAGAAGGGTGCGTCTTGCATTGCGGTACCTCGGATTATGATCAGTGCAGGCTGATCCGGCGGTGCCGTGTTGCCGAGCGCGGTAATCCGCGATGATCGACGACGACTGCGGATGGCTGCTAACGGATTTCCCTATGAAGGGAAGCGTGTTGAAAAACCCGGTCGAGCCTAGCGAAACGCCACCGCCTTATTGGAGCGGGCAGGATGATGGAATCCGACGTGATCTGGTTTGGCGATTTCGCCTCAGCGGCAGACGATCACAGTCAACGCTTGAAGCACTTCTTTCGATGGTGGAGTTAGAGGACGATCATGTGCTCGAGAGGCAGGTTGTTCCGACGGCTCGCGCGCAGGCGTTCGACGTCCAATTGTGGCCAGCCATTTCCAGTATCAGTCCGCTGACGAGCGTCCGCGGAAGCTGCGGATCGTCACGCGCAATCGCGCCTGCCTATAGCCTGGGAGGGTATTCGGGAGCCGCTGTGGATAGCGAGCGACTGGTTGTGAAAGTACGGCAGAGCTGATCCGGGTCATAGGGGCCCTGGTGCGATGCGATCCCAGGTAAGCTTGAGGGTGACGGGGCCGTCCGGGTGCGGCATCGGCAGGCTGCTCAACGTGAGATAGCGCCCCTCGATTCCGATCTTGCGGACATAGTCGGTGCCGGTGTCGTTCTCGAAGAACGAGACCTCGAGATGATGGACGAGCGTGTCGCCGTCGCGGTCATAGGGTCCGCAATAGGCGTGGAAGGTCTTGGCGGCAGCGATGCGCTCGACATCGGTCATGGCGCGGCGATCATCCGACGCGGTGCGCGGGCGGCCACCGTCGGCGTTGAGGAACGCCATGCGCTGGCCGGGCAGATAGTGGATGAACGCGACCGGATCGCGGCCCGAGAAATAGGCATTGATGCACTGACCATCACGCCACAGTTCGTTCGACACGAGCTTCCAAGTGCCGTTCAGGTCGATCGTCTCCGGTGTCACCTCCGCAGTCGTTTCGGCTTCTCGCATGCTCTCCACCTTTCATGTTCCGCCCCGCTGACCGTTTGCCGGGGATTGCACGGCCGTCCCGAACCATTGTATTAACTTCCATGGAAGTCAAATTGAGATCGAGAGGTTGCCATGGACGCCCAATATGATCTGGTCATCCGCAACGGCTCGATCCTGGATGGATCAGGCAAAGACGCTTTTATGGGCGGCGTCGCCATTGCCGAGGGGCGGATCGTCGCGGTTGGCGTGGTCGAAGGGCGCGGGCGCGCGGAAATCGATGCCGCCGGGCTGACCGTCACGCCGGGCTTCATCGACATCCACACCCATTATGACGGCCATGTCACTTGGGAGGAGCGTTCCGTGCCCTCCGGCGAGCATGGCGTCACCACCGTCGTCACCGGCAATTGCGGCGTCGGCTTCGCGCCGGTGCGCGCGCCCGACCGGGAGCGACTGGTCTCGCTGATGGCCGGCGTCGAGGACATCCCGGAGGTCGCGGACGGCGCTTCATGTGGAAGCGCAGCCGCGTTTCGGCGACCTGCTGAGCGCGCGCGAATGGTCGCAGCTCAATCAGCTGCGCGATCGGCTGGTCGACTATGCGGTAGCGGTGGACGCGCAGGTATAAGCAGCGATCAAGCGCACTCCATTTCGGCCGGAGCGGGAACCAACATGATGCACGCGCCCGCCCCCACCCAAATTGTCCGCCGCTTGGTCGCCGCGATGGCGCACGCCGGGCCAGTCTGACGGGGCGCTCAGCTGTCGTAGCCGGGTAGCTGACGATCGAGGCGGCGCAGCATGGCTGGCCAGAGATACTTCGCGGCGTAATCCGGCGAGGAGACCTCCATGAACGTGTTCGCCTTGGCGATCGCAGCAGGAGGCGCCGGATGCAGCGGCAGGTTCATCCCGCAAGTCCGCACCTGCACGGAGCAGGAACGCTCGAAGAAATACATCTTGTTGAAGCAGTCCGCGATGTCCCGCCCGACGGCGAGGGTGCCGTGGTTGCGCAACAGCATGAGATCCTTGGTTCCGAGATCGCGCGCGAGCCGCTGCCGCTCGTCCGTGTCGACGGCGACGCCCTCGAACTCGTGGAAGGCGACTTGCGCGTTGATGAGCATGGCCGTCTGGTTGAGCGGCAGCAGACCGCCCTCGACGCCCGATACCGCGACACCATCGAGCGTATGAAGATGCATCACGCATCCGGCATCCGCGCGTGCCATATGCACGGCGCTGTGGATGACGAAGCCGGCGCGGTTCACCTTGTGAACCGAATCTCCGACGATCTCGCCGGCGGCGTCGATCTTCACGAGGCTCGAGGCGGTGATCTCCTCGAACAGCCAACCATAGGGATTGAGCAGGAACAGCTCGCGGCCATCCTCGTCCGGCAGTCGTGCCGATATATGCGTGGCGAGCAGATCGTCCCACCCCATCATCGCCACGAGGCGATAGCAGGCGGCAAGATCGCAGCGCGTCTGCCATTCGGCGTCGCTCATCGCATAGGGCGCGGAACGGACTGCCTTCATCGCTATCTCTCCCTTGCCGGCCGAACCGACGGATGGCCGTCTCATTCGGCCTCCCGCTACAGCATAGCGCCGGGGAGGCAGGATAGAAATCGGTGACTCATTTCGTACGGTCGCAAATGCCGTACACGACGCGGCTAACAGCGCCGAACCTGGCGCAATGATGGTCGACGATGGCAATGCCAAAGCCCAAGGCATGGCTCGGACGATTTGGACAAGAAGTCTGCAGAATCGCGATCCACTGGTTCCGGCGTCACTGGGCCGGGATTAGAGCCGGTCGTCATCTGAGAAGCAGAGAGGTGTGACATGTCCGGAACAGCGATCAACGGCATCCACCATGTCGGCATGTCCGTGCCCAGCCTCGAGCGCGCCCGCGCCTTCTACGTCGATCTGCTCGGCATGACCGAGCTCGGCGCCCACGGCGGCTGGAGGGACTCGGCGCAAATGGATCGACTCACGCGCCTGCAAGGGACGGCTGCGCGGATGATGTTCCTCGCTGCAGGCAATCTCTTTCTCGAGATGTTCGAATATAGCGCGCCTCCCCCTCCGCCGATCATTCACGAGCGCGGGGTTCACGAATATGGCTTCACGCACCTGTGCATCGACGTGAATGACACCGATGCGATCCACGCGCGGCTCACTGCGGCAGGCATGGATTTCCATTGCGATCCGATCTCCGCCTCGGGCGTGCGGACAGTCTATGGCCGCGATCCGTTCGGCAACGTGATCGAGTTGCAGCAGATCGTCACCGAGGACGTGGTGAAGCGGGTGCCGGCCCTCGCAGGCCGCTAGCCGTCGCGCGCGATCATGGTGCGACACCACCGCCGAGGCGGGGGGGGAGGCCTGTCATTGCCCCGTCAATGGCATCGCGCCTACGATCCAGAGTTCTGATGGCGTCGTCGATCGGAGGATCGAGCGCCGAGCAGGTGATTTCGGGAGCGATCGAGCATGCCGCCATGGTAGGTCCACGCATCGAAGAAGCGGACCTGGACGCCAGCGATCCCGATTATCCGACATCGCTGCCTGCGCGTTTCTATGCCGCGATCCGCGGCCTCGACGATCACTCCGGCGAACAACGCCTCCGGCGGCAGGCGATGGGTCTGCTGCAGGACATCTCCACGAGGCTGCAGCAGATTGCCGCGGACACCGCCGCCACTGCCGAGATCCATCGCAGCGATCTGCTCGTGCTCGCCCTGCTCTACCGGGCGAACACCGCGCGGACCGTCAAGGCGTCGGCGATCCAGCGCGGCCTAGGTTTCACCGCAGGCGGCGTGACGCGGCGGCTCGATGCAATGGAGGCAAAACAGCTGATCGAGCGCGTGCGTGACCCTGCCGACGGACGGGCGTGGCTCGTTCGCCTCACGGCGAAGGGCGCCGAGTTGGCGGCGCGGATCCTCGAACGAAGCGATGCGCGCAACCGCCGGTTGCTCGAGGAATTCTCCGACGCGGAATGGGCGACGATGATCGCGCTCCTGCGCCGCGTGAACGGCGCGCTGCTCTGATCGACGATAGGTGTCTCAACCGACCTGGCATAGCGCTTCGACCGCGAGCCCGAGCTCGAGTTCGTCGCGCATTCGGTGCCGCAGCGATCGTATGAGCACGCGTCGGGTGTGGCGCAGCATCTCGCTGCTGTTCTTGGCGAGACCGTGCGCGAGCTCGCGCGCGCGCCGCAGCACGTCGGCTGCCGGCAGCACTTCGCCGACGATGCCAAGCTGCTTCGCCTCTATCGCGGAGATCCGCTCGCCGGTGAGCAGAAAATAGCGGCCGCGGTTGGGGCCGAGCAGTGCAAGCCAGACCGCCTGCACGCCGTCGCCCGGCACCACGCCGCCGGGGACATGCGCGACGTCCGCGAATTCGGCATGATCGGCGGCGATCACGATATCGCTCAGCACCGCGAGCTCCGCGTGGATCAGCGCGGGACCGTTCACCGCCGCGATCACCGGCACCGGGATGGCGAGCAGGTTCTCTAGCAATGCGACGCCCTCACGAAAGATGCGTCGCCAGATCGCCGGAGCATCCGTCTCGGGCGGGCGCGTCTCCGCATCCATCGCCGCGATGAAATTGGCGCCCGTGCCGGTCAACAGCACGACCTTGTTGTCGATGTCGCGCGCGATATCGGCGAATGCGAAACCGAGTTCGGCGTGCAGGCTCTGCTCCGTTATGCCCCACACGGCTTCGCCGCCGCGCGTGTGCATGGTGACCTCGAGCACGCCGCCCTCGCGCGAGAAACGCAGGCTCTCGTAGCGACCGGCATAGTCGGACAACTGCA
This sequence comes from Sphingomonadaceae bacterium, assembly GCA_019239915.1. Taxonomy (GTDB): domain Bacteria; phylum Pseudomonadota; class Alphaproteobacteria; order Sphingomonadales; family Sphingomonadaceae; genus Solisphingomonas. Next base: position 26,616 of record JAFAZF010000073.1, read on the forward strand.
TTCCGCGATCTCCTCATCCGTGCGCTTGTGGCGCCATGTACCGGCGGCGCTTGATATCCGCTGCCTATTCGGGAGGGATATATGGACAGTGCCGAGAGCCTTCCTCTAGGGGGCGGACAAGCGGATTACCACCGATCGCGACGAACTCCGCGCCGCTCCCCTCGTTCACCCCATGGAGGCCGACATGACCGACGAAGCTCAAGGACACGACTATTCAAACTACACGTCGCTGAAGCTGTCGCTCGCCAACGGGATCATGACCGTGATGCTGTCTAACCCCGGCCGTCGCAACGCAATGACGCCTGGCATGAGCAACGAACTGACCACGATCTGGGACGACCTGTTGATCGATCCGGAGGTGAAGGTGATCATCCTCACCGGCGAAGGAAACGATTTCAGTTCCGGCGCTGATCTCTCGGCAATGTCGAAGAGCCAGCAGCTCGCGCCGGTCAGCCGACCGGTCAACACCGTTTCCCGCGCGGCGCGGCGCCACATCCTCTCGCTGCTCGATTGCGAGAAGCCGATCATCGCGAAGGTGCGTGGCGTCGCCTATGGGCTCGGCGTCAGCCTCGCGCTGGGTTCGGACATGGTGTTCGCGGCCGAAGGCGCACGCTTCTGCGACTCACATGTGAAGGCGGGGATGGTCGCGGGTGACGGCGGCGTGCTCATCTGGCCGCTGCTCGTCGGCATGAATCGCGCCAAGGAGTATCTGATGACGGGTGAGCCGGTGTATGCGGACGTCGCCGAGCGCATCGGCCTGATCAACCGCTGCCTGCCCGACGACCAGCTCGACGCGCACGTGCAGATGATGGCGGAGAAGCTGCGCGATCTGCCGCCGCACGCGGTGAATTACACCAAGGCGTCGCTCAACCAGGCCTTGCGCAACATGACCGGCGCGGCGTTCGAAACCTCGCTCGCCTACGAAATCTATTCGATGGGCATGGACGACTGCAAGGAAGCGACCCGCGCCTTTGTCGAGAAGCGCAAGGGCAACTTCAAGGGCATCTAGGAGGGGGCATGGCGGCGGTGGCCCGGCGCGGGCGCACTGCCGCTCAGGCGGGTAAGGTGCCGTTCGCGCGCATCCGTTCGATCTCTTCCGCGTGGAATCCGAGTTCGGCCAGGATCGGCTCGGCATGCTCGTTGAGCCGCGGCGGCGAGTCATAGTGGTGGGGTACGGGGAGGCCGTCGCGCATCTCGATGCAGGGCGATGCGACCTGCCGGAACGGGGCGCCCTCTCGCTTCGCCTCGACGATGCGATGCGTCGCCGCCACCTGCGGATCAGCGACGACGTCCGCGAGCGCCTGCACCGGTTCGAACTTCACCCCACCCGCGTTCAGCCGGCCGGCGAGATCGGCATAGTCGAGAGCGCCGATCGCCTGATCGATGGCATCGACCAGTGCGGCGCGCACCTCGCGCGGCAGGCGCGGCTCGGCAAAGCGCGGATCGGCAGCGATGTCGCGCCGGTCGATCGCCGCGGCCACTTCGGGCAGTTCGGCCTGCAGCTGAACCCAGCGGCCGTCCCGCGTGCGGAAATAGTTGGCGAGCGGCATCACGGCATTGTGCCGATCTCGGCTGGGAACCGCGCGGCCGAGGTTGAGCAGGTTCGAGAAGTCGGTGGCGAACGCCCACATGCCCGCGCCCATCAGCGCAGTGTCGATCCAGCGGCCGACGCCGGTCTGCCGCGCGTCCAGCAGCGCCGCCAGCATGCCGATGCACGCGCACATGCCGGTCACGCGATCGCCCACCGCCTGGCGAATCGGAAGCGGATCGCTGCCCTCGACCGTGAGCAAGCCGGTGCCGCCGCCCCGTGCCCAAAAACCGAGATTGTCGCTGGCGCCGCGATCGGCATCGGGGCCCGCGCGCCCGAAGCTCGACACCGAGCCATAGACCATGCGCGGATTGATCGCATGCAGGCTGTCATAGTCGAGCGCCAGCTTCTTGAGCCTTTCGGGCAGCACGTTGGTGATGAAGATGTCGGCATCGCGCACCAGCCGCAGGATGATCTCGCGCGTGTCCGGCGCGGAGGTATCGAGCGCGATCGAGCGCTTGCCGCGGTTGTGCAGATCATAGTTGGCGCTGCCGAGCGGGCTGCCTGGCCGCGCGCGCATGCGATCGCCCTCATGAGGTTCGATCTTGATCACGTCGGCGCCCCAATCGGCCATCATGCCCGCCGCGGCCGGTGCCGCGACCATGGAAGCGAACTCGACCACTCGCAGACCGTGCAGCATCGAACCTCCCATCGCTTTTCGGGACCGAACGGCTGTTGATCGAACCGGGCTTGCCTGGCAATCCCCCGATGATCGGAATGCCGCACGCTTGACAGAAAGCGCATACCGAATGATGAGCCTGTTACCTTCGGGCCGGAGCTACCAGGGCGCATGACCACGCCGAACGTCCGCTGGACTTTTCATGGCACCGTATTGGTGCACGACTATGATGCCGCGCTCGCCTGGCTGAACCGGATGACCGGGTGCACCGCGCTCGAATTCAGCGACGCGGGGCCGCCCGTCTCGCGCCGCGGCGGCTGTTGCTCGCTTGGCGACAATCTCCTCGAATTGATGGAGCCGAACGATCCGGCAAGCCCGGGCGGCCGCTATCTCGAGCGGTTCGGGCCCGGGCTGTTCAACATCGCGCTGCAGGTCGACGACATCCAGGCGATGAGCGACCATCTCGGCGCGCACGGCGCGCCCGTCGCGTTTCCGCCCGAGCAAGGCTTCACCTTCACGCGCCCGCGCGACACCTGCGGCATCCAGTTCGAGTGGGCCGATATCCAGGGCGAATGGGACCCGCGCTTCGGCGGCGCATGGCCCTCCGCCCGCGGTTTGATCGAGACGCCGCGGATCGCGTGGTGGGGGGCGCTGGTGAGCGACCCGGGTGAGGCCGTTCGCAGGCTGAACGCGCTATGGCCGGCGCCGGTTCTTCACCTCGATCCTTCCGCGCCGCCTGACCGCATCGCAGCAGCGCTGTCGCTCGGCGACGGCGTGCTGGCACTCTACCGGCTCCCGGAGACGCTCGAGGAGGAGCGTGCGCTGTGGGGCGTGGCCACCGGGAAGGCGCGTACACACCTGATCGCGCTGCGCGTCACTTCGCTCGCTGATGCCTGCGTGACATTAACCGCCGAAGGCGTCCGCTTGCTGCGCGAGAGTGCGGACGAGATCGTCACGCGACCCGAGGATTGCCACGGGCTCGTAATCTCCTGGACCGAGCGCGACCTGTCCGGCGATCCCCGTGGCCCGCTTCGGCCGATCGGCGCGACGACCGGATCAAGGTAGCGGGCATCACCATTTTGTATCTACTAGGCTAAGCGCGGGAGGTCCGCCGATCTTCCCGCAGTGCTAGTCCCATCATCCAAGCGAATACCCGTATAGTGCGCATGCGTAATGTACGCCTATTCAGGATTACTGTGCCTACCGTTGCCAACGCTGCGTAGCCTGAGCTTGCTGACAGTGCCGGCATCGGGTTTCACAATCATATCGATAGTCACACTATATGACTCCTTGCGTTGCTGATCGGATTGGTGCACTCATGCGACGCACGGCAGGCAACAATGCCGGCGACATTGCGACGACCAAAGAACAAGAGGGGAAAGCATGAGAATCGTGAAATCGGGCTTGCTCTGCGGAGCGGCCGCGCTCGCATTTGGCGTGTCTCCGGCGCATGCACAGTCGCCGACAGGCACCGGGCCGGGAGGAGCGGACAAGCCGGACACCGCGGCGGCGCCTGCGGCTATCCAGACATCCTCACCGGACATCATCGTCACCGCGCGTCGTACCAACGAGCGCCTGGTCGACGTGCCGGTCGCCGTCTCGGTGGTCACGCCATCGACGATCGCGACCAAGGGCGTGTTCACGCCGGTCGACATCGCCGAGAGCGCGCCGGGCCTGACCGTTACGGCTACAACGTCGGATCGCAACAACCTCACCTACACGATCCGCGGCCAGGGCTTCTCCTACGGCACGATTTTTCCGGCGGTGATCACCTATTTCGATGAAGTTCCGATCACGCAGCTGACCACCGGCCAGTTCTTCGACCTTGCCAATGTCCAGGTGCTGCGTGGTCCGCAGGGCGTCAACTTCGGCCGCGTTACCGACGGCGGCAACGTCATGGTCTCGCCGCAGGAGCCGAAGAACGAGTTCGGCGGCTATCTCTCGGTCAAGCTCGGCGACTACAACCTCAAGACGGTCGATGCCGCGCTCAACGTGCCGATCGTCGAGGACAAGATCCTCGCACGCGGTGCGCTCGAGATCGGTCGTCGCGACGGCTTCACCAAGAACATCTACAATGGTCAGGATCTCGATAACGTCGATTACGAGTCCTATCGCTTCGGCCTGACGCTGAAGCCGACCGAGACGCTGACCAACACCACCATCGTTGCTTACCAGCACACGCACGACAACGGCACCGCGGTCATTCTGGCGGGCCTCAACGATCCCGTGATTGCTGGCGAGATCGGCGGCTTTGCCTTGTTCGGCGGCGGATATGGCATCAACGCGCGCGGCGATGTTGTCGCTGCTGGAACGCCGGGCTCGGTCCCCTTCAACGCGGCCAACTATGTCGCCGCTCAGAACGCTCAGCTCGCGGAGCAGCAGGCGCTCGGGCCGCGCAGGGTCGACCACACCGACCCGAGCTTCGATCGGCGTAATAACCTATACGTCGTCAACACCACGACGGCGCAGCTGAGCGATAACATCCAGCTCAAGAACATCTTCGGCTACGTCAATGTGAAAGATGTCGAAGCATCAAACTTCGCGGCGGGCAACGGCAACCTGATCCTGACCTGCCATTCGGCCTGCGGTCAGGGTGGCACGCTACCGTTCAACTCTCAAGAGCAGCTCAGCGAGGAGCTAAGGCTCTCGGGCAAATCGTTCGACAACAAGCTGACTTGGGCAATCGGTGGCTACGCCGATCGGCAGAAGCCAGGCGAAGCGTTCGAGAACGACACGATCAACGTTGCGATCCTCGAGCGCGACAACGTGCAATATGCAACCACCAAATCGCGCGCCGGTTACGCGTCGGCCGAGTACGACCTGGGGGACTTGGTACAGGGGCTGAAGGTAAACGGCGGCGTTCGCTACACGCACGATACTGTCGTATCGAGTAACGCCACTTATCTTCGCTTAATCAACTCTCCGACGGGCGCGTCATCGCTAGCGGCGGCGCTTACGCCGGTTCTCGAAGGGGAAGGCCTGCCGCCAGCCACAGCAGCCGCAGCCGCAGCCGCAGCCGCAGCAGGAACCTATCAACCGGTGCCACATGGCCAGTGCACCAGCTATGGAGCGGCCTCGCTCCTCGGCGCGGTGAATTGCATCACCTACAGAAGCGCGTTCAACGCCTTCACCTATACGGCGGGCGCTTCGTATAAGGTGCAGGGCGGTCCGCTGCTCTACGCCAAGGTGAGCAAAGGCTATCGCCCCGGCGGTGTGAACGGCTCGGCGCCTGCGGGCTCGGATCCCACTTACAAGCCGGAGCATGACCTCTCCGTGGAAATCGGCTTGAAGGGCGAGTTCCATCTCGGCGGCGAGGCTTTGCTGCGCACCGAGATCGCGGCCTATCACGATCATTATACCGGCATCCTCAAGAACGTGGTCGTGCCGGGACCGGTGCCGGTCTCGCTCGAGCGCAACGTGGACGACGGCACGATCCAGGGCGTTGAGCTCGAGGCCACGCTGATTCCTTTCCGCGGCCTGAGCTTCGGCGGCACCTTCGCTTACACCGATGCCAAGTTCAACAAGCACGAGAACTATGCGGCCGGGTCATGCGACCCGACTGCATCGAATACGGTCAATCCGGCGGACCCATCACAGGTCGGCTTCTGCCCCTTCAACCGCTTCAACGCGGTGCCGAAGGTACAGTTCTCGCTGACGGCCGATTATTCGCTGCCGCTTGATCCAGATTATGGGCGGGTCACACTTGGCGGCAAATATTACCATCAGTCGAGCACGGCACTCACCGATACCAGCGTGCTCAATCCGAACGCGATCGAGAAAGCCTACGGCACGCTCGATCTCAACGTGACGTGGGAAAACGTCATGCGGAACCCGATCGATCTGAGCTTCTTCATGACCAATGTTACCGACAAGCTCTACCGGATCGGCTCGAACGATCTGTTGCAGAACAGCTCGGTCGGCGTGCGCGGCAACATCTACGGCGCACCCCGCATGTTCGGTTTCGGCCTGAAATATCGCTTCGGCGCCGACGCGCGCTGAGGTCATCGGCGGGCGGCGGCGCATGCCCTGCCCGCCACCTGACCCTACGACAAGCCATCGACTTTGCGGGCGGGCGATCTCCAGATCGGCCCGCCCGCTCTTTGTTGACGCGGCCAAGGTTTGCGACGACCGAACCGCCGGGCCTGCGTTTGACTCAAGTCTTCTCTATGCTCAGCGCCCGAGCTCATATTAACGGGAATCAGCATTGTTCGAGACGCTCGCCCTGCCCCTGATGTGCGCGCCGATGAGCTTCGCATCCTCCGTACCGCTCGCCGTCGCCTGCTGCACCGCGGGCGTCCTCGGCGGCTGGCAGGGTGGCCGGATCACGCACCTCGAGCCGTTCGCGCGCTATCTCGAGGCGCTTCAGGAGATCGGAGGCGCGCCACCGATCGTGAACTTGCCCGCGCGTATCGCCACCGATCCCGACGGCGAGGCCAAGCTGGCGCTGCTCGAACGCGCGCAAGCGCCGCTGGTACTCTCCAGCGTCGGGGATCCCGCCATGCTGGTTGGACGCGTCCATGGCTGGGGCGGACGCATCATCCAGGACGTCACGACGCTGCGCCATGCCGAAAAGGCGATCGCCGCCGGTGTCGACGGGCTGATGGTGACCTGCGCAGGCGCCGGTGGGCAGACCGGGTTCCTCTCCCCCTTCGCCTTCGTGCCGGCGGTGCGGCGCCGTTGGGAAGGTTTGCTGATCGTCGGCGGCGGGATCGCCGATGCGCGCGGCATCGCGTCCGTTCTCGCGCTCGGCGGTGATATCGCCTGCATGGGCACACGCTTCATTGCGACGCCCGAGAGTGCGGTTGCGGCAACGCATCGCGAGATGATCGCCAACGCCTCAATCGACGGCATCGTCGTCTCGGCGGCGATGAACGGAGTGCCCGGCAACTGGATCCGGGAGTCGCTCATTGCGGTCGGGCTCGATCCGGCCGCGCTGCCGGACCATCGCATCGAGATGCCCGAGGGCGTACGCCCCTGGCGCGACATTTACAGCGCCGGGCACAGCGTCGGCTTGATCGACGGTGTCGAGGCAGTCCGGGACCTCGTCGCCCGGCTCAGGAACGAGTTCGATGCCCTTGTGCCCTCTGCCGGCTGGCGCACACGGCTTGCTGCAATAGAGACCGAGTGGCGGTAAGCACCCGACGGTGCGGCGTAGATGACGGATCGGCTAGGCTTTTGCCGCAATCCCGTTTAGCAATCATCCCGTTTCGCGGCCTCGGCCGTATGGCGAGCGAGGGCATCAATTGGCAGACGCGCAGGCGCTGGGCAGGGTAGCGATGATCCCCAACGAAGGCGGCGTCCGGGTGCAGAAGGCGGCGGAACTGGTCGCCGATCAGATTCGCCGCGCGATCATTCGCGGAACGCTGCGCGACGGCGACAGCCTTCCCGCGGAAGCGCATCTCATCGCCGAATATCAGGTATCGCGCCCAACGATCCGCGAGGCTATCCGCATCCTGGAATCGGAAGGTCTCATCGCCGTCTCCCGCGGCGCGCGCGGCGGCGCCCGCATCAGTTCGCCGACCTTTGCCTTGGTCGCGCGCGCGGCCGGCGTCACGCTGCAGAGCAAGGGCGCAACGCTCGGAGACATTTACGAAGCGCGCACGATCATCGAGCCACCCGCGGCGCGGCTCGTGGCGATGCGCGGCGGAGCCGATGCGGTCGCCACGCTGCGCCGGCAGCTCGATCATGAGCTCACGCTGGTAGGCGACCGCATCGCCGCTTCGCTAGCGATCGCGGACTTCCACCGTATCCTCGTCGAGCTCTGCGGCAACGTGACGCTCACGATGCTCGCCCACTCGCTGCAGGACCTGGTGGAGCGGCATCTCGCCCTTTCACAGCGACGCGAGACCTCACGCGACGAAGCCGCGCTGGCGAAACGTATGCGCTTTGGGCTGCGCAGCCACGCCAAGCTTATCGAATATGTCGAGAAGGGCGACGGCGAAGGCGCAGAACTCCACTGGCACAACCACATGCGTGCCGCCGGCGTCTATTGGCTGCAGTCGGTCGCGCCGACGAGCGTGGTCGAGCTGCTCGAATAGGCCTGCGGCATGGTCCCCGGGCCGGCGACAGGAATCGCGGCTTGTCAGTGCCGGGGAGCTATCGCTAAATCATCTAAAGCGTTGCACGCCGCGCGCTTTGCGGGCTGCCTGGCGTGCGGCACCTCGACGGAGAAGTTTCCATGAACATCCATGCGCCCGGCAAGCTTCAGGCTCACACCGCCAGCGGGATCGTCCCGGCCGAAAACTATATTTCGGAGGATTTCGCGAAGCGCGAGGCGACCGACCTGTGGCTGCGCGTCTGGCAGATGGCGTGCCGCGAAGAGGAGATTCCTAACGTCGGCGACTATTACACCTACGATATCGTCGACCAGTCGGTGATCGTGATCCGCGTCTCCGCCGACGAGGTCAAAGCCTATCACAATGTCTGCCCGCACCGGGGCCGCACGATCACGGAGGGCTGCGGCCACGCGGCGCGTCTGATGTGCCGCTATCATGGCTGGGCGTGGGAGATCAGCGGCAAAATCGCCCGTGTGGTCGATCGTCACGAGTGGCCCGAAGCGGAACTGACCGACGACGATGTGGATCTGGTGCCCGTCAAGGTCGGCCGCTGGGGCGGCTGGATCTATATCAATCTCGACCCCGACAGCATCAGCCTGGAGGAGCATCTCGAGCCCGCCAAGGCCTATCTCGATCCCTATGATCTCGGCGGCCTTCGCTATCACTGGCGCAAGTCGGCGATCATCGATTGCAACTGGAAGACCGCGCTGGAGGCCTTCAACGAGGGCTACCACGTCCAGACCACACACAACCAGATGCTGCGCTATTTCGATGACTGGACGCAGAGCTACGCGCGCGGCCGGCATGCGCATTTCGGCTATTGGGAATCGATGCCGATGGGTTCGCGTTCGCCGCGGCTCACCGGCGGCAAGCCGACCGAGGACATCCGGCCCGGCATCCGCGACTATATGGAGGACATGGCGGCGACGCTGAACGCCGGCTCATCGGTGCAGACCGTGTTCGCCGCCCAGCGTGTTGAACAGGAGGTGCCCCCTGGCACGCCGCACATGGAGGTTCTCCAGAAGTTCGGTCAGTTCATCTACGAGAACGCGATTGCGCAGGGCCAGCAATGGCCGAACATCACGCCCGAGCAGATGTATGCCGCGGGCGTAGACTGGCACCTCTTCCCCAACCAGATCATGCTGATGGGTCCGACCGGCCTGCTCGGCTATCGCGCGCGCCCCTATGGCACCGACCCGAACAAGTGCGTCTGGAACGTCTATTCGCTCCAGCGCTACGCGCCCGGCACCGAGCCCAAGGTCGAGGAGGAATGGAACCAGGATCTCACTGACGAGAGCTTCTGGGGCAAGATCCTCACCCAAGACTATG
>JAFAZF010000002.1 GCA_019239915.1 Sphingomonadaceae bacterium
TTTTGGAGGGCAGCCCTCATTTCGCCACCCTCTCGACCCCCGCGATGATCCGGCTCACCTCATGGGGGTCGAATGGGCGCAGGTCCGTCATGCCCTCGCCCACCCCGATCGCATGGATCGGCAGGCCGTACCGCTCCGCCGCCGCGACCAGCACGCCGCCCCGCGCGGTGCCGTCCAGCTTGGTCATTACCAGCCCCGTCACGCCCGCCATGTCGCGAAACACTTCGATCTGGTTGAGCGCGTTCTGGCCGGTGGTGGCGTCGAGCACCAGCACCACGTCGTGCGGCGCGGCCGGGTTGAGCCGGCCGAGCACGCGGCGGATCTTGGCGAGCTCGTCCATCAGCCCGGCCTTGTTCTGGAGGCGGCCGGCGGTGTCGACGATCAGCGCGTCCGTGCCGATCTCGGTGCCGCGCTTGACGCCTTCCCAGACAAGGCTGGCGGCGTCGCCGCCCTCCTTGCCCGAGATGATCGGCACGCCGATCCGCTCCGCCCAGACCTTGAGCTGGCCGATCGCGGCGGCGCGGAAGGTGTCGCCGGCGACCAGCATCACCTCATAGTCCTGCTCCTTGAGCAGGTGCGCGAGCTTGGCGATCGTCGTCGTCTTGCCCGATCCGTTGACGCCAATCACGAGGATCACCTGCGGGCGCGGGAAAGCGTCGATCTCGAGCGGCTTGGCGGCGGGCGCGAGCATCGCCGCGATCTCCTCCGCGACGACGGCGCGGACGCCGGCCTCGTCGATATCCTTGTCGTAACGCTCGTCCTCGAGCCGGTCGCGCACGCGCATCGCGGTCTTGGGGCCGAGGTCGGAGGCGATCAGCGCCTCCTCGATCTCGTCGAGCGTGCTCGTATCGAGCCGCGCCTTGTCGAACAGGCCGGAGAGATTCTCGCCGAGCTTGTCGGTGGTGCGCTTGAAGCCGCCGAGCAGCTTCTCGTGCCAGGCCGGCTGATCGAGATAGCTCATGCCAGGACGCCCGTGAGTTGGTCGCCATCGATGCCGGTGACGCGCATCGCGACGATCGCGCCGATTTCGGCACTGCCTTCGACCTGCGCCTCGGCGAAATTGCCGGCATGGCCGCGCCCGTCGGCACGTTCGACGAGGACGGACTGCGTGGTGCCGACGAGCGTCGCGAGCCAATCCGCCCGCCGCTGTGCGCTCGCCTCGCGCAATGCCTTGGCGCGCGCCTTAATCGTGGGCTGCGGCACCGGCGGCATCTTCGCGGCGGGCGTGCCGGCGCGCGGCGAGTAGGGGAAGATATGGCCGAACACGATGTCGCAATCGTCGATCAGCGCAAGCGTGTTGGTGGCCATGGCATCCGATTCAGTCGGGAAACCGGCGATGATATCGGCGCCGATCGCGATCTCGGGCCGCGCCGCCTTCAGCCGCTCGACGATCGCGATCGATTGGGCGCGGCTGTGGCGCCGCTTCATGCGCTTGAGGATCATGTCGTCGCCGGCCTGTAGCGAGAGGTGGAGGTGCGGCATGATGCGGTCGTCGCCGGTGATGAGGTCGAAGAGGCGATCGTCGATCTCGACCGAGTCGAGTGACGAGAGCCGCAGCCGCTCGAGTGCCGGCACATGGCGCAGGATGCGCTCGACCAGCCGACCCAGCGACGGCGCGCCGGGCAGGTCCGGCCCATAGGAGGTGAGGTCGACGCCGGTCAGCACCACTTCGCGCGCGCCATGATCGAGTTGGCGCTGGATCCGGTCGATAACCGCGCCGGCGGGCACCGAACGGCTGTTCCCGCGTCCATAGGGGATGATGCAGAAGGTGCAGCGATGGTCGCAGCCATTCTGCACCTCGACGAAGGCGCGTGCCCGCTCCGAGAAGCCGGCGGCGAGATGCGGCGCGATCTCGCGCACCGCCATGATGTCCGAGACGCGGACCTTCTCGGCAAACCCTGAACCAAGAACCCCGTTCGTGCCGAGCGCAGTCGAGGTACGTGCCCCAAGCGCTTCGCCTCCCTCACGCCCCTCGACTTCGCTCGGGACGAACGGGGATGACTTGGCAAAGGAAGAAGGGGCGATCTTCTCCGCATTGCCGACCACCCGGTCTACCTCGGGCATCTTCGCGAAGGTCTCGGGCTCGGTCTGCGCCGCGCAGCCGGTCACGACGATCCGCGCCTCGGGCCGCTCGCGCGCCACCCGGCGGATCGCCTGGCGCGCCTGGCGCACTGCTTCTGCGGTTACCGCGCACGAGTTGACGATGACGAGGTCGTCCGCCTCGCCGACTGATGCGCGCATCGCCTCGCTCTCGGCGAAGTTGAGGCGGCAGCCGAGCGTGATCAGCTCCGGCCCGCTCATCCGAAATCTTCCAGTTCGAGCTCGCCGGTGAAGACATGCGCCGCCGGGCCCGACATCAGGATCGATCCGCCCGGGGCCCATGCGATCGTCAGCCTGCCGCCGGGCAGATCGACCGCCACCGGGCTCTTCGCGCGCCCGCTGCGGATGGCTGCGACAGCGGTGGCGCAGGCGCCGGTGCCACACGCACGCGTCAATCCGGCGCCGCGCTCCCACACGCGCAGCTTCACCCGATCGGTGTCGACCAGGCTCGCGACATTCACGTTGACCCGTTCGGGGAACAGCGGGTCGTGCTCGACGATCGGACCGAGCCGCTCGAGATCGACCGCGTCCGCATCGGGCACGAAGAAGACGACGTGCGGATTGCCGACGTTCACCGCGATCGGCGTCGACAGATCCTCCCACGCGACCGGCATCGCCGCGGTGTCCATCGCATAGGCGAGCGGAATCGCGTCCCAGTCGAAGCGCGGTGCGCCCATGTCGACCTGGGCGCCGTTGCCGTCGACGGTGCCCGACAGCAGACCACCCAGCGTCTCGATCCGGCTGGTGCCGCCGAGCAGCATTGCCACGCATCGGGTTGCGTTGCCGCACGCCTCGACCTCGCTGCCGTCGGCGTTGAAGATGCGCATACGCGCGTCCGCGGCGTCCGAGGGCTCGACGAGGATGAGCTGGTCGCAGCCGACGCCCGTCTTGCGGTCGGCGATCGCCTGCGCGCGCGCGCTCGTGATCGCAACGTCGCGCTCGCGCGCGTCGATCACGACGAAGTCGTTGCCGAGCCCGTGCATCTTGTGGAAGCGTAGCGCCATGGCGCGCGATCTAGGGACAGACCCGGCCCAAGTCCACGACCGGGCAGCGGCGATCCTCGACTTCTGGCTGGTCGAGACGCCGGAAGCGAAGCATTTCGCGACCGATCCGGCGCTCGACGCGGCGTGCGCGGCGCGGTTCGGCGCGCTGCGGGCGGAGGTGCTTGCCAGCCACGCCGCCGGCTGGCGCGGCGATGCGAGGGCGCTGCTCGCCGCGGTCATCCTGCTCGATCAGTTCAGCCGCAACATCTTCCGCGGCGACGCGCGCGCGTTCGCCGCGGATCCGCTTGCCCGTGCGCTTGCGCGCGAGGCGCTCGCAAAGCGGTGGGACGGCCCGCTCGATCTCGTCCAGCGGCGCTTTCTCTACATGCCGTTCATGCACAGCGAGACGCTGGCCGATCAGCTGCTCTCCGTGCGGCTGTTCGCGGATGATCCGGTGTCGGCGGACTATGCGGTGAAGCACGCCGGGCAGATCGCGCGCTTCGGGCGGTTTCCACAGCGCAGTGTGGCTTTGGGGAGGGAGAGAACGGCGGAGGAAAGGGCGTTTCTGGAGCAGCCGGGCGCCGAGTTCTAAAGAAGCAACCGTTCGGTTCGAGCTTGTCGAGAACCGGCCACGAACGCTGGTGGCCGCATCTCGACAAACGCATCTCGACAAGCTCGATGCTCGAAGCGAACGCTATTCTTGGAAGGGCGATACTTATCCCGCCTTCCGGGCTTGCTCCGCCGGCGCCTCGAAGCGCGCCGCCGCCTCGCTGCGCGCGCTCGGCAGCAGGCCCTGCTCCGCGAGCAGGCGGCGGGTCTGGGTGACGGTCATCGGCTTGCCGTAATGCCAGCCCTGGCCCTTGGTGCAGCCGAGCGCCATCAGCCGCTCGCCGATCTCGCTCGTCTCGATACCCTCGGCAGTGATCGGCAGGTTGAGGCTCTCGCCGAGCCGCGCGATCGCGTTGACGATCGCGGCGGACTCCGGATTCTCCTCCAATGAGAGCACGAAACTCTTGTCGATCTTGATGCGGTCGAACGGCAGCGCACGAAGGTGCGCGAGGCTCGAATAGCCGGTGCCGAAATCGTCGAGCGCGATGCGGATCCCCTGGTTCTTGAGGCTGCCGATGATCGATTGCGCGATGTGGAGATTGTCGAACAGCGCGGTCTCGGTAATTTCGATCTCGAGCCGCTGCGCCGGGAAACCGGTCTCGACCAGCAGCTTGACGATCTTCTGCGCGAGCCACGGATCGCGCAGCTGCGCCGGTGAAATGTTGACCGAAAGGCTGAGCGAATTGTCCCAGTCCCGCGCCTCGAGGAAGGCGCGACGCATCACCGCGAGGCTGAGGTCGGCAATCATCCCGCTTTCCTCGGCGATCGGAATGAAGGTGTCCGGCGAGATCAGCCCCTGCGTCGGATGCTGCCAGCGGGCGAGCATCTCGAAGCCCTGGATGCGGCCGGTCGCGAGATCGATCTGTTGCTCGTAGAAGGGGACGAACTCGCCGCGCGGGATGCCGTCGCGCATGCCGGTCTCGATCGCCGAGCGCTGGACGAGCTCGCGCTCCATGCTCGCGTCGAACCAGATGTGGCGGTTGCGGCCGCGGTGCTTGGCCTGGCGCATGGCGATCTGGGCGCGGCGCATCAGCCCGTCGACGGTGGCGCATTCCTCGTCGGAGGCGGAGATGCCCATCGAGGCGGAGAGATGGACGTGGACATCCGCGATGTCGACCGGCCGGGCCAAGCAAGCGATGATCTGCTCGGCGGCGGCGTCGACGGTGGAGGGGTGCTCGGGATCGAACAGCAGCGCTACCGCGAAGGCGTCGCCGTCGAGCCGGGCGACCAACGCCGAGGGGGGCAGCGCCGCGACGATCGCCTCACCGGCGGCGCGCAGCACGCGATCGCCGGTGGCGTGGCCGTGGACGTCGTTGACGTTCTTGAAATGATCGAGGTCGATCGCGATCAGCGCAACCTGCTTGCGGCGCTTCTCGGCACGCGCGAGCAGCGCCGAGCCTTCCTCGACCAGCGCGCGCCGGTTCGGGAAGCCGGTGAGCGCATCCTTGGTGGCGAGCGTCTGGGCGCGCTCCTCGGCCGTCGCTTGGTCGGTCGCGGCGGTCTTGAGGTCGCGATAGCGGCGCCAGCCGAACAGGATCAGCGCGATGTTGAGCAGCAGCGCCGAATCGAGCAACCGCGCGGACGGATCCTGCGGCGCATCGAGGAAGGCCGATCTGCCCGCGAGCTGGCCGCCGAGCCACACGAACAGCAGGATCGCGCCGAACGTCGCCGCCCCGGCGACGAGATCGGTCCTTGCCCTCGCGACAATCGTGCCTGCGGGCACCTGCGCCATCCGCTCGTCCTTCTGGATTCCTCGGGTAGCCATCGCACAGCCAGCGTATAGAAGAGGTAAACCGAACCGTTTCCGACATGATCGCGGCAGCGGGAGAGCGTGAGGGAGTGGGCGCTATGAGCGATGTCGAACGGCGGCTGGCGGCGCTGGAAGCCGAGGTCGGCAGGCTGCGCGATCATCTCGCGATCCAGCAGATCATCGCGCGCTATGGGCCGCTGGTCGATTCGTCGACGAGCGCCGAGCGCCTCGCGAAGGTCGTCGAATATTTTGGCGACGAGGGCATTTACGACATTGGCGAGAACGCGAAGTTCACCGGCGCAGAGTTCGCCGAGCAGGGGCTGAAGGGGGCCGCTCACCAGCGCTATCTCGAGCAAGGCAGCACGCACCTGATGGCGCCTCCCTACGTGATCGTCGATGGCGATCGCGCTACTGCGCTCGGCTATTCGCACGTCTTCACCAACACGCACGACGACGGCTTCAAGGTCGAGCGCGGCTCGGTGAACTATTGGGAGTTCGCGCGCCGGGACGGCAAGTGGCGAATCGTTCGCCGCGTCAACCGTCTCGTCGACGGCACCGATGAACCGCGCGCCATCATGCACCGCGTCGACGCACTGCCGCCGGAGGGTTGAGCTCGCCGCGGCGGTGTGTCGCGGGAGCGCTCGGCTTGCCCGCCGGCCGCGCTTGCGCTAGAGGCCCGCGCATCGTTCGCGACAGAACGTGAGCCCAAGGCGCCCACGGGCGCTCCGCCGGCCGGCGAGTTTTCGCCCGCCGGCGCGTTTTGCGTTGGGCGCGCGGGCGGGGCCGGACGGCTGGAGGTTTGAGCATGTTCGAGTCCCTGAGCGAGCGGCTGAGCACCGTCTTCGACAAGCTGCGCGGCCGCGGGGCGCTGAACGAGGCGGACGTCCGTGGCGCAATGCGCGAGGTCCGGATCGCGCTGCTCGAGGCGGACGTCGCGCTGCCGGTGGTGCGCGCGTTCGTCGACAAGATCACCGAGGCGGCGGTCGGCCAGTCGGTGCTGCGCTCGATCACGCCGGGCCAGCAGGTCGTCAAGATCGTCCACGACGCGCTCGTCGAGATGCTCGGCGCGGAAGCTGCCGACCTCCAGCTCAACGTCGCCCCGCCCGCGATCATCATGATGGTCGGCCTGCAGGGCTCGGGCAAGACGACGACGACCGCCAAGATCGCCAAGCGGCTGACCGAGCGCGGCGCCAAGAAGGTGATGATGGCGTCGCTGGACGTGAACCGTCCCGCCGCGCAGGAACAGCTCGCGACGCTGGGCACGCAGGCCAAGGTCGCGACGCTGCCGATCGTCGCGGGCCAGCAGCCGGTCGAGATCGCGAGGCGCGCGCTGCAGTCGGCCAAGCTGCAGGGCTTCGACGTGCTGATGCTCGATACCGCGGGGCGCTTGCATGTCGATCAGGCGCTGATGGAGGAGATGAAGGCGGTCGCGTCCGTCTCGCAGCCGACCGAGATCCTGCTCGTCGTCGATGCGCTCACCGGCCAGGACGCCGTCAACGTCGCCCAGAGCTTTTCCGAGCAGGTGTCGCTCACCGGCGTCGTGCTGACCCGCATGGACGGCGATGCGCGGGGCGGCGCCGCGCTCTCGATGCGCTCGGTCACCGGCAAGCCGATCAAGTTCGTCGGCACCGGCGAGAAGCTCGATGGGATCGAGGCGTTCAATCCCGATCGCGTCGCCGGCCGCATCCTCGGCATGGGCGACGTCGTCAGCCTTGTCGAAAAGGCCGCCGAGACGATCAAGCAGGAGGAGGCGGAGCAGCTCGCCGCGCGCCTCGCCAAAGGCCAGTTCGATCTCAACGATCTGCGTGGGCAGCTCAACCAGATGAAGCGCATGGGCGGGCTCGGCGCGCTCGCCGGCATGCTGCCGGGCGTCAAGCAGGTGAAGCAGGCGATGGCGTCCGGCGCCGTCGACGACAAGATCCTCGTCCGCATGGATGCCGTGATCGGCTCGATGACGTCGAAGGAGCGGACCAAGCCTGAGCTCATCAACGCCAAGCGCAAGATCCGCATCGCCAAGGGGTCGGGCACCACGGTGCAGGAGGTGAACAAGCTCCTCAAGATGCACCAGGAGATGGCCACCGCGATGAAGAAGATCCGCAAGATGGGCGGGCTGAAGGGCCTCGCCGGCATGTTCGGCGGGGGCGGCGGCGCTGCCGGCGGCCTCGGCGGGATGCCGGGCGGCATGCCGCAGCTCCCGCCCGGCACCAAGCTGCCGGGCCTTCCCGGCGGAGGCGGCCTGCCACCGGGGTTCAACAAGTTCGGGAAGCGATAAGTTTTCCCTCTCCCGCAAGCGGGAGAGGGAGGGGCCCGCGCCGCAGGCGTGGGAGGGTGAGGGCACGAGCGATCGGTCGGACCTCACCGCTGAAGAGTGAAGAAGCAAGAAGACCCTCACCTAACCCTCTCCTGCCAGCGGGCGAGGGCGAGAATTGAAGAGAAGGAAGAAGAATGTCCGTTTCGATCCGCCTGTCGCGCGGTGGTGCCAAGAAGCGCCCCTATTATCGCATCGTCGTCGCCAGCTCGCGCAGCCCGCGCGACGGCTCGTTCATCGAGAAGATCGGCAGCTACAATCCGATGCTCGCCAAGGATGACGCGAAGCGCGTCGTGCTCGATACCGAGCGCGCCAAGCATTGGCTCTCGGTGGGCGCGCAGCCGACCGACCGCGTCGCCCGCTTCCTCGACGCCGCCGGCGTGAAGGAGCGCGCGGCTCGCAACAACCCGAACAAGGCGGAGCCGGGCGAGAAGGCCAAGGAACGCGCCGAGGAGCGTGCCGAGAAGGCGAAGGCCGCCGCCGAGGCCGCGAACCCGCCCGCCGAGGAGCCCGCTGCCGAGGAAGCGGCCCCGCCGTCCGAGGAAGCCGCCGAGGCGTGAGGCACCGGAGCGTGGACCGGGCGTTGATCCTTCGTGAAGATGAGAAGGAGAAACGCGATGGCGCACGCCGAAACCCAGCCCGAGCCCGCTGAAGGCGCGCGCAAGGATGGCGGACCGCAAGCCGAGCACGGAAAAGGCGAGGGCGTCTCGTCCGAAAAGCCCGCCGAGGGCGCCGACGACGTCGCCCCGCCCACCAAGGGCAGCCCCCGCGGCTGAGGCGACGACACCGGACGGCGAGCGGCTGATCCCGCTCGCCGCCGTGCTCGGTGCGCACGGGCTTCAGGGCGAGGTCCGCCTCAAGCTCTTCGGCGGCGATCTCTCATCCTATCGCGACGTTTTCGTCGGTGGCCGGCCGCTCACGCTGTTGAAGGCGCGCGGCGAGGGGGCCGCGATAGCCCGCTTCGCCGAGGTCGCCGATCGCGATGCCGCCGAGGCTTTGCGTGGTGAGACGCTGAGTGTGCCGCGCTCCGCGTTGCCGCCGCTGGGGGACGGCGAATATTATCATGCCGACCTGATCGGCCTGCCCTGCTTCGCCAACGATAGCCGGGTCGGGATCGCCGTCGCGGTGGAGAATTTCGGCGCTGGCGACATCCTCGAGATCGAGAAGCCCGACGGCAAGCGCTTCATGGTTCCGATCGCGACGGCGGTGACGATCGAGGCGGATCGACTGATCGTGGACGCGGCGTTCGTGGAATAGTATATACGTCACGTATATACGGAGGTGGCAATGAGCCGCGAGTGGACGATCAAGAGCTTTAAGTCGGGCAACTCATCCGCGCTGCGGGTCCCCGCATCCGTCGGCATCGCGCCCGGCGAGGAATGGCGCCTCGTCGAGGACGGCGACGGCTATCGTCTCGAGAAGATCGCCAAGCCGAAGCGCAAGTTCAACATCGACAAGGTGTGGGGATGCGGGATCGGCTCCGGCCTCCAGTTCATCAAGGACGAGGACCGTGTCTTCGAGCATCGTCCGCTGCTGTGGGAGGACGCCGAGTGGATGGCGAAGCTTGAGAAGGGCGAGTGAGATATCTGCTCGATTCGAACATCGTCATAGCCGCGTCGCTCGCTGTGAATCTCGGCCTGCGCAAACGACTGGAGGCGTGCGACGAAGGCGATGTGGTAACGTCGTCGATTGTCTACGCCGAGGTGATCTTCGGCTCGGTGTGCGGCAAGCCGCCGCCACTCGACAAACTGATGCTGTTCGTCGAGGAGGTGCCGGTCCTCGATTTTGATCGGGCGGCAGCGACCGCCTACGCTACGCTCCAGTTCAAGCGGGCGAGCTTCGACCATCTGATCGCTGCCCACGCGCTTTCCTGCGAGCTGACGCTGGTGACTGATAACGTCTCCCACTTCGCCGGCGTGCCGGGGCTGGAAGTCGAGAACTGGATGGAATGACGTCCGTTACACTCGAGCGAGTATTAGAGATTGTGTCTAAGCGTAGCGGCGTGCCGCGAGAGCGATTAACCGCGACATCTGCCATCCGTCATGAGGTTCGCATTGGCGACGATGATGTAACTGAGTTGGTGGAAGCGCTGGCCAAGGAGTTCGGGGAAGATATCTGGTCGTGGCCTTGGCACCGCTATACCGAACTCAGCGAGCCGACCTTGCTGGTCGTCCCGATGTTCATCTGGCGCTTGGTGACATGGCCCGTCCGTAAGCGCTTGTCCCACCCTTCTCCCATTGAGCGGCTGGAGCTAGGGCACATCGCAAAGGCTCTAGATGCCGGTCACTGGATCGAGCCGTGAGCTTCGCCGCGACTGTCTTGACGCTCTATCCGGAGATGTTCCCCGGTCCACTCGGGCAGAGCCTCGCCGGCCGCGCGCTCTCCGAAGGGCGCTGGTTGCTCACGCCCGTCCAGATCCGCGACTTTGCGACCGACAAGCATCGCTCCGTCGACGACACACCGGCGGGCGGTGGGGCGGGGATGGTGATGCGCGCCGACGTGCTCGCCGCGGCGCTCGACAGCGTTCCCGATGATCGCCCGAAGCTGGCGATGTCTCCTCGCGGAAAGCCGCTCACCCAGGCGCTCGTCCGCGATCTCGCCGCCGGGCCCGGCGTCACCATCCTTTGCGGGCGCTTCGAAGGGATCGACGAGCGGCTGTTCGAGGCGCGCGCCATCACCCCCGTTTCGATCGGCGACTATATCCTCTCGGGCGGCGAGGTCGCGGCCATGGTGCTGCTCGATGCTTGCGTTCGGCTGCTCCCCGGCGTAATGGGCGCGGCCTCCAGCGGTGAGGACGAGAGCTTCGAAACGGGCCTGCTCGAATATCCGCATTATACCCGACCACAGATGTGGGAAGGGCGCACGATCCCCGAAGTGCTGCGATCGGGGGATCATGCGCGGATCGCGGCATGGCGCAAAAGCCGGGCCGAGACCGATACACGGCTAAGGCGGCCGGACCTTTGGGAGCGCCACGAGGGTGCTCGGGTCAGGCCGCCCTCTGGCGCGCGGCGCGACGATTGAGGACGTTTAGAGTCATGAACCTCATCCAGACGCTCGAGGCCGAAGCGATCGCGGCCATCACGGCGAGCAAGAAGGTGCCCGAGTTCCGCCCCGGCGACACGCTGCGCGTCGGCGTGAAGGTGGTCGAGGGCGAACGCACCCGCGTCCAGAATTACGAGGGCGTGTGCATCGCGCGCTCGAACAAGGGCATGGGCTCGTCGTTCACCGTCCGCAAGATGAGCTTCGGCGAGGGCGTCGAGCGCGTCTTCCCGCTCTATTCGCCGAACATCGATTCGATCGAGGTGGTGCGCAAGGGCGTCGTCCGCCGCGCCAAGCTCTATTATCTGCGCGGCCGCACCGGCAAGTCGGCGCGGATCGCCGAGCGCCGCGATAACCGTTCCAACGAGGCCGCGCAGGGCTGATCGCGCATCGCCGCGCACGATGCGCCCCGGCGCGCATCGTCATCGCGGCGATGACCATGCGATCGAGCCGGCGCCGCTCTCCGCCTAGCTGGCGCGAAGTCCATGTCCCGCGCGCGTAGCGACGCGTCGTCCTCGTCCAACCCCGGCTGGGCAGCCCGCATCGGCGAGATGCCGATCCTGTTCCCGGCGCTGCTCGGCATCGCGACCTTGCTCGCGATCGTCTTCGCGCTGCCCGTGATCGCGCGCATGCCCGCGCACATCTCGCTCGATTATGGCGAGGGCTGGAACGGCTATTGGACGGCGACCGCGATGTCCGGCGCGCCGCTTTACGTCAAAGGCCGCGCGCTCACCGGCAACAATTATCCGCCGCTCTCCTTCTATCTGAACGGACTGGTCGGCCGATGGCTGGTCGGCGATTACATCGTCGCAGGGCGCATCGTCGCGACGCTCAGCATGGTCGCCGTGGCGGGGCTGATCGCGCGGATCGTCCGGCTGCTCGGCGGCGCTGGCCGCTGGGCCTATGCCGCAGCGCTCGTCTTCCTGCTCTACAATCTCGTCTATCTCCAGAAGTTCGCCGGCGTCGACAATCCGCAATGGCTCGGGCAGGCGTTCATGCTCGGCGGGCTGCTGCCGCTGCTGAAGCAAAACGGAGAGGGGCTCGGATGGCGCGCCTGTTTCCTCTCGGACGCGACGATGATCCTCGGCGGCCTCGTCAAGCACAACCAGTTCGCGCTGCCCATCTCGGTCGCGCTGTGGCTCGCCGGGACCGATCGGCGCGCGCTGCTGCGCTGGCTCGCCTGCGCGATCGGACTCGCGGCGCTCGCCTGCGCGGTGCTGGCGGCGCTCTACGGCCAGGCGATCTTCGCCGAGCTGCTCGGCTTCAAGCGCACGCTGGACCCGCACGGCCTCCGCGCCGGCCTCGGCAAGAGCGGCTGCATGGCGGCGCTCGTCGTGGTCGCGCTGCTCGGCATGTGGCGGCGCGGCAGCGATCCGCGCTGGGGGGTGATCGCGCTCTACGCGCTGCTCGGCTTCGTCCTCGGCGCGCTCCAGCGGATCGGCGCGGGCGTCTACGTCAACGCGCATGACGATGGGCTGATCGGCCTCTGCGCGCTTTGCGGCGTGTTCCTCGGCACCAGCGCCAGTGGCGTGCTGCCGCGGCCGGCCGGGCCGCAGCTTCGCGCGGCGCTGCTGCTGCTGCTGCTCGCGCCGATCCTGGCGGTCTCGCCGCACCATGTGACGAAGGCGATCGGCGGTCTCGAGGAACTGCCCGCCACGCGCGCGCAGTGGAAGCTGTTGATCGCCGATGTCCGCGATGCCCCCGGCCCGGTCTATTGCGAGGTGCTCGCCGCCTGCCTCTGGGCCGGTCGGCCGATGCAGATCGACTTCTTCGCCTATGGCCAGAAGCTGCGCACCGGAACCGATCCCGCGCCGCTACGCCGCCTGATCACGGAGCGACGCGCCGCGATGTTCGTGCTCGATCGCGCGTTCGGCGAGAAGCATGGCGAGCGCCGCCTGACGCCGGATCTCGCCGCACTGATCCGTGCCAATTATCGGCAGGTGCGCGAGGTGCCGAAGAAGGTCGACGAGCTCATACCCGCCACGCGTTGATCCAGATCAGCCGCTGTGCAGTGCAGCACAGCGGCGGCGCGGGAAAATGAGTACGGCTCGCGAAACTGTTCGAGCCCGATCCATGAACCCGTCAACGCCTTATCGCTGTCTCTTCCTCGATATGACGCGTCGCGTCGTGCGCGGCGACATGATCGAGGCGCGGGACGATGCCGAGGCGATCCGCCTGGTGCGCGCGGCCAACCATGCCGACGATTGCGAGATCTGGCAGTTCACCCGCCAGATTGCGCTCGTTCCGCGTGAGGGTGGTCTGCCGATCTTGCCTTATCGCTGAGCGGGTGCGCGCTTTTTCGCTTTCCTACATCCGTTCGACGATGGCATGGCGAGCCGGTGCCGGCGCATCGGGAACCGATCTTGGCGCAACGCCCCGAAAGTCACGAAACTATGTGACCTTCCGGTCCCGGCATATGTGACCTTTGGCAATCCACAGCGGGATTGCGTTGGCTTATCCGCGCCATGCGCGTAAGAGCGCCGCCTTCGCGAAATACTGTGACTTTCGGAGCTTGAGTGATGGCCTATCGGGTGGTGGTGGCGGGTGCCACGGGCAATGTCGGGCGCGAGATGCTCAACATCCTCGCCGAGCGCGAATTCCCGATCGCCGACATCGCGGCGGTCGCCTCGTCGCGCTCGACCGGCGACATGATCGAGTTCGGCGAGACCGGTCGCCAGCTCAAGGTCCAGAACATCGAATATTTCGATTGGTCGGGCTGGGACATCGCGCTGTTCGCGATCGGCTCGGAAGCGACGAAGAAGTATGCGCCGATCGCGGCCAAGGCGGGCTGCACGGTGATCGACAACTCGTCGCTTTACCGGATGGATCCGGACGTGCCGCTGATCGTGCCCGAGGTGAATCCGCAGGCGATCGACGGCTATCTCAAGAAGAACATCATCGCCAATCCCAACTGCTCGACCGCGCAGATGGTGGTGGCGCTGAAGCCCCTGCACGATGCGGCGAAGATCAAGCGCGTCGTGGTGGCGACCTACCAGTCGGTTTCCGGCGCCGGCAAGGCCGGCATGGACGAGCTGTTCGAGCAGAGCCGCAACATCTTCGTCGGCGATCAGGCCGAGGCGAAGAAGTTCACCAAGCAGATCGCGTTCAACGTCATCCCGCACATCGATAGCTTCCTCGACGACGGCTCGACCAAGGAAGAGTGGAAGATGGTCGTAGAGACCAAGAAGATCCTCGATCCGAAGATCAAGGTGACCGCGACGTGCGTGCGCGTGCCGGTGTTCGTCGGCCACTCCGAGGCGATCAACCTCGAGTTCGAGGACGAGATTTCGGCGAAGGAGGCGCAGGATATCCTGCGCGAGGCGCCGGGCGTGATGCTCGTCGATAAGCGCGAGGATGGCGGCTACGTCACGCCGATCGAGTGCGTCGGCGAATATGCCACCTATGTCAGCCGCGTCCGCGAGGATCCGACCGTCGACAATGGCCTCGCGCTGTGGTGCGTCAGCGACAATCTTCGCAAGGGCGCCGCGCTCAACGCGGTCCAGATCGCCGAGCTGCTCGGACGGCGGCACCTCAAAAAGGCGGCGTGAGGCCATGACGATCGCGGGCGGCTGCCAGTGCGGCGCCGTGCGCTATTCGCTGCAGGGTGGCCCTTATCCGGTCTATGCCTGTCATTGCCGAGAATGTCAGAAGCAGTCGGCGAGCGCCTTCGCGCTCTCGATGCCGGTGCCTGTGCAGGCATTTGCGATCGAAGGCACGCTCGACGAGTATTGCCGCCCCGCCTCGGGCGGACGCTCGACGGATGGCTTCTTCTGCCCGGCATGCGGTACACGCCTGTTCCATAGATCGAGTGCGTCAGGCGCGTTCGTCACGGTCAAGGCCGGCACGCTAGACGATGCGAGCAATATCCAGGTCCGCGCGCATCTCTGGGTTTCTCGCAAACAACCTTGGGTGACGCTTGATCCGGAGGTGCCGGCGTTCGACACGCAGCCGGAAGACATGAGCGCATGGCGGGAGCGGTTGATGGAGGATGCGCCATGACGATCGCGGGCGGCTGTCGCTGCGGTGCGGTGCGGTACACGCTCGCGATCGACGCGCTGCCGCCCACCTACGCCTGCCATTGCCACCAATGCCAGCGCTGGTCGGGCAGCGCGTTCAGCCAGCAGGCGATCGTGCCCGAGGCGGCGATCGCGGTAACGGGGCCAGTTGCCGTCTACGAGAAGGTGACCGAGGATCGGACTTCGACGCAGCGCGTCTGCGGCACCTGTCATGCACGCATCTACAACGTCAATACGCGCCGGCCCGGCCTCGCGGTGGTGCGCGCGGGCACGCTCGATCGTTCCGAGGAGCTGGAGTGCGTCGCCCACATCTTCACGGCGTCGAAGCAACGCTGGCTTGCGCTTCCCGAGGGCGTGCCACAGTGGCCGCAAGCGCCGCCCGCCGAGGCGCTGGCCGCTCTGCTTGGCGCGAAGCGGCCGCGATGACGGTCGTGACCGGCGGGTGCCAGTGCGGCCGCGTCCGCTACTCGGTCGAACTCGCGGACGACGACGCCTATCTCTGCCATTGCCGCATGTGCCAGCGCGCGACCGGCGGCGTCTCGATCGCCTTCAAGTTCGTGCCGCGCGCCGCCGTGACGTGGCTCACGCGCGAGCCCGATCGCTACGCCTCCTCGCCGATCGCGACGCGCGGCTTCTGCCGCGAATGCGGCACGCCGCTCACCTATGAAGGCGAGGGCAGCGATCATCTCGATCTCACCGTCGGCAGTTTCGACGATACCGCCCGCTTCCGACCGGTCGAGAATGTCGGCGTCGAGAGCTGGCATGCGGGCTGGCTTGACGTGACCGGCTTGCCGACCCAACGCACCGATCAGAACGTGACGATCACCGCACGCTGGATGGCGACGCTTGGCAAGCTCCCCGACTGATTTCCCCGTCCATCGCTTCGCCGCGCGCGATGGTGTGATGCTGGCGTGGCGCGAGCTCGGCGAGGGGCGGCCACTGGTGCTCATCCACGGCCTGTTCTCCAACGCCTGGACCAACTGGATCCGCTACGGCCACGCGGCACGCATCGCCGCCGCCGGGTTCCGCGTGATCATGCCCGATCTGCGCGCGCACGGCGAAAGCGGCGCGCCGCATGCGGTGGACCGTTACCCGCCTGACATCCTTGCCGAGGACGGGCTCGCCTTGATTGATCATCTCGGGCTCGGCGACTTCGATCTCGGCGGCTATTCGCTCGGCGCGCGTACGGTGGTGCGGATGCTGGTCGCCGGCGCTGTGCCGCGCCGCGTCGCGCTCGGCGGAATGGGGCTCGAGGGGATGCTCGATCTCGGTTCCCGGCTCGGCTTCTTCCGCGGCGTTCTCGCCGATCCGGAGGGGCAGGTGCGCAGCACGCCCGGCTTCGCGGCCGCGGCCTTCCTCAAGACGACGGGCGGCGATCCGCAAGCGCTGCTGCCGCTGCTCGGCAGCTTCGTGCCGACGACGCGCGCCGCACTCGCCACTCTCGCGCTGCCCGCGCTCGTCTATTGCGGTGCGGAGGATCGCGACAACGGCTCGGCCGAGGCGCTGGCGGAGACGCTGCCGCGCGGCCGCTACGTCGAAATCCCCGGCAATCACATGAGCGCTGTCGTCCGCCCGGAGCTCGGCGCCGCCATCACGGACTTCCTTACGGGTTAGGCTCCGCGGCATCGTCAAAGAAACGTCAAGCACCGAAATGGTTTACATGCCATCCGGAGTGACATTGTTCAGTTGATGCGTGTGCATTGAGCAAGCATGGAGACAGACGATGAGCCCCGCGCCGATCGTCCTCTTCTGTCTGTTGCTGACGAGCCTGGTGCTGATGGTCATGCTCGCGGTGGCGTGGCGCTGCTTCGGGCGCCCGCGTGCGGCGATCATCTGGTCGGGCATGTTCGGGCTTTTCGGCGCCGGCTGGGCAGTCAACCTCGGCGGTGTGCTGTTCGCGCACAGTTGGCAATTCTATTTTCCGATCGTCGAGGCGTTCGCCGACGCGGCCGCGCTGGCGCTCGTCGGCGGCGCGCTCGCCCGCGGGGGGCAGCGCTTCACCCCGCTGCTGCCGCTGGGGCTGGTCGCCGTCGGCGCGGTGATGCTGACGATCGCCGGCGCGATGCTGGACAGCGATGCGCTCAGCGATCCGCCGGGTCTCGCCTTCTCCGCGCTATGCTCCGCCTTCATGGCGGTGATCGTGCACCGCGGTCGCGGCAGCCGGAGCGAGCCGGAGCGGCTGGTAACGGCCGTGCTCGCGCTGGTCGCGCTCTTCTATCTCGTCAGCGCGGTGTTGGCGGCGACGCTGCCGATCGGTCCGCAGAACCTGCGGCTCGTCTTCTATCGCCTCGTCATCCTGCTCGGCGTGCCGCCGAGCTCGATGGCGCTAGGCTTCTCGTGCATCTTCCTGATCGCCTCGGATCTCGCCGAGCAGATGCGCCATCTCGCCGCCACCGACGCGCTTACCGGCGTGTTCAACCGCCGCGGGCTGGGGCAGGCGGCCGAGCCGCTCATCGCCGTCTGCCGCCGCCAGGGTCAGCCGCTCGCGGTCGTGCTGATCGACCTCGACCGCTTCAAAGCCGTCAACGATCAGTTCGGCCACGCCGCCGGCGACGCGGCGCTGAGCCGCTTCGCCGACTATGCGGCGAGCAGCGTGCGCCGCGGCGATCTCGTCGCCCGGCTCGGCGGCGAGGAGTTCGGCATCCTGCTGCCGAACACGAACGCCGCCAAGGCGGCGGAGGCGATGGAGCGGCTGCGCGTCGGCCTCGCCGCGGTGAATATGGACGGCGTCGCGCCGATCACCCTCACCGCGAGCTTCGGCGTCGCCGCGGTCGAGCGCGACGACGATGGCCTCGATCCCGCGCTCGCCCGCGCCGACGCAGCACTCTACGCCGCCAAGCAGGCGGGGCGCGACCGTGTCGTGCTGGCGGGTGCGGAGTCGGAGGGTTCCGCCAGTGCTGTTGAGCCGAACGTGTGAAGCGGTGAATTCTAACCCCGATCACCGTTCGCCCTGAGCTTGTCGAAAGGCTGTACCTCTTCCAAGGCCGGCAAAGAAGAACAGTGCTTCGGCAGGCTCAGCGCGAACGGTTGGAGAGCGGGGGGAGCTCGGAGCTCCCCTTACAGCTGACCCAGCAGGTGCTCGGCGCTGCTGACGCGGAACTCGCCCGGCGCCTCGACGTCGAGCGCCTTCACGACGCCGTCGTCGACCAGCATCGCATAGCGCTGGCTGCGCGTGCCCATGCCGAACTTGCTGCCGTCCATCTCGAGCCC
This sequence comes from Sphingomonadaceae bacterium, assembly GCA_019239915.1. Taxonomy (GTDB): domain Bacteria; phylum Pseudomonadota; class Alphaproteobacteria; order Sphingomonadales; family Sphingomonadaceae; genus Solisphingomonas. Next base: position 18,016 of record JAFAZF010000002.1, read on the forward strand.
GAGCGCCTTGGCGAAGTCGCCATTGCCGTCGGCGAGCATCGTCACCTTGCCCTCGGCGCCGCTCGATTTGCCCCAGGCGGCCATCACGAACGCATCGTTGACCGACACGCAGGCGATCTCGTCGACGCCCCTGCCCTTGATGTCGCCGGCCTTGTCGATGAAGCCGGGCAGATGCTTGGCCGAGCAGGTCGGCGTGAACGCGCCGGGGACGGCGAACAGCGCGACCTTGCGGCCTTTGAAGTAATCGGCGCCGACCGGCTCGGGGCCGCCCTCGGCCACCTTGGTGAGCGTCGTCTCGGGCAAGCGGTCGCCAACCTTGATCGTCATCGAATCTCTCCTGTGGGGGTGCGCACGCGTGCTTACCGCTCCCGGCGGCCGCCGCAACCCCGGCAACCTCGGCAGCGCGGCGACGATTGCGGCGGGCCGCGCCATCCTTATAACCGGAGGTCATGGAGCAGACGCCGTTCCTCACCGGCCAGTTGCTGCTGGCGATGCCGGGGATCGGCGATCCCCGCTTCGAGCATGCGGTGATCGCCCTGTGCGCGCACGACGAGAACGGCGCGCTCGGGATCGGCATCGGCCATGTCGTGCCGCGGCTCGGCCTCCACGGCCTGCTGGCCCAGCTCGACATCGAGCCGGGGCTCGCGCCGGACGCGCCGGTGCATGTCGGCGGCCCGGTCGAGCCGCAGCGCGGCTTCGTGCTGCACGGGCTCGACTGGGGCGGAAACGACACCATCCAGGTCGCCGGTCGCTGGGCGCTGACGAGCACGATCGATGTGCTGCGCGCGATCGCGGCGGGCGAGGGGCCAAGCCGGTGGCTGGCCGCGCTGGGCTATGCCGGGTGGGGCGAGGGCCAGCTCGACAACGAGATGACCCGCCACGGCTGGTTCGCGACGACGCCGAGCGAAGAGCTGCTCTTCGATACGCCGGTTTCAGGGCGCTGGTCGGGTGCGTTTGCGGCTGCCGGCGTCGACACGCGCATGCTCGCCGCGACGGCGGGCCGCGCTTGACGGATCACCCAGACGCACCGGGGTTGCACGGAACGCATTGAAAAAAAGGGGCCCGCCTCGCGGCGGACCCCTTCTCTAATTCCGTTGCTCGAAGGCCGGATCAGGCGGCGACGCCGCCACCACCGTGACCACCACCGAACCAACCGTCCCAAGCGCCGCGCACGGGCGAAACATGCTTGCTCATTACTGCTCCCCTGACACTCGCAAGGCCACGAGTCGCGGCCAGCAACCTTTTGTTAACCCTAACGAGGATGGTTGCAAGATAGTTAATCCATCGCACGCGCAACTTGCGGCGCGGCTGTGGCGGAGTCGTCACAGGTGGGTTGAACGCGTGAAGTATGGCGGTGCGCCGGCCGCGCAGCTCGCGTTGACAGCGCGGAGGGGCGATTCTATTCCCCCGCTCCGCTCGGTGCCCCGTCGTCTAATGGTAAGACTACGGACTCTGACTCCGTCAATCGTGGTTCGAATCCACGCGGGGCATCCAGAAGAAATTGAATGAAAACAATGGCTCAGGCGAACCTGCGGCGCGATTTGCAGCGGTTCGCGTGTTGCATCTGATGCAATCCATTACCATTGATTTCCAACGATTCTTTTTGAAGCTCGGCAGCTCCATGCGACATGGTTGCAACACGCTGGCAGCAGCTGGGAGCCGTTGCGACGAGATGGACGTTATCGGCTCACCGCGAGCGACAAGTATGCCGCCTGCACCGAGAGGAGAGCGTCTCATGGGCCAGCCGGGTCTTGATAACCGCCACCGCGACAAGGACGGCGAGATCAGCCGCAAGCACGGCAACACCCTGATTGGCACGCTGCGGAAGATCTATGGGTACGGCTTCGCCGCGCGATTTCCAGCCACAACCAAGTTGTCCGATGCGCTGGCGGACATGGACGATCGATCGCTGCATCAGCTCGTGCACGACCATCAGGGTGGACATCTTGCGCACAAGATTTCCGCCAACGAGTGATCCCGACTTGATATGACGGATTTATGGAACTCGACGGATCACTGCTGACGAACCTCGAAATGGCGGTCGCCGGTGCGCGGCGCTGGCGAGGGCGGCCCGTCTATCCTGACACGATCAAACATTGGTCTGCCGTGGTAGAGATCGCCCGCGCGGAGCTTGAGCAGGCCAGCCTTACTGACGCGACAGCTATCGCCTTC
>JAFAZF010000085.1 GCA_019239915.1 Sphingomonadaceae bacterium
GCGCCGTGGATGGACCGTCCTGGAACAGCGAGGTGCGGAACGCCCTTGCGGCTGTGGTCGCGGCGATCGACGAGGCGGTCGCCCGCGCCGCAACCCACCCCCAGCCCCTCCCTTCCAGGGAGGGGAGCTAGCGGCAGCTTTCCACCATCTGTCGTCATTGCAAGCGGAGCGAAGCAAACCAGCTCCAACAATGGAGCTGGATCGCCACGGCGCATGCCGCACCTCGCGATGACAATTCTTTGCGATGAATGCTGACCACCGCAATCCGTCACCCGCCGCCCTTTCCATCCAGCGTCGCGAAGGCGGCGACGCCCGCTGCCGCCGCGAGGCCCGCGCCGATCAGCGCGGCGTCGTGGAAGGCCGTCAACAGCGCCGCGCCGCCGCGCGCGATGACCGCGCCGGAGAGCGCCGTCGCGATCAGCCCGCCGGTGCGCGCGATCGCGCTGTTGAAGCCCGACGCGGTGCCGGTGTGGCGATCGTCGACCGAGGACAGCACCGCCGTGGTGAGCGGCGCGACCGCGCCCGCCATGCCGAGCGCGATCACCGCGACGGCGGGGAAGATGCTCGTCCAGTAGCGCGCCTCCGGTTCGACGCGGACGAGCAGCGCGAAGCCGGCGCCCGCGACCAGCGGCCCCAGCCCGAGCGGCCAGCGCGGCCCGATCGTCTCGGCGAGCCGCCCCATCGCGCGCGAGCCGACGCCGATCACGATCGAGAATGGCAAGAGCGCAAGCCCGGCCTGGAACGGCGTGTAGCCGCCCGCGACGATCAGCAGATAGGGCAGCAGCAGGATCAGCCCGCCGAGCGCGCCGTAGAGCAGGAAGGTGAGCAGCGTCAGCCCGACAAAGGCGCGCGAGCCGAACAGGCCGAGCGGCATCATCGCGCGCTCGCCGCGCCGCGCCTCGGTGCGCAGGAACAGCGCCGCCGCCGCGATCCCGATCGCCAGCGCCGCCCAGGACGAGACGTCCAGCCGGTGCGTGCCCGACCACAAGGTGAGCGCCCAGGTGAGCGCGCCAAGCGCCAGCGTGGCGAGCCCGGCGCCCGGTGCATCGAGCGCCTGCGCGCCCTCGCCGCTCTCCTCAACATAGTGCCAGGCGATCGCGATCGCCGCCGCCGCCACCGGCAGGTTGAGCCAGAAGATCGCGCGCCAGCCGACCGCCTGCACCAGCCAGCCGCCGATCGGCGGACCGATCGCGGTGGCGATCGCGCCCGCCGCCGCCCAGGTTCCGATCGCGCGGCCGCGTGCCGGCCCGCTGAACGTGTTGCCGAGGATCGCCAGGCTGTTCGGCAGCAGGATCGCTGCGCCGATGCCCTGCAGCGCGCGCATCGGCAGCAGCATGCCCAGCCCCGGCGCCAGCGCGCAGCCGACCGAGGCGAGCGCGAACAGCGCGATCCCCGCGATCAGCAGCCGCTTGCGGCCATAGTGATCGCCCGCCGCGCCGCCGAGCAGCAGCAGTGCCGACAACGGCAGCATATAGGCGTTGATCGCCCATTGCAGCCCGGCGGCGTCGGCATGCAGACTGCGCCCGATCACCGCCAGCGCGACGTTGACCACCGATCCGTCGATGAACGACAGGCTCGACGCGCACATCGTCGCTGCCAGCGTCCAGCCGGCATGGGCTGGGTGCGCCTCAGGCTCCCGCATGCAGGCGGCACTGGCTTGATCGGAATGACCAACCGTCGAGATGAGACCGCTCCTCAAAAATCCTTCTCATCCACTTCCGTTCGTGTCGAGCGAAGCCGAGACACGCTCGCAATGCACCTGCGGCACGTCCCTCGACTTCGCTCCGGACGAACGGGGTGTTGCTCAGCGCTAACATCATCGTTCGGTTCGAGCCTGTCGAGAAGCGGCCACCGGCGCTCGCGCCCACTTACCGACAGGTTCGAATCGAACGGAGTGCGGGGGCATCGTTCACCCCAGCCGATAATGATCCGCAAGCCGATCGAGCGCGAGCGTCAGCACCAGCTTGCCGGCGCGCGCGGGCCAGCCGAGCGCGCGCTCGGCATCACTCAGCCCCTCGCCGGCGCAGGCGACGCGCCACAGCACGTCCGACAGCCCCTTGCCGACGTCGGCCAACGCCGCCTCCATCCGCCGCTTCGCCGCGATCATCGCCAGCGTCGCCTCGGCGGGATCGCGGGCGCCGCCGCGTCCGCCCGAGACCGGCGCGACATCCCAGCGCATCGTCACGCGGGGGCTCATGCCGGCGATCGTCCAGTCGCTGCGCAGCCGCTCGCCGGCCTCATATTGGCGATCGGAAACCAGCCCGCGTGCCTTGAGCCAGCCGAGCGGCGACTCCGCGAGGTTGACCGTGACACTCCGCGCCGGGCGCTTGCCGCGGCCGGGCGCGGCATCCTGCGGCAACGCCCGCTCGGCGAGCAGGCGGTTCCGGGAGGGCTGGGCATCGCGCATCGGATCTCCTCGCGAATCGGTGAGGAGCCTATTGCCACCGACGGGAGGATGTAGGAAAGTAGATAACCGGATTGGTTATCACTTCATGCGATGAACCGATCGGGACGAACGGAAGACAAAGGCCGAGGGAGCGCGCCATGATCACCCGCATCCGCGATGTCCGCCGCGCGCGCGGGCTCACGCTCGCCGACGTCGCCGCTGCCTGCACGCCGCCGACCACCGCGCAGACGATCGGCCGGCTCGAGACCGGCACGCGCACCGTCTCGGTTGGCTGGCTCAACCGCATCGCCGCCGCGCTCGGCGTCACCGCCGGCGATCTCGTCGCGCTGCCCGAGCGCGCCGATCTGCCGGTCGCCGCAGTCCTGTCTCCCGCCGGCGTCCACGCACCGCGCCACGAACAGGTGCTGACGCCGCCGCAGCCCGAAGCCGGCGCGCTCGCGATGGTCGTCGCGGCGGGCGTCGGCGATTACCGCGCCGGCGATGCGCTCTGGCTCGAGCGGCTCGCGCCGGACGCGTTCGGCCGCGCGCTCAACCGCGACGTGCTCGTGCCCCGCCCCGCCGGCCGCTTCCTGTTCGGGCGGCTGATCGGGCGCGAGCCGGGTCGGCTGCAGCTCCTGCCGCTCGGGCCGGGGCAGCGCCAGCAGGTGATCGCCGATCCGGCCTGGATCGGCGTCGCGACGCGGCTGGTGCGCGAGCTCGGCTGAGGCGATGCTCGGGATCAAGCCGGCGCGCGGTGATCTCGTCGCGGGTCTGTCGGTCGCGGGGCTGATGCTGCCGGAGGCGGTCGCCTATGCCGGCATCGCCGGGCTGCCGCCGGCCCGCGCGCTCCTCGCCGCGGTCGCCGGATCGTTCGTCTACGCGCTCGCCGGGCGCAGCCGCTTCGCGATCGTCTCGCCGACGTCGTCGTCCGCCGCGATCCTCGCCGCCGCGCTTGCCGTGGTGCCGGGCGGACTCGTCGCCAAGGGCGCGCTGGCGACGGTCGCGGTGGCGATGACGGGGGCACTGTTCCTGATCGCCGGCGCGCTGCGACTTGGCGGGCTCACCGGTTTCATCGCACGGCCGGTGCTGCGCGGCTTCGCCTTCGGCCTCGCGATCATGATAATCCTGCGCCAGCTGCCGGTGCTCGCCGGCGTGCGCGTGCCGGCGCCGGATATCTTCCGGCTCGCCTGGGAGCTGATCGCGACGCTGCCGGCCTGGCAATGGCCGAGCGTCGCCACCGGGCTCGTCGCGCTGACCGCGCTGCTGGCGCTGCGGCGGCTGCCGGCGATCCCCGGCGCCTTCCTCGTCCTCGCGCTCGGCATCGCCGCGTCCGCTGCGCTCGATCTGCCCGGCCACGGCGTCGCGACCGTCGGCGCGATCGACGTGCACCCGAGCCTGCCGACGCTGCCCGCGCTTTCGGCCGCCACGCTCTCGCGCCTCGGCCAGATCGCGGTGCCGCTCGTGCTCATCCTGTTCGCCGAGAGCTGGGGGACGATCCGCGCGCTCGCGCTGCGCCACGGCGATCGCCTCGCGCCCGACCGCGAGCTCACCGCGTTCGGCCTCGCCAACCTCGCCGCGGCGCTCGTTCAGGGCATGCCGGTCGGCGCCGGCTTCTCGGCCGGATCGGCGAGCGAGGCGGCGGGCGCACGGAGCCGCGCCACCGCGCTCGTCGCCGCGATCGGGCTCGGCCTGCTGGTGGCGCTGGCGACGCCGCTGATCGCGCGGCTGCCGCAGCCGGTGCTCGCCGCCGTCGTCATCGCGGCGCTGACCCACGCGCTGGATCCCGCGCCGCTGCGCCGTCTCTGGACGCTCGGCCGCGACCAATATGTCGCGCTCGGCGCGGCGGCGGGCGTCCTCATCTTCGGCGTGCTGAACGGCATGCTGATCGCGATCCTGCTCTCGATCGCCGCGCTCGTCCGCAAGCTCGCGACGCCGCAGCTCGTCGAGCTCGGCCGCCTCGACGACGGCCACAGCTTCGTCGACGTCGCCCGCCATTCGGCCGCCGCCCGCATTCCCGGCGTCGCGATCTGGCGTCCAGCCGAGCCGCTGTTCTTTGCCAATGCCGAGCGCGTGCTCGCGAGCATCGAGGGCAAGCTGCGCGATGATCCCCGCCCCCGCGCGCTGGTGCTCAGCCTCGAGGAAAGCTTCGACATCGACAGCACCGCGCTCGACGCGCTGCTCGAGTTCGCCGCCCGGATCGGCCAGCTCGGCATCCGCCTCCAGCTCGCGCGCGTCCACGATCACGTCCGCGATCTGCTCGGCCGCGCCGGCGCGGATGCGCTCGTCGCCGCCAGCAGCTACAGCGTCGACGACGCCATCGCCGCGATCGGCCGGTCCGCGTGATCCCTCTCGGAAACGATTAACCGAATAGGCAATCCGAACATGACCATCGAGATCGAGCCGTTGCTCCACCCCGTGGCGATCGACGATCTGCGGCCGACGCAGATGACGGTCGGCTATCGCGAGGTCGAGCGCAAGCGCCGCGACTGGGAGACGCGCACCGGCGAGGACCGCCCGGACTATCTCGGCCGCCACATGATCCCGGTCGTGCTCGGCCCGAAGCAGCGCTTCTGGCTGATCGACAACCATCACCTCGCCCGCGCGCTGCACGAGGAAGGCGTCGGCGAGGTGCTAGTCCGCGTCGTCGCCGATCTCCATAAGGTCCATGGCCGGCTGTTCCGAACCTATATGGACAACCGCAACTGGCTGCACCCGTTCGACGCCAAGGGTCGCCGCCGCGCGGTGAACCGTATCCCCAAGCACGTCGCCGATCTCGCTGACGATCCTTATCGCTCGCTCGCCGGCGAACTCCGCCGCGTCGGCGGCTTCGCCAAGGACCAGACACCCTTTTCAGAATTCCTGTGGGCGGACTATCTCCGCCGCCATGTCGGCGCGGATCTGATCGAGAAGGATTTCGCGGCGGCGGTGCGCGGCGCGCTCGAGCTCGCGCGCAAGACCAAGGCCGATTACCTGCCGGGCTGGGCCGGCCCCGAGGACTGAGCGTTGCCGTCGTCGCCATCCTCGAGATGGACCGCCAAGGCGACGGCGAAGCCGTAGAGCACCGTCCATCCCCCGCCGACCCACCAGATCAGCCGGCGCAGCCTCTCGAGCAGCCACGGCGCGAAATAGATCGACTGGCCGACGAGCGCGAGCAGCGCGACGGCGACGAGCAGATGGCGGAGGCGCGCGCGGCTCGGCATCGTGCGACGCTAGAGCCTGATCGCCCGGAAGGGAATTGGCGCCAGGCGCGTCGTCGGGCGCCGTCGCGGTTCCGATCGCCGCCTGATGCTGCTAGGGCCGCGAGCGGCACCGGAACCGCACGCGCCGACAAGCTGTTGTTGCCGGTTCGTTGCGGCGCCGGGGCGGAAGTTTCCGAGGCTGTTTGCCGACAAGCGAAAGACGAAAACGGGGCTTCGAAAGGGCGGAATGGCGAACGCGGATCGAGACGACGGCGAAGCGAGCCGGGCGTTCACGCGCGGCGGTGGCGAGATGGGCGGGCTGATCGCCGCGTTCGATTGGGCATCGACGCCGATCGGATCGATCGAGGCCTGGCCGCAGGCGATGAAGACGAACCTCGCCTTCGTCCTGCGGTCGCCGGTGCCGATCGTGACCTTGTGGGGCGACAAGGGCGTGATGATCTACAACGACGCCTATCGCGGCTTCGCCGGCGCGCGCCACCCGGCGCTGCTCGGCACCAACGTGCTCGAAGGCTGGCACGAGGTCGCGGACTTCAACGCCAACGTGATGCAGAAGGTGTATCGCGAGGGCGGCACGCTTTCCTACACCGATCAGGAACTGACGCTCATCCGCGACGGCACGCCGCGCGTGCTATGGACGGATCTCGAATATTCGCCCGCGGTCGACGAGGAAGGCACGCCGATCGGCGTCGTCGCGGTCGTCATCGAGACGACCGAGAAGGTGCGCGCGCGGCGCGAGATGGAGGGCGATCGCAACCGCCTCTGGGCGATCTCGCGCGACCTGCTCCTCGTCTGCACCTTCGAAGGCGTTATCACCGCTGTGAATCCTTCCGCCACCCGGCTGCTCGGCTGGGAAGAGGGCGAGATGATCGGTCGCCCGATCGTCGACTTCCTGCATCCCGCCGATCTCGCCGCCACCTCCGACGAACTGGCCAAGCTCAGCCACGGCGTCACCACCCTCTCCTTCGAGAACCGCTATCGCGCTAAGGCCGGCGGCTACCGCCTGCTCTCATGGACAGCGGTGCCCGACGCCGGCCGCATCCACGCGGTCGGCCGCGACATCACCGAGGAACGCGACCTCGCGCGCGATCGCGAGCGAATCTGGAGCATATCGCCCGTGCTCAAGGTGGTGACCAACGCCGCCGGCATCATCACCGACGTCAATCCGTCTTGGACCAAGACGCTCGGCTGGGAGCGTCATGAGACGCTCGGGCGCCGCAGCACCGAGTTCATGGAGGAGGACGAAAGCGCCTGGCAAGAGCGCGTCCGGACGCTCTCGCGAGGCGAGCCGCTGCGCGAATATGAGACGACGTTGCGCGCGAAGGATGGGCAGCGCCGCCGCATCAAGTGGACAACGGTGCCCGAGCAGGACAGCTTCTACGGCTTCGGCCGCGACATCACCGCCGAGGCCGAGGCCGCCGAGACTCTCGCCGAGACCGAGGCGGCGCTGCGCCAATCGCAGAAGATGGAGGCGGTCGGCCAACTCACCGGCGGCATCGCGCATGATTTCAACAATCTGCTGCAGGGCATCACCGGCAGCCTCGAGATCGTTCAGCGCCGCGTCGCGCAGGGCCGCTTCAACGAGCTCGATCGCTTCATCAGCGGCGCCTCGACCGCGGCGAACCGCGCGGCCGCGCTCACCCACCGGCTGCTCGCCTTCTCACGCCGCCAGCCGCTCGATCCCCGTCCCGTCCGCGCGAACGCGCTGACCGCCTCGATGGAGGACCTGCTGCGCCGCACGATCGGGGAGCGCATCGATCTCGAGCTGGTGCTCGCCGGCGGCCTGTGGATCACGCGCTGCGACCCGAACCAGCTCGAAAGCGCGATCCTCAACCTCGTCATCAACGCGCGCGACGCCATGCCTGATGGCGGCAAGCTCACCATCGAGACCTGCAACGCCCACCTCGACAGTGCCTATGCCGCGCGCGATCGCGGCGTGAAGCCCGGCCAATATGTCTGCATCTGCGTGACCGACACCGGCACCGGCATGGACGCCGACACCATCTCCAAGGCGTTCGAGCCGTTCTTCACCACCAAGCCGATCGGCCAGGGCACCGGCCTCGGCCTTTCGATGATCTACGGCTTCGCGCAGCAATCGGAAGGCTATGCCAAGATCTACAGCGAGGTCGGCAAGGGCACGACGTTCAAGCTCTATTTGCCGCGCTTCCGCGGCGAGGCCGACGACGAGGAGACGCTGGCGCGGCTCGCCCAGGCCTTCCCCGCCGATCAGGGCGAGGTCGTGCTCGTCGTCGAAGACGATCCGGTCGTGCGCGGGCTGATCATCGAGGAGCTCAGCGAGCTCGGCTACGCCGCGCTCGAGGCGGCGGACGGCCCCAAGGGGCTCGAGCTCGTCCAGTCGAAGCGGCGCATCGATCTGCTCATCACCGACATCGGCCTGCCCGGCCTCAACGGCCGCCAGCTGGCGGACGCCGCCCGCGCGCGGCGGCCCGACCTCAAGGTGCTGTTCATGACCGGCTATGCCGAGAATGCCGCGCTGGCCGCGGGCTTCCTCGAACCCGGCATGGAGATGATCACCAAGCCCTTCGCGATGGAGGCGCTCGCCAGCCGCATCCGCACGATCATCAAGGCTTAACCGGGCGGCGCACGAACCGGGCGCTTGCCCCCGCCCGGAAAGCGGCTATTCCGAGCGCCGGAACGGTCGGGCGGTTAGCTCAGCTGGTAGAGCATCTCGTTTACACCGAGAGGGTCGGCGGTTCGAGCCCGTCACCGCCCACCACGACCCCGGCACACCATATCGCGTCAAGCCATTATTCGCGACACGTCGGCCTCGTCCGCGTCATACCACCGCCACGCCGCAGCGCTGCATCGCCGCCAGGTAACGCAGCATCGCGTCGGCCGCGGCATCGGCGAGCGCGATGAAGATGCGACGGCGATCGGCGGGATCGGCGCGGCGGACGATGAGGCCTGTATCGCTTAACAGCTTGATCCAGCGCAGCGCCGTCGTCGGCGGCACCGCCGCGGCGATGCACAGGCTGGAGACCGCGACGTCGCCGCCCTCCATCCGCGCCGCCGTCAGGTCGAGCAGCATGTCCCAGGCCGGATCGGCGAACAGGTCCGCGGTGAAATAGGCGTCGCGCAGCCGCCGGGCACGGATGATGCTGCGGACCAGCCCGGCATCGACCGGCGCGTCCTCGCCGTCCTCGGGCGCGCGGTCGGGCAAGGGCTGCGCGGCGACGCCGGCGAGCGCGGCGAGGCGCTGCGCGATGCGGCCGACCTCGTCGCGCATCTGGCCGAGCCGTACCGCGACGCTGTCCGTGCCGCTGTCGGCGACGCGCAGCGCGCGCGGCGCCGGCAATGCCGTGGCGAGCGCCGCCTGCCGCTCTCCCGCCTCCGGCGCAACGAGAAGTTCGATCTCCGGGCAATCGAGCAGCGCGGCGCCAAGATCGACCAGGCTCGGCGGGATGATCACCACCGCGCCGAAGCGGTTGCTCCCGACGCCGTCGCGCAGCCGCCCGAACAGCGCATCGAGCGCCGCTGCGCCCGCTTCCGCGACCGCCAGGGCATCGAGCTCGGCGACGACGAGATCGGGCAGCGCCGCGCTGTCGAGCCGCGCCGCCGCCGCGCGCAGCGGCACCGCCGCCAGGCAGCGCGCGCCGAGCGCGGCGATATCGGCAAGCCCGGTCACGGGATTGTCGGCGACGAGCAGCACCGCCGGGCTGGCATGTTCGCGCGGGGGATAGGTGATCCTCTCCAACTCCGCGAGCTTGGCCGGCGTCATCCTCTACCCCGCGCTTCGTTCCCCTGATGTTCTTATTCTGAACTCATTTCGGAGTAAAGCCAGCGCGACACGATCCGGAACGGACTCGAATGCCGGTCCGGTCAGCCGATCGCCGTCCACGCCCCGGCGATCTCGCGCAGCATCTCACGCGCGCGTTGGGTCCGTTCCGGAGACGATTCCTGCGCTGCGGCACGGAGCAGGCGCCGGGCCTCGCGGTAGATCGTCGCCAGACCGGGTGCGATTTCGCCGCCGCGCTTGAAGTCGAGACTCGTCTCGAGCCCGTGCAGGATGGTGAGAGCGCGCGATTGCGCCCCGAAGGTGCGGCCGGCATCGCCCCGCGCCTGTGCCGCCGCCATCGCGTCGACGGTCTTGTCGAGCTCCTCGAACAGGATCGCGATCAGCCGGTGCGGCGAGGCGCCCTCGACACGGCTGGTGACGTCGACATCGAGATAGCGCGCACGCGCATTGCCATACATTGAGAGCCGCTCCTCAGCTTGACTTGGTCCACAGCGCCACCTGCTGCGTGAGGTAGCTCTGGATCGACTTGTACGATGTCACCGCCGACTGCATCGCGGTGAACTGGGTGGTGAGATTGTCCTGATAGGCCTGGCTCTGGGTATCGAGCGCGGTCTGATCGTCGGTGATCTGCGAGGCGTCCGAGTTGAAACCCGTCTGCATGTTGGTGATCAGGCCGTTGGTCGATTCGAGCGTGCTCTGGATCGCCGCGATCGCGCCGTAGAGGCCGGGATCGACGGTGATCGTCGCGCTGGCGACGCTGCCGCTGGTCGTGAAGGTGAGCCCGTAGGAAGGTGTGCCGTAGAGCGCGTAGAGCGTGTTGCCGGCCGAAAGCGCGGCGGTGCCGTCGATCGTCGCGCTGGCGTTGCCGCTGCCGACCGCGGGCGTGACGTTGGTGATCGTGTAGGTGCCGGGCTTGGTCGCCGAGAGCGCGCTGGTGATCGTGAGCAGCGGGCTCGACGATTGCTGGCCGGGGCTGAACATCGCCTCGACGCCGTCCGGATCCCTGGCGAGCGCCGAGGCGAGCTTCGTCGAATCCAGCGTCAGCGAGCCGTCCTGGTTGGTCGAGACGCCGATCTCGGCGAGCGTGTGGGTGTCGCCGAAGCTCGAAAGCTGGGTGGAGGTGATCTTCGCGAGTTGGTCCTCGAGCTGGCGGACGTCGGGATTGCCGTTGAGCGCGCCCGCCGACGTCGTCGAGGTTGCGGCTGCGGTGGTGTTGGCGATCGAGGTGCGCAGCGCGTTGTAGGCGGTGACGAAGTCGTTCACCGCCTCGGTGATCGCGTCCGTCGGCCGGTTCGAGCCGAGCGCGACGGTGCCCGTGTTCTTGAGCACCAGCTGCGTGCCGGCGACGAGATCGGTAATCGTGTTGGACGCGCGCGTTACCTGCACGCCATCCATCTTGAGGATCGCGTCCTGCGCGCCCTGCACCTTGGTCATCGCGGCCGCGCTGGTGCCGTCGTAGGTGAAGGCCGAAAGCCCCGCATCGGCGCCGCTGTTCGCGGTCAGCGTATAGGTGTTGGCGGCGCCGGTCTGGCCCTTGAGCACGAGCCGGTAACCGGTGCCGTCCTGCACCACGCTCGCGGTGACCCCGGCGTTCGCGCCGTTGATCGCGGTGGCGAGGCCGGTGAGGCTGTTGTCGCTGCTGTCGATCGTGATCGGGAAGCTGCCCTTCGCCGTTTTCAGCGTCATCGTGCCCTGGCCGATCGCCGCGGAAGGATCGCTGACCGCACCGGCCTCGACCGTGAGCGCCTGCGCGAGCTGCGTCACCTGGAGCGTCGCCGAGAGATCGCCGACATGGCTTCCGGCGATCGCGCTGACCGCGACCGTCGTGCTGTCCGAGCTCACCGGCTGCGTCATCAGATTGCCCGACTGGGTCAACGTCTGGAGCGCGCTCGCGAAGCTGTCGACCCCGTTCTTGACGGTGGCGAGCGCCGAGATCTCGGCGGTGTTGGTCTGCTGGCGCGCGGTGATCGCGGCCTGCGCGGAGGCCTTGTTGGCGGCGACGAGGTTGGCGATCAGGGTCGACGTGTCGATGCCCGATCCCGCGCCGAGCGAGGTCAGGATCGAATTTGCCGCCTGTGAGATAACGGACGAGGTGCTCGGCGCCGTCGTGCTGCCGGTGCTGGACGTGGTGGTCATGCGCGCTGCCCCTTCGCGATCGAGAACGGCATTGCACCGAACATGTTTAACGAAGCTTCACCGAGCCGCGATCGGACGGCGGCGGCGGGGTGCCGCGACGGGCGCTCATTCCGGCTTCGGCAGCTCGCCCGGCTCCAGCACCAGCCGCACGCCGGCGGGGCCGATCGCGGCCTGCGCGGCGAGCGCGGCTGCGGCATCCGCCCGGATGCGCGCGGCGACGGCGTGCGCATCGGCCGACATGTCTTCCGCGCCGAGCGGGGCATCGTCCTGCGCGAGCCGCTCGACGTCTGCGATGGTAGCGGCGATCGTGGCGGCGAGCCGCGCCAGCGTCTCTTCGACCGCCTCGGCGGCGGGCTCGTCTTCCGCAATGCGCGCGACCGGCGGCACCGCCGCCGCAGCCGCGCCTCCACGGCCACGGCGATCGCCCTCGGCGCCGGCCGCGGGGCGCGCGTCGTTGCGGTGCAGCTGCGGATCGATCCGTTCGAGCATGCAAGATCTCCTGCCGACAATAACGGCAGCCGCGACTTGCGCTTTAACGGCTTGGTTACCCAATTTGACTGACGCGCAATTAGGGATGCGCGGTTACCAAACTTGCCTCCCGACCGTCATGCCAGCGAACGCTGGCATCTCATCTTTCCCGTTCGTGCTGAGCTTGTCGAAGCACCGTCCTTCTTCCGCGATGCCAGGATGAAGGCAGGACCGCCCCCTTCGACGACGCCTGCGGCGTCGCTCAGGACAGGCTTCGACAAGTTCAGGGCGAACACGTCATCACCCGTCCAGCCGGCCGTGCTCGTCGAACCGCGCCGCGGTCGGTACGTCGACATTGGGCGGGCGGGTGCCTTCCGCCAGGGCACGATCGAGGTTGAAGACGAAGGCGAGCACCGTCGCCACCGCCATGTAGAGATCCTCGCGGATCATGCTGCCCGCCCGCGTCGTGAAGTAGAGCGCGCGGGTGAGTTGCGGGTAGCTCAGCATCGGCACCTTCGATTCCCTCGCGAGGTCGCGGATCGCCTCCGCCACCGCGCCCCTGCCCCGCGCCACCACGATCGGCGCCGGATCGATGCCGGCGCGATAGCGCAGCGCGACCGCGAAATGGGTCGGGTTGGTGAGCACCACGCTCGCCTCCTGGATCGCCTGCCGCGCCGAACCGCGGATCGTCGCGATCTGCTTGCGGCGGACGGCGGCCTTGGCCTCGGGCGAGCCCTCCATCTGGCGGTTCTCGTCCTTCACCTCCTGCCGCGTCATCTTGAGGCGCTTGGTGCGCTGCATGATCTGCATCGGCACGTCGACGCCGGCGATGAGCACGAGCACGCCCGCCATCGTCAGCACCGCGAATACGAAGGTATGGCCGAGATCGGCGAGCGCCGGCACGATGTCCTGCCGCCCGAGCGTCAGCAGTTCGTCGGCGCGCCCGTGCAGCAGCCAGACCGCCACAGAGCCGAGCAGCAGCACCTTGACCAGCGACTTGCCGAGCTCGATCCAGCCGCCGAGCCCGAGCATCCGCTGGATGCCGTTCAGCGGGTTGAGCTTGCCGCCGTTGAAGCCGAGCGCCGTCCAGCGGAAGCCGAGGGAACCGAGCAGCGCCGGCGTGCCGATCGCGGCGGCGAGCGTGAGCAGGAAGAGGCCGGCGATCGGCAGTGCCACCGCCTTGAACATCGTGAACGCCGCGCCGGCGGGATCGAAGATGGTGACCTCGCGCGTATCGAAGCTGAGCGCGCGCGCGAGCATGTCCTCGAGCGCCGACACCAGCATCGGCCCCGCGAAGGCGAGCCAGCCGGCGCCGACGAGCACGATCAGCGCGGTACCGAGCTCGCGCGACTGGAGGACGTCGCCCTTGTCCGCCGCCTCACGATAGCGCCGCGCGGTCGGCGATTCGGTTTTTTCGCCGCCCTGACCCTCAGCCATGCCGCGCCTCGCCCTTCATCGCCTCGTGCTCCTGCGAAAGCAGGAACCCTGCGCCGCGTGCGCAGCCCCCAGAGGCAAGGGCTCCTGCTTTCGCAGGAGCACGGCGCCTTCCCGCGTCAGCCACCCCCGCTCGCGATCTGCCGGGCGAGCGCGAGGCCGCGCATGATCGAGGCGGTGATGCCCTCGCCCATCCCCGGCGCCGCCATCGCGAGCAGGATGAGCCCGGCGAGCAAGGTCGCCGGCAGGCCGACCGCAAACAGGTTGAGCGCCGGCGCCGAGCGCGCAAGCACGCCCATCACCACCTGCACCAAGGTCAGCGAGAAGCCGACCGGCAGCGCGATCGCCAACCCCGCCGCGAACAGGTCGCCGCCGAACAGCGTGATGCCGTGCAGCGCGTTCTGGCTGAGCCAGGCGCTTCCCGGCGGCAGCGCGCGATAGCTGTCGATCACGATCGCGGCGAGCGCGAGATGGCCGCCGATCGCGAGGAAGAGGAAGGTACCGAGAATGTTGAGGAGCTGGCCGAGCGCGTTGGTCGAGGCGCCGTTCACCGGATCGACCATCGCCGCGAAGCCCAGGCCCATGACGTTGCCGACGACCTCGCCCGCGAGCAGCGCGGCGGAGAACCCCATCTGCACCGCGAAGCCGAGCGCGAGCCCGGCGAGCACCTCGCCAAGCGAGAAAGCGACGCCCGCCACCGACGCGACGCCGTCCGGCGGCACCGCGAACGGCACAACCTGCAGCCCGGCCATGCCGATCGCCAGGCTGACGATCAGCCGGATCTGCACCGGCACCGAGGCCGATCCGAACACCGGCGCGGCAAGGAACGCCGCCCCTGGCCGGATCATCGCCAGCAGCCACAACCACAGCTGCCCCTCCGCGCCCGCGAAGCCGTGGGGCAGGTTCAGCATAGCCCTGCCGTTCCCCGGCGAACGCCGGGGTCAATGGCGATGGCGTCGAGAATGGACCCCGGCTTTCGCCGGGGAACGGAAGAACAACGAAATAGCACCGTCATCGCAACGAGACCGGCGCCGCAGGCGCCGCAAGCGCGAACGCGCGCCCGCGCTTATGCGCGGGGCGGATGCCCCGCGCCCGGCGTTTGAGGGGCTTCGAAAAAGGCACCCTCACCGCATCAGGTCGGGGATGCGCGCGAACATGTCGCGGGTGAAGTCGGCGACGAGCAGCAGGATCGCGCCGCCGAACAGCGCGAGGCACAGCGAGACGACGATCAGCTTGGGGATGAAGGTCAGCGTCTGCTCGTTGATCGAGGTCGCCGCCTGGATCATGCCGATGATGAGGCCCGTCACCAGCGCCGGGATCAGGATCGGCGAGGTCGCGAGCGCGAGCACCCACAGCGCCTGCTGCGCGACGCCGATGAAATAGTCGGGAGCGACGCTATCCATTACTTTCGTCTCCCCTCCCTTCCAGGGAGGGGCCAGGGGTGGGTGGAGATGCGGCGGAGCGCTCCGCATCGAAGCAACCCACCCCTACCCCTCCCTTCCAGGGAGGGGCGTAGTTGCCGGCGCATCCCGCCTCACCCGACATTGAAGCTGTTCGCGAGGCTGCCCATCGTCAGCGCCCAGCCGTCGACGAGCACGAAGAGCAGCAGCTTGAACGGCATCGAGATGATCGTCGGCGAGAGCATCATCATGCCGAGCGCCATCAGCGTCGAGGCGACGACGAGATCGATCACCAAGAACGGCAGGAAGATCAGGAAGCCGATCTGGAAGGCGGTCTTGAGTTCGCTGGTGACGAACGCCGGGAGCAGGATCGAGAAGGGAATGTCGGCCGGCGTCGCCACCGGCGGCATCTTGCCGAGATCGGCGAACAGCTTGAGATCGGTCTGGCGGACCTGGCGCTCCATAAAATGGTGGAGCACCTGGCCCGAGCGGCCGACCGCATCCTCGATCGAGATCGTGCCGGCGCCATAGGGCTTGAACGCGGCCTGGTTGATCTGATCGACCACCGGTCGCATCACGAACAGCGACAGGAACAGCGCGAGGCCGACAAGCACCTGATTGGGCGGGGTTTGTTGCAACCCCAGCGCCTGCCGCAGGATCGAGAGCACGATGATGATCCGCGTGAAGCTGGTCATCATCAGGATCAGCGACGGCAGCACCGTCAGCAGGCTCATCAGGATCAGGATCTGCAGCGACAGCGACAGCGGCCGGCCGTCGGACGAGATCGCGCCGAGCGCCTTGGTCAGCGCCCCGCCCGGCGAGGCGCCGGGAGCGGTCGCGGCAGGCGCAGCGGTCGGCTTGCCCGCGCCGATGGCGTTCGTCGCCTGCGGCGGAACGGTGCGCGGCGCCGCGGCCTTCGGCGCGATGGCGGCGGGCGTCGTCGCGGCAGTCGGCGTAGCGGGCGACGGCGGTGCGGAAGCGGCGGGCGCCGGTGCCGGCGTCGCGGTCGGGGCCGGCGTCTGCGCGAACGCGGGCGCGGCTGCCAGCGCCAACCCGATCGCCAAGCCTGAGATACGCCGCAACACCCGCCCCATGCGGCGCAGCGTTAACCTATTTGTCGTCGCCGATATAGTCCGCGAAATCGCTGCCGAGCGGCGCCTCGGCGATCAGCTCGATGCGCCCCCGCGATACCGCGACGAGCAGCTGTCGCCCGCCGAACTCGACCACCGCCAGCCGCCCCATCGTGCCGAGCGGCACCGCATCGACGACGCGCACCAGCCCTTCCTTGCGGCCGCCGCCCAGCCCCGGCTGCAGCTTGCGCGCCAGCCACAGCGCACCCACCGCCATCCCGGCGACGAGCGCGAGCATCAGGACGAGATTGAGCAGATAGGTCGCGGTCATCATGGCGCGCGACACCTATAGCGGCTTCTGCCCCAAGGAAATCAAAACCGTTCGCTTAGAGCCCCGCATCAGGCCCCCGCCTCCGAACCGGGGTCCGTGCATAGCCCAGATCCGACACTCCGTTCGTGCTGAGCGCAGTCGAAGCACAGCCAATGTCGGCGCATGCCCTTCGACTTCGCTCAGGGCGAACGGCGTTTCGTGTCGGACGGCAGCGCCTATGACCGCCGCTCGAGCCCCGCGATGCGCGCCGGATCGTTCGCCACCACGTCGACGACGCGGATGCCGAAGCGGCCGTTCACCGTCACCACCTCGCCCTTGGCGACGAGCGTGCCGTTGACGAGGATGTCGAGCAGCTCGTTGGCCTGGCGATCGAGCTCGACGACCGAGCCCTCGCCGAGATCGAGCAGCTCGGACAGCTTCAGCGAAGTCGAGCCGACCTCGACCGAGAGCCGCAGCGGGATCTCCGCCAGCATCCGGAAATTGCGCCCACCAATGGCGCCCTCCTCGGGCACCGCGGGCACGTCGCTCAAGTCGCTCATCCTATCTGACCCTTGCTGTCGCCCGGCCCGATCTCCTCGATGCGGAGCGCCGCGCGTCCTTCCTGCTCGCCGATCGTGCCTTCCGCAAGCCGCCGGTTGGCGACGAGCAGCGGCACGCGCGGCGGCAGCGTGATCGGGATGACGTCGCCGGGCTTGAGGTTCATCAGCTCGTCGACCGACAACGTCGGCCGCGCGAGCACGGTGCGCACCGGCAGGCGCACGTTGGCGAGCGCCTTCGCCATGCGCTCGCGGAACTCGCCGTCGCCGACGCCGGGCTCGGCATGGACCTTGGCGGAAAGCTGCGCCTCGTAGGGGCGGAGCGCGGCGAGCGGATAGACGAGCGCGATCGAAGTGCGCGGCAGCATCCCCGCTATGATCCCGAAACGCTGGACGACGACGAGCTCGTCGCCGCGCACCAGGCTCGCATAGGAGGCGTTGGTCTCGCGGCCGGCAAGCGCCGGGGTGAGCGGAAGCACCTCCGCCCAGACCTCGACGAGGCTGTCGACGATCGCATCGGTGAGGCGGCCGAGCAGCCGCTCCTCGGCGGGCGTGAACTCGGTGTGGCGCGCCATCGGCGGCGCCATGCCGCTGCCGCCGTAGAAGGCATCGACGAGGCGGGTGACGTAATCGGGCTCGATCGCCATCAGCATACCGCCCTTGAGCGGGCGCATGCGATAGAGGCTGAGCGAGGTGAAATCGGGCAGCTCGTCACGCCAGGCATCGAAACGGATCGTCTCGATCACTTCGGGGATGATCGTCGGCTTGGCGCGCGTGAACGGCTCGATCACCGAGCGCAGCCGCCGCGCGAGCCTTTCGCCGATGCGCTCGAGCCCGGCAAGTCGCGTCGGCGGCCGCAGCGCTTCCTGCCCGAGCGCGAACGGGCGCACCTCGCGGCCAGCGGCATCCTGCCTGGAATCGAGGCGCGTGCCGTCGCTCACTGGATGATGAAGCTCGTGAAATAGACGTCGTCGATGCCGCCAAAGCCGGTGCGTTTGGCCAACGTGTCGTTGATCGCCTGCTTGAGCTGCTTGCGCAGCAGCATCTTGCCCTCGGGCGTCTCCAGCACGAACGCGTCCTGGTCCGCCATCACCTCGAGGATCGCCGAGCGGATCGGCATCTCATTGTCCTTGAACGCATCCAGCACGCGGCTGTCATAGAAGGTCGAGACGCCGAGCGCCACCTGCGCGAGCCCGTCCGAATCGCGCAGGTTGGACGTGAACGGCTGGTCCAACGTGTAGTAGCTCGCCTGATATTTGGCGGGGTTCGGCGCCTGGCCCGGCTTGGGCTTGTCGGCGTCCGTCACCTCGGCGCCCTTGCGCGGCACGAGCTTGGGGATGTTGGGATCCTCCTTGGCCTGCGCGCTGCCGAGCCCGTGCCCCGCCGCGTAGAGGCCGGCGCCGACGCCGCCGCCGATCAGCAGCAGCCCACCGACGCCGAACACCAGCAGCTTGCCGAGCTTGCCCTTTTTCTTCTTCGGCGCCGCACCGTCGCCGCCCTTGCCCTCGTCGCTCATCGTTCACTTCCCTGCATCAAGCGTAGCGCTCGGCCGACGCCCCCCGCGTCGCGCCAGAGCCGGTATCGGTGTCCGTGGCGGCCAGTGCGTCGCTCGCGCGGATCGCACGGACGAAAGGCTGGCTCTGCGCCTGCTGGCGCGCACCCTGCCCCGCTGCATTCTGGCCTGCCGTGTTCTGGCCGGCATTCTGGCCGCCGAGATCGACATGCGTCTCGGCGATCTTCACGCCCTGCGCGCGCGCCTCCGCCTCGAGCCGCGGCTGCGCGTCGATCAGGATCGAGCGCGCGGCATCGGTATCGGTCGTGAGGCGCACGGACGCACCTTCGGCTCCCCGGGTCACCTCCACCTGTAACGACCCGAGTTGCTCGGGATTGAGCTGGAAGCGCAGCTTGCCGTCGCTCGACGCCGTCGTCGCGATGTCGCGCGCGAGCTGATCGAGCCACTGGCCGCCGCTGCTGATCGTCAGATGCTGATCCGCGAGCGCCTGGCCGACCGGCTGCTGCGCCGTCGCGCCCGCGTCGGATTTCGCAGCGGAAGCGCCGAGATCGGTCGTGGATGCGGCGGCGACGCTGGCGACGGCGCCCGGCGTGGCCGAGCCGTCGACGTCGCCGGCGGGCGTCGCGGCATCATCGCCGGCGAGCTTGCGCTTGGCATCGCGTACGGCGTTGCCCGCAGTGGTGCCGGCCGTGGGGAAGCGGCCTGCCATGCGCCCCGTCGCCGGCGTCGCGGCGGACTGCTGTGCAGCGACGGTGGCAGCGGCGGCCGCTGGCGGCGCCGCCTTGGATGGGTCGAGCGCAGCCGGCGCGGCTGCTTGTGCCGTCACGGGCTGCGCAGCGGCTGCCGGCGCTGCGGCTGCCTGCGTCGTGGCCCCCGATACGGGATCGGACGGTGCGGGCGCGGTCGGAGCCGGGACCGCCTGCGGCAGGGCCGGCTGCGAGACGGCTGGTTGCGCCGTGGCCGGTTGCGAAGCGTCGGACGTTGCGCGTTGCGCAGCTGTCGTGGACTGCGATGGCGCGGATGACGTGTCCGGCGCCGTGCTGCTGTCGGCCTTGCCTGCGAGCAGCGCCGCGATCGTCGGCGGAAGCGCCGGCGTGGCCTGGGTCGCGTCGGCGGTCTGAGATGTGCCGGTAGCGCTGGGTTGCGCCGGCGCCGGCGTGCCGGTTGCCTGCGGCAGCGTTGATGCCGCCCCGAGGAGCGCCTGCGCGGTGGTCGAGATCGTCGGCAGCGGCTGCGCGTTGGCGTCGCTGCCGGCTTGGCTCGGCGGCACCACCGCCGCCTGCGCGACCGCGGCGGGCAGCATCGCCAGCGCGGCGGCGAGCGGATCGGCTTCGGGCGCAGCATCCTGCTGCGTGGCGCTATCGTCCTGCGGCGTGTCGTCCGAGCCGCCGTCGTCGCTCTGCGCATCCGAGCTGCTGTCGCTCGCCTGCGTTTCCGCCGGCTGCGGCACGACGCCCGCGCCAGCGATGAGCGCCGCGAATTCGGCGGCGGTCGCACCCGGCTGGTCGGGCGCGGCGGCGCTGCTGTCTGTCCCCATCAGCGCCTGGAGCAGCGAACCGGGCGACGCGGTGACGGGCATCATTCGAAATCCTCCAATAGGCCGCGCCGGCGGCGGCCGATCGCGTTCGCCCGCCGCTCGGCGAGCCGCGCGAGGTCGGCGGCGGCACGCGCCTCGAGCTTCTCGGCGCTGTCCTGGTTGCGGCGTGCTTCGATGCGGGCTTCGGCGCGGCTGGCGGCGGTGATGCGCGCGCCGGCGATGGCGTCGGTGAGCCCTGCGCGCGCGACGTCGAGCCGCATCGCGAGTTCGTGCGTGTGCGCGATCCGCGCGCCGGTCGAGGCACCGATCTCGCCGATCAGCCCGCCGCGCAACGCCGCGAGCCGCTCCGAGCTCGCTTCCAGCGACACGACCTGCGCCTCCGCTGCCGCCGCCTCGGCCGCGGCATGGAGATGCTCGATCCGCCGCACCCGCGCGATCCGCGCCCGCCGTGCCACCTGCCCCTTCATGCGCCGAAGCCCTGGATCAGCGCGGCGCGCGCGTCGTCGAAGCCGATGCGCGCGGCCGGCGCCTGCGCGAGGAAGGCGAGCATGTCGCGGTGACGTGCGATCGCCATGTCGATCAGCGCGTCGGATCCCGAGCGATAGGCGCCCATCAGGATCAGATCGCGATTTTCTTCATAGGCCGCCCACAGCCGCCGGTAGGCGATCGCCGCGGCGGCATGCTGCGGATCGACGATGTCGGCCATCACGCGGCTCAACGAGCGGCCGATGTCGATCGCCGGGAACACGCCCTGCTCGGAGATGTGGCGCGAAAGGATGATGTGCCCGTCGACGATCGCGCGCGCGGTATCGACGACCGGATCGTCGCCGTCGTCGCCATCGGCGAGCACGGTGTAGAGCGCGGTGACCGATCCGCCGGTGCGGATATCGGCACCCGCGCGCTCGATCAGTCGCGGGATCATGCCGAGCGCGGACGGCGGATAGCCCTTCATCGTCGGCGGCTCGCCGAGCGAAAGGCCGATCTCGCGCTGCGCATGCGCGCAGCGCGTGAGCGAATCGATCAGCAGCAGCACGCGCTTGCCCTGATCGCGGAAAAATTCGGCGATCGCGGTCGCGCGCATCGCCGCGCGCAGCCGCAGGATCGGGGCATGGTCGGCGGGCACCGCGACGACGACCGACTTCCTGCGCGCCGGCCCGTTGAGCTTGGTCGCGAGGAAGTCCGAGACCTCGCGGCTGCGCTCGCCGATCAGGCCGACGACGATCACGTCGGCGTCGGCGCCCTGGATCATCTGTCCCATCAGCACCGATTTGCCGACACCCGATCCGGCGGCGATCGCGATGCGCTGGCCGACGCCGGCGGTGAGCAGCGCGTTGACCGCGCGGACGCCGAGATCGAAGCGCTCGGTGACGCGGCCGCGATCGAGCGGGTTTCCGGGCCGCCCCGCCAGCGGCCAGCGCGCGCCGGCGATCACCGGGCCGAGCCCGTCCAACGGCATCCCCATCGCATCGACGACGCGGCCGAGCAGCCCCTCGCCGACATCGACGTTTCCGCCGCGGCGGTCGGGCTCCACCCGCGCGCCGAGGCTGTGCGGGCTGTCGCCCTCCAGCGCCATCAGCAGCGTCTTGTGGCCGCGGAAGCCGACGACCTCGGCGCAGGTGCCGCGCCCGTCGGCGTCGATCGCGCGGACCTGCGC
Organism: Sphingomonadaceae bacterium; assembly: GCA_019239915.1. Lineage (GTDB taxonomy): Bacteria > Pseudomonadota > Alphaproteobacteria > Sphingomonadales > Sphingomonadaceae > Solisphingomonas. The sequence goes on from JAFAZF010000085.1 coordinate 21,420, forward strand.
GCCGATCGGCTGGGCGAGGCCCGTCGCCTCCATCATCACGCCGTCGTAGCTGGCGAGCTTGCCGATGCGGCGCGGGCGGTCCTCGCCCAGATCGAGCGTCGCCAGCATCGCCGCGGCGCGGTCGGCGAGCGTGCTCATCGCGCCGACGATCCCTGCGTGGGGGATAGTTGGGCCGGCGCCATGCCGTCGAGCGCGTTGCGCAGCCGCTCGAGGCGCACGGCGGGGCCATCCTCGATCCAGCCCTGCGCGGTTTCGAGCAGCAGCGTGCCGGGTGCGATGGCTTCGTCGGCGAGGAGCGGCACCGGCAGCGTCGCACCACCCAGGCGATCGGCATCGGCGGGGTTGAGGCGCAGCGTCGCGGGCTTTACCTCGTCGCCGATCAGCTGCGCGGCCGCCTCGCAGCGCGCCAGCAGCGTCTCGGCATCGAGCGTCACCTGGCCGACGATCTGGCGCACCAGCCGGTCCACCGTTTCCGCGAGCAGCGTCGCGAGCGCGGCGGTCGGCTCGGGCTGCAGCGCGTCGAGCGCGCCGGCGAGCTCGGCGAGCGCCATCCGCTCCTGCTGCACCGCTTCGAGCAGCACCCGCTGCCCCTCGTCGAAGCCGGCGGCGAACGCATCGGCACGAACCTGCTCGATATCGACGATCTCTTCCACGACCGGCAGGCCGCACTCGGCATCGCCGACTGGCACCGCGGCCGCGACGACCCTCGCGATCGATTCAGACGACCATGCGGCGAAGCGCGGCGCCTCTTCCGGCTTCGACCAGACCGGGCGCCGCGCCGCGCTGCCGCATTGCTCGGCAGACAGCAGTCTAGACATAGTCGTCGCCCTTGCCGCCAAGCATGATCGTGCCGGCTTCGGCGAGACGGCGGGCGGTGGCGAGGATTTCCTTCTGCGCGTCCTGCACCTCGGAGAGGCGCATCGGCCCCTTCTCCTCGATCGCGTCCTGGATCGACTGGGCGGCGCGGCTCGACATGCAGCCGAGGATCTTGGCCTTGAGGCGATCCTCGCAGCCTTTGAGCGCGATGACCAGCAACTCGTTGTCGACCTGGCGGAACAGCGTGCCGAGATGCTTCTCCTCGATCTCGTAGAGATTGTCGAAGACGAACATCTCGTCCTCGATCGTCCGCGCGAGGATCTTGTCGAGCTTGGCGAGCTGGCGGATCACGCGCTGCTCGGTGGCGGTACGGGTGGCATTGACGATCTTGGCCGCCTCGGTGGCGCCGCCCCGGCGCATCGTCGTGCCGCCGGTGGTGGCGCGCGTCACCTGGCGCATGAGCAGGCGCTCGAGATCCTCGAGCGCTTCGGCGGTGACGTTGCCGAGCGTCGCGATGCGATAGATCACGTCGGCCTGGAGGCTCTCGTCGAGCAGCTGCAGCACTTCGGCCGCGATCGCGGGATCGAGATGCGCGAGCACCAGCGCGGCGATCTGCGGGTGCTCGTGTTGGATGAGGCCGGTGATCGTCTCGGCGTCCATCCACTTGAGCGCGTCGAGCGCGGACGAGCGCTGCGGCGGCGTGATGCGGGCGAGCACGTTCTCGGCGCGCTCGGAGCCCAGCGCGCGTTCCATCATCGACTTGATCTGGTGTTCGGCGCCGAAACCCAGCGTGGTGCGCTGTTTGGCGCGGGTCACGAACATGTCGAGCACGCCGTTGACCTCGGCCTCCGAGACGTTGGCGATGCCGAACATCGCCGCGCCGAGGTGCTGGACCTCGTCGGGCTCGAGCCGGGCGAGCACGTCGGCGGCCTCGTCGTCGGGGAGCAGCATCAGCAGGATCGCCGCGGCGTCGCTGCCGCCGGGGACACCCGAGCCGGTCGCAAGATCGTCGGCCATCATTCCTTCTCCCCGCCCGGCATGTCCGAGCGGATCAGGTCACGGACGACCAGCGCGGCGCGCGCCGGGTCCTGCTTCACGAAGTTGCGGATGAGATCGGCGCGGGCGGCATAGCCCGGCGCGCTCTCGATCATGTCGAGCGTGATGCGGCCGGCGCTGCTCGGCGCGGCGCCCTCGTTCGAGAGCAAAGCGGCGATCTGCTGGCCCATCTCGGCGCGGCGGGTGGCGCGCTCCTTGGCATATTCGGCGGCGGCGGCGGCGCGGCGTTTGAGCAGCGGACGGCCGAGGCCGAACACCAGGATCAGCACCACGACGACGGCGCCGGCGTTGCGGCCGACCAGGCTCACCCACGGCGCCTCGTACCAGCTCGGCTTCTCGGCATCGGCGATCGGCTCGAACGAGCGGCTGGAGAGCGCGACGATATCGCCGCGCTGCTGATCGAAGCCAACCGCGCCCTTGACGAGATCGGTGAGCGCCTGGATCTCCTGCGGCGTGCGCTTCTTGCCGCTCGGATCGCGGAGCGCGACCGCGACGGTCAGGCGGCGCAGCGTGCCGACCTGGTTCTGCGTGACCGAGACCTCGCGGCCGAGCTGGTAGGTGCGGTTGTAGCTCTCGCTGGTCTTGCTGCTCGCGGCGGCCGAAGCCTGGCCCGGCGCCTGTCCCGGTGCGGTCGGGCCGTTCGCCTGCGGCGCCTGACCGGCCTTGTTGGTCGCCGAGTTGGCGATCTGCGCGGCGGCCGGCGGCTGGTTGGCGAGCGCGCCGGGTACGCCGCCGGGCGTCTTGCCGTCGGCGCTGTCGTTGCTCCAGCTGCCCTGCTCGGTGGCGACGATCGGCGCCGGCGGGTTCGGGTAGCTCTCCTTGGTCGAGGCGACCTGCGAGAAATCGAGATCGGCGTGGACCTCGGCGGTGAAATTGTCCGAACCGACGATCGGCGCGAGCAGCGTCTCGAGCGCCTGGCGATAGCGCTCCTCCACCTTCGCCTGCAGCGCGACTTGCTTGTCGGTCGGATCGTCGGCAGTGCCGCCGTCCTTCGAGAGCAGGTCGCCCGACTGATCGACGACCGCGACATTGTCCGGCGTCAGTCCGGGCACCGAGGTCGCGACGAGGTTGACGATCGCCTGCACCTGCGCGCTGGAGAGCGAGCGGCCGCCGCGCAGCCGCAGCATCACCGAGGCGGAGGCCTTGGCCTGATCGCGCAGGAACACGCTGTCGGTGCCGCCGGCGATGTGGACCTTGGCGGTCTCGACCGCGTCGATCGCCTCGATCGTGCGCGCGAGATCGGCCTCGCGGGCATCGTCGAGCCGCTGGCTCTCGACCGCGCGGCTGGCGCCGAGCGGAAGGTTGGTGATCATCGCGTCGCCGTCGGGCGCGCTCTTCGGCAGGCCCTGCTGCGCGAGCAGCATCTTGGCCTGGTAGAACTGGCTGTCTGCAACGGTCAGCGCGCCGGTGTTGCTGTCGATCGTGTATTTGATCCCGGCCGAGCCTAGCGCGTCGGCAACGGCGGCCTTGTCGCCATCCGCCATGTTGGCGAACAACGTCTTCTGCGGCGGCTGGTGCACGACGCTCCACGCGAGCGCGGCGAGACCGAGCAGGCCGATCAGCATCAGCGTGGGAATGCTCTTGGCGATCGCCGGCTGGCGCGTGAACGCCATGATGCGATCGGCGATGCCGCTCATGCCGGCGAACGGCACCGGCAGGCTGTTGCCCTGGGAGGCGATGGCGGGGTTCGATGCGTCAGCCATGTTATACCGGCATGCTCATGATGTCCTTGTATGCGGACAGGAGTTTGTTGCGGACCTGCAGGGTCGCCTCGAAGCCGACCGAGGCCTTCTCGCGGGCGAGCATCACGCCGGCGATGTCGGTCGTCTCGCCGCGCTCATATTGATCCTGCATGTCGTTAGACTGGTTCTGAAGGTCGTTGACCTTGCCCAGCGCGTCCTTGAGCGCGGAGCCGAAGTCGCTCGATTGCGCGGCACCCGTGCCGGCGACGCCGCTCGGCGCGCCGCCGCTGGTGCCGAGCACCGCATCGACCGCGCCCGCCGGGTTGCCGGAGCCCGCGACGCCCGCCGCCTTCTGCAGCGCCGCGTTCTGCTGCAGGATCTGGCTGCGCAGGTTCATCAGGCTGTTGGGCGTGATCGTGCTCACGGCTCAGGCGCTCCTCAGGCCGCGATCCGGCGCATCTCGGCGAGCCGGTAGCGTAGCGTGCGCTCCGAGATGCCGAGCCGCGCGGCGGCACGAACGCGATGGCCGCCGGTCGCCTCGAGCGCCTCGCGGATCGCGTCCGCCTCGGAGGCGCGCGCCGCGTCAGCGAGCGTGGCGCCGGCGAACGCCGGTGCGCCGTCGTTGGCAACGGCGAGATTGGGAACGGCGCGCAGCGTCGGCTGGCTCGCCGACATCACCGTCTCGATCGCGAGCTCGTCGGCCTCGATGCGCTCGCCGCCCTTGAGCAGCAGTGCGCGCTGGAGGACGTTGTCGAGCTCGCGGACGTTGCCCGGCCAGTCGTGCGCCATCAGCCGGTCGAGCGCGTTTGCGGTCGGCCACGCGACGGCCTCGCCGGCGCTGGTGTGGCGGAGCAGCAGCGTTGCGGTGATCGCGCGGATGTCGAGCCGGCGTGCGTGCAGCGGCTTCAGCGTCAGCGGCATCACGTTGAGCCGCCAGTAGAGGTCGGCGCGGAAGCGGCCGGCGGCGACTTCCTGCGCCAGTTCGCGGTTCGCCGCCGCGATGATGCGGACGTTCACCGGGATCGGCTTGGTCGCGCCGACCGGGAGCACTTCGCGTTCCTGGATGGCGCGGAGCAGCTTCGCCTGCAGCGCGAGCGGCATCTCGGCGACCTCGTCGAGCAGCAGCGTGCCGCCTTCGGCCGCGCGGAACAGGCCCTCGGACGATCCCGCCGCGCCGGTGAACGCGCCCTTCTGGTGCCCGAACAGCATCGCCTCTAGCATCGTCTCGGGCAGCGCCGCGCAGTTGACCGCGACGAACGGTGCCTCGCGGCGCGGGCTGCTGTCGTGGATGAAGCGGGCGAGGCCTTCCTTGCCGGTGCCGGTCTCGCCGAGGATCAGCACGGTCGCCTCCGAACCCGCGACCTTCTCGGCCAGCTTCAGGTAGAGCGCGCTCTCGGGCTCGCCGCAGGCCGGACGCCCGGCGGGGCGGACGAGCTCGGCGATCAGCGCGAGGCCGAACGCCATGTCCTCGAAGCCGAAGGCGATGCGGGCCGGCATGCCGTTGGCGCGCGGCTGCATGCTGGGCATACCCTCGCCCGCCGCGACGAGCACGTCGCGGACGGTGGCATGGTTGATCTCGGATATGTGGAGGATACGGATCTCGTCGCGCGCCGGCGGCTGCGCAGGATCGACGCGGCGGCAGGCGATGCCTGCTCCCGCCAGCCAGGCCGCCAGCGCTGGCTGCGCCGCGCTCGCCTCCTCGCTGATGCCGATAGCCCCCGTTGCCGACACGTTCGAAACCCCGCAAATCCCCGTCACACGAAGGTTTCGCCTGAATTAACCAACAAAAGGTTAACGCGCGTACACGGGTGCGCCGCGCGGGCAGTGCGCGAACCGCACGCGCCGCCCTGCGCGGGCGCCGCGCGAGGGGCGAGCGGACCGCGATCATGGTTCCGAAAAATGCTTTGCGGTTTGAGTTAAAGCTCCGCCGACCCCGGTCGTTACTCGCAACATGGCCGCACTGGACCAGCGCCAGGCCGCCTGTTTGAGCGGGAAAGGAATTTCGCAATGACCGTTATCAACACGAACGTTTCGGCGCTCGTCGCCGCGAACGCGAGCAACAGCGCGAACGCGATGCTGCAGACGGCGATGCAGCGCCTGTCGACCGGCAAGCGCATCAACTCGGCCGAGGACGACGCGGCCGGCCTCGCGGTCTCCTCGAAGATGGACGCCGCCGTCCAGGGCGACACCGTCGCGATCCGCAACGCCAACGACGGCATCTCGCTGGCGCAGACCGCGGAAAGCGCGATGGGCAACGTCGCCAACATCCTGCAGCGCCTCTCGGAGCTCGCGGTGGAATC
>JAFAZF010000041.1 GCA_019239915.1 Sphingomonadaceae bacterium
GCTGGTGTCGACCGCCACCTTGGCCGAGAGGCCGATGCGCAGCGGATTGCGGCGGAGCTCGGCCGGATCGAGCGCGATGCGCACGGGCACGCGCTGGACGATCTTGATCCAGTTGCCCGTGGCGTTCTGCGCCGGCAGCAGCGAGAAGGCGTTGCCGCTGCCCGCACCGAGGCCGAGGACATGGCCGTGGAAGGTGACGTTGCCGCCATAAACGTCGGCGCGGATCGTCGCCGGCTGGCCGACGCGCAGATTCTGGAGCTGCGTCTCGCGGAAATTCGCGTCGAGCCACAGCGTGTCGAGCGGCACCACCGCCATCAGCGGCGTCCCCGCCGCAACGCGCTGTCCGAGCTGGACGGTGCGCTGCGCGACGATGCCCGAAACCGGCGCGGTCAGGTTCATATAAGCGCGGCTGATCGCGGCGCGGCGCACGGCGGCGATCGCGGCGAGCACGGCGGGATTGTCGGCGACGCTGGTGCCCGAAACGCTGCTCTCGGCCTGGGCGCGCTTGGCCTGGGCGAGCGCGACCGCGGCGTGCGCGGTCGTCACCGCATCCTGCGCGTGGCTGACTTCCTCGCCCGAGACGGCACCGTCCTTAGCGGCGGCGCGACGACGCGCGAAATCGGCCTGCGCGCGGCCGAGATCGGCCTGCGCCTGCGCGATCTCGGCCGACGCCTCGTTGACCGCCGACTGATCGGCGCGGACGCCGCGCACCGCACGGCCGAGGTCGGCCTCGGCTTGCGCCAGCGCCACGTCCTGCGTTGCGGGATCGAGGTCGATCAGCGGCGCGCCGCGCTTCACCGCCTGGGTGTTGTCGGCATGGAGCGCGAGCACGGTGCCGCCTTCGCGCGCGGTGATTGAGACGACGTCGCCGCCGACATAGGCATCGTCGGTCGCCTCGCTCGGCGGTGCCAGCATGCGCATCACGATATAGCCGAGCGCGACGAGCACGATCACCACACCGAGGATGAGGAAGCCGAGGCGGCGCGCGCGCGGCTTTGCGGGCGCGGCACGGGGCGTCGCCTCGGGATGCGCCATGGCGTCCGTGTCGATGCTGTCCTCGACCGCCGGTTCGTCGCGGTCGATGGGGGGAGAACGGTCGGTCATGAGCGGGGCTCCGCGGCGGGTGCCGAAGCGAGGGGACGGGAGGGATCGAAGCCGCCGCCGAGCGCGGCGATCAGCTGGATGCGGCGGGTGAGCGCGTCGGCCTGGAGCTGAACCAGATCCTGCTCTCCCTGGAGCAGGCGGAAGCCGCTGTCGATCGCGTCGAGCTGCGATCCCAGGCCTTCGGTGATGCGGACATTATTGAGCCGCACCGTCTCGCGCAGGCTGGCGACGACCTCGTTCTGCTGGACGAGATCGGTGTCGGTCGTGCGGACGTTGGTGATCGCATCGGCGGATTCGCGCACTGCGCCGAGCACCGCGTCGTCATAGTCGGCGACGGCGGTGTCGAGATCGGCGGTCGCGCCGCGATATTGCGCGCGGAGCTTGCCGCCCTCGAAGATCGGTATCGAGAGCATCGGGCCGCCGCCATAGGTCGCGGAGGCGGCGCTGATCAGGCTGCCGAGCCCGAACGAGGCGAAGCCCGCCAGCGCCGAGATGCTGACGTTCGGCATGAACGCGGCGCGCGCGATGCGGCGGCCGGCTTCGGTGGCATCGATGCGCGCCTGATCGGCGAGCAGATCGGGGCGGCGCACGAGCAGATCGGCCGGCAAGGCATCGGGAACGCCGGGCGGCCGATCGAGCACGAGCGTCGGCTGCGTCACTTGCGGATAGAAGTCGGCACCGCGGCCGACCAGCGCCGCGATCGCGTGGACCAGCAGCTCATATTGGCGACCGGCACGCACCTTCGCCTGCTGTGCCTGCGCGAGCAGCGTGCGCGCGGTCTCCTCGTCGAGCCGGCTCGAAAGCTGGTCGCGGATCCGCGTCTGGATGAGCGAGAGCGCGCGCTGGCGGGTCTGCACGAAGCCGTCGGCGACCTCGATTTGGCGCTTCGCCTGGGCGAGCCCGACATAGGTTTCGGCGAGTGAGGTCGCGATCGTCAGCCGCGCTGCCGCGGCATCGAGCGTCGCCGCCTGTGCCGTCGCCCGCGCGCGATCGACGGCGGCACGCTGGCGGCCGAACAGATCGAGGTTCCAGCTGAGCGACGCGCCGACGATGCCGAGCCAGTGGCTCGGGCTGCTGCCGCCGCTGGTCGCGCCGCTGCTGCCGTTGTCGTCGGATGAGCTGCCGCCGATGAAGTTCTTGCTGTTGCGTAGATATTGGACGGTGCCGCCGCCGGTGACGTGCGGGAGCAGCCCGGAATGCTCGGCGTCGATTTCCGCCTGCGCCGCGCGCACCCGCGCCAGCGCCTTCTCCAGCGAAGGGTTATCCGCAAGCGCGAGCGCGGTCAGCCGATCGAGCTGGGGATCGTCGAACGCCGTCCACCAATCTCCCGCCAATGAGGCCGATTGCGTCGAGAGACCCACCCGGCCGGACGCGACCTGTGTCACCTTGGGCGGATCGTGCGGCACTGCGGCGCAGCTGGCGAGCAGCAGCGCGGCAAGCGCGGTGAAGCCGATCGCGCGCATGATCAGGCCGCCTCCCGCCGCTCGTCATCGACGAGCTTGCGTTCCGCGCGCGTCATCAGCTTGGTGAGGCTGGCGACGAGCGCTTCGAACTCGTCGCGCCCGAAGTCGGCAAGCAGCTCGTTCCAGGTGCCGACGACGGTATCGGCGAGCGCGAGCATCTGGGCGTTCCCAGCCTCCGTCAGCTGCAGGCGCACGGTGCGCCGGTCGCTGCCGTCGCGGCTGCGCATGAGGAAGCCGCGCGCCTCGAGGCTGTCGACCAGCCGCGTCACCGAACCGGTGGTGTGGCCGAGATCGCGCGCGAGTTCACCCGGCGTGGCGACGACGCCATCCTCGATCAGCTTGAGCGCGATCCACTGCGAAAAGCTGATGCCGTCGACGGGGAAGCGCGCCTCGATCAGCGCCGACATGAGCCGCTCGATCCGCCGGATAAGCCGACCGGGCGCGCGACTCGCCGCGCAATCGTCAAGCGTAAGGGCAACCATCCGGCCGACTCCGATAAATCTGCCTAGGCAGATATATAGACGGCAGATAGTTTCAAGATGCTTTTCGCCGCGGCATGACTTTTTTGTCATCGGCCGATATCGGCGCTTCGCATCCGAGGCTTGCGGCACGGCGATGTTCGGGCAGAGTGACCCGGTCGCCGTTCGGCATCGCGGGAGCGCGCGCTATGGTGGAGCACAGCGGTGCGCAACGCAGCGGGGCTGCGATCCTCCCGCGTCGCGGCCTCGTCGCCGTGCTGATCGGCAACGCCCTCGAATTCTACGATTTCCTCACCTTCGCCTTCTTCGCGCCGCAGATCGGGCGCTGCTTCTTCCCGGGCACCAGCGAGGAGGACAGGCTGTTGCTCGCGCTCGCGACGTTCGGCGCGGGCTTCCTCACCCGGCCGGTCGGCGGAATGTTGCTCGGGCGCTTTGCGGACCGGCGCGGGCGCCGGCCGGCGCTGCTGCTCTCCTTCGCACTGATGGGCGTCGCGATTGCCGGCGTCGGATTGACACCGGGCTACGCGACGATCGGGATCGCGGCGCCGCTGCTGGTGCTCGCCTTCCGTCTGATGCAGGGCTTCGCGCTCGGCGGCGATGTCGGCGCGGCCACCGCCTATCTGATCGAATGCGCGCCGCCCGATCGGCGTGGCCGCTTCGTGTCGCTGCAATATGTCACGCAGGAGAGCGCGAACATCGTCGCCGGCGCGATCGGCGCGGCGCTCGCGGCACTGCTGAGCCCCGCCGCGCTCGACGGCTGGGGATGGCGCGTGCCGTTCCTGCTCGGAGCCTGCATCGTGCCGATCGGCCTCGTGCTGCGAGGGCAGCTCCACGAGACGCTGCCGGCCGATGACGCGACGACGATCATGACGCCCGGATCAGGCGTGGACGACTATCGCCGCGCGGCGGCGCTAGGGTTCGTGCTCCTCGCCTGCGGCACGATCATGACCTACGGCAAGCTCTACATCACCATCTATGCCGAGGTCGTGCTGCATATGCGCGTGAGCATCGCGCTCGCCGCGACGGCGGTGGTCGGTCTCGCCGGCATGATCGGATCGCTGCTCAGCGGCACGCTCTCGGATCGTTTCGGCCGCAAGCCGGTGATCCTGGTCGCGGGCGCGCTCGTGCTCGTCACGACGGTGCCGGGCTTCGCGATGCTCGGGCAGCAACGCACGTTCGCCACGCTGCTCACGGTCAGCGGCCTGGTGTCGCTGCTCGTGGCGATCGCGATCGCGCCGGTGCTGGTCGGGCTGACCGAGACGCTGCCTGCCCGCGTGCGCGCCGGCACGGTCGCGATCATCTACGCCTTCGCGATCGCCGTGTTCGGCGGCAGCACCCAATTCCTCGTCGCCTGGCTGACGAAGCTGAGCGGCAGTCGGCTCGTGCCGGCCTGGTATATGAGCGGCGCGGCGCTCGTATCGCTGGCGGCGGCGCTGCTGCTGCGCGAGAGCGCGCCACGCGTGCTGCGTGCGCGCCGTATCGCCCGGCTGCGTGCGCCGGTCTCCGTCTAGGACACCGCTAGCCCGCCAGCGACTCGGCCAGCCGCAGCATGAAGGCGGCGCCGCGCTCGATCTGCGACACCTCGATATATTCGTCGGGCTGGTGCGCCTGCTCGATCGAGCCGGGGCCGCAGATGATCGTCGCGAAACCCGCCTCCTGGAACTGGCCCGCCTCGGCGGCATAGGGGACGGCGCGGAGAGGCCCGTTGTCGCCGGCGAGCGCGCGCGCAATCCGTTCGGCGGCGCCGTCCGGCCGCAGCGCCATCGCCGGCGTGAAGGAGCGGCGCGTGACGGTGACGCCGGCCTCTGCGAAGCGCGCCTTCATCTCGCCGTCGAGGCGGTCGGCAAGGTCGAAGAACGGCTGGAGCAGCGCGACCGGATCGAGGCCCGGCGGACAGCGCAGATCGAACTGGAAGACGCATTCGCGGGAGAGGATGTTCACCGCCGTGCCGCCCTGCATCGTTCCGATCGTGAGCGTCGCGTGCTTCGGGCAAAAGGGCGAGCGCACGTTCGCTTGCCTTTCAAGGTCTTCGGCAAGCTCGCTGAGGCGCGTCATCAGCTGGATCGCGATCATGTTTGCCGAAATCCCGAGATGGGTGAGGCTCGAATGGGCCTCGTGACCGGTGACGGTGACGCGATAGGTGGTGATGCCCTTGTGCGCGCCGACCACCTCCATGTCGGTCGGCTCGCCGACGATCACGGCGGCGGGCGCGGGCAGCCGCTTGCCGATCGCCGCGATCATCGCCGGCGCACCGAGGCAGCCCACCTCCTCGTCATAGGAGAAGGCGAGGTGGACGGGGCGGCTCAGCCTCCCCGGCTCGGCGAACAGCGGCGCGGCGGCGAGCGCGAGCGCGAGGAACGCCTTCATGTCCGCGCTGCCGCGCGCGTAGAGCCGGCCGCCGCGCTCGGTCAGCGCGAAGGGATCGCTGCTCCACGGCTGCCCGTCGACCGGCACGACGTCGGTGTGGCCCGAGAGCACGACGCCGCCTTCCGCCATCGGGCCGAGCGTCGCGTAGAGATTGGCCTTGCTGCCGTCGGCATTGTTGACGCGAGTGGCATCGACGCCGAGGTGCGCCAGTTCGGCCTCGACTAGCTCGATCAGCGCGAGGTTCGAGAGCCGCGAGGTCGTGTCGATCGCGACGAGGCGCGCGAGCAGTTCTGTCGCTCGGGCGGCGAGCCGGTCGGGCTGGTGGAGGTCGGGAGCCATCGCCGCAGACTAATCGCGATCAAGCCAAGCTCAAGCCTCGAGCGCGAGCAGCGCGAACGTCGCCAGCCAGTGCGCGCCCATACAGTCGTCGGCGAGATGCGGCAGGCTTGCCGCGAGATGCCGCTCGGCGGCGTCGCGGGCGAGCGGTGCGACGGGGTGATCGGGCCCGAGCTCCCGCGCAAGCGTTCGCCAGCACCAGGCACGGCTGAGGTTGAGGCCGTCGAGATGCGCGATCTTGCCGTCGCTGCGATCCGATACGGCAGCCGGCGTGAACAATGTCGCCGGCGCGCCCGCTGCCAGCCGCGGCAGGAAGGCTTCGAACCATTTCGTCGCGCTGACGATGTCGAATAGCTCGATCATAAACGCCGCCTCGACAAGCGTCGGCGAGAGGAACTCGTCGCCACCCGGCTCCCACGCCTGCGCGTCGCGATCGGAGTCGAACCAGTCGCGTGCGCGCTCGAGGATCAGCGCGCCGAACATGGGATCGCGGCCGGGCGCCCAGCGAGAGGCGAGCAGGCAGGCGAAGGCGGTGTTGAAGTGCGTGCCGGTGCGGATCGGGTAGGTGAGCTTCTGGATATAGCTCGCGAATTCATCCGCGATCAGCCGCGCGAGCGGCTCGAGGGCCGCCGCCCAGCCCGCTTCGTGCCGTGACGCCTCGTCGTGCAGCGCGAGCAGCCACGCCCAACCAGAGGGCCGTTCGAAACCTGCCGCGCCGGACCGCTCGAAATAGGCGAGCTCGACCGCGACCTTCTCGGGCACGAGCATAGTGTCGGCCAACTCTCGGATTGCCGCCCCCTCGGGCAGATCGGGGAAGCGCCGCGCGATCCGCGGCAACTGCCACCAGCCATGCACGCAGCTGTGCCAATCGAAGCTGCCGTGGAAGATCGGGTGCAGCACGTCCGGCGGCGCGACGTCGTCCGGCCCGGTCATGATGTGATCGAGCTTGTGCGGATAGGTGCGGCCGATGTGGCCGAGCGTCAGCCGCGCGAAGCCGGCCGCCATCGCCTCCGTGAGCGCCATTCCGCTTGCCATGCGCGCGTTCACGCCCAATTGCACCGCCGATCATGCGCTTGCTTCGGCCGTTGCTCCTGCTGTTTTGGATCGTGCTGGGCACCGGGCCGCTCGCCGCGCAGGCGCCGCTCGGCGCCACTATCGAGACGCCCGATCAGGCGATCGCCGAGGACGCCGCGCAATATGCCAAGCGCTACGGGGTGACGATCGACGAGGCGGTGCGCCGGCTGCGCGCGCAGGAGGAGAGCGTGGCGGTGACGACCGCGCTCGCCGCGAGTTTTGCCGATCGGCTCGCCGGCATCGCCATCCAGCATCGCCCCGATTTCCGGATCGTCGTGCTGCTGACCGGCGCCGAACCGGTGCCCGATCGGACGATCGTCGCCGGCGGAATGGCGGTGCCGATCAGCTTCCATGTCGGCGCGCTCGCGACGCGCGCGGCGATCGATGCCGCGATGCGCGCGCATCAGGCGGAGCTCCGCGCCGGTTATCCGATCGTGCACGGCATGGGCCTCGACATGCGTACCGGCGAGCTGGTGCTGCTCGTCGATCGCGGCAGGGCGCAGGATTATGGCTTCGATCGCCTGCGCGCCGAGCTCGCGACGCTGACCGGCGTGCCGGTGCGGATCAGCCCGCTGGACGGCCCCTCGGTCAATCTCGCGGTCGCGGGCGGCGGCCGGGTCGTCGGCATCGATCCCGCCGACAAGCGCCGTTACGCCTGCACCGCGGGCTTCGTCGTCCGCTACGAAAGCTATATGGGCGTCGCCACCGCCGCGCACTGCCCCGACCAGCTCGATTATGTCGAGCCGGACGGCGCCCGCGTACCGCTCGGCTATGCCGGGCAATGGGGTGCGCGCTATCAGGACGTGCAGATCGGCGTCGCGCCGGGACCGCTCGCGCCGCTGTTTCTCGCCGACGCGAAGCGCAGCGAGGCGCGGCCGGTCACGGGCGCGCGCAGCCGGCTGGCGACGCGCGCCGGCGATTATGTCTGCCATCGCGGCGAAGGCAGCGGCTATAGCTGCGCCGAGATCGACCTCGTCGACTATGCCCCGCCGGGCGACCTCTGCGCCGGCCCGTGCGAGCCGGTGTGGTTCGCGGTCGACGGGCCGGGCTGCAAGAGCGGCGACAGCGGCGGCCCGGTGTTCCTCGGCACCACCGCCTTCGGCATCGTCAAGGGCGAGACGCACGGCACGAACGGCGCCTGCGCGGGCTATTTCTACATGTCGACCGACTATCTGCCGATGGGCTGGTCGCTCGCAACCGCGCCCGCGATCGAGGTAGCGCCGGTGGTCGCGGCGCCAACATCGTCGGCGCCGGTGGCGGCAACGGGAGCCGCGACGGCCGGGCAGGGGCTGTGAATCCGGCTTGACCAACCAGAACATAACAGGAACACTGGGTGGCTATGGATGCCGCCGAGTCGCCTGTCGATGCCCTATGGCCATGCCCGGAGCCGCTGCTCGAGGAGGTGGCGGCGGCGGGTCCGCGCGATCGGGCCGCCGGTCTCGCCTTCGCGCTGGCGCGTGTGCCCGAAGGCGATACGCGACCGCTGCTGTTCGTGCTGCCGGGTGACTGGCGGCGCGACTGGGGCTTGCCATGCCCTCACGGGATCGCCGCGCCCGAGTTTCTGATCGTGCTGCCCCGCCGCGCCGAGGATGCGCTGTGGGCGATGGAGCAGGCGCTGCGCTCGGGGGCCTGCGCGGCGGTGATCGGCGCGATCGAGCAGGCGACGCTCACGCAGACGCGGCGGCTCGATTTCGCGGCGCGTGAAGGCGGGGCGGGCGCGATCCTGCTCCGCCGCCACAATGACGGCCTCAGCGCGGCGCGGCGACGCTGGCGGATCGCGGCGGCGCCGAGCACGCCGCACCCGCTCACCGAGGAGGCTTTGGGCGCGCCGCGGCTGCGCGCCGATCTCATCCGCCGGCGCGATGGCGCGCCCGGCTCGTGGCTCATGGAGCAGGAGTATGCGTCGGGTCGTTTCGCTGTGGCTGACCGATTGGCCGATCACGGTCCGCCATCGGCTGCGGCGTCGGAGCGCGCCGGGCGCGCCGCTTGAGGGCGCGCCGTTCGCGATCGTCGAGCGTGGCCCGCGCGGACTGAGCCTGCGCGCGGTCAACGCCGCCGCGCGCGGTGCCGGGCTGATGCGCGGCCAGAGCCATGCCGATGCGCGCGCGATGCTGCCGTCGCTCGCCGGCGTGCCCGCCGATCGCGCCGAGGAGCGCGCGGCGCTGGTCGCGCTGGCCGACTGGTGCCGGCGCTGGTCGCCGCAGGTCGCGCTCGATGCCGGCGCGGACGGCACCGGCGACGGGCTCGAAGGGCTGCTGATCGACGTCACCGGCGTCGCGCATCTCTTCGGCGGCGAGGAGAAGCTCGTCGCCGACATCTATCGCCGGCTGGGCAAGGCGGAGATCCCGGCCCGCATTGCGCTTGCCGACACCGCCGGCGCCGCCTGGGCGATCGCGCGCTACGGTCGCGACGAGGCGCGCGTGATTGCGCCCGGCGGGCAGCGCGCCGCGCTGGCGGCGCTGCCGGTCGCTGCGCTGCGCGTCAATGCCGCTACGGTGGCCATGGCGCGGCGGCTCGGGCTGGTGCGGATCGGCAACCTCGTCGCGATGCCGCGCGCCGGGCTGGCGCGGCGCTTCCGCGGCGGCGGGAGCAAGGGGGGCGGGAGCAAAGGAGGCGGGCAAGGCGACGGCATCGCGCTGGTCCGCCGGCTCGATCAGGCGCTCGGGATCGAACCCGAGCCGCTCGTGCCGCTCGATCCGCCGCCGCGCCACATCGTTCGCGCGGTATTCGCCGAGCCGTTGCTCAACGCCGATCAGGTCGCAAATAGCCTCAATCACTTGTCACCACTTCTAGCAAGGCAATTGGAGGAAGCGGAGCAGGGCGCCCGGGCGCTGACGCTCGCCGCCTATCGCACCGATGGTCGCGTCGTCGGGCTGGACGTCCGGCTCGGCCGGCCGCAGCGCACGCCGGGGGTATGGCGGCGGCTGTTCGCCGAGGCGGGGCTCGGCCGCATCGATCCCGGCTTCGGCATCGACGCGCTGACGCTCGCCGCCGGCATCGTCGAGCCGCTGAGCGCGATACAGGCCGCGCTCGACGGCGAGGCGGAAGCGGGCGCCGAGCGGTTGTCGGCACTGATCGACCGGCTCGTCGCGCGGCTGGGCACGCGCGCCATCCGCGCGGCGCGGCCGCGCGCGAGCTGGTGGCCTGAGCGCGCCGCCCGTTTCGTGCCGGCGCAGGACGCGCCGGCGATTGCCGCCGACGCCGATCCCGGGCGGGCGCGGCCGCTGCTGCTGCTCGATCCGCCCGAGCCGGTCGAGGCGGTGGTCTACGGCTTGCCCGAGGGGCCGCCGCAGCGCTTCACCTGGCGGCGCGTCGCGCGCCGCGTCGCCCGCGCCGAGGGGCCGGAGCGGATCGAGCCCGAATGGTGGCGCGAAAAGCGCGGGCGCGCGCTGCGCGATTATTGGCGCGTCGAGGACGAGGAGGGGGTACGTTACTGGCTCTATCGCGAAGGGCTGTACGGGCGCGCTGCGCCGGACGAGGCGGCACCGAGCTGGTGGATGCACGGGCTGTTCGGATGAGCGGCGATGCGCCCAAATCCTGGCGAGCGCGGGTCCGCGAGCAGGCTGCGGAGGAGCCGGTCGATCCCACGCAAGGGCCGCCGCCCGGGCCGCCCTTTGCCGAACTCCGCGCCTGCACCAATTTCAGCTTTCTCGAAGGTGCGAGCCACCCGCACGAGATGATCGCTGCGGCACGCGCACTCGGCCTGCATGCGATCACGATCGCCGACACCAACACGCTCGCCGGCATGGTCCGCACGCACGAGGCGGCGCGCAAGGAGCGCATCCGCCTGATCGTCGGTTGCCGGCTGGTCTTCACCGACGGCAGCGAGATGACCGTCCTGCCGCGCGACCGCGCCGCCTATGGCCGGCTGTGCCGCCTGCTGTCGATCGGCAAGAGCGAGGTCGTTCCCGATGAAAAGCGCGAGAAAAACAAGAATAATGTCATCCCGTTCCCCAGCTCTCGCCCCCCCGGCGAAAGCAGAGAGCCAGATCTGACGGTCGAGCAAGAACCCAGCCTGAGCCGGGATGACCAACCGGAGAGCAGCTGGCGCTCCAAGGGTCATATCACCAAGGCCGAGACGCGGCTGAGTTTCGACCAGGCTTGCGCTCTGGGCGAGGGGCTGATCGCGCTGGTGCCCGCGCCGACGAAGCTCGACGACGCCTTCGCCACCCGGCTCAAGGATTGGCGGCAGCGTTGGCCGGACGAGCTTTATCTCGCCGCGACGCCGCTCTGGCGCGGCGATGACCGTCTCCGCCTCGCGCGGCTCGCCGGCATCGCCCGTGCCGCGCAGGCGCCGATGGTGGCGACCAACGCCGCGCTCTATCACGGCCCCGAGCGCCGCGAACTGCAGGACGTGCTCGCCTGCGTGCGCATGGGCACGACCATCGCCGAGGCCGGTCTCGCGCTCGAGGCCCACGCCGAACGCCACCTCAAGCACGGTGCCGAGATGGCGGCGCTGTTCGCCGGCCATCCGGAGGCGATCGCGCATACGATCGCGATCGCCGACGCCTGCACCTTCTCGCTCGACGAACTGTCCTACAGCTATCCCGACGAGCCGGTGCCGCCCGGCTGGACGCCGGGACGACACCTGATCCATCTCGTCTACAAGGGCGCACGCGAGCGCTGGCCGGGCGGTGTGCCGGCGAAGATGCTGCCGATCATCGCCAAGGAGTTGCGGCTGATCCGCAAGCTTCGTTACGCAACTTATTTCATCACGGTGCACGACATCGTCCAGTGGGCGCGTCATCCCGATCGCAACATCCTCTGCCAAGGTCGCGGCTCGGCAGCGAATTCCGTCGTCTGCTATTGCCTGTTCGTGACCGCGATCGATCCGACGAAGCAGGACGTTCTCATTGAGCGCTTCATCTCGACCGACCGCCAGGAGCCGCCCGACATCGACGTCGATTTCGAGCACGAGCGGCGCGAGGAGGTGATGCAATACGTCTATCGCCGCTACGGCCGGCATCGTGCCGCGATCGTCGCGACCGTCATCCATTATCGGTCGCGATCCGCGATCCGCGATGTCGGCAAGGCACTGGGACTAACCGAGGACATCACGGCGCGGCTTGCCGACACGGTGTGGGGCTCGTTCGGCCGCGGCATCAAGGACGAGCATGTCGATCGCACCGGGCTCGATCGGGATGATCCGCGCCTCGCCAAGGCGCTCGAGCTGACCGCGCTGCTCACCGCCAGCAACGAGCGCCCGGCATTTCCGCGCCATCTCTCGCAGCACGTTGGCGGTTATGTGCTGACCGATGGACCGTTGGTCGAGTCAGTCCCTGTCGGCAACGCCGCCATGCAGGATCGCACCTTCATCGAGTGGGACAAGGACGACATCGATGCGCTCAAGATGATGAAGGTCGATATCCTGGCGCTCGGCATGCTGACGGCGCTGCGCAAGGGGCTCGACATGCTGCGCGAGACATATGGGATGGCCGAGAAGAATGGTCGCCGGCTCGAACTCGCGACTATCGCTGAAAACGAGAAGAAGCGCGTCTATCGTATGCTGCAGAAAGCGGATTCGCTCGGCGTCTTCCAAGTCGAGAGTCGCGCGCAGATGAACATGCTGCCACGCCTCTTGCCAGAAAAATTCTATGATCTCGTCGTCCAGGTCGCGATCGTGCGGCCCGGGCCGATCCAGGGCAATATGGTCCACCCCTACCTCAAGAACCGCAAGATCAAGCGCGAGACGGAGGCACGGGGCGAAGTTTATCAGGCGAACTTCCCCAAGCCGGATCCCGCCAACGGCCCGCCCGACGAGCTGGAAAAAATCCTCGGCAAGACATTGGGCGTGCCGCTCTTCCAGGAGCAGGCGATGAGGATCGCGCTCGACGCCGCCAAGTTCGACAGCAAGGAAGCCAACGAGCTGCGCAAGTCAATGGCGACCTTTCGCCATACTGGCACGATCAGCAATCATGAGAAGCGCATGGTCGATACGATGATCGAGCGCGGCTATGATCCCGACTTCGCCAAGAATTGCTTTCGGCAGATCGAGGGCTTCGGTGAATACGGCTTTCCCGAAAGCCACGCCTGCTCGTTCGCGCACCTCGTTTACATCTCGGCCTGGCTCAAATGCGATCATCCCGACGTGTTCGCCGCGGCTCTGCTCAACAGTCAGCCGATGGGCTTCTACGCGCCCGCGCAGATCGTCCGCGACGCGCGCGAACATAATGTTGAAGTCCGACATCCGGATATCAATGCAAGCGACTGGAATTGTACGCTAGAGAGGCGCGGTGGCCGTCGCCGTCGGGCCATGCGGCTCGGCTTGCGCATGATCCAGGGCTTCCGGCAGGATTGGGCCGAAACGCTCATCGAAGCCCGCGCCGCCGGTCTGTTCGAGAGCCTTGCCGAGCTCAAGCGGCGCACGGGCCTGCCCGGCGCCGCGCTCGACAGGCTGGCGGCGGCGGATGCGCTTGGTTCGCTCGATCTCGGGCGGCGGCAGGGCGCTTGGGCGGCGGCGGGGCTGCCGCGGCGCGCGCCGGCGCCGCTGTTCGAAGCGATGGGGCTCGACGAGGCGGACGGGCCGCCACCACCGGCACTGCCCGCGCCGAGCGCCGGCGAGGACGTGGTAAGCGACTACCAGACGCTCAAGCTCAGCCTTAAGGGCCATCCCTGCGGTTTCCTGCGGCCGCGCCTCGATCGCGTCGGCGCGATTCCCTGTGCCCAGGTGGGCGCGACGCGGGATGGGCGGCGCATCCGCACCGCCGGGGTCGTTCTCGTCCGCCAGCAGCCGGGCTCGGCCAAAGGCGTCGTCTTCCTCACCATCGAGGACGAGACCGGCATCGCCAATCTCGTGTTGTGGCCGAGCGCGTTCGAGCGCTGGCGCCCGCAGGCGATGGGCGCGCGAATGCTCTTGGTGACGGGCCGTCTGCAGAAATCGGAGGAAGGGATCGCGCATGTCGTCGTCGAGCGGCTCGACGATTGGAGCGCGCAATTGCGCGACCTTTCCGACGACATGGTCGGCGAACAACACGGCCGCACCACCGGCCGCCGCCATCCCCGCGACATGCGTATCATGCCGGCATCGCGTGATTTCCATTGATCCGCGGTGGGCCGATCCAAGCGCCCACACCTCAGCCGGCGGCGGCGATCCCGCCCGTCACCGACAGGATCGAGCCGGTGACGTAACTGCTCGCCGGCGAGGCGAGGTAGAGGGCGGCGCCGGCGGACTCCGATGCGCCGCCCCACCGCCCCAGCGGCGTTTCGCGCAGCCACCAATCGCCGAAGCCGGGGCTCATATCGTTCAGGAACGGCCCGGCATTCTCGAACGTGCCGAGCAGGATCGCGTTCACGCGGATGCCGTGCGGCGCCAGCTCGGCGGCGAGGCAGCGCGTGAGATGGTTCACCCCCGCCTTGGCCACCGCATAAGGCGCGACCATCGGCGGCGTCATGCGGCTCGCCGTCGAGCTCGTGTTGACGATCACGCCGCCATCGCCCTGCTCGATCATGATCCGGGCGACCGCGCGGGTGGCGAAGAATACCAGATCGAGATTACCGGCAAAGACGGCGCGCCACTCGTCATCCTCATAGTCGATCACGGGCTTGGCGGCGCCGCCGCTGCCGGCATGGTTGAAGAGGATGTCGATGCGGCCGAGCTCGCGCCGCACCTGCTGGGCAAGCGCGTCGACCTGCGGCCGATCGGTGAGATCGGCGCGGATCGCCAGCGCGTGCCGCCCCATCGCCCGGATCTCGTCGGCGAGCGGCTCGATCGCTGTCGCGGTGCGCGCCACCAGCGCGAGGTCCGCGCCCGCCTCGGCGAGCGCGAGCGCCATGTGCCGGCTGTTGGTATCGCCCACGCCCGCGATGATCGCGACCTTGCCGTCGAGCCGGAACGCTTCCGCGAGCGATGCCATGATCTCGTCCTCTCCCGGCGATGGCAGCTCGCCTTGTCGCCACGCTAAGCGGCAAAGCGGGGCGACGCCATCGATAACGGCGCCGCGCTTCGAAAGCGGGAGAACGGAAGGTGCTGACGACCGCTTTCCATCCCGGGTTGCCCTTAACCGGCTCGTAGCGCTCCTTCGGCTATCCCGAACGCGTGACGCTGCCTCGCGCCCCTTCGGTTTCCGTGATCGTGCCGGCCTATGGCGTCGCGCATCTGCTGGCGGACGCGCTCGCCTCGCTGCAGGCGCAGACGCGGGGCGACTGGGAGGCGATCGTCGTCGACGACGGTGCGCCGGACGATGTCGCCGGTGCGTTCGCGCGTTTCGCCGATGACGATCGCGTCGGTCTCCTGCAAACCGACAATGGCGGCCTCGCTACCGCACGCAACCGCGCCGCGGCGATCGCGCGCGCGCCCTATCTCGCGCTGCTGGATGGTGACGATGCCTGGGAACCCGACTATGTCGCGACGATGCTTGCCGCGATCGAGGCCGATCCGGAAGTTGGCTTCGTCACCTGCGACGCCAGCTACTTCGGCCTCGCCGATCGTGCCGGGGAACGCTTCTCCCGCTTTAGCCGCCAGGATCCGCCGCTGACGCTGGAACGTGTGCTCCGGCGCCAGTTCAACATCTTCGTCGGCTGCATCATCCGCCGCGAGGCCTTCGACGCGATGGGCGGGTTCGACGGCGCGCTGCGATCTGTGGAGGATTTCGATCTGTGGGCGCGGCTGCTCGCCGCCGGCTGGCGCGGCGGCTACGTCGCGGCACCGCTGGTCCGCTACCGGCGCCGGCCTGGCTCGCTCTCGTCGAACGAGCGGACGATGCTGGCATGCGAGCAGGCGGTCTATGCCAAGCTCGCCGCCATGCTCGACGGCCGCTCCGAAGCCGCGACGGCGCGCGCGATGCTCGCCGACGTTGAGGCACGCGCCGCCTGGGCGGAAGGCGAGGCGCTGATCCTGTCGGGCGAGGCGCGCGCCGGCTTGCGCAAGCTTTCAGGGATCGAGCAACGCTCGCTGCGCTGGAAGTTGGCGATGCCGGTGATGCGGATGATGCCGGCGCTGGCCGCGCCGCTGCTGCGTGTCAGGCCGCGATTGCCGGCGCCGCCGCGCTGAAAATCTCGATTGCGGGCATCGTCTCGCCCGCCGCGACGATCGCCGCGTGCAAACCCGGCAGCATCGCCAGGCCGGCGATCGACCAACCCTTCTGCGCCTTGACCATTCGCGCCGGCGTCTCCGGATCGACCGAGACCTCGAAGCCGTCGAGCGGGTGCGAGAGGCCCTCGCCGATCGCCTTCACATAGGCTTCCTTGCGCGCCCAGCAGTCGAAGAAGCCGGCGAGCCATCGTTCCGGTGGCAGCGCGTCGAGCGCGGCGATCTCGGCCGGCGCGAAGAAGCGTGCCGCGATCTCGGGCGAAGCGAGCGCCGGGTCGCGCCATTCGATGTCGCAGCCGAGCGGCATATCGCCGATCGCGATCATCGCGGTGTCGCGCGAATGCGAGACGCTGAACTCGGGGCCGTCGATGACAGTGGGCTTGCCGTTGGCGCCGGCGCCGAACGCGAGCCGCGCGGGCGAGACGCCTAGATGCGGGGCGAGCACGCGGCGGAGCAGCGCCCGGCGCATGACGAAGCGCCGCCGATGGATGGCGAAGCGAAAGTTGTCCGCCTGCGCGCGCTCGGCATTGCTCAAGAGCGCGTGCGCCGCTTCCAGCTCAGGCGCCGACGCCGCCAGCGAGCAGAGATGGACCGCGATCGCCAAGGATCTATGCCGCGTCGGCGCGGCGCTCGGCTTCGCGGCGCAGGCGGCTGTCGTCGAGCAGCAGGCGCATGTGCCGCACCATGTCGGCGACATGCGGCTCCTCCAGCATCGTGCTGTGGCCGCCCGCAATTTCATGCGGCGAGAACCAGCCGCGCACGACGCTCGCCCAGCCGTCGCGCGAATCGAGCACGTCGGGCCGTTCCTTGGGCTGGAACAGCGCGACGTCGCCGCGATAGATGCGCGGCCGATAGGCATAGGCGGCGCGATCGAGATCGGCGCGCAGCGCGCCGTGCGTGCCCTCGGCGGTGCGCGCCCGCGCAACCCCGGCGTCCTCGGCGAGCGCATGGAGCCGATCGCGCAAATAGGTGCCGCGGCCGTCGCGCGCCTTCAGCCATTTGCGCAGGTGGAAGCGCAGCTTGCTCAGGCGCAGCCGCCACGGCCCGATCGACTTGAGCGCACGCGGGTTCATCGCGTGGGCGAGGACGAGCAGCGGCACCTCCTCGCCGTCCGCAACGAGCCGCGATGCGACCGCGAAAGCGAGGATGCCGGACGTGCACCAGCCGCCGATATAATAGGGCCCGTGCGGCCGCTGCGCGCGCAGCGAGGCGACGACATGGCCGGCGAACTGCTCGAAGCTCAGCTGCTTGCCATATTCGCGCGCGATGATCGGATCGACCGGCAGACCGAGGAACGGCTGATCGGGACCGAGCCCCTGCGCGAGCGGCAGGAAGGCCGGGCCGGCGTCGAGCCAGATCAGCGGCGACTGCGTGCCCTGGGGCTGGATCGGCACGAGCGCGAACGGATCGCGCGCCTCGACGCTCGGTTCGTCGGCGGTGAGCCGCGCCGCCATCTCGTGCAGACGGTGGCCGCGGAAGAATTCGGCCATACCCATGCGGCGACCCCAATCCTGCTCGACGCGGCGGAGCAGCTTGGCGACGAGCAGCGAATGGCCGCCGAGCTCGAAGAAGCTGTCCTCGCGTCCGATCGTCTCGATGCCGAGTACCTCGCGCCAGATCGCGGCGAGCCGCTCCTCGGCGTCGCCATGGGGCGGGGCGGTATCGCGCGCTGCCATGCTGCCCTCGGGCGCGGGGAGTGCCTTGCGATCGATCTTGCGATTGGGCGTCATCGGCAGCGCGGCGAGCGTCTCGAAGCGCGACGGGATCATGTAATCGGGCAGCAGCGCGGCGAGATGGTCGCGCAGCGCCGCGGCGGTTGGCGTGTCGCCCGCCGGCACGACATAGCCGACCAGCGCCTTCTCGCCGCTCGCGTCCGGCCAGCTGCGCACCGCCGCCGCGGCGACGTTCGGGTGCCTGGCGAGCGCGCCCTCGATCTCCTCGACCGCGACGCGGAAGCCGCGAATCTTCTCCTCGGCATCGGTGCGGCCGAGACAATAGAGCGTGCCGTCCGGCGCGAAGCGCGCGAGGTCGCCGGTGCGGTAAAGCCGCACGCCGGGCACGCCGCGCCGCTCGACGAAACGCTCGGCGGTGAGATCGGGCCGGCCGCGATAGCCGCGCGCGAGCCCGGTGCCGCCGATGTGGAGCTCGCCGACGACGCCGGCGGGAACGAGGTTGCCCGCGGCGTCGAGCACGAATGTGACGGTGTTGGCGATCGGATGGCCGATCGGCACGGTCTCGCCCGGCATGATCCGTGCGACGGTCGACCAGATCGTCGTCTCGGTCGGCCCGTACATGTTCCAGAGCTGGCCGCAGCGGGTCAGCAGTTCGTCGGCAAGGCCACGCGAGAGCGACTCGCCGCCGCAGAGGATCTTCAGATCGCGCGTGCCGCGCCAGCCCGCCTCGATCAACGCGCGCCACGTCGCCGGCGTCGCCTGCATCACGCTCGGCTGCAGCGTCTCGATCAGCGCGCGCAGCCGCTCCGGATCGCGCGCCTCGTCGCGCGAGGCGAGCAGCAGGCGGCCGCCGCAGACCAGCGGCAGAAAGATCTCGAGCGCGGCGATGTCGAACGACAGCGTGGTGACGGCGAGCAGCGAATCGTCGCGGCCGAAGCCGGGCTCGTCGCACATCGCCAGCAGCAGGTTGGCGAGCGAGGCGTGGTTGATCTCGACGCCCTTGGGCTTGCCCGTCGAGCCGCTCGTATAGAGCACATAGGCGAGATCGTCGTCGGTGATCGCGGCGATGCCGCCGCCGGCGGGATCGGCATCGGCATGCACGTCGATCAGCGGCATCGGCCAACCGGGCAGCGTCGCGGCGAGCACGGGATCGCTGAGCAGCGCCGCCGGTGCCGCGTCCTCGACGATCTGATCGAGCCGCGCCGCCGGGAAGCCCGGATCGAGCGGCAGATAGGCCGCGCCCGTGCGCAGGATGCCGACGAGCGCCGCGACCATCGTCGGCGAGCGTTCGAGGTAGAGCGCGACGAGATCGCCTTTGCTGATGCCTCGGCCACGCAGCAGCGCCGCGATCCGCACCGCCTCGGCATCCAGCTCGGCATAGCTCCAGCGCAGTTCGCCCGAGACGATCGCGACGGCGTCCGGCGCCAGCTCCGCCTGGTCGGCGATCGCCTGTGGCAACGTGGTCGGCGGCAGCGGCCGCGCCGTCACCTGCCAGCCGCCGAGCTGCGCGTCGCGCTCCGGCGCGGTGAGCATCGGCAGATCGGCGATCGTCCGCTCGGGATCGTCGGCGATCGCTTCGAGCATCGTCAGCCAATGGCCGATCATGCGGCGGATCGTCATCGGATCGAACAGCTCGGTCGAATAGAGGAAGCGGCCGATCATTCCTTCGGGCCGCTCGTCGAGCTCGAGATAGAGATCGAACTTGGCGCCGCCGACGACGACGTCCATCTGCGTCAGGTCCCAGCCTGCGGGAAACGGATCGACCGGCGGCTCGATCGAGAACAGGATGTTGAACAGCGGGTGCGCGCCGGGCGTGCGCTTGATGCCGAGATCGCGCACCACCTCGTCGAACGGCACCTCGCTCGCGCCGAGCGCGCCGAGCACGCTGTCGCGGACGCCGTTCAGATGCTCGGAGAAGCGCAGCGCCGAGCTGGGCCGCGTGCGCAGCGTCATCGTATTGAGGAAATAGCCGACGACGCGTTCGAGCTCGGGGCGCCGGCGCAGATCGGTGACGCCGCCGACGAGGATGTCCTCCTCGCCGGTATAGCGATTCAGCATCGCCGTGAAGGCGGCGAGCAGCGTCATGTAGAGCGTGACGCCGTGCCGTTGCGAAAGCGCTCGGAGTTCTTCGAACAGTTCGAGCGGGATCAGGAAAGTTTCCATCGATCCCGCATGCGTCGGCACCGACGGCTTGGCGCGATCGCCGGGCAGCTCGAGCTTGGCCGGCGCGTCGGCGAGCGCGGTTCGCCAGTAGCCGAGCTGGCGCTGCATCGCCGGCGACTTGAGGTGTTCGCGCTGCCAGACGGCATAGTCGCCATAATGGAGCGTCGGCTCCGGCAGCGGTGAGGGCTCCCCCTTCTCGTAAGCGGCGTAGGTCGCCGCCAGTTCGGGCACGATCACGCGATAGATCGAGACGCCGTCGAAGATGATGTGGTGCAGCGTGAGGTAGAGGCGGTGCTCCTCGGCGCTCATCCTGACGACGCGCGCGCGAAACAGCGGGCCCCGGGTGAAATCGATCGCCTCGCGCGCGTCGGCGCTGCCGAGCGCGAGCGCGGCGGCGTCGCGGTCCGCTTCCGGCAGGTGGCTCACGTCGCTGAGCGGGATCGCCAGCCGCTCGGCCGGGTGGATCGCCTGCACCGGCTCCGCGCCCGAAGCGTCGATCGTCGTGCGCCATGCCTCGTGGCGGCGCAGCACCTCGGCGACCGCGCGCTCCATCACGTCGTGGTCGTAGTACCCGAGGCGGTGGATCGTGATCGACTCGTTATAGAGCGGCACGTCGGGCGCCATCGCCGCATGCAGCCAGACCTGGCGCTGATCGGCCGAAAGCGGCACCGGAAGGCCGGCCGGCCGCGGCTGTACCCGATCGGGCGCCTGCGCCTTCTCCGCGCCGCCGTCGCCGCGCAGCATCCGCGCGAGCAGCTCGCGCTTGGCATCGGAAAGCGCCGGCGCCGCACTCATGTCCATCTCAAGCTCCCGAAGGGCGGTAGCGGATCGGCAGGCCGACCAGCCCGCGCAGGCCCGAGTTCGGGCGCCATTCGAGCGTCGCCTCGTCGGTGGCGAGCGCGATGTCGTCGATCCGCTCGAGCAGCATCGCGTAGGCGGTGCGCGCCTCCATCCGCGCGAGCGGCGCGCCGAAGCAGAAATGCGTCGACCAGCCGAAGGCGAGGTGGCGATTGTCCTGCCGGCGCAGATCGAGCGTATCGGGATCGTCGAAGCGCTCGGGATCGCGGTTGCCGGCGGCCATCACCGCCATCACCGCCGCGCCCTGCTTGATCAGCTTGCCGCCGATTGTCGTGTCTGCCTTGGCGATGCGCGCGGTGTGCTGGCTCGGGCTCTCGAAACGCAGCAGCTCCTCGATCGCGGTTTCCATGATCTCCGGGTGCGCGCGCAGGTCGGCGAGCACGTCGGGTTGGCGGATCAGCGTGAGCAGGCCGTTGCCGATCAGGTTGGTGGTGGTCTCCTGGCCGCCGACCATCGTGACAATCGTGTTGGCGATCACCTCTTCCTCGGCGAGCCGCTCGCCATCGACCTCGGCAAGCATCAGCGCGCGGATCAGGCCGTCGCGCGGGTTCTTCTCCTGGTCGCGGATCGCGGCGCGGAAATAATCCTGCATCTCGGCGACGGTCCTGAGCACGCCACGAATGCGATCGGGGTTGTGCTGGAAGTTGCCGAGCATCTCGGCGAAGCTCGCCGACCACGCCTTGAGCTGGCGATGATCCTCGAGCGGCACGCCGAGCAGTCCTGCGGCGACAAGCGCGGGAAAGGGCTCGGCAAAGTCCGCGATCAGGTCCATCTCGCCTTTCGGCGCGAGGCGATCGAGCAGATCCTTGGCGATCGCCTTGACCTTACTTGCCATCGCATCGACGCGGCGCGGCGTGAACGCGGCGTAGCAGAGCTTCTTCAGCCGCGTGTGCGCCGGCGGATCGAGGAACAGCATCTGCCGCGACATCATGTCGGCGACCGGCCCGAGCTTGGGCAGGCCGAGCGCGGTCATCTGCTTCTCGTCGGGCGTGCGATCGGCGGAGAAGGTCTGGAGGACGGTCAGCACGTCCTCGTAGCGCGTCACCACCCAGGTCGACATGAACGGGTCCCAATGGACCGGCGAGCGTTCGCGCAGGCTGGCGTAGAACGGATAGGGATCGGCATGGACCGCCGGATCGAGCAGCTGGAACAGGCTCAGGCTCGGATCGCTCGACGGATCGGCGGCCGGCTTCGCTCCAACAGCTATCGAGGTCGGCGCGTTCATTCCGCCGCCCTCGCCTGGGCCTCCTCCTCGCTCATCGCGTCGAGCATGGCGAGCAGCACCTCCTCGATCTTGGCGGCGAGCTGGCGGATCGTCGGCGCCATGAACAGGTCGCGGAGCTGGAGATCGACGCCGAACGCTTCGTTGGCGCGCAGCACGACCTGCGTGCCGAGCAGCGAATGGCCGCCGAGCAGGAAGAAGTTGTCGTCGATGCCGACGCCGGTGCGGCCGAGCGCCGCCTCGAGGATCTCGAGCAGGCGGGCCTGTGCGGGCGTCTCCGCGGCGGCGGTGGCGGCCGACGTCAGCGCGTTGTGCGAACCGGGCGCGGGCAGCGCCTTGCGATCGAGCTTGCCGTTGGCGGTGAGCGGCAGCGCCGCCATCCGCACGAAGGCGGACGGAACCATGTAATCCGGCAGATGCTGGGCGCAGAACGCGCGCAGGTCCTCGGCGCTCGGCGCCTCGCCTGCGGGCACGATATAGGCGACGAGCTGCGTTTCTCCGCTGTCGTTGCGGGTCGCGACGGCGGCGGCAGCGAGCGCCGGATGGCGGGCGACGGTGGCCGCGACTTCGTCCGGCTCGACGCGGTGACCGCGGACCTTGGCCTGCCCGTCGGCGCGGCCGTGGAAGGCGAGATCGCCATCGGCGCGCCACGAAGCGAGGTCGCCGGTGCGATAGAGCCGCTCGCCGTCATGCACGACGAAGCGCTCGGCGGTCAGGTCGGGGCGGCCGCGATAGCCGCGCGCGAGCTGCGCGCCGCCGATGAAGATCTCGCCGATCTCGCCGGGCGCGACCGCATTCATGTCGGCATCGAGCAGGCGGACGAACGTGCCGTCGATCGGCTTGCCGATCGACGGCAGGCCGGACACGTCGCTGCCCGGCGCGATGACACCCGAGGTCGCGACCACGGTGCTCTCGGTCGGCCCGTAATTGTTGACGAGCGCGAACGGCAGGTGCGCCGGCGGAGCGCGGTGCAGCGTGTCGGCGCCGGTGAGCAACGTGCGCAGGCGCGCGTCGACGGGCCAATCCATGTCGAGCAGCGGCTCGGCGAGCGCGGGCGGCGCGAAGGCGATGTCGATCCGGCGTTCGATCAGCCAGCGATGCAGGTGTGCCGGATCGGTGCGTGCCGCCTCGTCGATCAGCACGACGCAGGCGCCGGCGGTAAGATAGGGCCAGATCTCCCACACCGAGGCATCGAAGCCGAGCCCGGCGAGATGCGCGGCGCGGGTCTCCTCGGTGACAGCGAAGGCGGCGTTATGCCAGGCGATCAGCGCGGCGAGATTGGCGTGGCTGATCTCGACGCCCTTGGGCTCGCCGGTCGATCCCGAGGTGTAGATCACATAGGCGAGCTGCTCGGGCGCGGTTGGGCCTGCGACATGGCCGGGATGCGCGGCGATCGCTGCGGCGTCGGCATCGAGCGCGACCAGCGGTGCCACGGTCTCGCCGAGGCGCGCGGCGTGCGGCGCCTTGCTGACGATCGCAGTGAGGCCGGCATTGGCGCAGAGCGCGCGCAGCCGCTCGTCCGGCCATGCCGGATCGAGCGGCAGGAAGCCGCCGCCCGCCTGCCACACGGCAAGTGCGGCGACGATCGCCTCATGGCTGCGATCGAGGCAGATCGCGACGAGCTTTTCCGGCCCGACCCCAAGCGCGGCAAGGTGCGCCGCGAGCCGGCCCGCCTGCTCATGCAGCGCGGCGTAGCTCAGCTTGCCGCAGGCGGCATCGAGCGCGGTGGCGTCGGGGCGCTGTGCGGCGAAGTCGGCGACGATGTCGGCGGCGGACCTGAAGACGGGCGCACCGCCTTCGGCTGGATGGATCGCGGTCATCTTCATGGCGCGGCGACAAAAGCATCGACAGCTTCAGAAATGCTTAAATCGCAGTGAGGAAGCGATAAAAAGCCGTCCCATTGCGGCGCAGGGGCGCACGTTCGCGCTCCTTGCTACCGGAACGACGGAAGGAAGCGTCGCTCGTCAGCGCTGATGAAGATCGAGCGCTTCGAACTGGAGATAGGCGGGATCGAATTCCGAGACGGCGGCCAGGCCTTTGCCGTCGTTGATCGTGATCTCGCGCCCTTTGACATCGATCAGGCCATCGCGCTTCAACGCGCCGAACATGCGGTTGACGTGCACCGCGGTGAGACCGAGCGCGTCGCCGATGTGGTTCTGCGTTGCCGGGAACAGAAATCCCTCGGAAGAGCAGGCGCCGATCTGCTCATAGCGGAGCGCCATCTCGCACAGCAGGTGCGCCAGCCGCGCCTTGGCCGAACGGCGGCCGATCGACAGCAGCCACTGCGCCATGATCGCGAGATCGATCATGCAATCCCGCCAAAAGGCGGTCGCGACCGCGGGGTGGCGCGCGGCGATCTTGCGCAGCGCCACGTGCGGAATACGGATGATGGTGCTCGCCGTCAGCGCCTGCAGCGGCACGGTAACGAGCGGCGAGACAACGGAATGAAGATCCGCCATGTCTCCCGGAATGTGGAGCGCGATGATCTGCCGCTCGCCGGACGACGTCTGTCCGAAGCGACCGACAAGCCCCTCAACCACGAGACAGGCATGGTCGATCCGCTCACCGAGGCGTACGATGTCCTGATTGGCGCGCACGCGGTGCTCGATCGTCGGCAGCGACAGGATCGCTTCGATCTCGTCGCCGTCTAGCACCGAGCGCCGTGATATGCGTGCGAGGAAGGCGGACAAAGCGCCGCGATTGTTGTCAGGCATTGGCAACCAGCTCAGCTGACCAGACGTCGCGCGCGAAGCAGCGCGGTCTCGTCCGGATCGCGGCCGCGGAAGGCACGGTAGGAGATCATTGGGTCGCGCGAATCGCCGCGCGCGAGCACCTCGTCACGGAAGCGGCCGGCGAGTTCGGCATCGAAGATGTCCCCCTTCTCCTCGAACGCAGCGAAGGCGTCGGCGTCGAGCACCTCCGCCCAGAGATAGGCGTAGTAGGAGGCCGCGTAGCCGCCGTCGAACACATGGGTGAAGTGGGGCAGGCCGTGGCGCATCGGGATCTCGTCGGGCATGCCGATGCGCTCCAGCGTCGCGCGCTCGATCGCACGGACGTCCGGCTTCTCCTCGGTCGAACGGTGGATCGCCAGGTCGACGATCGCCGAGCCGAGGAACTCGACGGTCGCGAAGCCCTGGCCGAACTCGTCGGCGCATTGGATCGCGTCGATCAGCGGCTCGGGCACGCCGAACGCGCGCAGCACCTCCGGCGCGGTGATCCAATGCTCCATGAATTTGGAGGGGAACTCGACGAAGTCGCGCGCCACCGCGGTCCCCGATTGGCTCGGATAGGTGACGCGGCTGAGCAGCCCGTGCATGGCATGGCCGAATTCGTGGAACAGCGTGCGCGCCTCGTCGAGCGAGAGGCGCGTCTCGGCTATTTCCGGCGCCTTGGCGAAATTGGCGACGGTGTAGATGATCGGCAGCACCGTGCCGTCCAGTGTCTCCTGGACCTGGAGCGAGCCCATCCACGCGCCGCCATGCTTTTCCGGGCGGCTGAAGTAATCGGTGTAGAGCAGGCCGACGGGGCTGCCGGCGCGGGTCACGCACCAGGGCCGGACATCGGAGTGGTAGCCCGGCACGTCGGGCCGATATTCGAAGCTCAGCCCGTAGAGCCGGCTGGCGGCCGCGAACGCAGCATCGCGGACCGAATCGAGCGGGAGATGCTGCTTCACCGCTGCGCCATTGAGCGCGTAACGCTCGCGCCGGATGCGTTCGGAATAGAAGCGCCAGTCCCAGCCCGCGAGCCGGAACGCCGGCTCGCCCTTGGCGGCGGCATCGGCGTCGATCAGCGCCTGCAACGCCGCCGCTTCCACCTTGGCATGGGCAAGCGCGGGGGTCCACACACGCATCATCAGCCCGTCGGCGGCATCGGGCGCGCGCGCCATGCTGTCCTCGAGCGCATAGTCCGCATAGGTCGCGTTGCCGAGCAGCCGCGCCTTCTCGCCGCGGAGCGCGACGATCTCGTCGATGAGCGGGCGATTGTCGTGGGCGCCGCCATCGTTGCGACCGACGAACGCCCGCCAAATGCGCTCGCGAAGATCGCGCCGGGTCGAGAAGCCGAGGAAATCCTCGACGTCGCCACGGTCGAGCGTGAACACATAGCGCCCGTCATGGCCGCGCTTTTCGGCGCGGCGTGCGGCGGCACCGCGCACGCTATCGGGCAGGCCGTCGAGATCGGTCTCGTCGATCACCATCTCCCACTCCGCCGCGGCGGCGAGGACATTGTGACCGAACTGGATCGAGAGCTGGCCGAGCCGCTCGTCGATCGCAGCGAACCGCTTCTTCGCCTCGGGATCGAGCCCTGCGCCGCCGGCGATGAAGCCGCGGTGGCTCATGTCGACGAGCCGCTCCTGCTCCTCGCTGAGCCCGGATAGCTTACGCTGTTGCCACACCGCGGCGATCCGCCCGAACAGCGCGGGATCATGGCTGAGCTCGGTGCCGTGACGCGTCAGCATCGTCGAAACCTCGGGCTCGATCGCACGCAACGCGTCGTCAGACTGCGCCGAGGAGAGCGACCAGAACAGCCGGGACACCCGGCCGAGTCGCGCGCCGGAGCGCTCATAGGCGGCGAGCGTGTTCTCGAAGCTCGGCGGCTCGGCGTTACCGGTGATCGCGGCGACCTCCGCCTTGCCCTCGGCGATCGCGACGCGGAAGGCGGGCAGGAAATCCTCGGTGCGCACCGCGTCGAACGGCGGCGCGCCCAGCGGCAACGTCCAGGGCTCAAGCAGCGGATTGGAGCTGCTGGCGTTCGTCTTCGGCCTCTCGATCGTCGCGGTCACCTGCGTCCACCTCCTCGGTCACCACCGTGAAGTTCGTCAGCAGCGATGGCCCGAAGGTGGTGGTGAGCGCCGTGTCGGTCGCGTCGCGCCCCCGGGCCATGAGAATGCGGCCGATGCGCGGCTTATTGTGCCGCGCGTCGAGCGTATACCATCGCCCGCCCAAAAACACGTCAAACCATGCGGAGAAATCCATCGGGTCCGGGGCGGCCGGCACGCCGATGTCGCCGAGATAGCCGGTGCAGTAACGCGCGGGGATGTTCATGCAGCGGCACAGCGTGACGGCTAGATGTGCGAAGTCGCGGCAGACGCCGGCCTGCTCCTGATGCGCATCCCACGCGGTCTTGCTCGGCCGCGCGTGATGATAGCCGAACTCGATATGCTCGTGCGTGTAATCGACGATCGCCTGGACGCGGTCCCAGCCGGGTCGGGTCTTGGCGAACAATGCCCACGCGGTATCCGCGAGCTTGTCGGTCTCGCAGTAGCGTGAGCCGAGCAGGTAGACGAGCGCATCGTCGGGGAGATGGTCGATCGCGATCTGTTCGGCGTCGGGGGCGCGGAGATCGTGCGTGCCGGGATCCTCGATCACGAAGTCGCAGGTGAAGCGGATTCCGCCCTCGGGCACCGTCAGCCGCGTGCCGACATTGCCGAAGCCGTCCACGAAGTCGTACATCGGCACTTCGGGATAGGTGATGATCCGCTGCGGCGTGCGGAGGTCGCGATGCCGCGACGGATGGACGTTGAGCAGCGCGAGCGTGTGCGTCGGCGACTTGGTTTCGATCGTGATGTCGTATCCGGCCCGAATGAGCATGGTGTGGGATGGCTTTCGTCAGAGGGCGTGGGCGCGCGCCGGTGATGCCGGTTCGAACGCTGGTGGATCCTGTCGTTGCAGGGTGATCTCGACGGCGACGTCCATGCCGGCATAGCTGCCCGGCAGGCCGCTCCAGGTGCCCGAGAGCGGCACCGCCTGATAGGGATCGCGCGCGATCGCGGTGCGGATCAGCCCGCGATTGCCGATGATGCCGTTGGTCGGATCGAACTCGACCCAACCGGAGCCGGGCAGGAAGATGCGCACCCAGGCATGGGTGTTGCCGCCGCCGACCACGCCCTCGGAGAGCTTGGTCGAATAGACATAGCCAGAGACGAAGCGGGCGGCGAGGCCGAGCGCGCGTGCCGCCTCGATCATCAGCACGGCATAATCGCGGCAGGTGCCGGCCTTCCTGTCGAGCGTCTCGATCGGCGATTGCGTGCCCTTCTCGTGGCGCGGGACGTAGGTAAACTCGCGGCGGATGGTGCGGGTGATCTCGGCGAGCATCCTCAGCGTGTCGGTTCGCCCGTCCTCACGCACGAAACGCCGCGCCCAGCCGTCGACGACGCGCCAGGGATCGTGATGCTGGCGCTCGATTGAGCGCAGCAGGTCGGGCATGTCCTCGGAGGAATAGGTGAAAGGGTAGCGGCGGGCGTAATCCTCGATCTCGACGTCATCGGGCCCCATCGGCATGTGCTCGACGGTGGCGGTGCTGGTGAACACGAGTGCGGTGGCGCGGCCGTCGAAGCGCGCGATCGCAACCGAATTGCCGAACACGTCCTGCAGCCACCGCAGGTCCGACGGCGGCGGCTCGATATCGAGCCGGGCCTCGAGCAGCCGCTGGTCGTGGCTCTCGCGCGGGCGGACCATGATGCGATGCTCGCCGAACGCGACCGGCTGGCGATAGGCGTAGCGGGTCACGTGCGATATGGTCAGCGTCGGCATCGAGGAGGCTCGTTCCCGCGTGATCGAAGCGAACACCGTCGCGTTGCTGGGGCCGGATGAGCCGGCGCCGGTTGCGGTCACTAACCTAGATGGGCGTTCCCCGTTCCTCCTGATCGGCGATCATGCGGGGAAACGCGTCCCTCGCGCGCTCGCCGGATTGGGAATCGCGGAGGCCGAACTCGCCCGCCATATCGGCTGGGACATCGGTGTCGCGAAGCTCGGCGAACTGCTTGCGGAGCGGCTGGACGCGCCGTTCATCGCCCAGGTCTATTCGCGGCTGGTGATCGATTGCAATCGCGATCCCGCGCGCGCCGACGCGATCCCGGCGGTCAGCGACGGCACCCCGATCCCGGCCAACCGCGATCTGTCGGAGGCGGCGCGGGCAGCGCGGATCGCCGCGATCCACGCCCCCTATCAGCAGGCGATCGCGAACGCGCTCGCGGCGCGCGATGGAGCTGGAATGCGCACCGTGCTGATCGCGCTGCACAGCTTCACGCCGCGCATGAACGATTTCGACCGGCCGTGGCAGGCGGGAATTCTGCACTTCGGCCATGAGAACGGCTTCGCGCTGGCGCTGCTCGACGCACTCCGCGATCGTATCGAGGTCGTCGGCGACAACGAGCCCTACAAGATGGACGGCACCGACTACACCGTGCCCTTCCACGCCTTCGCCGCCGGCCGTCCCTATGCCGAGATCGAGATCCGGCAGGACCTGCTGGGCGCGGAGGGCGGCCCGGAACGCTGGTGCGCGTTGCTGACGGACGCGCTGGAAGCGGCGGAGGTGTCGTTGAGGTCCTCGCTCCCATAGGTCTCAACGGTGCTCAGGCGAAGGCCGGAGCTTTCGAGCGAGCGCGCCGCGTGCCGGCAGGGCTCCGGCTTTCGCCGGAGCACCGGTCGAGACAGCGCTGACGTTCGTAAAAAATCTCACTACATGCGCCCGAATGTCCGCTCTCGAACTGGCTTTCGCCGAATCCCTCGACGCGATCCGCGCGCGCGGCGAGCATCGCGTGCTGGCGCCGGCCGCGATGGCGTCGGGCGGGCGGCTGGTGCGAGGCGCCGCCACGCTGCTCGATTTCGCCAGCAACGACTATCTCGGGCTTGCGCAGCACCCGCTGCTCAAGGAGCGCGCGGCGGATTGGGCGCGGCGCTACGGCAGCGGTGCGGGCGCCTCGCGCCTCGTCAGCGGCACCAGCGCGCAGCATCTCGCTGTCGAAGCCAAGCTCGCGGCGTTCAAGAAGACGGAGGCGGCGCTGATCTTCGCCTCCGGCTGGCAGGCCAATGCGGCGGTGCTGCCCGCGCTCATCAAGGCGGCGCCGGGAACGCTCGTCTTCGCCGACAAGCTCAACCATGCCAGCCTCCACCACGGCATCGCGGCGGCGGGGGCGCGGCAGATTCGCTTCCGCCACAACGATCTCGATCACCTCGCCGAACTGCTCGCAGCGCGGCTAGGCGAGGCGGGGCCGCGTCTGATCGTCACCGAGAGCGTGTTCAGCATGGACGGTGACCGCGTCGACGTCGCGCGGCTCAAGGCGATCGCGGCCGCCCACGACGCCTTCATCTATCTGGACGAGGCGCATGCGACCGGCGTGCTCGGCCCGCGTGGCGGCGGCCTCTCGGCGGCGGTGCCGGGCGGCGTCGATTGCGCGATGGGCACGTTCAGCAAAGCGCTCGGCGGATTCGGCGCCTATATCGCCGGATCGCGGCTGCTGATCGATTATCTCGTCAACGCCTGCTCGGGGCTGATCTTCACGACCGCACCGCCACCGGCGCTGCTGGGCGCGATCGACGCCGCGCTCGACTTCGTTCCGCAAATGGACGCCCCCCGCGCGCGACTTGCCGCGATGGGCGAGCATGTCCGCGCCGAGGCGCGGCGGCTTGGCTACGACACGGCGGGATCGACGACGCAGATCGTGCCGGTCGTCGTCGGGGGCGCTGAGGAGACGCTGGCGCTCGGCCGGCGGCTGGCGGAGGCGGGCATCGCCGCCGGCACGATCCGCCCGCCGACGGTGCCGAAGGGCACGAGCCGGCTGCGGCTTGCGCTGCGCGCGACGCACGACGATGCCGATATCGCGCGGCTGCTCGCCGCGCTCGCGCCCGTACCGTGCCCGGCATGAAAGCGCGAATCGCGGCGGCCTTCGATACGGCCGAGGCGTATGACCGCCACGCGATCGTCCAGCGCGAGGCGGCGGGGCTGCTCGCGCGTCGGATCACCGCGCTGGCGCTGCCGCCTCGGCCCAGAGTGCTCGAGATCGGCTGCGGTACCGGCTTCCTCGGGCAGGCGCTCGCCGACCGGCTTTCCGACGCCGACTGGCTCGCGACCGACATCGCGCCAGCGATGCTGGAGCGTGCCCGTGCGCGCCTGGCCGATCGACGCGCGTTCCGCTTCGCGGTGATCGATGGCGAGGCGCCGGTGATCGACGATCGCTTCGATCTGATCTGCGCCAATCTCGCCTTCCAGTGGTTCGCCGATCTGCCGGGCGCGCTGGCACGGCTGCGCGGGCTGTTGGCGCCCAGTGGCATGCTCGCCTTCACTACCCTCGCCGAGGGCAGCTTCGCCGAATGGCGTGCGGCGCATGCAGCGGCGGGGCGGGAGCCAGGCACGCGCGACTATCCTGCGCTGCCCGCGCTGCAGGCGATGCTGCCGGGCGGCATGGTCGAGCCGATCACGCTGACGGAGCGGCACGCGACCGCCGCCGATTTCCTGCGCGCGCTCAAGGCGATCGGCGCGGGGGTGGCGCGGCCGGACCATCGCCCGCTCTCGCCCGTAGCGCTGCGCGCGGTGATGCGCCGCTTCGAGGAGGCGGGAGCGATCGCGCGCTACGAGGTCGCGCTGTGCGTCGCCGGCCGGACGGACGCGTCATGCGCCTGATCATCACCGGCACCGATACCGGCATCGGTAAGACCATGTTCGCCGCCGGCCTCGCCGCCGCTTTGAGTGCCACCTATTGGAAACCGATCCAGTCAGGATTGGAGGAAGAGAGCGACAGCGCCGCCGCCATGCGCTTGGGCGTGCGGACGGTGCTGCCGGAGGCCTATCGACTGACCGCGCCGCTGTCCCCGCACCGGGCCGCCGAGCTCGACGGCGTGACGATCGATCCCGCGCGGCTTTTGCTGCCCGATGCCGACCCGCTGGTGATCGAGGGCGCCGGCGGCGTGCTCGTGCCCGTGACGCGCGAGTTGCTGTTCGCCGATCTGTTCGCGCGCTGGGCGTTGCCGGTCGTGCTCGTCGCGCGCACCGCGCTCGGCACGATCAACCACAGCCTGCTCTCGATCGAGGCGCTGCGCTCGCGCGGACTGGACGTGCTCGGGATCGCCTTCGTCGGCGACGCCAACGCTGACAGCGAGGCGACGATCTGCGCGATCGGCGGCGTCAGGCGGCTCGGTCGGCTGCCGATGCTGGAGCGGGTGGATGCTGCGAGCCTCGCAACCGCTTTCGCCTCGAACTTCGAACCAGAGGATTTCTCCTAAGCCCGTTCGTCCCGAGCGAAGTCGAGGGACTTGCTACGAGCAAGACGCTTGGATCACGTGCCTGACTTCGCTCGGCACGAACGGAATTTGGAGCTAGGGGCGTCGGAATGATCTCTCCCGTCTGGCACCCGTTCACGCAGCACGGCTTGAACGAACCGGTCCCGCTCGTCAGCCGCACCGAGGGTGCGGCGCTCCACACCGCCGACGGCCGCCGCATCGTCGACGCGATCTCCTCCTGGTGGGTGACGACGCACGGCCATCGCCATCCTCGCATCATGGCGGCGATCGCGGCGGAGACCGAGCGGCTCGATCAGCTCATCTTCGCCGGCTGGACGCACGCGCCCGCCGAACAGCTCGCGCAAGAACTCATCGCGATCATGCCTGCCGCGCTCGCGCACGTCTTCTATTCGGACAGCGGATCCACCGCGGTCGAGGTCGCGCTCAAGATGGCGCTCGGCTACTGGCTCAACATCGGGGAGCCGCGCCACCGCATCCTGACGCTTGCGCACGGCTACCATGGCGACACGATCGGCGGCATGTCGGTGGGCGCCCGCGGCGTCTACAACCGCGCTTATCAGCCGCTGCTGTTCGACGTCGGCACGCTGCCGTTCCCCGAGGGTGACGGGCGGTCGACGCTCGACGCGCTCGAAGCGGCGGCGCGTGCCGAAGACAAGCCGGCCGCGCTGATCGTCGAGCCGCTGGTGCTGGGGGCGGGCGGCATGCTGTTCTACGAGGCCGCCGTGCTCGGCGAAATGCGCGCGATCTGCGCGCGCCACGGCATCCTGTTCATCGCCGACGAGGTGATGACCGGCTGGGGCCGCACGGGCACGCTGCTCGCCTGCGAGCAGGCGGGCGTGGTGCCCGACATCCTCTGCCTGTCCAAGGGCCTGACCGGCGGCGCCGTCCCGCTTGCCGTCACGATGGCGAGCGCAGCCATTTACGAGGCGCACCTGTCGGACGACCGCGGACGGATGTTCTTCCACTCATCGAGCTACACCGCCAATCCGATCGCCTGCGCGGCGGCTGTCGCGAACCTCGCGGTCTGGCGCGAAGAGCCGGTCACAGAGCGCATCGCGACGCTGATCGAGCGCCAGCGCGTGCGGCTGGCGCGGGTCGCGGCGCTGCCCGGCGTCAGCAACGCCCGCCACTGCGGCACGATCGCGGCGATGGAGATCGGCGGCAACGACGGCTATCTCGCCGACATCCAGCCGCGCCTCTATGCCTTCTTCCAGTCGCGCGATGTGCTGCTCCGCCCGATGGGCAACACCGTCTACGTCATGCCGCCCTATTGCATCGACGAGCCCGATCTCGATCGCTGCTATGACGCGATCGCGGAGGCGGCGGCGCGGTTCGCTTAAGCCCAACCCGTTCGTGCTGAGCTTGTCGAAGCACTGTCCTTCTTAGCCGCGAGGAAGAAAGAACAGCCCTTCGACAGGCTCAGGGCGAACGGATGGTATCCGCCGCAATCAGTCGCTACATCGCGCCGCGACATGACGACCACCAACGGCGCCGATCGCCGCACCTTCGCGATCATCTCCCACCCCGATGCCGGCAAGACGACGCTGACCGAGAAGCTGCTGCTTTCCGGCGGCGCGATCCACCTTGCCGGAGAGGTCAAGGCGCGCGGCGCCAACCGTCGCGCGCGCTCCGACTGGATGAAGATCGAGCAGCAGCGCGGCATCTCCGTCACCTCTTCGGTGATGACGTTCGAGCGCGCCTATGAGGGCGAGACGCTCACCTTCAACCTGCTCGACACGCCCGGCCACGAGGACTTTTCCGAGGACACGTACCGCACGCTGACCGCGGTCGATTCCGCGGTGATGGTGATCGACGCCGCGCGCGGCATCGAGGCGCAGACGCTCAAGCTGTTCGAGGTCTGCCGCCTGCGCGACGTGCCGATCATCACCTTCGTCAACAAGGTCGATCGCGAGGGGCTAGCGCCTTACGCGCTGCTCGACGAGATCGCCGACAAACTCGCCCTCGACGTCACGCCGATGAACTGGCCGGTCGGCATGGGCGGGTTGTTCGAGGGACTGTTCGATCTCCGCACCCATGTGCTGACGCGGCCGGATCAGGCGCCGGAACCGCTCACCGGCCTCGATGATCCGCGGCTCGACGCGCTGCTCTCGGCCGACGGCGTCGCGCGGCTGCGCGAAGAGGCGGAACTGGCGCTCGCCGGCTATGGCGCGCTCGATCACGAAGCCTATCGTGCCGGCAGCCAGACGCCGATCTTCTTCGGTTCGGCGCTACGCGAATATGGCGTCGAAGCGCTGATCGACGCGATCGGCGCGCTCGCGCCGCCGCCGCGACCGCAGCCCGCCTCGCCACGCGCGATCGCGCCGGACGAACCCAACGTCGCGGGCTTCGTCTTCAAGGTGCAGGCGAACATGAACCCGCAGCATCGCGATCGCATCGCCTTCATGCGGCTCTGCTCGGGCAGGTTCCGCCGCGGCATGAAGCTGAAGCAGGTCCAGACGGGCAAGGCGATCGCGATCAACTCGCCGATCTTCTTCTTCGCGCAGGATCGCGAGATCGCCGACACCGCGCTGCCGGGCGACATCATCGGCATCCCCAATCATGGCGTGCTGCGCGTCGGCGATACGCTGACCGAAGGCGAAGCGATCGCCTTCACCGGCATCCCCAATTTCGCGCCCGAAATCCTCCGCCGCGTCCGCCTGCTCGATCCGACCAAGACGAAGCAGCTGCGCACGGCGCTCAACGACATGGCCGAGGAGGGCGTCACCCAGCTGTTCAAGCCGATGGTCGGCAGCCAGTGGATCGTCGGCGTCGTCGGTCAGCTCCAGCTCGAAGTGCTGATCTCGCGGCTGCAGGCGGAATATAATGTCGCCGCCGAATTCGAACCGGCGCCGTTCGAGACCGCGCGCTGGCTCGACGCGAGTGAGCCCGCCAAGCTCAAGGCGTTCATGGACGGCCGCAAGAATGCGATGGCCGAGGATCGCGACGGCGCGCCGGTGTTCCTCGCGCGCGACAATTGGGAGCTTTCCTATGTCAACGAGCGATCGCCGGACATCCGCTTCTCGGCAACGAAAGAGCGCGCGCACGCCTGACCATTCTCGTTTCCCGCGCGATCGTTGCGCAACCGATCGCGATGAAGGGCGTTCGGGCGGTTTCGATGACGGGAGACAGGGTCGATGATCAGGACCATCGCCATGCCGCTCGCCGGTATCGCGTTCGCGCTGGCCGGCTGCAGCCAGGAGACGAAGAACGACGCCTCGGCGACCACCAGCTCCGCCGGAAACGACGCCGACAATATGCTGACCGCGGCGGGGAACGCCACCGACAACGCGTTCGACGCAGCGGGCAATGCGGTGAGCAACGCCGCCGACGCCACCGGCAACGCAGTCAGCAACGCGGTGCACTGAGTTCCGCCACGCAGCCGCTTAATCTATGTAATCATGGGAACATCCGGCGCCGCTTGCCGTTCGGCACGGCAGCGCAACAGGAGAGTTACCATGATCCGGACCTTGTTCGCCGCCAGCGCGCTCGCGCTGACGGCCGCGGCCCCGCTTGCCGCGCAGCCGATGACCACCGCGGGCGGCGCCGGCACGATGAGCGCCAGCGACGTCGGTATGCAGCCGATGATGGGCGTGCCGCCGGCCGAGTTCGTCAAGCAGGCCGCCGCCAGCGATATGTTCGAGATCGAGAGCGCCAAGGTCGCGCTCGGCAAGAGCCGCACCAAGGGCGTGCAGGGCTTCGCGCAGATGATGATCCGCGATCACACGACGACCACACGCCAGCTCAAGACCGCGCTGATGCACGACAAGTCGGTGCCGCCGCCGCCCGCCATGCTGCCGCCGGACAAGCAGGCGCTGCTCACGCAATTGCGCGGTACGCCGACCAAAGATTTCGATCATGTCTATTGGCAGCAGCAGCTCCAGGCGCACCAGCAGGCCTGGGCCCTGCATAAGGGCTTCTCGACGGACGGCAGCGATCCGGCGCTCCGGAAGGTCGCGGCCGGCGCGGTGCCGATCGTCGAGGAGCACCTCAAGATGATCAAGTCGGCGATGACCACTGCCGGCGGGCCGATGTAATCAATAATCCCTTCCCTCCACAGGAGGGGCGTAGGGGTGGGGCAGTGCTGAAAGGGCTCGATGCTCCGAAGCGCTCCCCGCCGCCACGACCAAGCTCTTCAGTGAGTGGAGGGGCTCGCCTCAGCTCAATCCTTCGATCCGTCCCTGTGCGTCGAGCCTGATCCGTGTCGCTCCGGGCGTGCGGGGTAACCCGGGCATGGTCATCACGTCGCCGCAGATCGCGACGACGAAACCCGCGCCTGCGGACAGCCGCACTTCGCGCACCGGCAAGATGTGCCCCGAAGGCGCGCCGCGCAGCGCTTCGTCTGCGGAGAAGGAAACCGGCGTCTTGGCGATGCAGACGGGCAGGCGGCCATGCGCCGGCTCAATCCGGGCGAGCGTGCGCCGCGCCGCCGGTGCGAGCGCGATGCCGCCGGCGCCGTAGATGGTGCGCGCGATCGCCTCGATCTTGGCTTCGAGTGGGAGATCGAGTGGATAGGTGAAGCGGAGCGCCGGTGCGTCCGCCTCGCACAGCGTCGCGACATGATCGGCCAGCGCGATCGCGCCGGCGCCGCCCTCCGCCCAGTGCGTGCACAGGAACGCCTCGACGCCATGCTCGGCCTGGGCCCAGCCCGCGATGCGATCGAGCTCGGCATCGCTGTCGCCGGCGAAGTGGTTGATCGCGACGGCGACCGGCAGCCCGAAGCGCCGCATGTTGGCGATATGGCGGCCGAGATTGGCGAGCCCCGCCTCGAGCGCACCGGCATCGGGCTCGGCGACGCGACCGACGGTGGCGCCACCCTGATATTTGAGCGCGCGCGCGGTCGCCACCACCACCACACAGGAGGGCGAGAGGCCGGCCGCGCGACACTTGATGTCGAGGAACTTCTCGGCGCCCAGATCCGCGCCGAACCCCGCCTCGGTGATGCAATAGTCGCCGAGCTTGAGCGCGGTGCGCGTCGCAATCACCGAGTTGCAGCCATGTGCGATGTTGGCGAAGGGGCCGCCGTGCATGAGCACGGGATTGCCCTCGAGCGTCTGCACGAGGTTCGGCTGGATCGCGTCCTTGAGCAGCACCGCGAGCGCGCCGGTTGCGTCGAGATCGGCGGCGGTCGCCTCGCGGCCGTCGCGAGTGCGGCCGATCACGATGCGGCCGATCCGCGCCTCGAGATCGTGAAGGTCCTCGGCGAGGCACAGGATCGCCATGATCTCGGAGGCCACGGTGATGTCGAAGCCGGTCTCGCGCGAGACGCCTTCGCCGAGCCCGGTGACGACGCGGCGCAGCGCGCGATCGTTGGTGTCGACGACGCGGCCCCAGCTCAGCGTCTTCGGATCGAGGCCGAGCGCGTTGCCCCAGTAGATATGGTTGTCGATCAGCGCGGCGAGCAGATTGTGCGCGGCGGTGATCGCATGGAAATCGCCGGTGAAATGGAGGTTGATCGCCTCCATGGGCGCGACCTGCGCGCGGCCGCCGCCGGTCGCACCTCCCTTGCGGCCGAACACCGGCCCCTGGCTCGGCTCGCGCAGCGCGATGACCGCGCGGCGGCCGGTGCGCGCCAGCGCGTCGCCGAGGCCGATCGTCGTCGTCGTCTTGCCCTCGCCGGGCGGCGTCGGGTTGATCGCGGTGACGAGGACGAGCTTGCCGTTCGGC
The DNA here is from genome assembly GCA_019239915.1 of Sphingomonadaceae bacterium. Taxonomy (GTDB): domain Bacteria; phylum Pseudomonadota; class Alphaproteobacteria; order Sphingomonadales; family Sphingomonadaceae; genus Solisphingomonas. The sequence goes on from JAFAZF010000041.1 coordinate 37,448, forward strand.
TTGGCGCGCAGCGCATCGACGGTCGCCATGTCGATCTTCGCGAGATGGCGGCCGTGGCGATAGAGCGTCTCCGGCGCGAGGCCGATGTCGGCGGCGACCTCCTCGATCGGGCGGAGCGTGACGGTTCGGGCGATCTCGATATCGGTCGGCATGGCCATCCTCTAGCAGACCCGATGCCGGCTTGAAGGCCGGTTCGCGGGCACGATGCCGTCCGATTCGGGCCGCGGAAGGTGACAAAGGTATCGCGACGTCGACCGCAGCGGGAGCCGAGCGGCCCGCATGAACCGGCGCGCTGTCACGGAGGTGGCGCCGGCGCGCGCTGACAGTGGCACGGTGTTCCCAACATTGCCAGCGCTCGCCCGGTGAGGACGCGCGGCCTCAGACCAACACGCCGAGCCGCTCGCCGGCGCGGCCGGCCCAGCGGTAGAGCAGCGCGAGCGCGGCGCCGAACAGGGCGAGGCCGATGATCGCCGCCGGCGTGGCGAAGCCGTCGCCGACCAGCGCGAGCGGCTCGTCCTTGCCGGTCGCGACGATCAGGGCGGCAAGCGCGACGCCGAATAGGCTCTCGCCGACGATGAAGCCGGAGGCGAGCAGCACGCCGATGCGCCGGGTGGCCGCGTCGCGATGCCGCTTCTCCCAGAGGTGGCCGATCAGCGCGCCGACGCTCACCGCCAGCGTCGCCGACAGCGGAAGGTAGATGCCGATGCCGACCGCGAGCGGCGGCAACCGCATCTTGCCGGCGCGGCCGAGCAGTGCGTCGATGCCGATCAGCAGGATGCCGATCGCCGCGCCCGAGCCGATCAGGCTCCAATCGAGCCCGGCGCCGAGCACGCCCTGGGCGAGCGCGGTGATCAGCGTCGCCTGCGGTGCCGGTAGCGCGGTGGTGCGGACCTGGCCGATCGTGCCGGCGAAGCCATAGGCCTTGTCGAGCAGATCGAGCACCGGCGGGATCATCAGCGAGCCCGCGACGGTGCCGACCATCAGCGCGATCTGCTGCTTGGCGGGCGAGGCGGCGATCAGTTGGCCGGTCTTGAGATCCTGGAGGTTGTCGTTGGCGATCGTCGCGGCGGCGAAGATGATCGCGGTGGTGTAGAGCGCCAGCGCGGTGAGCTGCGGCACCGCGCCATGCCCGACCGCGGGCAGCACACCGATCGCGAGCAGCAGGCTGGCGCCGACGACGGCGAGGATACCGATGCCCGAAAGCGGACTGTTCGAGGAGCCGATCAGCCCCGCCATGTAGCCGCAGACCGACGAGACGAACACCGACACCACGAGCACATAGACCAGCCCCGCCACCGCGATCGGCAGCGCGAGATGCGCGAGCGGCCCTTCGGCGAGGAACGACCACAGCAAAGCGACGATCGGCACCGCGAGCGCCAGCGTGCCGAAGCCGAGAAGCGAGACGGGCAGGTCGCGCTCCTCGATCGGCAGCGCGGCCTCGCTCGTGCGCCGCAGCTTCGAGGCGGCGGCGGCTTCGCGCAAGCCCCGCCAAATCGGCGCCATCAGCGTCAGCAGCGTCCAGATCGCCGCCATGCCGATCACGCCCGCGCCGATGAAGCGCACCTGGTGGCGCCAGACGTCCTGCGCCGCATCCGCCGCCGGACCGCCGACATGCTCGAACCACACCATCAGCGGCGTCGCGAAGCCGAAGGCGAAGACCGCGCCGACGAAGGTCGCGATGCCGACCGAGATGCCGACGAGATGGCCGACGCCGACCAGCGCGAACAGCAGGTCGACGGTGATCCCGGTGGCACCGCCGCCGACGCGGAACCAGCGCTCGATATGGCCGCCGACGAGCTTGGTCGCGACGAGCGCCGGGAAGACGGCGGCGACGATCGATCCGGTGACGACCGCGCGCAGGCCGAGCCGGTTCTCGGCGTCGCCCTCGCGCGTGGTGCTGCCGACCTTCAGCACCTCCGCGGCGGCGACGCCTTCGGGGTAGGGCAGGTCCGATCCGGTCACCAGCGCGCGGCGCAGCGGGATCGAGAGCAGCACGCCGAGCACGCCGCCGGTCGCGCAGAGCAGGAAGCTCGGCCAGAACGGGAAGCCATGCTTCCACCAGCCCATCATCACGAGGCCGGGGAGCACGAAGATGATCGAGCCCATCGCGCCCGCCGCGCTCGCGACGGTCTGGACGATGTTGTTCTCCCAGATCGTGCTGCCCTTGGCGAGCCGGAGCAGCGCCATCGAGATCACCGCGGCCGGGATCGAGGTCGCGAAAGTGAGGCCGACCTTGAGCCCGAGATAGACATTGGCGGCGGTGAAGATCAGCGTGATCGCGCAGCCGAGCGCGAGCCCGCGCAGCGTCAGCTCTCTTCCGCGCTCCTCCTCGATCGGCCCCATCGTCGCTCCTCGTCGCCCCGCTCGTGCCAGTGTGACGATTTGATAACCTTGAGCAAGAACCGAAATTTTAGGTGCGCTGCGGCAAAGGCATGCGCGGGGGGCGGCTGGTGTGGGAGCCGTCATGGGCTTTGGAAAATTGCTGGCGGTGGCGGCGCTGACCTGCGCGGCCGTGCCGGCCACAGCGGAAGTGCTCGGCTTCGGCGGGCAGTGCGTGCCGACGGCGCGCACCATGTCCGGCGTGCAGCTGCACGGCGATGCCTGGACCTGGTGGGACCAGGCCGCGGGCGTCTACAAGCGTGGCGCGCGGGCGAAGGTCGGCGCGGTGCTCGTCTTCCGTCCTTCGGGGCGGATGAAGCTCGGCCATGTCGCGGTGATCAGCAAGCTGATCTCGCCGACGATCGCGATGGTCACGCATTCGAACTGGTCGAGCTTCCACGGCGAGCGCGAGCAGATCGAGCGCGACGTGACGCTCGTCGACGTCTCCAAGAAGCACGACTGGAGCAAGGTCCGCGTCTGGTACAATTCGGTCGGCGGGCTCGGCGGCGGCGTCTACCCGACCTACGGCTTCATCTACGGCACGCCCGACAAGGCCGCCGGCAGCACCATGCGCATCGCCAAGCCGTCGCGGCGGCTGACCGGTCCGTCACCCGACATCGTCGGCGCGGTGATCGATTCGCTGAGCTGAGCGGCCCGCGCGGAGCGACCTCAGCCTACCTACGCTAAGGCAACATCGGCCGTTCGCTTCGAGCGGAGGGTCGAGCCTGTCGAGACCCGCAGTCGAGAAGGCGCGTTCGCGGCCGGTTCTCGACGAACGCGTCTGGGCTTCGCTCGACGCTGCTCGAACCGAGCGGACCCGCTACGTCGCTGCCGAGCTCAGCGCAGGCGGACGGCACCGCGTCGCAGCGCTAGCGGGTAGAGGCAATCATTCTCGCGGCGCACGCGATCGAGCATGCGCGGCAGGATGGCGCGCGTCGCCGCGGCGAAGCCGGGCCAGTCGCCGCCGATCGCGGTATCGGGCCAGGCATCGAGATAGCCCACCCAATCGCCGCGCAGCGCGACGAACTCCTCGGCGAACATCTCGGCCGTGTCGGAAAGATCGGCGCTGCCGGCCTTGCTCATCTCCGGATAGATGAACTGCTCCTCGTAGGCGACATGATCGGCGATCGTCGCCTTGAGCTCGCCGAGCATGCCGGCGGCGCGGCCTGGTTGTGCTTCGTCTTCGTCGAGCAGCAGCAGGATCGCGCGGGCGCGCGTGCCGATGCCGTCATGCTCGTCGAGCAGCCGCGCGAGGCTGGCAGTCATGGCATTCCCCCCTTGAACGCACGAGCCTAGCAGCGGAAGGGTTAAGCCTTTGCCTGCTTGGCCCACGCGGGCGCGAAGATCGGCGCGGGCACCGAAACGGACGCGTCGCGTTCCTTATCGCATGCGGATGGACACTCCGGCATCGGATCGGCTCGGCGCGGGCATCGCCGTCGCGATCGTGCATGGCCTGCTCGCCTATGCGCTGCTGCTCGGGTTGACTGGCAAGCTGCCGCAGAAGACCGCCGACGTGCTCAAGGTGTTCAACGTCACCGCGCCGCCGCCACCGCCGCCGGTTACGCCGCCGCCGCAGCCGAAATACCGCGCCCATGCCGGCCGCGCGTCGCCCGCCAACCTCCACGCCAAGCCGACCGAGATCGTCAAGCCGCCGCCGCGCGTGCCGCTGGTCGTGCCGCCGCCGATCGCCGCCGCACCGGTCGCCGGGCCGGGCGCGCAATCGAGCGCCGGCGCGAGCAACGTGCGCGGCCCGGGCACCGGCGCGGGCGGGCAGGGCAACGGCCTCGGCAGCGGCGGCGAGGGCAATGGCTTCGGAGGGGACTTCGAGCCGATACAGACCAAGGGTGATCTGAAGTTCTCGCGCTATCCGTTCGAGCTTAGCCACAGTGGCGTGACCCGCATCGGTGTCAGCATCTACATCCAGGCCGACGGGCGGGTAAGCGACTGCCGCGTAAAGCGATCAAGCGGCAACGCGCAGTTCGACGCGACCACCTGTGGTCTGATCCTGCAACGGTTTCGCTTCAAACCGCCCCACGACGCGCAGGGCAATCACGGCGGATGGTGGGACAACGATTATTCTTGGGAGATCGAGGAGGACGACGAGAAGGGACCGGACGCGCGATAGACAGGCTGATTATGCGTCCGTAACGTTTTTCGCATCGGACGTGAAACGGCTTGCGCTGATCTGCGTTAGCAGGTGGGTCGAGCGGGTCGAAGGGCTCGTTCCGGATCGATTTCAGAGGAGATAGAACGTGAAGGGCAAGCTCTCGATCATCGCCATGGCGTCGCTCATCGCCACCCCGGTGGCGGTCTCCGTGCCGACGCAGGCGAGCGCGGAATATCATCACTATTACGGCCATGGCGGCCACTATCGCTACCGCTGCCGGCGCTCGAGCGGCACCACCGGCGCGATCGCCGGCGGCGTCGGCGGCGCAGTGATCGGCAACGCGATCGGCGGCGGCGTGCTCGGCACGGTGGCGGGCGGCGTCGGCGGTGCGCTGCTCGGCAAGCATCTCGACAAGAAGCACGACGCCGCGCAGAATCGCCGCAACGGCTGCTGAGCGCCGCTGATCGTCACGAGCCGTCGGGATCACCAGCGGTCCCGGCGGCTTCGTGCGTCTGGAGACTTGGCGCGTTCATCGTCAGGTGCGGCGACGGACCGGCGGCCGCGTGCAACGGGTTCCGATCCGCTGCGTTGGCAGGCGACGCAGTTGGAGGAGTATCACCATGAAAAACAGGCTTGTCGCGCTGAGCCTCGGCGCGTTGATCGTCGTCCCGGCGCTGCCCGCCCCGGCGCTCGCGCAATATGACAATTATCACGACCATCATTATTACGGCCGCGGCGACGACTATCGCTACCACTGCAAGCGCTCGAGCGGGACGACCGGCGCGATCGCGGGCGGCGTCGGCGGCGCGGTCGCGGGCAACGCACTCGGCGGCGGCGCGCTCGGCACGATCGCCGGTGGCGTCGGCGGCGCGTTGCTGGGTCAGCATCTCGACAAGAAGCACGACGCCGCGCAGAACCGCCGCAACGGCTGCTGAGCGACGTCACGCGGTGCGCCGAGATCCCGGCTGCTGATAGAAGATATGGCTGCGGATCTTGGCGACCTTGTCGAGCGATCGGCTCCATGAGGGCGCCACCCAATCGGCATGATAATGCGTCGCCGTGCCGACGTCCGCGAACACCGCGCCGCTGAGCGCCTGGCGGGCGCGGGCGCGGGCGGCGTTCCAGCCGGAATGCTCGGGACGCCGCGCAATCGAACCGTCGCAGGTGAAGCTGAACTGGCAGCCGGTAGCACGGTCAGCCCCGGCATAGACGACGCCGCAGACAGTCTTCGGGAAGCCGGGCGCGCGAACCCGGTTGAGCACCACCTGCATCACCGCGCGCTGCCCGTCGGCATCGTCGCCGGCCTCGTAGATCGCGGCGGTCGCGAGGCAGTCGGTCGCCTGCAGACGCGCCGCCGGCGTCCCCCGGAACATGAAAGGCTTGGCGGAAGCGAGTTTGTCGCTCGCGAACGGCATGGCGGCGTTGATCGCGCGCGCCTGGGCGGGTGTCAGCGGCGAGACGGGCGGCGGCCCGAAGCCAGCGAGCGGCGGCCATAGCCGCTGGCTGACGATCGAGGCGGCGACCGCCAGCATCATCACGAGCAGCGCGGCGCGCTGCGTCCGCGCCACCGTGGCGATAGCACGCGCCTGTCGCACATGGCGGCGGCTACGGCGTCGGCGATCGGCGTTGGTCATGCTGGGTCATCGGGATCAGGAATAGCGGCAACCCCTTAGCATTCGGTGGAACGCTGTGGAGCATTGTTCGGTCGCTATGCTGCGACCGGGAGGGCTCGCCGGTCCCTGCACGCTTTGGCCTCCCTCCGCGCGGATGTGCCGCGGATGTGGATGTGTGTCATCGTCGGGAAGGGAAGTTTGCCGGTCTCCGTCACCCTGCGGCGATCTCGTGAGGGATGCGATCGCCAAGCCGCCACGATCGAAGAAGCGCCCGCCCTTCAGGCCCGCCCCTCGATGCGGACCAGCAGCGACCCCTCGCTGACCTGACCGCCCTCCTGCGCCCTGAGCTCGGCCACCGTGCCGTCGAACGGCGCGAGCAGCGCCTGCTCCATCTTCATGGCTTCCAGCACGACGAGCCGTTGCCCCTTGGTGACGGCATCGCCTTCCGCCACCGCGACCGCGAGCACACGGCCGGGCATCGGCGCCAGGATCGCACCGTCGCCGGCCGCGCCGGCGCCCGCGCCGTGATCGGCCCGGCAGGGCCCGAATGTCCACGCCTCGCCGCCCAAAAACAGCACGTCGCCATGCCGCTCCGCCGCCGGCGCGGCGGCCGTGAGCGCGACCCGGAACGGGCGCTCCGCGACTTCCACCGCGACCTCGCGATCGGGATCCGCATTGGCGCGAAAGCCTGCAAGGCAGGTCCAGGGGTCGCGGTCCAGCGAGGGCACGATCGCCGCCGCCGCGGCCTGCAGCACGGCGTCCGAGGGCTCGGCGGCAGGCACCAGTGCTTTTGCGTGGCGCGCGATGAAGCCGGTGTCGACGCGCCCGCTCACGAAATCCGGGTGCGCCGCCGTGCGTGCGAGGAAGACGGCGTTGGTGCGGACCGGCCACACCTGGACGTGCCCTGCCGCAGCGGCGAGCGCGTGCGCCGCTGCGGTGCGGCTCGGCGCGTGGACGATCAGCTTGGCGATCATCGGATCGTAGAAGGGCGTTACCTCGCCGCCCTCCTCGACGCCGCTATCGACGCGGATGCCGGCGGGGAAGCGAAGCCGCTCGAGCGGCCCCGTGGACGGCAGAAAGCCGCTGGTCGGGTTCTCGGCATAGAGGCGGGCCTCGATCGCCCAGCCCGAGATCGTCAGCTCCTCCTGCCGCTTTGGCAGCGGCTCGCCCGACGCGACCCGCAGCTGCCACTCGACGAGGTCCTGGCCGGTGATCGCCTCGGTCACAGGATGCTCGACCTGGAGGCGGGTGTTCATCTCCATGAACCAGATACGGTCGGCGCGCAGGCCGGCGGACGCATCGGCGATGAACTCGATGGTGCCGGCACCGACATAGGCGACCGCCTGCGCCGCCTTTACCGCGGCGGCGCACACCGCCTCGCGCGTCGCTACGTCCATGCCGGTCGCAGGCGCCTCCTCGATCACCTTCTGGTGGCGGCGCTGGAGCGAGCAATCGCGCTCGAACAGATGGACGACCTCGCCCCGGCTGTCGCCGAACACCTGCACCTCGATATGGCGCGGGCTAAGGATGTACTTCTCCAGCAGCACGCGATCGTCGCCGAACGCCGCGGTGGCCTCGCGCCGGCAGCTCGCGAGCGCGTCGGCGAAGTCGTCCGCGTCGTCTACGCGCCGCATACCCTTGCCGCCGCCGCCTGCCACGGCCTTGATCAGCACGGGATAGCCGATCGCGTCGGCTTCGCGCCGCAGGCAGTCGGTGCTCTGGTCTTTGCCGAGATAGCCTGGCGTCACCGGCACACCGGCGGCGATCATCCGCTCCTTCGCCGCATCCTTCAGTCCCATCGCCCGGATGGCGGCGGGCGGCGCGCCGACCCACACCAGCCCGGCCGCCTGGACCGCTTCGGCAAATTCCGCATTTTCAGAGAGGAAACCGTAGCCCGGGTGGATCGCCTCGGCGCCGGTCGCGCGCGCCACCTCGATTATCCTATCCTGCCGCAGATAGCTGTCGCGCGCCGCCGCGCCGCCGATGCACGCCGCCTGGTCCGCCTCGCGCACGAAGGGCATCGCCGCGTCGACATCCGAATGGACGGCGATCGTGCGCACGCCCAGCCGCCGCGCGGTGCGGATGATCCGCCGCGCGATCTCGCCGCGATTGGCGATGAGCAGGCTCCCGATCATCGCATCACATCCTGAACAGGCCGAACTGCGCGCGATCGGGAACGGGCGCGTTCAGCGTGGCGGAGAGGGCGAGGCCGAGCACGTCGCGGGTCTGCACCGGATCGATCACACCATCATCCCACAGGCGCGCGGTGGCGTAGTAGGGATTGCCCTCACCCTCATATTTTTGGCGGATCGGCGCTTTGAAGGCCTCGGCTTCCTCGGGCGTCCACGTGTCGGCGTCACGGTGAACGGTGGCGAGCACCGAAGCCGCCTGCTCGCCGCCCATCACCGATATGCGGCTGTTCGGCCAAGTGAAGAGAAAGCGCGGCTGATAGGCGCGCCCGCACATGCCGTAGTTGCCGGCGCCGAAGCTGCCGCCGATCAGCACCGTGATCTTGGGCACGGAGGCGGTCGCCACCGCCGTGACGAGCTTGGCGCCATGTTTGGCGATGCCCTCCGCCTCATATCTGCCGCCGACCATGAAGCCCGAGATGTTCTGGAGGAACAGCAGGGGCACGCGGCGCTGGCAGGCGAGCTCGATGAAATGCGCGCCCTTTTGCGCGCTTTCCGAGAAGAGCACGCCATTGTTGGCGAGGATCGCCACCGGCAAGCCCCAGATCCGCGCGAAGCCGCACACCAGGGTGGTACCGTAGAGCGCCTTGAACTCGTGCAGCTCGGATCCGTCGACGATGCGCGCGATCACCTCGCGCACATCATAGGGTGCGCGCAGGTCGCTCGGCACGATGCCGTAGAGTTCCTGCGGATCGAGCGCAGGCGGCCGCGGCTCCGCGATGTCGATGTCGACGGTCTTTGGCCGGTTGAGCGTGGCGACGATATCGCGGACGATCAGCAGCGCATGCTCGTCATTCTCGGCGACGTGATCGACGACGCCGGACTTGCGCCCGTGCGTCTCGGCACCACCCAGCTCCTCCGCCGAGATGACCTCGCCCGTCGCCGCCTTCACCAGCGGCGGCCCGGCGAGGAAGATCGTACCCTGGTTGCGGACGATCACCGTCTCGTCCGACATGGCGGGCACATAGGCGCCGCCGGCGGTGCAGCTTCCCATCACGCAGGCGATCTGGGGAATTCCTTCCGCCGACATCTGCGCCTGGTTGTAAAAGATGCGGCCAAAATGATCGCGGTCGGGGAACACTTCGGCCTGGTGCGGCAGGTTGGCGCCGCCGGAATCGACCAGGTAGATGGAGGGCAGCCGATTCTCGCGCGCGATCTCCTGCGCGCGCAGGTGCTTTTTCACCGTCATCGGGAAATAGGCGCCGCCCTTCACCGTGGGATCGTTGGCGACGATCATGCACTCGCGCCCGGCGACCCGGCCGATGCCACCGATGAGGCCCGCGCCCGGCGCCTCGTCCCCGTAGAGCCCGTTGGCGGCGAGCTGACCGATCTCGAGGAAGGGCGAGAGCGGATCGAGCAGGCGGCGGACGCGGTCACGCGGCAGCAGCTTGCCGCGCGCGACATGGCGCTCGCGATGCGCGGACGATCCGCCGAGAGCCGCGGCGGCCACCTTCCGCCGCAGCGCCTCGGCCAGCGAACGGTTGTGCGCGGCGTTGGCGGCGAAGCCCTCCGACGCGAGGTCGACGAGGGTGGAGAGGCGCGTCATTGGGCCTTCGGCGCGTCGGGGCCGATCAACTCGCGTCCGATCAGCATGCGCCGGACCTCGTTGGTGCCTGCGCCGATGTCGAGCAGCTTGGCATCGCGCCAGTAACGCTCGACCGGCCAATCCTTCGTATATCCCGCGCCGCCCAGCGCCTGGACTGCCTGCTCGGCGACCTTCACCGCGCTTTCGGATGCGTAGAGGATCGCGCCTGCCGCATCGTGCCGCGTCGTCTGCCCGGCATCGCAGGCCCGCGCCACCGCATAGACGTAGGCGCGTGCCGAACTGAGCGCGACGACCATGTCCGCGACCTTGGCCTGCATGAGCTGGAAGCCACCGATCGCGGTGCCGAACTGCCGCCGCTCGCGGACATAAGGCAGCACCGTATCGAGACAGGCCTGCATGATGCCCAGCTGGATGCCGGAGAGCACCACGCGTTCATAATCCAGGCCGGACATCAGCACCTTTACGCCGCCGTCGAGCGGACCCATCACCTGCGCATCGGCTACGAAGCAGTCGTCGAACACCAGCTCGGCCGTGGGCGAGCCGCGCATGCCGACTTTCTCGATCTTCTGCCCGATCGAGAAGCCGGCGAAGTCCTTCTCGATCAGGAAGGCGGTGATGCCCTTGGAGCCCGCGCCCGGCGTGGTCTTGGCATAGACGACCAGCGTATCGGCTTGAGGCGCGTTGGTGATCCAGAACTTGGTGCCGCTGAGGCGGAAGCCGCCGTCCACCTTGTCGGCCCGCAGCTTCATCGAGACGACGTCGGATCCGGCACCCGCCTCGGACATGGCGAGCGAGCCGACATGCTCGCCCGAGACGAGCTTGGGGAGATATCTGGCCTTCTGCGCGGAATTGCCCCAGCGGCGGATCTGGTTGATGCAGAGGTTCGAATGCGCGCCGTAGGAGAGGCCGACCGAGGCGGAGGCGCGGCTCACCTCCTCGCAGGCGACGACGTGCTCGAGATAGCCGAGGCCGAGCCCACCGAACGCCTCTTCCACGGTGATGCCGTGCAGGCCGAGCGCTCCGATCGCGGGCCACAGCTCGCGCGGGAAGCTGTCCTCCGCGTCGATGCGCGCCGCGATCGGCGCGATGCGCTCGGCGGCGAAGCGACGGGTGGTGTCGCGGATCGTGTCCGCCATTTCGCCCAAGGCGAAATCGAGGTCGGCCATTGAGGGCATCCTCCTACCTATCGCGGCCGGTTATCTTATCGGTCATCAAATCGTTCTCAAACCCTCGGCGGGCCGAACGGCAAGCGTCGAAACGGCAGCGATCAGCGCGATCGCCACGGTGACAAGCGCGGCGATGCCGAGTGTCGCCGCCACCATGCCGATCGCCGGCGTCCATGCGATCGCGAACAGATGCGTGACGACGTACCAGCCGCTCGCAGAACCGACGGTCGCCGCGACCGCGCACAATATCCCCGCCAGCAGCAGATACTCCAGCAGCTGAACAAGGAGGAGCTGTCGTCGATCGGCGCCGAGCAGCTTGAGGACGACGTTGTCGTAGCGACGCGCCTCCCCGGAGGCGATGACCGCGCCGATCAGCACGACGAGCCCGGCCAGGATCGTCACTGCCGCGGCCGCGCGCACGGCGATCGCGACGCGGCCGAGTATGTCGCCGATCTGGCCGATAAGATCTCCGGTGTCGACCAGCGTCACCGAGGGCAACGCTGCGGCGACGGCGCCGATGATCGCGCCGTCGCGGTCGGGCGGCGCATAGACGGTCGCGAGCACGCCGTGCGGCGCCTCCTCGATATATCCGGGCGAGAAGACGAGGGCGAAGTTGAGCCCCAGCCCGCCCCAGTCCACCTTGCGCAGCGCGGCGATGCGCGCGGGAATCTCGACGCCCAGCACCGCGACCGTGATCATGTCGCCGACCTTGAGGCCGAGGGCGCGCGCCGCGTCCTGCTCGAGCGAGACCAGTGGCGGGCCGCGATAGCCCGGTGCCCACCAACGGCCCGCCGTGACGCGATTGCGCGCCGGAACCGCCCCGGACCAGGTGATGGTGCGGTCGCCGCGCAGCAGCCAAGAGTCCGGCGGTTTCCTCATGTCGGCGATCCGCGCTCCGTCGAGCGCGACGATCGCACCGCGAAGGGACGGTGCGGTTTCGATCCGGGCGCTCGGCGCTGCGTGGACCACGGCGTTCCGAAAGATGGCCAGATCCTCCTGCTGGAGATCGATCGCGAAGAAGCGTGGCGCCTTCGCCGGCGCAGCCTCGCGAAGCTCGCCCGTCAGGCTGGCGTCGATCGTCGCCAGCGCGACGAAGAGGGAGAAGCTGAGCCCCAGCGCGACGACCAGCCGGTCGGTCTGTGCGCCGGGACGGTGGAGATTGGCGAGCGCGAGCCGCAGCAGCGGGCGCCGCGGACGCGGCAGCCGGGCGAGCGTCCAGCGCAGCGCCAAGCCCAGTGACCACAGCCCGAAAAGCAAGGCCATGGTGGCGGCTACGAAGCCGGCGGCGACGGTCCGGTCGCCCGCCGTCAGGATCGTCAGCGCGATCAACAGAGCAAGGAGCGTCGTCATCCCTGCGATCGTCGGGGTCCTTGGCCGCGCACGGGTAAGCCCAAGATCGCGAAGCAACGACGCCGCCGGTATCGACCTGGCGCGCATCAAGGCAGGCAGGGCGAACATCAAGCCGACGATCAGGCTGAGCGACGCCGCCACGCCGAGCGGTCGCGGATAGAGCGCCAGCGAGGGCATCAGCGGCAACGCCTTCCCGGCGAACCGGGCGACGATCGCCGGCACCGATGCGCCGAGCGCCAGCCCGCTCACCACGCCGGCACCGCCGACGATGCCGAGCTCGATCAGGAACAGCGCCGTGATCGTCCCCGAGCGCGCGCCGAGCACCTTGAGCGTCGCGATCATCCTGCTCTTGGCGCCGAGATAGACGCCGACACCGCTGCCGATGCCGACGGCCGCGATCGTCGAAGCGGCGAGACCGATGAGCAGCAGGAACTGACCGAGTTGACCGATGCTGCGGCGCAGGCTCTCGGCGGCCACGGCAGGCGTTCGCGCCGTCCAGCCCCCACTCGGAAACCGCTGAACGAGATGGTGGCCGAGCGACGCTGCTTCGCTACTCGGCGGCAGCAGGATGCGGTAGCTGCTCTCGTACAGACTGCCGGGCTGGATCGTCTGCGTCGCATCGAGGGCGGTCATGTCGACGATCGCGGTCGGACCGAAGCTGAAGCCCTGACCGAGCGCGCCGGGCTCCTGTGCGATCAGCCCGATGACACGCAACTGCGCCGCTCCGATCCTGATCGTCCCGCCGACGTGGACGCCCAGCCGCTCGGCAAGCGCCGGGGCGATCGCCGCTTCCAAGCCGTGCGGTCGCGAGGCGATCGCTCCACGGACTAGCCGTAGTCGGCCGATCAGCGGCCACGCGGCGTCGACGGCCTTGAGCGTCACGAGAGTCGGCGTGGCGCCGCCCACGGCAGCGGCCATGCTGCGCGTCGAGACGAGCTCCGATACGCGGCCGAGCGCGGCGAAGGCATCGGCTTCCTCGACCGTCGCGCGGCGCTGCGAGACGCGCATCTCGAGATCGCCGCCGAGCATATCGCGGCTCTGGCCATCGATCGCCGCCAGGATGCTCGCCGACAGGCTGCCGATTCCGGCGAGCGCGGCCGTGCCGACGAAAAGGCAGATGGCAAGCAGCCAGAGACCGCGACCGCCCGCGCGCAAATCGCGCAACGCCAGTCGCCAAGCTTGGCTCATGCGATCCGTCGGTCGGCTACGATCCGCCCGTCGTTGAGTTCGATCACGCGACTGCAACGATCGGCGAGCGTCACATCATGCGTGATGACGAGCAAGGTAGCTCCCGTTGCGGCATGGCGGTCGAAGAGGAGGTCCGCGATCGCCGCGCCGGTGACGCGATCGAGATTGCCGGTCGGTTCGTCGGCGAAGAGCAGGGCAGGGCGAGGTGCGAGTGCCCGGGCGATCGCGACCCGCTGCTGCTCGCCGCCGGAAAGCTGCGAAGGGTAGTGGCGCAGCCGTCGACCGAGACCGACGGCGGCAAGCTCCTCCTCGGCCCGGGCGAAGGCGTCGACCGCGCCCGCGAGCTCGAGCGGCACCGCGACGTTTTCGAGCGCGGTCATCGTCGGCAACAGGTGAAAGGCCTGGAGGACGATGCCGATGCGTCCGCGGCGTGCAACCGCAAGCGCGTCCTCGTCGAGCTGATCGAAGGCGAGGCCGGCGACGCGGATCGTGCCGCCGGTCGGCCGCTCCAGCCCGGCGAGCACGGCCATCAGCGAAGACTTGCCCGAACCCGAAGGCCCGAGCAATGCTACCCTCTCACCGGGCGAGACATCGAGATCGATGTCGTGGAGAATGTCGACGCGTGCGGGCGGGCGACCGAGCGCGAGGCTTACGCGCCGCGCCTCGATCATGCTGCTATCGAGGGGCTGGGATGGCGACGGGAGCGGGGATGGCACGGCAGCGTCGATACGGGGCGGTGCGCCAGCTTGTCCACTTTCTCCTCGCGCTTTGCCTTGCGAGCCCGGGTCTCGCGGCGCGACCCGCGCCGCTGATCTGGGCGTTCGGCGACAGCCTGACCGCGGGCTATGGGCTGCCGCCCGCGCAGGGGTTCACCACGCAACTCCAAGCGGCGCTGCGACAGGCTGGCGTCGCGGCGACCGTGCGCAACGGCGGAATTTCGGGCGACACCGCGGCTCAGGCGCGGGCGCGACTGCTCTGGGGTCTGCGCGGACTCGGTGCCGCGCCCGATCTCGTGATCGTCGAACTCGGCGCCAACGACATGCTGCGCGGCCTGCCGCCCGAGGCGGCGGCAGCCAATCTCGATGCCATCGTCGCCGAGCTCAAGCGACGGCGCATCCCGACGCTGATCGCGGGGATGAAGGCCGCTCCCAATCTCGGCAGCGCCTACCGCCGGTCGTTCGACGCGATCTACCCCCGCCTTTCACATACCTACGGCGTGCGCCTCTATCCGTTCTTTCTGCAAGGTGTCGCCGGACGCCGCGCGTTGCTTCAGGCGGACGGACTGCACCCCAGCGCCGCTGGCGTCACAATCATCGTCCGCTCCATCCTGCCGAGCGTCCTTTCGTCCCTGCGCTAGATGTCTGAGGGAGGCGGAGAAGCTGCTCGGCGTCATCGAGGCGGAGCAGACCGAGCAGGGCCGCACGGTCAGGAACGACCGGCTGATCGCCCGCACGGCGCTGTCGATCAACTATAGCGCGGCCGAGAGCGTCGCTGATCTCGGAGCATCGTTCGTCGACCATCTCGGCCGCTTCTTCGTCAACTTCAACGAACTCAAGGGCAAGACCTTCAAGGTAATCGGGGTCGGTGACGCAGACCGGGCCGTCACGCTGCTGAGGAAGGCGATGACGAGCGTCCGGGGGGCCCAATCCGACGAGGGAGGCGAGTGATGGCGGAGAAGAAGGGCTGCGGCAGCGAGACCGGGAAGAGGCTAACGCGGGAGGGCTTTACGCTGGTGGATCGGCATCACTCGTCTGGCAGCAGCCTGAGGCAGGAGATGCGGATCCTGTTCCGGGTGGCACGGGCGAAATTTGACGCAGAGGTCCCGGAGCGCGGCTCGATATGCTAAGTGCCCACATGGCGGGAATCGAGGAATACCGCGCGCTCGCTGCAGCCGATCGTGCTGCCGCCGAACAGGCGAGCCTCCCGCGCCGGCGGGCGCTGCTCGAGGCAAGTGCTGAGCGCTGGGAAGGTATTGCGCGCGCTGCGGCCGATCGGGCCCTACGTGCGGCGACATACGAGATCGATCAGGAAGCCGCGCGTGCTGAACGCGAGAGTAAGGGGATCCTTGGGCAGGCAGGCACGCGCAGAAGCCGAAAGCGGCCTTCAGGACAAGCTGTAGCGCGTCGCTCATCATGACCGCTGAGTCGTTTACCAGATGCTATCCATCGTTTGCTAACGGGTTCTCGCGGCCATTGTCGCGACCGGCACCTCGACAACTTGCTCCCTCCGGGGTGCCGGTCAACCAAGTGGTTGCCAAATTCCGCGTCTGGTCGCATCTCCGTCAGAACATTTGTGATTGTCGGGACGCCCATGCCGACCTCCCATCACCTACTGCACATCAGCGGTGGTCCTGACCTCGAATTCACAGGTCGGATGATCGGCCAATTTGCCGAACCCGATGGGCACAGTGACAAGCAGGAACGGCACGAAGTCCGTCTTTGGCGAACCGTTGGCGGCGCCGTTATCGCCGAGTGCACGATCCATTTCGCAGATGTCTCAAAGCCGCCCCGTCGCCGAGCTGGCATTATGAAGGGACATTTCGGGGACGAGCCGGACGAGACGCAGCGACGAGAAATTATGTCCTTCTTCGACTGGTCGGCCGAGGCGAAGGCTCTTGCGAAGCGGCTCGGCTGGGATGTTGCGGAACATGTGCCGTAGAGGCAGGTGGTAAATGGATGATCAATCGCTGCACCAGCTCGTACATAACCATGAGGGGGGCGATCCAGCGCATAAATTTCTGCCAACGAGTGACGCAAGCCAGATATGACGAGTCATGGAGCTCGAAGGATCACTGCTGACAAACCTCGAAATGGCGGTCGCCGGTGCGCGGCGCTGGCGAGGGCGGCCCGTCTATCCTGACACGATCAAACATTGGTCTGCCGTGGTAGAGATCGCCCGCGCGGAGCTTGAGCAGGCCAGCCTTACTGACGCGACAGCTATCGCCTTC